>NZ_AFWT01000017.1 GCF_000224065.1 Thiorhodococcus drewsii AZ1
TCTCTTCTCCATCAGTTGCTTAAGAAAATGAATGTACTCTTTAGAGGCAATGGACTTCTCTGTTACGTGATATCTCAACTCTCCTTGAGCCGTGATATACCGAGCTAATACCAATTTTTCGGTTTTTACTCGCCGACAATGGCGAAGTTTTCCGTCAGCAACGATCGTAGGTCACCACGATATTGGTTCGGGTGACGAAAGAAATTCTCGCAAGCCGCTTTGAAGTCGGCGAACGACTCAAAATAGCGGTTATAGAGCACTATCTTTTTAAAATACTTCCAGAATCGCTCGATCAGATTGAGGTTTGGCGCATAGGGCGGGAGAAAGAGCAATTGCACGCGTGATGTCTCCAAGTGCTTACGAACCGCCTTGGAGCGATAGTAGCGAGCATTGTCGCAAATCACGTGAATCACCGCCGCGTCTGGATGCCGCTGCTCGATTTGCTGCAGCAGAGCGATGGTCGAGACGGCATTGATGCTGTCGTCGAAGCGGACAACGGGTTCGAGGCACTTGAGATCGATGGCACCGTTGATGTTGACGCGCCGCCGCCCGGTGTTGGAGCGGATCTCGCGATCCTCGCCGCGCTTGATCCAGCCCTGGGCGATGACCGGATTGTGCTGCGGGTGGACCGCATCCATGAAATAGATGGGATCCGCATCACCCTTGGTTTGCTTGAGTGTTTCGTACTCGGCGAGGAAGGCTTTCTGGGCCTCGGGATCGGCCTTGCCAGGGATGAGCTTGGGTTTCTTGTAGACGTAGCCCAAGCGATGCAGCAGCGCCGTCATGCCGCTGACGGTGTAGGCAACATCAAAGGTGTTTTCGACCCACTGGGCGACAGCCTTGGCGCTGAGGTAGAGGTGGCTTTGCAGATGCGCTTCCAAGCACGTCAATTGCGCGGCGTCGAGCTGGCATGCGCTGCCACGGAACGCCACGTGCCCCAGTGATTTCAGGCCATCCTGGCGATAGCGCTTGAAGTGGTTGCGCACCGTATTCGGGTCGATCTGTAGCACCTCGGCGATTTGCTCCGCTGTCCAGCCGGTCGCGAGCAGAACAACCGCCTTGATCCGATCAGCCTCGCGTTTATCGCGCGTACCTCGGTGGGCCGCACGCAGTTCCGCGAGTTGCTTATCAGTGAGGTGGTAGTCAGGCATGGCGAAGATTCTACAGATTCGGTTGAGTGTCACAAAATGCCTGTCCGCAAAAAACTCAAATGAGAGCGGTATATCTCAACTTATCATCGCTATTGGCGTTAACCTGTTAAACAGCCACTTGGTCGGAGGAGTCGCTGTGATTTTTGCTGGAGGTCTGCAGGCGTCGCTAGCACTGTATTTCACATTCCGCACCAGCAAAGGCTAATCGGATAGCCGGGGGTTTTTCTCCCCCGGCCTCCACAACACCCCGCATGCGGGTCCGCACGGGGCGTTTCCTTCGGGTTTAAAAGGATCACCGAAGAATGGCGACCTCCAACGCTGGCTACATAACGGACCGCCAAGGCCGATTCACCCGGTCGGGTGCAATTCAGCCATTGAGATTCGCCAGGCTCGCTCGTTGCCGAAGGTTCAGGCCTTCACCTTGTCCCACCCATTACAGTGGGCGTTTGGCTACTATGCCGTCTGCTGACTTCTGTCTCATCACGCCGAGCGTTACCGCTCAGCGCGCTGCCCGAGTCGCTGTAGGGTCCGGTGGTTATTCCAACCCTTTCGGACTGGCCCTCAGGCCGGCTCCCACGGCAACCACAGCCCCCTTAGGGTTCGATGGTGATTCCAGCCCTTTCAGGCTGGCCCTCAGTTCGACTCCCATAGGAACGCGGACCGCAAGCGAGACAGATCTCCCCGGATAAGAACGTGAACTTTCAGTGCACAACCGCCGCATTTACCCTACCCCCTGCACCTGTCGGGCTTCGTCATCTCGTGCTGACTCGCCCAGGGGCCAAGCCTTCTATGCGGTTTCTGTCCGTCGGCTCGCACTTTTGCACTCGGGCTTCCTCCAGACATCCCCTCGCGGGTTTGCCCTTGCCGTCAGCTAGTAGTTACAGTCCACTTCGTGGACACAGGTACTCCTACAGGGGACTTTCACCCCATGAGTTCACGCCCATGCCGGGCGTACACGATCGCGACGCCCGCCAAAACGGGCGCGAACAGCATGGTCAGAGTGTCGGTGCAACTCGCATGCAAGGGTCCGATCGGCGACATGTCTCGCATCTCCCCGTCGATCAGCTCGACGCGATCGCCATCGGCGAATACGCCTGCGTCGATCATCTGGTGGAACCGATCCACGCTGACGCGATGAATGGGGTTGTGAAGATCCAAGGCTTCCATCGCGGGATACCTGTTCTGTCTCGTTGCTCGGGATTAGGCTAGCAGAAAAGTGCAGCACGGCCCGCGATAGGCAACAGCCAACACCACGGCATCGCTTCGACGCCTAGCGTGCTGGAGGCACGCATGTGCCGATCGGCCGATCCGGCTTGGTATCGGGTCGGGCTTACAGGCACAATGCAGCTCTTTTCCGATCCGCAAGACCATGCTGCAAGCACGCATCCGCCTCATCACCTTCGACCTGGACGACACCCTCTGGCCCTGTCTGCCGGCGATCCAGGCGGCGGAGCAGGCGCTTTACGACTGGCTGCGTGACCGGGCGCCCCGGCTCGCCGAGTCGCACGACATCGAGAGCATGCGCGCACATCGTCGCGCGGTCATGGAGACGATGCCCGAAATCGCGCACGACCTGGGGCTGGTCCGACACCGCTCGCTGATCCAGCTTCTGGAATCCTTCGGCTATGCGACCGACCTGGCCGACGTCGCGATCTCGCTCTTTTTGGACCATCGCAGCCGGATCGAGCCCTATGCGGACACCCTGCCCGCGTTGCGCTCACTGGCATCGAACTACCGTCTGGCGAGCCTCACCAACGGCAATGCCGATGTCGAGGTGACGCCGCTGCGCGGGATCTTCGACCACAACCTCACGGCGGCCGGCATTGGCGCAGCCAAGCCGGACCCGGCCATGTTCCGCCGCGCACTGGAACTCACCGGCTGTAGTGCCGACGCATGTCTGCATCTGGGCGACGATCCCTGGACCGACGTGGAGGCGGCACGCGCGCTCGGCATCGCTGCGATCTGGGTCAACCGCACCGGTCGCGACTGGCCGGACGCACTCACACCACCGTCGCTGACGGTGAAGAACCTGTATGAATTGACCGACTGGCTGAACGGCGGTCGCACCGGAGACACTGATGGAATTTGATCTGCTTGGCCAAGACGGTCTGGCACGACGCGCCCGCCTGACGTTCGAACGCGGAACGGTCGAAACGCCCGCCTTCATGCCCGTGGGCACCTACGGCACCGTGAAGGCGATGACGCCTGAGGAGCTACTGGAGGTCGGCGCCGAGATCGTGCTCGGCAACACCTTCCATCTGATGCTGCGTCCGGGAACCGAGATCATCCGCCGACTCGGCGATCTGCACGACTTCATGCATTGGGACAAACCGATCCTGACCGACTCGGGCGGCTTCCAGGTCTTCAGCCTCGGCGAGCTGCGCAAGATCACCGAGGAGGGCGTCCATTTCCAGTCCCCGATCGACGGCAGCAAGGTCTTCCTGAGCCCGGAGGTCTCGATGCAGGTCCAGCGCGAGCTGGGATCGGACATCGTCATGATCTTCGACGAATGCACTCCCTACCCGGCCGATGAGGCCCAGACGCGCGCCTCGATGGAGCTGTCGCTGCGCTGGGCGGCCCGCTCGCGCGAGGCGCACGGCGACAATCCGTCGGCCTTGTTCGGTATCGTACAAGGCGGCATGCACGAGGGACCGCGCGCCGATTCGCTCGAAGGGCTGACGCGAATCGGCTTCGACGGCTACGCCATCGGCGGGCTCTCGGTCGGCGAGCCGGAAGAGGACCGGCTGCGGATCCTCGATTTCCTGTCCGACAAGATGCCGACCGACCGGCCGCGCTATCTGATGGGTGTCGGCACGCCCGAGGACATCGTCGCGGCGGTCCAGCGCGGCATCGACATGTTCGACTGCGTCATGCCGACCCGCAACGCCCGCAACGGCTATCTCTTCACCCACCAGGGCATCGTCAAGATCCGCAACGCCGCCAACCGCACCGACGAGGGGCCGCTCGACCCCTTGTGCGACTGCTACACCTGCCGCCACTACAGTCGCGCCTATCTGCACCATCTCGACCGCTGCAAGGAGATCCTGGGCGCACGGCTCGCGACCATCCACAACCTGCATTATTACCAAACGCTCATGCGCGGTCTGCGCGAGGCCATCGCCGCCGGCAAACTCGATGCATTCGTTAGTCATTTCAAGGAACAACGCCGCCCGAGGGCCGTCAGAGTGTAGCCTGGCGGCGAAGATTGGGGTCTTACTCCTCATCGACCTTGTGCGATAATCCGCCGCCATGTCTCGTGCGGCGGTTGCGCCGCCGGACGATGCAGCGCTGTTCATGCAACTGGATCCAGCTCACGGATCCACACACCACTAGGGAAGCGATATGAGCTTTTTCATCACCGACGCCCTGGCCCAGGGCGAGCCTGCGGCAGCCGCAGGCGACCCCTTCATGGCACTGCTGCCGCTGGTGCTGTTCGCGGTCGTCTTCTACTTCCTGCTGATCCGCCCTCAGTCCAAGCGTCAGAAAGAGCACCGTAAGATGATCGAGGCCCTGTCGAAGGGCGATGAGATCACCACCGTCGGCGGTGTCGCCGGCCGCGTCATCGACCTTGGCGAGAATTTCATCCTGGTCGAGATCGCCGACGGCGTGCAGATCAAGGTTCGCCGGATGGCGGTCGAGGCCGTGATGCCAAAAGGCACCCTTAAGGACCTCTGAGCCGCCGGTAAAATAGGCATGGACCCGGCTCGGGCCGCCCTTGGCGGCAAAGCCGGGTCATCCGGCCGCTATATCTCCAATTCGGTCGCGGCCACCGCTACACGGCGGTCTCTCCCGCGCGCCCTTCCCGCCTCCCCTCCAGGCTGTCGCGACCAGCGATGTTGAGATTTGAACTGCAATGAACCGATATCCCTTGTGGAAGAACCTGCTGATCCTGAGCGTGATTCTGGTGAGCCTCTTTCTGGCTTTGCCGAACCTCTACTCTCAAGACCCCTCGATCGAGATCAGCGCCGCGCGCGGCTCGACCATCACCGATTCCAGCAGCGGAGAGATTCGTGCCGCGCTGGAGAACGCCAAGGTGCCCTTCAAGGACATCGAACCCCGCGAAGGTGACAAGCTGCTGGTGCGTTTCGCCAAGCCGGGCGAACAGCTCAAGGGCCAGGAGGCGATCGAACGCACCCTGTCCGAGCGTTACCGCACCGCGCTCACCCAGGTCGCCGATCTGCCCGGCTGGATGCGCGCCATCGGCCTGAACCAGATGGCCCTGGGTCTCGACCTGCGCGGCGGTATCCACGTCGTCATCGACGTCGACATGGAGGCCGCGCTGGATCAGGCGCTCGAACGCTATATCGGCGACCTGCGCTCACAGCTGCGAGAGGCCAAGATCCGCTACCTGACCGTCACCCGCGACGGCGGAAACATCAAGGTCAAGTTCTCGGATGCCGACAGCCGCGCTGCGGCGGAGAAGCTCCTGAGCCGCGAGTTCCGCAACCTTCAGGTGCAGTCGAGCGAGAGCGGTTCCACCTTCGAGCTCCAGGCCAGCCTGCCCGAAACCGAGCAGAAGGAGATCAAGGACTTCGCCCTGCAGCAGAACATCACGACCCTGCGCAATCGCGTCAACGCACTGGGCGTCGCCGAACCGAGCATCGCGCGCCAGGGCGATCGACGCATCGTCGTCGAGTTGCCCGGAGCCCAGGATCCTGGACGCCTCAAGGATATCCTCGGCGCTACGGCAACCCTGGAATACCGTCTAGTCGATACCGAGGGCAGCGTGGCCGATGCGGTCGCCGGACGGGTTCCGGTCGGCAGCAAGCTCTACTACGAGCGCGACGGAACCCCGATCCTGCTCAAGCGTCGCGTCATCGTCACCGGCGACCAGATCACCGACGCCTCGGCCGGCTTCGACAACCAGAGCGGCACCCCGACGGTCTTCGTCAACCTGGACGGACAAGGCGCACGGCGGATGCGCAACGTCACCACCGAAAACGTCGGCAAGCCCATGGCGGTCGTCTTCATCGAGAACCGCACCACCACCAAGATGGTGAACGGCGAGCCGGTCAAAAACACCCGCAAGGTCGAAGAGGTCATCAGCGTCGCCAACATCCGCGAACCTTTCGGCCGACGCTTCCAGACGACCGGTCTCGACAGCAGCGAGGAGGCCCACAACACCGCACTGCTGCTGCGTTCCGGCGCCCTGGCCGCACCCATTCAGATCGTCGAGGAACGCACCATCGGCCCCAGCCTCGGCCAAGACAACATCGATCAGGGCTTCTTCTCGGTCATGGTGGGTCTTGCCATGGTGGTCGGCTTCATGGCGCTCTACTACCGCAAGTTCGGCCTGATCGCCGACCTGGTGCTGGTGGTCAACCTGGTGATGATCATCGCCATCCTCTCCATGCTCCAGGCCACCCTGACGCTGCCCGGTATCGCGGGTATCGTGCTGACGGTCGGCATGGCGGTGGACGCGAACGTGCTCATCTTCGAGCGCATCCGCGAGGAGATCCGCAACGGAAATTCGCCGCAGGCGAGCATCCATGCCGGATACGACAAGGCGCTCTCGACCATCGTCGACGCCAACGTGACCACGCTCATCGCCGCCGTCGTGCTCTTCAGCTTCGGCACCGGCCCCGTCAAGGGATTCGCCGTGACGCTCTTCATCGGTATCGTGACCTCCATGTTCACCGCCATCCTCGGATCGCGCGCTCTGGTGAACCTCATCTACGGCGGCAAACGCCTGAACAAGCTGTATATCTGACGGAGGGATCACCATGAAATCGCAAAGCACGGTCAAAACGAAGCGAACGATCAACGACTTCGGCATCGACTTCCTGGGCAAGCGCAAGTTCGCGGCCATTGTCTCCGGCACCGCCCTGGTCATTTGTCTTCTGTCGATCCTGTTCCGAGGCTTCGACTTCGGACTCGACTTCACGGGCGGTACCGTGATCGAGCTCGGATATCAGGAGCCCGTCGAGTTGAGCGAGATTCATCAATCGCTCGAATCGCAGGGCTTCCCCGGTACGACCATCCAGTATTTCGGCTCGAACCGCGACATCCTCATTCGTCTCGCCCCTCAGGAGGAAAAGGACAGCTCCAAGCAGAGCGACCGGGTCTTCCGCATTCTCAGCCAGGAGGCCAAGGGCCAGGTCGAGCTGCGACGGGTGGAGTTCGTGGGTCCGCAGGTCGGCGAGGAATTGCGCGAGCAGGGCGGCCTGGCGGTTCTCTTCTCGCTCATCGGCATCCTCATCTATGTCGCGCTACGCTTCGAGTGGCGCTTCGCGGTGGGAGCCGTGGTCGCACTCGTCCATGACGTCCTCTTCACGGTCGGCATCTTCTCGATCTTCCAGATCCAGTTCGACCTGACGGTGCTCGCCGCCGTGCTGGCGGTCATCGGCTATTCGCTGAACGACACCATCGTCATCTTCGACCGTATCCGCGAGAACTTCCGACGCATGCGCAAGGGCACGGTGATGGAGATCACCAACAACTCGATCAACCAGACCCTCTCGCGCACCATCGTCACCTCGGGGACCACCCTGCTGGTGCTGTTCGCGCTCTATCTGTTCGGGGGCGAGGCGATCAGCGGTTTCTCCCTGGCACTGATCGTCGGCATCTTCGTCGGCACCTACTCCACCATCTACGTGGCGACCGCCATCGTCATCTGGCTGGGACTGACCAAGGCCGACCTGCTGCCGGTACCGGTCAAGAAGGAAGGCGCCGAACTGGACTCCATGCCTTAACAGCCGCCAGCCGCCAGCCGCCAGCCGCCAGCCGCCAGCCGCCAGCCGCCAGCCGCCAGCCGCCAGCACTATAATCTTGCTGGTAGCTGGTAGCTGGTAGCTGGTAGCTGGTAGCTGGTCGCTGGCTCAGGCCGAGCGGTAGCGGCGCAGATACATCCACTCGAAGAAGCGCTTCAGCCAGTGGAAGAGCTTCATCGAGGGCAACACCAGATTGAACTTCTCGTTTCGGGCCACGAGCATGCCGCTGTCGTTGGTATCGACGATGCACAGCAGTTCGACCCGGAATCCCGCCTTGGGCTCGCGACCGGCGAATTCGGCCAGCAGATTCTTCACCGCAGCGCGTGCCTGCAGATCCGCCATGTGACCCTGCTTCGGCATCCAATCCGGCCCGGGGAAGCTGCCCGAGTCGCCCGCCACATAGACCCGCTCGAACCCAGGCACCCGGCACTGGGCGTCGGCCTGGAGCAGACCGCCCGGCGAGCGCGGCAGACTGGTGTTGTCGAACCAGGCGTTGCCCGTCATACCCGGCATGAAGAGGATGAGATCGGCATCGAACGCGTCGCTCTCGGTGGTGACCTGGGTCGAGGAAAAGCCCTTCATCTTGCTGCCGAGATGGGTTTCGATCCCACGGCGCTTCATCTCGGCGAGCAGGCCATCGACCGCCTTCGGCCCCAGACGGTTACCGGGACGCTCGGCCGGGGTGAAGAAGTGGAGCTTGAACTTGTCGCGCCGCTTCTCCTTGCGCAACTGATTGTCCATGCCGAACAGGAACTCGAACATGGGTCCGCCACGCATGGAGCTCTGCTCCTTGGGGTTGCTGGCGAAACCCATGGCGATGCTGCCACCGTCCATCGACTTGACCCGATCGCGAATCGCCTTGGCCGCTGCCACGCCCTCGCAGGGAACGATGGCATGTTCGATTCCAGGCAGCTTCTTGATGAAGCGTCCGCCGCTGGCGAGGATGAGACCGTCGTTCTCGATCGGACCATAGGTGGTCTCCAGAACGCGACCATCCGCGCTGAGACCCGTCGCCTCGCCGGGGATGTGCTTCACCCGCATCCGCTCGAAGAAGCGCCCTAGATCGATGACCAGATCGTCCCCGGTACGTCGCCCCGAGGGCACCCAGATCAGGCCAGGATAGTAGACGAATTCGGGCTTGCGGCTGACCAGCGTGATCTCAATACTCGGATCGGCTTGGCGCAGCGCCCGGACGGCGGTCAAGCCGGCGAATCCAGCCCCCACGATCGTCACGCGTTGCATGTCATAGACCCCCAATCGATGGATATCCAGCCAAGGCTGGACAAAAGGAAACCAAGACCATCCTCGGATGGTCCGTAATCGAAACCTGGCACGAAATCAATGCCCCTCGGGCGCGCTCAACAGTGGCTCGAGCGCCGGCCAAACGTTATCGAGAATACGCCCCTGGGCCTTGGCTCGCGGATGCAATCCATCCGCCTGCATCAGATCCCAGTGCTCGGCAACATCGGCGAGCAGGGCCGGAACCAGGGACACGTCGAGCGACTCGGCAACCTCGCCGAACAGGGATTGAAAGCCCTGGGTGTAGGACGCACCGTAGTTCGGCGGCAGCCGCACGCCGATCAAGAGGACACGACACCCTGAGTCCTGCCCCAGCTGAACCAACCGAGTCAGATTCTGTCGGATCACAGCGAGCCCAAGCCCGCGCAGACCGTCGTTCGCGCCCAATTCGATCACCAGCACCGCCGGCCGATGCCGAGCGAGCAGCGACGGCAAACGCGTCAGACCGCCCGCCGTGGTATCGCCCGACACGCTGGCATTTACGACGGTCTCCGCGCGACCATCGGCCTTCAAGCGTTCGGCGAGCAACGAGACCCAGCCCTCGCCCGGACCCAGCCCATAGCCGGCGCTCAAACTGTCGCCCAGGACCAGCACGCCCGGCGGATTGGCGACAACGATGGCGGGAAACGTCAGGATACAGATCAGGAGTAGTCGGATCATGTCAGAACCTTTGACTCAAACAATGCCTCGAACCCTGTCGAAGGCAATCGGCTTGGGCAAGCATGTTAACGGTCCGGCCGGCGGATTGACCATCCTCGAAGGGCTGGATCTGGAGATCGACGCTGGCGAGGCCGTGGCCATCCTGGGCGCCTCCGGATCGGGCAAATCCACCCTGCTCTCGCTGCTCGCGGGACTGGACGACGCCAGCGCCGGCGAGGTCTGGCTCTGCGACCGACGCATCGGCGACCTGGACGAAGACGGGCGTGCCGAGCTGCGCGCCGGCCGGGTCGGATTCGTGTTCCAGAATTTCCAGCTGCTACCGACGCTGACCGCGCGCGAGAACGTACTGCTGCCCCTGGAACTCACTGGGACAGCAAACGCGGCCGAACGTGCCGATTCGGCATTGGAGCGGGTCGGCCTCACCGCCCGTGCGGGACATTATCCGCGCCAGCTCTCGGGCGGCGAACAGCAGCGGATCGCCATCGCGCGCGCCTACGCCCCGCGTCCGAGCGTGCTCTTCGCCGACGAACCGACCGGGAACCTGGACCAACAGACGGGCGAACAGATCATCGACCTACTGCTCGATCTGCGCCAGGCCAGCGATGCGGCCTTGATCCTGGTCACCCATGACCCGCGCCTAGCCGAACGCTGCGACCGCCGCCTGCGGATGCGCGACGGCCGGCTGGAGACGCTGGCATGAGCGCCTGGCGGATCAGTCTGCGACTGCTACGCCGCGACTGGCGTAGCGGCGAACTCTATCTGCTGGCCGCCGCGCTGGTGATCACGGTCGCGGCCGTCACGGCGGTCGGCTTCTTCACCGACCGGGTAGAGGCCACCATGGAGCGTCAGGGCAGCGAACTGATCGCCTCCGACCTCGCGATCCAATCCTCTACCCCTCTGCCCGAAACACTCGCCGACGAGGCCAAGACACGCGGCCTGAGCACGGCTCAGACGCTCGAATTCCGCAGCGTCCTGGTCACGGACCAGACGCCCCAGCTGGTCAACATCAAGGCCGTCGACTCGGCCTATCCGCTGCGCGGCGAACTGCGGATCCGCGCAAATGCGGATACCCAGGACGCACCGGCCCCCCAGGGCCCTCCCGCCGGCGAGGTCTGGCTGGAATCGCGACTCCTGCCCCTGCTGCAGATCCAGATCGGCGACCGCATCAAAATCGGCGAGACGCCACTGCGCATCGGCGCCATCCTGACCCGCGAACCCGACGAAGGACGCAGCTTCTTCAACATCGCGCCACGGGTCATGATGAACACGGCCGACCTGAAGGCCACCGGACTCATCGGACCGGCCAGCCGCGCCACCCATCGTCTGCTGATCGCCGGCGATGCCGAGGCGGTGGCACGCTATCGCGACTGGATCGAGCCACGGCTCGCGGCCAATATGTCGGCCGAATCGGCGAGCGAGGCACGTCCCGAGTTCGCTTCGGCGGTCGAGCGCGCCGCCCGCTTCCTGCATCTCGCCACACTGACGACACTCCTGGTCGCGGGCGCCGCCATCGCACTGGCCAGCCATCGTCTGGTCGAGCGCCAGACGGACGCAGTCGCCATCATGCGCTGTCTGGGCGCGCCACGACGCCTGCTGACACGGATCTTTCTGCTGCGACTGGTTCTGTTCGGACTGATCGCGAGCCTGGTCGGCTGTCTGTTCGGCTGGCTCGCCCAAGCCGGGCTCGTCGGCGCGCTGAGCGACTGGCTCGGAGAGGATCTGCCTCCGGCCTCGGCAGCCCCGATCGTGACGGGTGTCGCCACCGGTCTCATCTGCCTGCTCGGATTCGCCCTCCCGCCGCTCCTGCAACTGACCCGCGTCACCCCGCTGCGGGCACTGCGCCGCGACATCGGCGGACCGAAAGCGCCGGCTGCGCTGGCGCTCGTGGCGGCAGGCGGCGCCCTCGCACTGCTGATCCTTTGGCAGGCGCAGGACCTGTCGCTGGCCTGGAAACTGATCGCCGGGGTGATGGGCGCGCTGGTCACGCTCGTCCTCTCCGTCCTGCTCCTGGTCCGTCTGGCCGGGCGGCTGACCGGACGGGTCCGGGGCATCTGGCGACTGGGACTGGCGGCCCTGGCGCGCCGCCCGAGCGGCGCCGTGCTGCAGATCGGCGGCTTCGGGATCGGGATCCTGGCGCTGCTGCTCCTAGCCGTGGTTCGACTCGACCTGCTGCACGCCTGGCAGGACAGCCTGCCGACCGACGCGCCCAATTATTTCCTCATCAACATCCAGCCCGAAGAGGTCGAACCGCTCAGGGACTTCCTCGCCGAAGCGGGCATCGAACGGGCGCCGATCTATCCCATGATCCGGGGCCGTCTGACCCGCATCAACGCCCATGAGGTCGAACCGAGCGACTACGAGGATCCGCGCGCCGAGCGGCTCGCGACCCGCGAATTCAACCTCAGCTACGGGACCGAACCTCAACCGGACAACCGCATCGTCGCCGGCAACTGGTGGTCTGGAGAAGAGGCACCGCCACAGTTCTCGGTCGAGACCGGCATCGCCGAAACACTCGGCATCGCATTGGGCGACAGGCTCACCTTCTGGATCTCGGGTCACGCCGTCAGCGGCCCCGTGACCAGCCTGCGCGAGGTTCAGTGGGACAGTTTCAACGTCAACTTCTTCGTCACCGCGAGTCCGGTCCTGCTGCGCGACGAGGCCGCGACCTATATCACCAGCTTCCACCTCGCGCACGAGAACGAGGGACTGGTCGCCGAGTTGTCGCGACGCTTCCCAAGCGTGACGCCGCTGGACGTGGACGCCATTCTGGGACAGGTGCGACAGGTGATCGACCGAGGCGTGCTGGCGGTCGAATACGTCTTCGCCTTCACGATCTTGGCGGGACTGCTGGTGATGTATGCGGGAATACAGGCAAGCCTGGAGGATCGGCGCGCCGAGCACGGCATCCTGCGCACGCTGGGGACAGGGCGTCGGGCATTGCTTGGAAGTCTGGCGGTCGAGTTCACCGCCGCCGGACTGCTCGCCGGACTGCTCGCCTCGATCTTCGCCGAGGCCACCGGCTGGCTGCTGGCCGAACAGCTGTTCGAGCTGGAGTTCAGCTTCAACCCCTGGCTCTGGGTAGTCGGGGTCTTGGGCTCTGGATTGGCGATCGGATTGGCTGGAACCCTGGCGACCTATCCGCTGCTGATTCGACCACCACTGCAGTCGCTCAGACAGGCAGGTTGAGCGGGGTTCGAAAGGGATCCGCAAGGCTCGACCAGGGGATGGTCGAGCGCACGTTACGGTCGAACGGACAGGATCAACAGGATTTCATCCTGTTCGATCCTGTAAATCCTGCCTCATTCAAGGGTTCGAAACCGAGGCAGGAACTAGGCTCAGGCCGTGACCCAGTTACCGAAGTTCTCGGCACTCTTCTCCTCGCCGTCGCTGTAACCGGCCTCATAGGCCTCGGTCAGGCGCTGCTCCTCGCGCTTGGGGTTCTGAAGAAATCCACACTGCCACCCCTGAATGTATTCATCGTCGACGCCCATCTGCTCCATCTTGGTCACGGCATCGTAGTAGAACTGGTTCATTTCCGGTCTCCGAGCTGTTTTTCATTTGGTGAAGGCGGCATCCATCAGGACTGGGCCATCGATTTATTCTGTGGACGAATCCAACCCTCATCGGCGGGACCCGTCGAGTCCTCTCTGGTTATAGACTCTCGGACGGAGCGTCACCCGACAGCGGGCACGATCACGGGGACGAGAAGGGGCATAAGAATACAGCGTTTTTCTAATAGGTGACAAGAAGCATGGGCAATTGAACGACGACTGGGTTTGCAATGACGACCATCAATTTCAAGCGGTTGCCAAACCCCAGATTTAGTCCCATTTGATCCATTCAGTCTTATCCAGCCGATCCTTGCGCTCACCCTGCCCGGAGGAATCAGACACGCCATGCGTCCAGCCCAGTTGTTTCGCGTCCTGGATCGCGAGCTCACCAGTACCGCCGAAGGCCACCACACGCCGACCATGCTCTGGGGGCCTCCGGGGGTCGGAAAGTCACAGATAGTGACTCAAATCGCCAAGCACCATGGTGTTTCGGTGATCGATATTCGACTGTCGCAGATGGAGCCGAGCGATCTGCGCGGCATCCCCTTCCGTGACGACAACCGGGTCGAGTGGGCCATCCCGGCGGTCCTGCCCGACATCCACCGCCACGGCCCAAGCGGCATCCTCTTCCTCGACGAGATCACCTCCGCCCCGCCGGCGGTGTCGGCGGCGGCCTATCAACTCATCCTGGACCGCCGACTGGGCGAGTATCAGGTTCCGGACGGCTGGGCCATCTTCGCCGCCGGCAACCGCCAGGGCGATCGCGGCGTCACCTACGCCATGCCGGCGCCACTGGCCAACCGCTTCGCCCATTTCGAGGTCGAGGCCCATCTGGACGATTGGGTGGCCTGGGCCTACGCCAACGGCATCGACGAGCGCCTCATCGCCTTCCTTCGCTTCCGACCCGAACTCCTGTTCGATTTCGATCCGGCTCACAATCCGGTCGCCTTTCCATCGCCGCGATCCTGGGAATTCGCCCATCGCGGACTCCGGAAATTTCAGGATGACCCGGATCTGCTCCAAGGGGCGCTCCAGGCCTGCGTCGGCCCGGCCGCCGGGATCGAGCTCGCCGCCTTCATCCGCAGTCTGGAACAGATGCCGGACCTGGACGCCATCGCGCGCGGCGAATCGGTGAGCGTTCCGCGCGAGATCGACCTCCAGTATGCCGTCGCCGCCGCCCTGGTCGGCCGGGCGATCCGCGCGATGGGGGAGGACGACGGCCAGATCCTCATCGGCAACATCCTCAACTACGCCGGGTATTTCCATGAGCGCGAGATGGGCGTGATGCTGGTCTCCGATCTGCACCGCGCGCTCGGCAACCGACTGTTCGAGATACCGGCCTTCGCCGACTGGGCACAGTCCGTATCGGATGTCATGCTCTATGCCTGAGTCCGCCACGAAGCCAGATCCGTCTGCGGTCGAGACCAAGCTGGCCGCAGCGCGCACGCGCCTCATCCTCGACAAGCCCTTCCTGGGCGCACTGGTGCTGCGTCTACCCTTGAAGCCAGCCGACTCCGACTGGTGCCAAACCACCGCGACCGATGCCAAGTCCTTCTATTTCAATCCAGATTACATCGCGTCGCTCACCCTGGAGCAGACCCAGTTCATCCTGGCCCATGAGGCACTGCACTGCGCGCTCTCGCACTTCGCGCGACGCCAACACCGCATCAAGCATCGCTGGGATCTGGCCTGCGACCACGCGATCAACCCGCTCCTGATCGACGACGGACTGATCCCGCCGCACTCGGCGCTCGCACAGCCGCGCTTCAAGGGACTGACCGCCGAGGAGATCTATCCGCTGATCGACGAGGAGGACCCGTCCGAGACGCTCGACCAGCATCTCTACGACCAAGAGGAACGCTCGAACGGCAGCCAACCCGAGCACAACGACGCCGAGTCGAACGGCCGTCGGAACGACCAAGATGAAGGGGACAAGGGCCGCTTAGGATCCAGCGCGCCAGCAGTCGAGACCGACAACACGGGCTCGGGCGCGCCAGAGCCCCGCCCCTTGTCGGCGAGCGAGCGCGAAACGCTCGCGACGCAATGGCGACAGCGGCTCGCCGGCGCCGCTCAGCAGGCACTCCAGGCCGGCAAACTCGGCGGCGAGATGGCGCGCATGATCGACCATCTGCTCCAGCCCCAGCTACCCTGGCGCATGCTGCTCGCACGCTATCTCACGGCCCACGCCCGAGACGACTACGACTATTACCGCCCCTCGCGCCGCGAGGGCGACTTCATCCTGCCCCGTCTGCACAGCCACCAGATGGATCTGGTCGTGGCGATCGATACCTCGGGTTCCATTCGCGATGGCGAGCTCGACGACTTCATGGCCGAGATCGACGCGCTCAAGGGACAGGTGCGAGCGCGCGTCACACTGCTCCCCTGCGATGCGCGACTCGATCCGGGCGCCCCCTTCCATTTCGAGCCTTGGGACGCCTTCCAGCGTCCCGCTCGGCTCGCCGGGGGTGGTGGGACCCACTTCACCCCGGTGTTCGACTGGATCGCCGACCGGGAGCTGCCTCCGGACTTGCTGGTCTACTTCACCGACGCCAACGGCGAGTTTCCAGAGCGCGAGCCCACCTACCCCGTCATCTGGCTGGTGAAGGGGCGCGCGCCGGTGCCCTGGGGACAGCGCATACAGCTCAACTGATCCATGCAGACACACCCGCTTGACCCGAGACCAACGGCCGGTTCATTGTGTTTGCACCCGTCGCCGAAAACCTTCGGCCATACTTCACTCGCCCACCTGAATCGGCAGACCGTCGCGACGGGAACTCAGCGGACGGTCGCCTCTCTGAGCAAGCGATGATAACGACCAGACTTCCCACCCGAATCAGAAAACTCCTGCTCGCGGCCGGCGTGATCGCGACAACCGGACTCGCCGTACCAACCACCCAGGCCTTCGACCTGCCGGACATGGGTAGCTCGGCGGATGCCGTCATGTCGACCGGAGCCGAGCAGAAGCTCGGCAAGGCCTTCATGCGCAGCGTGCGCGAATCGCTGAAGATCGTGGACGACCCAACCCTGATCAACTACATCGAAAATCTCGGGCAGTCGCTGGTGGCCGCCGACCCCGAGGCAACGGGCAACTTCACCTTCTTCCTCATCGACGAACCCGTGGTCAACGCCTTCGCCGGTCCGGGCGGTTACATCGGCGTGTATGCCGGGCTCGTCCTGGCCGCCGAAACAGAAAGCGAACTGGCTGCGGTCATGGCCCACGAGATCGCCCACGTGACCCAGCGGCACCTGATGCGCAGCATCGAAGAGCAGAGCAAGATGTCGATCCCGGCGACCGCGCTGCTGATCGCCGCCGCCATCCTGGGCGCACAGGTCTCGTCCGACGCCGGTGTCGCCGCCATCGCCGGCATCCAGGCCGCAGCGCTTCAGCGTCAGATCAACTTCACCCGCGACAACGAGAAGGAGGCCGACCGGCTCGGCATCGCCACGCTCGCGAACGCTGGGTTCGATCCCTACGCCATGGCCGGATTTTTCGAAAAGCTGACCAAGTCGAGCCGGCTCTACGCGAACAACGCGCCCGAGTTCCTGCGCACCCACCCGGTCAACAGCAACCGTATCGCCGATGCGCTGGGACGCGCCGACGACCACGGCGCCAGACAACGCCCGGACAGCCTGGGCTTTCAATTGACGCGCGCCAACCTGCGCCAGCGCGCCTATTCGCGCGCGCAACTCTCGGTCGACCATTTCCGCAAGACGCTGCGCGAGGGACGGCTGCGTAGCGAGATCGCCGAACGCTACGGCTATGCGCTGGCGCTCGAGCGCGCCGGCAACCTGTCCCAGGCCAAGAAACTGACCAACGCACTGCTGTCGGCAAAACCCAGCCAGGCCGAATTTATCATTCTGGACGCGCGGCTCGACCGCAAGATGGGCAAGGCCAAGCAGGCCGTGGAGATGTTGCGCCAGGCGACCAGCCTCGCATCGGATCAATGGCCGCTGCGCGTGGCCTACGCCGAAGCGCTCCTGGACGCGGGCCGACCGAACAAGGCGATAGACGAGCTGACGACGGTCGCCAGACTGCGCCCCGGAAACGCCTTCCTCTACGACATGCTGGAGCAGGCCGCAATGAAGGCCGGCAACCGCGCCGCGACCCATCGATTCCGCGCCGAAAAGCTCTATGCCGAGGGCGACCTCGAACCGGCGATCCGTCAGCTTGAGTTCGCCCTGCGCAACCGCGATATTCCCTATCACGACGCCGCGCGAATCCAGGCGAGACTGGATGCCTGGAAAGAAGAAGAACGCGATCAGAAGCGCGATGAAAAGGGCAGAAATAGAGGGGAAGGCCGAACCGGCTGACGCGACGCACCAGGGCCGCGATCTGCAGGCGTTGCCAGCCGAACGCAAGCCCTTTCTTTCGAGGCTCGCAAGGACTGCTGTAAGCTCAGGCGCGCGACGCAGCCGGCAAAGCGGCCCGATCTCCGTTGCCGGACTACATATTCGACCGGCTCGCCCCCATCACGGCAAGACCGTCCTTCAGCGAGCCAGGACGTTGCATTCGACCATTAGGCTCGCCCATTTCATTTCATCACTGACGCTCGACAGGAGATCCTGCATGATCGACGCGAAACGTAGAATCCTACTGAAAGGCTCACTGGCGGCCGGCTCGATCGGCATCGCGGCCGGAGCCGGATTGCTGACACCCGGACGCGTGCTGGCCGAATGGAACGAGACCGCCTTCCGCGCCAAGGACATCCCCACCGCCTTAAGCAGCCTCATGGGGGCCGACGACGCCGAGATCAGCGACAAGATCAAGATCAAAGCCCCGGACATCGCCGAGAACGGCGCCGTGGTTCCGATCACGGTGGAAACGGACCTGGAGGGGGTCACCTCGATCGCCATCATCGCCTCCGGTAACCAAACCCCACTGATCGCCTCGTTCGAGCTGTCGCCGATCGCCCTTCCTTTCGTCGCAACCCGCATCAAGATGGCCAAAACGGCCGACGTCGTCGCGGTCGTCAAGGCCGGGGACACGCTTTACAAAAACGCGAAGAACGTCAAGGTCACCATCGGCGGATGCGGCGGCTGAGCCAGGGTCTCACCGACTGCCACACACAACACCGCCCCGATCAAAGACGCCAATAGAGGAGAGAGACGATGCCAGATATCAAGATTCGCGCCAAACTGAGAGGCGATGAAACCACCGTCAAATGCCTGATGAGCCATCCGATGGAAACCGGACTGCGCAAGGACAGCAAGACAGGAGAGCTGGTTCCGGCGCACTTCATCCAGGAGGTCGTCGGCAAATACAAGGACCAGGTCGTGATGACCGCATCCTGGAGCGGCGGG
The DNA here is from genome assembly GCF_000224065.1 of Thiorhodococcus drewsii AZ1. GTDB lineage: Bacteria > Pseudomonadota > Gammaproteobacteria > Chromatiales > Chromatiaceae > Imhoffiella > Imhoffiella drewsii. The sequence continues at coordinate 18,673 of NZ_AFWT01000017.1, forward strand.
GTATCCAAAAACCCCTACCTCTCCTTCAAATTCAAGGGCGGCGCGGTCGGCGACCCGATCGAGATCGCCTGGACCGATAACAAGGGCGAATCCAGCAGCGCCTCCGACACCATCTCCTGAGAACGCCCGCTCCACTGACCCGATAAGCCCCAGCCATGTCGTGCGTCTGACATGGCTGGGGCCTACCTTCACTCAACCGCCTTGCAAACGCCTCACGTGGCGAAAGACATGGGCATCGTCCAGCGGGCCTGTGTAGACCTTGACCCCGCCTTCGGGACGCCGACGAAAACGCTTGTAGGACCAGAGATACTGCTCAGGACAGGTCAGCACGCAACGCTCGATCCCTTCGTTGAGCGCACGCGCGGCGACCTCATCATCCTCGCTGGCGACCTCCTCGGGGGCCGGGATACAGTGCAGCCTAAATCCCCCCTCGACCAGACGCTCGGCGAAAAGGAACACCACCGGAGCCCCGGTGCGCTTGGCCAGCCGATTGACCAGTAGCATGGTGAATGCGGGCATACCGAAGAAGGGCGCGAAGACGGCACCCTTGTTGGCCTTGGGCTCCTGATCCGGCAGGATCCCGACGAAATCGCCGCGCTCCAGCGCCTGAACCAGCACCCGGATGCCCTTGGCGGTAATGGGCGCCAGCTCCCCTCCGGTACGCGCGCGTGAGGCACGAATGAGGTCGTCGAGATAGCGCTGGGGTTTGTAGAAGATGGCTGTTGGCCCTTGCGCCGCGAGATAGAGCCCCGCCAGCTCCCAGGCTCCGATGTGCGGAGAGAGCACGATCAACCCCTTCCCCTCTTCCCGGCGCAGCCACTCGGCCCCTCGAACCTCCTTCACCAACCCCAAGACCTGGTCGACCGGGCGCAGCCAGAGATAGCCGATCTCGGCGTAGGTCTTGCCGAACTCCCTGAGATTGCGATCGCGCAGACGCAGCTGCTCCTGCGCGGACAGATGCGGCATGCAGAGCGCGATATTCATGAGCGCATTGCGGCGCTGCCGATTCGGCCAGCGGGCGACGATCGCCCCGGCGAACGCGCCCAGACGATGGGTCGCCGACAAGGGCAAACGGGCGATGAGACGCACCAGAAAATGCGCCAGCGCATCCTTCCAGACCACACCGAAGGGCCGATCTGAGTGTTGTTGTGATTGCTTCGCCAATCGATTCTCCTCGAAAAGGCCATCCAGGCGCCCCGAGCCGGCCCGCAAGATGAAAAAAAGACGCACCGCCCTTAATTAGTTCGGCTCGCGAACCGAAGGACGGAGCCGACCGGATCGAGCAACGCGTCCTGCCGGAAAACCTGGCGTCGGTGCGCGCGATCCAAACACCGAGCCGCTATGATCGCGCCAGACACGAAAACGATCGCCACATGCACCCCCGGCTCCCGATGGGCCGATAGGACATCAAGGCGACTGCATTCCGCCGTTGCATGGCAACGACACCAACCACCAACCGAACCCCGATCTGGAGGAAGACCGTATGAACGAAGATCAACCGCAGGGACTGAACCCTCAGGAGGCCATGGAATTGCTCGAATCCCATCCGCAGGCGGTACTGGTGGATATTCGCTCCTCCATGGAATTTCTGTTCGTCGGGCATCCCAAGGGGGCCGTCCACGTCCCCTGGATCGACGAGCCCGACTGGGTCGTCAACCCGCATTTCGTCACCGAGATTCGCAAGCTTCTGCTCGGGGGCGCCGCCTGCGACCAAAGTGCGGGGTGCGCCCCAGTCATCCTCATCTGCCGCAGCGGCAAACGCTCGCTCGAAGCCGGCAAGGCACTCATCAGCGAGGGATTCAAAGCGGTTTATCACGTCGATGAGGGATTCGAGGGCGATCTCGACGAACAGCACCATCGCAGCACCCTCGGCGGATGGCGCTTCCAGGGACTGCCCTGGGAGCAGTGCTGAGACGGCAACCCGATAGACACCTGAGTCAGTCCTGAATACCCAGTTCGAGCCGCCGCTCCTCGGCATCGCGCCGGCAGCGGCTCAGGGACTGGAGCTTGCGGACGATCTGACGCGCCGCCCGCAGATTGCTCGGGCACGGATCGGCGAACAGGTCGTGGAGTTCCTTGTCGAGCGCAGCGCATTCCTCAGCGAGACTGGTCAGGATCTCGGCCACTGCGGTCGCGGGATCCGGCCGATTGCTTGCCTCGGCCAGCGTCTCGCGCAGCTCCATCTCCTCCATGAGGGACGCACCCCGATTCCCTCGAATTTCGGCGTAATCACCAGACTCTGCGGAGGTCTCCGAATAGAGACTGAAGAGATATTCCGCCCTGGAGAGCGGATCGGTCAGGGTGCGGTAGGCCTTCTCGACCTGGGTCACGGCCCGGATGTTTCCGGCGGAATCGACATCGTTGTCGATTCCGTAACGGATCCTCTGGGCGCTTCTGAGCAGAGCGCGATACCGCTCGGCCAATAGGCTGGCATCGATCGCGAAGCTCATCGGAAGGTCGAAGAGTTCGAAATAATTCTTGGTGGAGTTCAGCACGACGAGCTGCATGGGTGGAGAAGGTCACCCGTCCGCAATCAAAACGACCCTAGGCTGGCCGGGTAGCCTCATGCTAACCGGATTGACGACGAAGGCAAGTGCTTGTTCAGGCCAGGACCCCGCCTCATGAACGAATGGTCCTTCAGGCGCTTTCAACGATGCGTTGAACGTCGAGCTTGACGTCCACGGCGGCACAGGTCGTCGGGGGACGTTGCCCGGATTCGTCGCGACGATCGACCAACTGCTGCAGATCGATCTTATTCAGATGTTCGTAGATGAGATCGCTGAGATCGTGCCACAGATCGTGGGTGAGACAGGGGCCATTATCCTGACAATTGTGGGCGCCACCACAGCGCGTGGTATCAACGCTCTCGTCCACCGCTGCGATCACCTCGGCGACATGGATCTCGGCGGCGGCGCGCGCGAGATTGTAGCCTCCGCCCGGACCCCGAACGCTGGTCACGAGCGAACGCTTACGCAGCTTGGCGAACAGTTGTTCCAGATAGGACAGGGAAATGCCCTGCCGCTGAGCGATATCGGCCAACGCAATCGGTCCCTGTCCCTGATGGATAGCCAGATCCAGCATCGCGGTCACAGCGTAGCGGCCCTTGGTCGTCAATCTCACGTGCAGCCCCTCCGGCTTCGTTTTCGAGGGTGAATCATACGTTACCCGACAAGAACGATCAATTAAGCCCTATGAGTGTTAGGGTCGTCCAGTTCGTCCGCGTTGGTCGCCGACTCCATCGTCATGGAGTCCAGGTCGGTCTCGTGCGCGAAGCACTGCATGATGCCCTGAGATTCGAGCGCCTGGGACATCGCCTCCATGCGTCGATCCATGTGATGGATGTGATCGAGCATGCGGTTGATGGCATTGGCGACCGGGTCTGGGGCATCGCGGGTGGCGCCATAGGCGTCGAAGCCGATCCGCTTGGCGGTATCGGCGCGACGCTGGGTGGCTGCGTCGCCCGCCGACTCGATGATTCGCCCCGGCACGCCGACCGCCGTCGCGCCAGCCGGAACCGATTTGACGACCACCGCGTTGGAGCCAATGCGCGCGCCATCGCCGATATCGATCGGTCCCAGCACCTTGGCCCCCGCCCCCACGACCACGTCGCACCCGAGGGTCGGATGGCGCTTGCCCTTCTGCCAGCTCGTCCCGCCGAGCGTCACCCCATGATAGAGGGTGCAGTCGTCACCGATGACGGCGGTTTCTCCGATCACGACACCCATGCCGTGATCGATGAAGAAGCGCCGCCCGATCACGGCGCCCGGATGGATCTCGATACCGGTGAAGAGTCGCGCGAAATTGGACAAGACGCGCGCCAGCCATTTGAAGTCACGACGCCACAGCCAATGCGACAGACGGTGGGCCATCACGGCATGAATTCCCGGATAGGTCGTCAGCACATCGAAACCGTTACGCGCGGCCGGATCGCGGTCGAAGACGCAACGGATATCCTCATTCAATCGGGCGAACATGAACTTCTCTCACTGTCTGGTACGGGGAACGCGTATCACCAAGACCGGCAGGTCTAGGCGTCGTGCCGCTTGAAACGCTCGGACGTCTTGCGACCCTGGGCGGCATTGAGGATACCGCGCAGGATATTGAGTTCGACACGGTCGAGACGCGCACGATTGAACAGACGCCGCAAACGCTTCATGAGGGTGCGCGACTGCTCCGGATCGCTGAACCCGATATGCAGCAGCGTTTCGAGCAGATGGCCGAAGAACCCCTCCATCTCATCGGCGGGCGCCAAATCGCGCCGCTCCTCCGAATCCGCAGCGGACTCGCGCTGAACGCCGGCGAGCGCCTGACGCCGGATCTCGTAGGCCAACACCTGGCCGGCGGCGGCGATGTTCAGCGAGCTGAAGTCGGGATTGGTGGGGATGTGCACCAAATAATGACAGCGGGCCAATTCATCGTTGGACAGACCCGAACTCTCGCGTCCGAACACCAGGGCGACATCGCCCTCGGCGGCCTCGTCCAGCAAACGGCGCGCGCACTCGGACGGATCGAGCAGCGGCCACTCGATGCTGCGCAAACGGGCGCTGGCACCGATGACCAACCGACAGCCGGCAAGCGCATCCACTAGATTCTCATGGACGCCTGCCGATTCGAGCAGCACGTCGGCACCCGAGGCGCGGGCCATGGCCTCGGCATCCGGACGGGTCTTGGGGGATACCAGCTCCATGCGCGAAAGACCCATGGTCTTCATCGCTCGGGCCATCGCCCCCATGTTGCCGGTGTGGGTCGTCTCCACCATCACGAAGCGGATTCGTGCGAGCGAGTCGGTCATTTGGTCTATCATGCGCGGTCAGTTCATCAAGAATATCGCCGTATCATCGAGCTATGATACAGCGACCGCTCGGGATATCCTTCACGACATGCACCCAAGTCTCAACATCGCCATCCGTGCCGCTCGCAGTGCCGGCAGAATACTCCTGCGCTTCTCGGATCGAGTCGATCAGATCAAATTCGAGTCCAAGAGCCACAACGACTTCGTCAGCGACGTCGATCGCGCCGCCGAGGCGGCCATCATCCAGGAGTTGCGGGGACGTTTCCCCAGCCATGCCATCCTGGCCGAGGAAAGCGGCGAACAGGGCAGCGGCGACTTTCAGTGGATCATCGATCCGCTGGACGGAACCACCAACTATCTTCACGGCTTCCCCCAATACTCCGTATCCATCGCGCTCAAGCACAAGGGACAGCTCGAATGTGGCGTGGTCTACGATCCGCTGCGCGAGGAGATGTTCACCGCAGCGCGCGGACAGGGCGCTCAGCTCAACGACCGCAAGATCCGCGTCACCAACCGCCCGTCGCTCGAAGGCGCGCTGATCGGCACCGGATTCCCCTTCCGCGACCAGCGGTACATCGACGCCTATGTCGGCATGTTCAAGGCCATGACCGAGGCCACGGCCGGACTGCGCCGCCCCGGCTCGGCCGCCCTCGACCTGGCCTATGTCGCGGCGGGCCGTACCGATGGATTCTGGGAGCTGGGCCTTTCGCCTTGGGACTGCGCCGCAGGCGCTTTGCTGGTGCAGGAAGCGGGAGGAACGGTCACCGACCTGAGCGGCGGTACCCGCTATCTGGAAACGGGCAATCTCGCCGCCGGTAACCTCAAGGTCCACCGCGCCATACTGGACCTCATCACCCCCTTCATGAACGACAAGCTGAAGGCGTGATCGCCCTCGGCGGCCCCCGATTTCATCGGCGCGGCCGCTTGAGGCTCTATTCGACCTTGAAAGCGCCCCACACCCGAGAGGCTCGAGACGGCGGTGTTCGCTGGAGTTTCTAGCTCCCGCCCCAGGCAACCCTACTCACCGACCGGCAGAATCGGATCCCGCGCACCGTTGGTCGATCAGCGCTTCGGCTTGGCAGCGCTCGTGGCAGCCAAGATCAGCGCCCGGATCAGTTGCTGGAGAGATAGACGCTGACCGGACGCACCGGGCGGCCATCGGACCAGACACCCAGATCGAAGCTGAGTTGGTCGGCCCGCTCGCCGTCGCGGATGACCCGGTCGAGCGCGGACCAGAGATAGCGCCAATCCAGATCGTCTTCCGTGCCGACACCATCGAGCATCAACTGTGCGAGCAGCGGCGGGAAGAAGCTGGTGTCGTCGGTGGCCTGCTCATGGTTGGCGAAATGGCCGGGACAGCCGTGGGTGTCGGTGTAGGACAGGAACATGCGCTTGTGCTTGGTGGCGATATAGCCGAAGGGCGTGTCCCACTGAGCCTTGGGCACCACCCAGTCTGCGTCGCCGTGGAGGCCTCCAACGGGAGTGGATTGTGCGAACAGGACGAATCGCCGCCCGGGATGCGCTTATGGGCGCGGGTATTCGGTGACCGGCCAAGAGACTATAGGCCGGCCTCGCACATTCTTACCCAATCGATTATGGGCTGGGGGCAAGATCAAGCGTCCTGACCACCGCTTCGGTCTCGGCCACCGCATCGTCTGGCCCGGAGATGAGCAAGACCCGTTTGGCGTCGTGCAGGATGCGGGGGCTCGACGGTGCGTCCGGCAGCGTCTCGGCCGGCGCCGGCGCATTCAGGACGGCGACGACATCCGCAGCGTCTTCCGTGCTGTCCCAAAGGGTATCCAGCAAGGCGACATTGGCACCATCGCGCATCTGGATCACGACAGCCCAATCCCCATTCCAGCCTGCGGCGGCTCGGGAGGCTGATTCGTCGTCGCTTTTGGCCATCAGGCTGGCAATCACCAGCTCGCCCAGACGGGTCTGATAGAGCACCGTACCGCCGAGCGCCTTGGCAATGCCTTCGGCCTTGCCCGCGAGTGGCGATTGCTCCGGCTCCTCCCCCGCAACGAATTTATCGCGATGCAGGATCTGCTCTGTCGTGGTCGGCACCTGGTCGAACATGGCGGCAAAATCCTTTTCCTGGCCGTCCTGATAGCGTTGGAGCACAAACAGGGCTCCGGCGCCGTAGGGGGCAAGGCTCAGCTCGCTGAGGAACTGCTCGCCCGGTGTCGGGACGAGTTCCATGGGCTGGCTCAAGATTTCGGCGAGATAGGTCTCGGCGTCGTCCGGCATCTGGGATCGGAGCATCTGCAGAACCTGGACGGCTTGTGCTTGCCCCTCCAGGAGTGCGGTTGCGGCCAGCGTCGCATCCAGTGTTCCGCTGTACCGCTCCTGGTACGCCGTCAAACCGATGGCCTGGTCCTGCGCGGCATGAACCAGCTCGTGGGTCAGGGTCCGTGCGAGCTCGTCGCCGGATGCGCCTTTCACCAGAAGGACGTGCTTCCCGGACGGGTCATAGATGCCAGCGATACCGTTCAAGGGCGATGCCTGGTCTCTGGCGGCAAGCGCGAAGTCTGCGGGGATAAGGCCCAGGGTGCGAAAGAGCGCAATCTGGCCTGCAACCTCCCCTTCCTGGTCTGCGTCCCAAAGAAACGGCGATTGCTTGAAGTAGGTGGCGAGGATGTCGCCGCGCGACGCGGACTCGACTTGGGGCAAGGGGTCGAGCCTGAGACCACTGACCTGCGTGATGACGGTCGCGTAGCGATCCATCATGAGACGCGGGTCTTCGCGGCCGGTGTCGCGCCGGAAGTAGTCGAGCAAAGGATTCGACAGCGTCTCGCCCGCCGTCGCCCCAGTGGCGGCGCCAACGAGGCAGACTAAAGCTAGGACCAGGCCAGCCTTAGCTCTCGGCGTCCTTGTCGTCGAGCTTGCGCAAGAGGTCGTAGGCATACTGATACTCCATGTAGTTGGCGGCCCGGGTCTGCAGGCTGATCGTGAGGTGACGCTCCGCCTCCGTGCGGCGGCCTTGCTCCGCGGCGATAGCGCCCAGGAAGTAGTGCGCCTCGCAGAGGCGTGAGCGGCCCTTGGCGGCGGCGAGCAGTGTGGGCGCGTCGATCTGCCGGGTGAGGAAGCGCACGCGCGTGGCGAGCCAGTCGTCGTCGAAGTCTTGAAGTCGCGCCAGAATCGCGCGCTGCTGCTCGGTGTCGGCACCTCCACCCTCGCGCCAGGCGAGGGCCGCCATCAGCAGGGAGATGTCGGCGCGATACGGCGACAGATCCATGCGCTCAAGGAAAACCGGAACCGCAAGCCTTGGCTCGTCGTTCATGAGCAAATGCACCCCCAGGTACTCCGTGACGGTGGGGATGGTCTTGGAATAGAGGTCGAGCAGCTCCCGAAGCAACGGCGCGGTCGAACCCGGCTGCGCGGCCTCGCTCGCCGCGAGATAGCGCGGGGCATAGTTGTGGGGGTACGTGTGACGCGGGTCCGTAATGTCGCGGGCAAGGGCGCCATAGAGCTCGGCGGCCGTCGCCGGCTCGTCGAGTTCGAGGAATTCCCTGGCCAGGGAACTGCGCACCCGGATTCCTTTCCAGTCAGAGGGCGACGCCTCCTGTGCGAGCGCGACGGCTAGCGATGGATCTCCCGCTTCGTGGGCGTATTTGGCCAGCCACGGGACGAAATAGTCGGCAGCGTTGTAGCGTCTGTAGGTTCGCAGCACCTGCAAGGCTGCGGCGCGGTTGCCCTGGCGCAGGTAGAAGAGGGCCAGCTCGGCGGGCGCGCGGCGCCTCGGATAGCGCTTGGCGGCAGTCGTGAAGTACTTTTCGGCCTGCAGTTCGCGGCCGGTGCGCTCGCTCGCCAGGGCAAAGCCGATAAGGCCATAGCCGGTTCCGTCCCTGGCAGCCTGTTCCAGGATGGGATAGGCCGTCTCGGCATTGCCGGCGTCCATCTCCAGATCGCCGATGCTGATCCGCAAGCGCCCCGCTGTCAGCGTGGTGTGATCGTGTTCCAGATAGGACTGCATGACCTCAATGGCCTGCTGCGGCTTGCCGTCGTCGATCAGCATGGTCGAGAGCAGATCATAGGGCTTGCTGTCGCTGGGATTCGCCGATATGGCGCGGCGCAGCTCGGTCTCGGCAGCGGCAGAATCCCCCGCCTCCTTCGCCAGCTTGCCCTTGAGGTAGAGGATCGCCGGAAGATGTTCGATGCCCTCGGCGTAGGCGCCGAAAGCGCTCGGAGACAGCTTCAGACCGACGATCTCACGCGCGACCTCGTAGTCGAAGGGCGCGGCGGCCATGGCCAGGTCGAGCTGCGGGCGCGCACAGCCGTTGACGAGATGGAGATCGCGACAGGAGGAGACGAGAGCGAGCAGATCTCCGCGCGCCGGGTCGCTGAGGGCATGCAGGGCGTCCAGAGCGTCGAGCACCTTGGGAAAATCTGCAGCATTCTTGGAGGTGTGCAAGAAGAGAATGAAATCGCCGAGCAGGCGACGATCCGCTCCGTCGAGACTCAATGTCTTAAAAAACTGGATCCGCGTCTCGACCTCGGGATCATAGCCGCGCACCCAGAGCCAGGCGGTTTGGCGCAGCGGAGCGTCGGGGTAGGCCTGCTCGACCAGCTGCGCGATCTCGCTCGCCTGCGGGGGACGACCAAGCCCCTGGGCCTCGAAGGTGACCTGATAGTAGAGGGCGTCCTGCGTCTCCAGCGCGAGCAGCCTCTTCACCAGATCCATGTCGAAGAGATGGCGGGCCTGGCGCATCCGCAGCGGCTGACCCAGGAGCCGCGATTCCAACTGGACCCAGTGCGGAAGGGCCTCCTTCCGCGTAGTCCCGAGCCGTGCGGTCGCGACCAGTTCCGGATCGGACAGCAGTGAGGCTGGCTCGACCAGCTCGCCCAGGATCTCCAGGTGGAGCTCGAGAAGATCGAGCGGGTACTGGCGGACATGGGAATTGCTGACGCCCACGACGCGGATCGAGGAGGCATATTCGGCGAGATGGGTGAAATCGACATAGTCGCCCGCGAAACGCTTGATGAGGGCCGATCCCTCGGAACCCATGCCGCTTTCGCGGCTGGCGCGCGCGAGCAGATAGTTCGCAAGCTTCACATCGTCGCCGCCCGCCTCGGACGCGGCCTTGAGTCCGCTTAGATCGCGCGTAGCGAAGGCGATGAGCAACCGGCTCCGGTCCGTCTCGGGGGCGGTTTCAAGTGAGGCCAACGCGGGCGCCGGCAGGTCGAGCGCGAGCCAGACCAGGCCCTCGACGAAGGGATCCCGCGCGCCGGATGCCAGATAGGCGGCCAGGGCGCGCGTCGCCAGGAGGTCGGCGACGCCGCTGTCGGTCACGGCGGTCTTGAAGAAGGCCTCCCAGGCATAGAGCTCGGCGGCCTGGAGGAGGATGTCTGCCTCCGGGGCTGCGTCGAGCCGGCTGTCAAGCTCGGCCAATGCATGCAGCATGTCGCGGCTGTTGAGCGGGATCGGTTGTCCCCTTCCCGGGGCTGCCTCGGCCGCGATGGCTGGCGGCTCCGGCGCAAGCCCATCGAGCAGGGTCCGCAGTGCAATCAGGTTGGCGTCGGAGCGCTCCGGCAGAGCGGACAGGGTGAGGCGATGAAGACGGCCGTCCAGCCGGTATTCGACCTGGTAATCGTCGCCGGCACCGTCGTGGACCTCGACATCGACGGCTGCCGGGGCCTGCGCGGCGTCGGCGAGACCCTGGCGCAGCTCCAGCGCGATCGGCAAGGCGGCGGCGAGGCGCTTGTCGCGCAGGGGGCTTTCGAGATAGGAGACCGGCAGCGGTCGTTCATCGAAGGGATGCGGGCTCCTGGATCCGTGCGTCGACGCCTGATACCCAGTCGCAAACAGGGGCCAGGGCGCGATCGGACTGGCGAAGAGGGCGTAAAAGAGAACGAGCAAGAGAAGAACCAGGAGCAGCAGTTCCCGTGTCTTCCCGCCACCCTTGGTCGTGCTCGCCATATCCGGGGTATGGCGAACATGCGGGTTCGCCGTGTCCTGATCCCTTGCCATTGAGGGCCGCTCCTTGGTCTGGTTGTGAGGCTTCCACTGATTGTGGAGACATCTTCCTCCCTGACGCAACGGGAGCGAGCCGTCTCGTGGGTGCCAATACTCCTAGACTGTGACGGGGTTCACAGATCACTCAAGAAGGGGCCAACAACAGATTCCCGATTTTTGTAGGTTCGAATGTATTCGCACCTCAGACACTCGAAGTGCGAATACGCCAGTCCCCCTCGACGAGACATGCCTTGATTGACCGTGAGCGCAAAGCGCTGAAAGACGCTTGAATGAGCGCCTCGAATCAGCCTGGCTGAATCGGAAAACCCGCGCGCGGTCCGATGCCAAAGCGATCGCGGCTGTAGAGCGGAGGACCCTGCATATAGACGGAGACCAGACGTGCCAGAGACTCGAGCGCATCCAGATGGATGCGCTCGTATCCGTGCGAGGCATCCACGCCGAAGGTGACCAGAGCGGTACGCACGTCGTTGCCCGCCTCCAGCGCGGCCGCGCTGTCCGAGCGGTAGTACTTGAAGACGTCGCGCTGATGCTGAATGGAGAACTCCTGACAGAGCTGGATGATGCGATGGGTCAGGTGATAATCGAAAGGGCCACTCTGGTCGGCCATGGCGATGGTGACACCGAACTCGCTGGAGTTCTGCCCAGGCGCGCTGGTGCCGTTATCGATGGTGAGCATCTCGGCAACGTCCTGATGCAGCGCTGCAGAGGCACCGGATCCGACCTCTTCCGAGATGGTGAAGAGCGGATGACAGTCGACCGGCAGGTCGAAGCCCTCGCGTATCAGCGCCTCGATCGAGGCGAGGAGCACGGCAGCCCCGGCCTTGTCGTCGAGATGGCGCGAATTGATGAAGCCGGTATCCGTGATCTCTGGGGTCGGATCGATGGCGAGGAAATCGCCAACATGGACCCCGAGTCGCAGCAGACCCTCCAAGTTTCGCACCTTGGCGTCGATACGGAACTCGACGTGATCCCAGCCGCCGGGCTGATTGTCGATCTCTGGCGCGAAGGTATGTCCGGAGGCCTTGAGCGGCAGGATGGTGCCGCGCCATTGACCGTGATCGGTGAAGAGCGTGGCGCGCGCGCCCTCGGCGAAGCGCCCGTTCCAGTGACCGACCGGCACCAGCACGAGCCGACCGTTGTCCTTGAGCGACTTGACCATGGCCCCGAGCGTATCGATATGGGCGACTACGGCCCGATCCGGCTCCGAGACACGCCCCTTAAGGGTCGCCCGAATGGCCCCGCGCCGGGTGAGCTCGAAGGGAACGCCGAGACGCTCCAGTTCCTCGCTCACCAGATGCACGACCCGATCGGTATAACCCGACGGGCTCGGGGTGAACAACAATCGGAGCAGGATGTCGACCAGATAGTCGGAATCGATTCGAGGTAGTTTCACGTCTCGTCCTCACGGGCGGCCGTCTGAGGGAAAAGCAGATCGACGAAACGCTCCGCCGTCGGCTGCGGCTCGTGGTTGGCCAGACCGGGCCGCTCATTGGCCTCGATGATGACATAATCCGTCCCACCAACGGAGGGAACGATCATATCCAGTCCAGTCACCGGTATATCGATCGCCCGCGCTGCGGCGATGGCCGCCTCGGCCAGACGGGGATGCAACTCTTCGGTCACGTCATGGATGGTGCCCCCGGTGTGCAGGTTGGCCGTCTTGCGCACCTGCAAGAACTCGCCCTCAGGCAAGAGATCATCCAGATCGTAGCCAGACTGGGTCACGCAGCGTTCGGTCTCCGAATCCATCGGAATCGCACTCTCGCCGCCGGTTGCCGACCGGCGACGTCGGCTCTGCGCCTGGATCAGATCCCGAATGCTGTGCTGACCGGTTCCCACGATCTGGGCCGGGCGCCGAATCGCGGCGGCCACAACCTGGGAGTCGATCACCACGATCCGCAGATCGTCGCCCTCGACGTATTCCTCCAGAATAACCGTCTCGCACACCCCCTTGGCCGCGGTGATCGCCTGCTCCAATGTCTCGGCATCGCGCACATCGACACTGATTCCGGCCCCCTGCTCGCCCCGCGCCGGCTTGACCACCAGGCTGCCGAGACGAGACAGAAAGGCCTCAGCCTGATCGAGCGCCTCGAAACGCGCCTGCTCGGGCACCCGCAACCCGGCATGCCGAAGCAGACGATGGGTGACCGCCTTGTCGTCGCAGCGGCTCATGGCGACCGCGCTGGTCAACTCGCTCAGACTCTCTCGACAGACGATCCGACGTCCGCCGAGCACCAGGGCGAAATAGCCGGCCGAGGCATCGATCACCTCGATTCCGATCCCGCGCCGACGCGCCTCGTTGACGATGATGCTGGCATAGGGATTGAGATCGCCTTCCGGCTGGCGCCCCATGAACAACGGCTCGTTGAAGGCGTTCTTGTTCTTGAGCGCGAAGGCCGGGATGCGCTCGAAGCCGAGTTTCTGATAGAGCCGGATCGCATTGGCGTTGTCGTGGATGACCGAAAGATCCAGAAACGACCGACCACGCGCGAGGAAGTATTCGATCACCTGGCGCACCAGCGCCTCGCCGATCCCCGGATAGGGGGCCTGCCCATCCACCGACAACGCCCAGAGACTGGCACCGTTCTCGGGATCTTCGAAGGCGGCGGCGTGGTCGACACCGGTCACCACGCCCAATAACGAGCCGTCCTGATCGTCCTCGGCGACCCAGTAGGTCAACACCTTCGAGGTTCGGTTACCCCAGATGAAGTCGGCCCCGGGCGGCACCATCCCACGCGCGATATAGAGACGTTGGATCGCCTCGGCGTCGGAACGGCTGTTGAGCAGACGGATCTGAAATCCCTTGGGACGGCGCTGACAGGACTGATAGCGCTCCAGCCAAAGACGGAAGGTATGGGAGGGATCGAGAAAGAGATCCTGCGGCGCGTAGGACAGCACCACATGCGGATCGCTCAGATAGAGCGCGACGTCCCGCTTGCCCGGACGCTCGTCCTGGAGCGCCGCAGCCAAAACCATGGGGTCCGTGAAGGTCTGCCCGAACAAGAGGCGCCCCCAGCCGCAATCGACCGTCGCGGACTCGCCCAACTCCTGATCGGCGCGTGGCCGCCGGTCCCAGTTCTTCACCGATGGGGCACGGCTGCGCTCGAGACGGTGATGGATGCGGTCTTTGGTATTCATCGTCGCATGTCCTGTATCACTCGCGTTGGTCGGACGAGGTATCGAGCCCTTAGATCCCATGTTCCTGCAACCACATCTCCAGCAGAGCAACCTGCCACAACTTGGATCCGCGTAACGGAGTGATATGGTCATCCGGCGCCGCCAGCAACTCCTCGACATAGGCCGATTGGAAGAGTCCACGCTCGCGGGCACGACTCGAATGAACCAGATCCGCGACGGTTTCCAATACCTTACCACGCAGGTATTTCAGCGCCGGGACAGGGAAATAGCCCTTGGGACGATCGATGACCGAGCTCGGGATGATGCGACGACCCACGGCCTTGAGCACGCCCTTGCCATCGTCGCAGAGCTTGAAACGATCGGGCATGCGCGCGGCCAACTCGACCAGCTCATGGTCCAGGAAGGGCACCCGCGCCTCCAGTCCCCAGGCCATGGTCATGTTGTCCACCCGCTTGACCGGATCGTCGACCAGCATGATGCCCTGATCCATCCGCAACGCCTTGTCGACCGGAGCCTCGGCCCCGGCGCGCGCGAACTGCGCGGCGATGAAGGCGCGGCTGTAGTCGTCGCCGTAGAAGCGCGGGTCGACCGCACGCCGATAGTCCTCGTGGGAGCGATCGCAGAAGGCGCGGGCATAATCGGCCTCCGGATCCTGACTGCCGACCATCGGCGGATACCAGTGGTAACCGGCGAACACCTCGTCGGCCCCCTGCCCGCTCTGGACCACCTTGACGTGCTTGGAAACCTCCTCGGACAGGAGATAGAAGCCGATGACATCGTGACTCACCATGGGCTCGGCCATGGCGCGCACGCAGTTGGGCAACTCGGGCAGCAGACGCGAGGCCGAGTCCACGCGGATCTTGTGATGACGCGTGCCATAGTGTGCCGCGATGATGTCCGAATATTGGAACTCGTCGCCGACCTCTGCACCCACGGTCTCGAAACCGACCGAAAAGGTGTTCAACCCAGTCTGCCCCTGTTCGGCGAGCAGACCGACGATGAGACTGGAGTCCAAACCGCCCGAGAGCAGCACGCCGACGTCCACGTCCGCAACCAGACGCCGCCTCACCGCCGTGCGCAGCGCATCCAGCACCCGTTCCTGCCAGTCCTCGAACGAGAGTCCACGCTCCTCGGCCGGGGTTTCGAAGCGCGGATCCCAATAGAGCCGATCGCTCGAACGTCCATTGGGCTCGATGGTGCGAATGGTCGCTGGGGGAAGCTTGCGCACACCGCTCAGGATGGTGTGGGGAGCCGGCACGACGGCATGGAAATGCATGTAATGATGCAAGGCGACCGGGTCGATGTCGGTCGAGATCCCCCCGCCCGCCAGCAGGGCCGGAAGGGTCGAGGCGAAACGCAGTCCGCCGGACACCTCGGCATAGTAGAGCGGCTTGATGCCGAGCCGGTCGCGGACCAGGGTCAGACGCCCCGAGTCGCGCTCGGCGACGGCGAAGGCGAACATGCCGTGAAAGCGATCGACACAGGCGGAGCCCCAGGCGTGAAAGGCTTTGAGCACCACCTCGGTGTCGCCCTGGGAGAAGAAGCGATAGCCCCGCCCCTCAAGCTCGGCGCGCAACTCCTTATAGTTATAGATGCAGCCATTGAAGGCAACCGAGAGTCCCAGCGCGCTGTCGACCATGGGCTGGGCCGCATGATTGCTCAGGTCGATGATCGACAGACGCCGGTGCGCCAGCGCGATGCCGCCCTGCTGCCAGATTCCGTGTCCGTCGGGTCCCCTGGGCGTCATGGTCGCGTTCATGGCACTCAGGGCACCGAGGTCAACCGGATTGTCATCGAAGCGGATCTCACCGCAAAAACCGCACATGGCTGTTGCTCCTTCTTGGAATGGGTCGCGCGGTCCCCTTCCTGGACCGATGCGACTCGGGGTCGCGAAATCGCGAATTCCCAATCCCTCCGCTTACGACGACGTCAAACCGCCGAGAACGGCGATGCATCCCTGCATCGCGGAAGGCGCCGCAGCTCGCGGGCTTCCAATTGGGATCGGAGGAAGAGGTGGGCGGACGACGCCTTTCACGGCAACCAATCGGTGTAAGACCGAAAGCGGGTTGACGGCCAATCATCGACACGCCAAACCGAACCGACCTGGAACCGAAGGGATCCGGATGGCACGGGCTCGAAAACCCGAATCGAAAATTCGGACCATGCCGCAACCGAGGTGGGGGACGCGACAAACGAGGGAGATGGCTGGATCGATCGGCTGACAACGCAAGGCCTTTCGTCCGCAGTTCAAAATTTCGCTAGATATTTTCTATACATACTAACCGACCCAACCCCAGGGGTCCAGAAAACATCGAACGACGGGGACAGTGACAGCCCCCGAATGCAGGCCCGTCAACTGGTCGCGCGAGCGATTGAAAAGCGGCGACGTCGAACAATTTCAAAAGGATTCGTAACAATCGACGGCCCTAGAGTCCGACCTAAAGCGCCGCTGTCGGCAAGGGCCATGCGACCATCAACCCGCCAGAGCCCAACCGAACGAACACAGAAAGAAAACGGCAACCGATCCACCCGGATGGCGACTATTGGCCAGGCAACCAGTTGTAGGGCATCATCCAATGCATATCGCGCCCCATAGATCCGGTGTCGTAGGACATCTTCTGGACCGCCGGAGTCATCGTGGACATGATTCCGACGCTGTGAGTCATACGATCGACCGCCGTCGACATGCGCCCCACGTCGGCCGACATCGCGTCGACCTTGGCGGTCATCCGGCGTATATCGGCCCCCATGGAATCCATGGTCGCCATCACCGTCGACATGGTCTCGATGTGTGCCCGCATGGCCGTCATGTCGGAACGCATCGTCTTCATCGACAGATTCATGTCGTGCATGTCATCGCTCATGGAGACGACCAAGCCGCCGATGTTGGCACCGGCCGCAACCACGCCGATTCCCAGTATGGCCACGATCGTATAAACAAGCCTGCGATCGCGCTGATTGTCCTTTTGGACCTCTTCCACCAACTGGCCAAGCGCCTGCGCGATCGCCGCCGCGCTGTTGTCTTGGCCTGAATGCTCCGTTTGCCCCTCGGAATTCCCATTCGTCATCGGTCGATCCTCTCGGTCATTGTCGAGTCACCCAAACGATGCCCGCGCGGTACGCGTTCCAATCGCGGTCATCAGCATAGACCAAGCCCCATGATTGTCGAATGTTCGACGAACGCCCCGGTAGACGCCCGTCGAAAACATCGCGATCAGTCCGACTTCAGCGCCGCGTGCGCCGCCGCCAAACGGGCCACCGGCACGCGCGGCCCGGAGCAGCTCACATAGTCGAGCCCGATCTGGTGGCAGAAGGCGATCGAAGAGGGATGACCGCCGTGCTCGCCGCAGATACCGACATGCAGGCCAGGCTTCACCGCACGCCCCCACTCGACCGCGAGCCTCATCAGCTTGCCGACACCCTTGACGTCCAGCACCTCGAAGGGGTTGTCCTGAAGGATGCCGGACTGGTTGTAGAGCGGCAGAAACTTGTTCTCTGCATCCTCGCGCGAGAAGGAGAAGGTCGCCTGGGTCAGATCGTTGGTGCCGAAGGAGAAGAACTCGGCCTCCTCGGCCAGCGAGTCGGCGCGCATACAGGCGCGGACCACCTCGATCATGGTGCCGAATTTGTACGGCACCGGCTTACCGAATTTCTCGGCCACCTCAGTATGAATGGAGTCGACGAACGCCTTGACCTTGCGCAGCTCCTGCGCCGTGCAGACCTGAGGTACCTTGATCTGGGGATGGACCTCGATCCCCGCCTTGGCACACTCGGCGGCGGCCTCCAGGATCGCGCGCACCTGCATCTGGTAGATCTCGGGAAAGGTCATGCCCAGACGCACGCCCCGATGCCCCAGCATGGGATTGGTTTCGTAGAGCGCCCGCACCTTTTTGAGCATGGCCTCCTTCTTGGCGATCGCCTCCTCGACGACCGACGGATCCACCATGCGCCGAGCGGTCTCGATCTCGTGGCGCAGACCCTCGGTGGCATGCAACAGCCCCATGGCCCCGGCGAGCACGCTTACGCCTCGCGCGTTCTGCGCCAGCACCCGCAACTCGGACAGCTCGCGTTCCAAGACATGCTCATCGGGCAGGAACTCGTGGATCGGCGGATCGAGCAGACGGATCGTCACCGGATTCGGCGACATCACCTCGAACAGATCGCGGAAGTCGTTGCGCTGCAAAGGCAGCAGCCTGTCGAGCGCCTCCTGACGCTGCTCGGGCGTCTCGGCCACGATCATCTCGATGACGATCGGCAGCCGTTCGACGTCGTTGAACATGCGCTCGGTACGCGCCAGACCGATCCCGACCGCGCCATAGCGACGCGCCCGACGGGCATCGACGGGGGTATCGGCATTGGCCATGACCTTGAGCCGCGCCATTTCGTCGGCCCAATCGAGCAGGATATTGAGTTCCGGGGTGAAATCCGGCTCGACCATGGGGATGGCGCCCAAATACACCTTGCCGGAGGTGCCGTCGATGGTGATGACGTCGCCCTCCTTGAAGCTGGTGAGGCCGACCCGCGCCTCGCGCCGGTTGACGTCCACGCCGATGCTCTCGGCCCCGGCCACGCAGGGCTTACCCATGCCGCGCGCCACGACCGCCGCGTGCGACGTCTTGCCGCCGCGCGAGGTCAAGATACCCTCGGCGGCGAAAAAGCCGTGGATGTCCTCCGGCTTGGTTTCCTCGCGAACCAAAATGACCTTGTGGCCTTGCTCCGTGCCGAGCTGCTCGGCGCGATCGGCGTCGAAAACGGCGATGCCGGAGGCCGCGCCAGGCGACGCGGGTAGCCCTTGAGCCACGGACTCGACCTTGACGCTCGGATCCAGACGCGGGAAGAGCATCTGCTCCAACGACTCGGGCGCGATCCGCAGCAAGGCCTGCTCCTTGGAGATCAAACCCTCGCGTTCCATCTCGACCGAGGCGCGCACCATGGCGACGGTGTTCATCTTGCCGTTGCGGGTCTGCAAACAATAGAGCTGGCCGCGCTCGATGGTGAACTCAAAGTCCTGGACCTCGCGATAGTGCCCCTCCAACTTGTCGCGTAGCCTATCGAGCTGCTCGGCCAGATCGGGCATCTCGACCTTAAGCCGATCGATCGGCTTGGGCGTGCGGATGCCGGCCACCACGTCCTCGCCCTGGGCGTTGATCAGATACTCGCCATAGAGCTTGTTCTCGCCCGTCGCCGGGTTGCGGGTGAACCCCACGCCGGTGGCCGAATCGTCGCCTCGATTGCCGAAGACCATGGTGACCACGTTGACCGCCGTGCCATTGGCCATGTCCGGCGTGATATGGAACTGCTTGCGGTAGTCGACCGCGCGCCGGCCCGACCAGGAACCGAACACCGCCTTGATGGCGATCTCCAGTTGGCGGTAAGGATCCGAGGGGAACGGATGCCCGGTCGCCTCCTCGACCACGACGAGGAAGCGCTCGCTGACCTCCTTGAGGTCGGCGGCGGAGAGGTCGACATCCTGCTTGGCATGGGCCGCAGCCTTGATCGCCTCGAACTCCGTGTCGAATGCCTCATCCGGCACGCCCAGCGCGACCTTGCCGAAGAGCTGGATGAAACGCCGATAGGCGTCGTAGCCGAAACGCGCATCACCGGTAGCGGCGATCACGCCCTGCAGGGTTTCGGCATTCAGACCCAGATTCAGAATGGTGTCCATCATCCCGGGCATCGACATGGCGGAGCCCGAGCGCACCGAGACCAGCAAGGGGTTTTCGGGATCGCCAAACCCCTTGCCGGTCTTCTCTTCAAGCACACGCATGTGCGCCCGAACGTCATCGATCAGACCCGCCGGCAACGCGTGGTCGCTGGTGTCCAAATACTCAAGACACGCCTCGGTGGAAATCACGAACCCGGGCGGCACATTCAAGCCAATCTGCGTCATCTCGCACAGATTGGCACCCTTGCCTCCCAACAGCTGCTTGTTCTTGCCATCCCCCTCATCGAAGGCAAAGACGTATTTTTTGGTATTGTCCATGATTCGAACTCAGCCTCTCTCATCGTTGTAATTGACGGGAAATCGAGCCACCTCCCGCGCCGCGCCAAGGAGGATCCAACAGGAGCCATTCTGGCAAACCTTGCGCCGAATCGTATCCCGAATAGGCCGCCTTGTTGCTCCCGCTCTTGACCGAGGTCGATCGGGGATATTCAGCACAGCACCCTGGGCACCAGATGCTGCGGGACCAATGCTCGCCTCCAGGAAGGGTTGGCGGAAGCACCGCACGCACTGTCGCCGCCATCCCGATACCGAAGGCCGGTGCCCAGCCAGACCGGGTGGTATGAGCATCGACAGAAATCGCCTTATACTCGGATGTTTTTCACGCGCCTGACCACGAGCCCGAGCACCATGCTGGACAAGAATTACGACCCACAGACCCTGGAAAAGAACTGGTACCGCTTCTGGGAAGAGCAGGGCTATTTCGTCCCCTCGCACACCGATGGAGACACAGCCTATTGCATCATGATTCCGCCGCCCAACGTCACGGGCAGCCTGCACATGGGACATGCCTTCCAGGACACCATCATGGATGCCCTCACCCGCTACCACCGGATGAAGGGCGAACGCACGCTGTGGCAGGCCGGTTCGGACCATGCCGGCATCGCGACCCAGATGGTCGTGGAGCGCCTGATCGACGCCGAGGGCAAGACGCGCCACGATTACGGTCGCGAGAAGTTCGTCGAGCGCATCTGGGACTGGAAAGCGGAATCCGGCGGCACCATTACCCGCCAGCTGCGGCGCATGGGATCCTCGCTCGACTGGGAACACGAGCGCTTCACCATGGACGAGGGGCTCTCGGAGGCGGTGCGCGAGGTCTTCGTCCGACTCCATGAAGAAGGACTTATCTACCGTGGCAAACGGCTGGTGAACTGGGATCCCGTCCTGCACACCGCCGTCTCCGACCTGGAGGTGCTCTCCGAGGAAGAGAGCGGCCATATGTGGGATCTGCGCTACCCGGTGGTCCAGCCGGAAGGAGCGGAACCCTTCTACATGGTCGTCTCCACCACCCGCCCCGAAACCATGCTCGGCGATTGCGCCGTGGCCGTGAACCCGGAGGACGAGCGCTACAAACACCTCATCGGCGAGTTCGTCGAGCTGCCGCTGAGCGGTCGGCGCATCCCCATCATCGCCGACGAGCATGCCGATCCCGAATTCGGCACCGGCTGCGTCAAGATCACCCCGGCGCACGACTTCAATGACAACCAGGTCTGGCAGCGTCACCGCGACGAGACGGCCATCGCCGATCAGCCGAACGGCGGACTCATCAACATCTTCACGCCCGATGCTGCCATCCGCGCCAACGAGCCGGAAGAGGGCCAGCTCATCCCTGCCGCCTATATCGGACTGGACCGCTACGCCGCGCGCAAGCGTATCGTCGCCGACCTGGAGTCACAGGGACTGCTCGCCAACATCAAGGATCACCGACTCCAGCAGCCGCGCGGCGACCGCTCCGGCGCCGTCATCGAGCCCTATCTGACCGACCAGTGGTACGTGCGCGTGCAGCCGCTAGCCGATCCGGCCATCAAGGCCGTCGAGAACGGCGATATCCGCTTCGTGCCGGACAACTGGAAGAACACCTATTTCGAATGGATGCGCAACATCCAGGACTGGTGCATCAGCCGTCAGATCTGGTGGGGACATCGTATCCCGGCCTGGTACGACAGCGAGGGCAACGTCTACGTCGGTCGCTCCGAGGATGAGGTCCGCGAAAAGCACGGCTTTGGTCCCGAGGTCGAGCTGGAACAGGATCCCGACGTGCTCGACACCTGGTTCAGCTCCGCGCTCTGGCCCTTCAGCACCCTCGGCTGGCCCGAGGAGACCGAGCGTCTCAAGACCTTCTACCCGACCTCGGTTCTGGTTACCGGATTCGACATCATCTTCTTCTGGGTCGCCCGCATGATCATGATGGGCCTCAAATTCACGGGCGAGGTCCCCTTCCGCGAGGTCTACATCCACGGCCTGGTGCGCGACGCCCACGGCGACAAGATGTCCAAGTCCAAGGGCAATGTCCTCGACCCCATCGATCTGATCGACGGCATCGAGCTGGAACCGCTGGTCGAGAAACGCGTCCAGGGCATGATGCAGCCGCACCTCGCCGACAAGATCGCCCGGGCGACGCGCAAGGACTTCCCCAACGGCATCCCAGGCTTCGGCACCGACGCAGTGCGCTTCACCTTCGCCGCGCTCGCCAGCAACGGCCGCGACATCAAGTTCGATCTCGGCCGCACCGAGGGCTACCGCAACTTCTGCAACAAGCTGTGGAACGCCTCGCGCTACGTGCTCATGAACACCGAGGACCAGGATTGCGGCTTGGGGTCGGAGCCGATCGAACTGAGTGCAGCCGACCGCTGGATCCGCTCGCGTCTCGACGCCACCACAGCGACCGTGACCGAGTCCATCGACGCCTATCGCTTCGACCTCGCAGCTCAGGCCATCTACGATTTCACCTGGAACGAGTTCTGCGACTGGTATCTGGAACTGTCCAAGCCGGTGCTCACCGGCGACAGCGCCAGCGACGCGGCCAAGCGCGGCACCCGACAGACACTGGTGCGGACGCTGGAAACCCTGCTGCGGTTGGCGCACCCCATCATGCCCTTCATCACCGAGGAGATCTGGCAGAAGGTCAAACCGCTTGCCGGTGTCGATGGGGACACCATCATGCTCGCACCCTACCCGACGACCGACCCCGCCGCAGCGGACCCTCAGGCCGTCGCCGAGATCGACTGGGTCAAGCAGTGCATCCTCGGCATCCGCCGCATCAAGGGCGAGATGAACATCGCCCCTGGCAAGCCCCTGCCCGTCCTGGTCACCAACGCCTCCGATCAGGACCGGGTCTGGCTGGAGACCGCGCGACCCTATCTCGACTTCCTGGCCCGCACCGAGTCGATCAGCGTGCTGAGCGATGAATCCGAGGCCCCCGAGTCGGCCATCGCCCTGGTCGGCGGCATGAAGCTACTGATCCCCATGGCCGGTCTCATCGACAAGGATGCGGAACTCAAGCGTCTGGACAAGGAAATCACGCGACTGACCGACGACATCGCCCGCACCGAGAAGAAGCTGCAGAACCCCAGCTTCGTCGATAAGGCGCCAGAAGCGGTCGTGCAGAAGGAACGCACCAAACTGGCCGACCATGCGGCGGCGATCGCCAATCTGCAGGCTCAGAGGGAGAAGATCGCGGCACTCTGAGGAACATAGCCCCCTCCGCGAACGCCCGTTCGCGGAGGGAACGTCAGAGCCCGGAGGAAGCGGCGGATTTCGGCAGCACCTCAACCGTCGCCGTCCGTCCGACCACAAGGTCCGTGATCGGATCCGGGAGCTGATCCAGGCGGATACGCACCGGAACCCGCTGAGCCAGACGCACCCAGCTGAAGGTCGGATTGACGTTGGGAAGCAGATTGTCGCTGGAGGCGCGGTCCCGGTCCTCGATACCGGTGGCGATGCTCTGGACATGGCCCTTCAGGACGCGACGATCCCCCATCAGGCGAACCCGAGCCGGCTGACCGACCGAGATGCGGTTCAGCTTGGTCTCCTCGAAATAGCCCTCGACCCGATAGGAATTGGCGTCGATCAGCGCCATCACCGGCGTACCCGCAGTGACATAGTTGCCGACCCGAAGCCCCAGGTCGGACAGCGCGCCGTCAACCGGCGCCTTGACCAGTGTGCGCTCCAGATCCAATGCCGCCAGGTCGCGCGCGACCTGCGCCTTGGTCAGCGCGGCCTCGGCCTGAGTCTGCTGCGAATGGCTCTCCTCGCGATCCTCTCTGGACACCATTTCGCCGAGCGCTGTGGCACGTGACGCATCGCGTCTTGCCTGCTCCAGGGCCGCCTTTCGCGCCAGGATCTCGGCCGCCGCCTGACGCAGTGCGAGCACGTAGCGATCCGGGTCGATCTGGAAGAGCGGCTGGCCGGCATGGACCACCTGATCGTTGGTGACCAAAACCTTGGTCACCATTCCCGAAACGTCGGGGGCGATTTTGACGATATCGGCACGCACCCGCCCGTCGGGCGTCCAGGGCTCGACCTGGTAGTGGATCCAGAGCCGATAGCCGGCGAACAGCGCCAGTCCTACGACCGACAGGGTCAGCAGAATTCGTCTTAATTTGAGCAAGGACTGCATCGAGAACACAGAAAATCTCCGCCGTTTCACACGAACCACAAAGAGGAAAGCTTCACCACCAGCGCCCAGACGATCACGAAGAGCGCCACCTCGGCCAAGGCCTGGTGCCAAAAATAGCGATAGACCCCGAGCCGGATGAGGAGCCGATTGACCCCAAAGGTCAGGACCAACGCGACGCCGCTGGTCACCAGCTCGGAGCGGAGAAAGACACCGAAGAAATCGACCTCGCCGATCATGCCGCGCCTCCTACGGCGAGCGGACCGCGATTGGGCGTATCGGAACGATTCAGCGCATCCGGAAAGAGGTTGCGTCTCAGACCGACCAGTGCGCCGATCCCGCGCACACCGAGCGCGCCGCCGGATGCGCCGCTCTGAGCCGACCGCTCCAACAACCGGTCGAACTGAACCAACAGCCCACTGTCGTCGGGTGCCCGACCGTCGAGCGACAGACGCTGATAGCGCTCTCCGACGCCATCGAGCAGGCGATCCAGCGCCGCGCCAACCGGCGCAGGAAGCCCGGAGCGCAGATCGCGCAAGGCCACCAGATCCAAGCCGACCCTTAAATCCTTGAGGACATCGACACCATTGAGATCGCTGTTTTTGAGACGCGCGAGCTTGGGGCTCAAGAGCCCAAGACGGTCCAGCGATCGGGAGGCGAAATCCACCGCCGTGTTTTCTTCGCGTCCATTGGCGAGACGGGACAGATGACTCCATATCTGGCGCAGCAGACGCCGGGCACTGACCTCGGCGCTCATGGAGCGCAACGAGCGGGTCACGAAGACCGCGACGAAGACGCCGAAGAACTGCGACAGGCTGATATTGAGAAACCGCGCGAAATCGGCGGATGCATGGTCTTGAATCACGAGTGTGTTGACAACGTTGAGAATGGTCGAGAGCGCGGGAAAGGCCAGGCGCGGATCCGGGATCATGATCCCGATGCCAAAGAGCATCGGCGTGAGTGCCAAGGCCAGCATGGGGAAGCTGCCGATGGACGGCATCACCACGAAGATATAGAGCCCGGCCACCACCATGGAGACCACCAGATAGACGCCGAAACTGCGAATCGCGGGCACCGGATCATCCATCGCGGCGAACAGTGAGCAGGTGATGGCGGCCGTCATCGCGGACCATTTGCCGTCGTCCCACCCGGAACCGATCCAGACCAGACAGACGATCATGATCGTGATCGTCGCGGCCAGACCGGAGAGCAAGGCCAGCTCTGGATCCCGATGCAACGGACGATCGGCGGTACTCGCAACCTCTTCGCCGAGCAGCCGAGGCAGCGGTCCGTCCGGGGCATGCAGATGGGCCAGCAGGGCATGCCCCTCGCCCAACGCCGTCACCAGATCACGGAGACGCGAGATGAGCGCGACGCGCGTCGCCTGGTGCCAGTCCCCAACCTCCGTCTCCGCGGCCAACGCATCGAGACGCTCGATCAGCGAGCGGCTGGAGGCGAGCGACGCGCCCTCCTCGACCCAATCGGCCACCTCGCGAAGCATGACGGCGATTTCCGGATCGAGATCCGGGGTGGCTCGGCGCATCGCTGCGATCCGGTCGGACAGGCTCGACAGGATAGGAATCAGGAGCAGCAGCCGATCGCGCAACAGACGCACCACCGCAGTGGTCTCGCGCAGATTGGACGTATCGAATGGCAGGTGGACCAGCATGAGCTGGATCTCGCTGGCCGCACCGGCCAGCCGACCGCGATTGCGGTCGACATCCGAACCGTCGAGCCCCGATTCCAATCCTTGACGCAGCAGATCGAGTGCCCAGTCATCCGCCTCGCCGAGCCAGTTGCCGATGCGCGAGCGCAGTGCCTCACCGACCGGGCGCGGGAAGAACAGGCTGTGGACCAGGGTCGCGCAGACGATGCCGAGCAGGATCTCCTGGACGCGATAGATGGCGACGTCGAAGATCTGGGTTGGTTCCGTCACCGCCGGGAAGCCGATCAAGGCGATGGTGTATCCGGCCAGCATAAGGATGTAGGCGCGCGGAGAACGGTCCAGCACCGAGATCGCCAGACAGCCCCCCACCCACAGCGACATCACCAGCGAGAGCAGCACGGGCGCCTGTACGAATCGCGGAATGAGCAGAACGGCGCCGGCCGCCCCGAGCAGGGTGCCCAGAAATCGGTAGATGGCCTTCGAGCGCACCGCAGCAGCCAGCGGATGGCTGACGACATAAACCGTCATCATCGCCCAATAGGGACGCGGCAAATCGATGCTCATGGCGAGATAGAGCGCAAGCATCCCCGCCAACAGAGTATTGATGGCGAACTGCAGGCTCGCCCGGTTGATCACTGGCATGGCAAGTTTCAGCGATCGGCCTTGGAGGCATCCGCGCGCGCCGCCAACCCTTCTTCCAGCGCCCCGAGCACGCGCAGAGCCGCTTCCAGATCTGCGTCGCTGACCGAAGCCAACAGGCCACTGCGCACCTGACTCAATGCCGCCTCAATGCGCGCAGCCAGTGCGTTCCCGGCCGACGTCAAATGCAGCGTCTTGGCGCGCCGGTCGCAGGTGTCATCTCGACGCTCCACCAGCCCATGGGCGCAGAGCTGATCGAGCAAACGCACCAGAGACGGCCCCTCGATCCCGATCTCCTCGGCGAGCACGTTCTGGCGCACCCCGCCACCGCAGCGGGCGATATGCAGCACCGGAAGCGCCTGTGCGTCCGAGATGCCACAGCCGCCGAGCCCTCGATTGGCCTCTTTGCGGTAGACCCGCGATAGCCGCACGACCTGACTGGTGAACAATCGCTCCTGTTCTTGTCTGACTCCGCTCACAGATAGTGTTTCGCTAAAATAGATAGGTTACTAAATATTAGTTAGCGTCCTATCTATTTGTCAATCCGGTCCTGACCCCATATTCAATGGTCGAGCGTCAGCCTCAATGGCATCGAGCCCCATTCGGCGGCGGCCCTCGAAGACATCGGATATCCAGGATAAGGGCCCTCGCGAACACCATCTGACAGACGGTCGTCACGCGCGAGCGCTTACGCTATCGCGGCTCTGTGCTAGCATCCCTTTCCGATCCGGATCCATTCATTCCCGACGCCCGAGCGGTGTCGCCGTATTCTGTTTTTCTGTTTGAGGACATTAGGTTGAACCTGCGTCTATTCGCCACAGTCTGTTGCATGGCACTCACCACCGGACTCTTACAGGGATGTGCCGGCACCCCGACGACTGCGGATCAGCCGGCAGATCCAACGCTGGAGGTCGGCAATCTCCCGCAGAAACTCATGTCCGGCGCGCAGCGTTCCGATCTGAAGTCGCTCGCGATGGGAGCCGCCCGCAGCAAGGGCTGGACCATCGTCGACTCCGACTCGGATCGACTCATCCTGCGACGCCCTGCGGAAAGCCGGGATCTGCCGCCGAGCACGACCGTCCCGCCGGGATCGAGCCTGGAGGTCACCTCCTATTTCATCGAGCAGCCCGGCGGAGTAAACGTCGCGACCAAGGCCGAGCTGGTCTCGCCGTACCCCGGAACGGCTCAACCGCTTCGAACCGACTACACGGACTATTTCCGCGACACCCTGAATCAATCGCTCGATAGGCTCGCCGCCAACTGGATGCAAAACCGAAATCGCCTCGCCCGCGCCGTGCCGCCAGCCTCGGGCTGGAAGAGTGCCTGGGAAGAAAGCCATCCCGAAGAGAACGCGGAAGACGGTGCGCAGAACGCACCGCCCCCCTCTGCGCCGGCGGCCACAACGGCGTCCACGCAAGACAGCAACGCTGCACCTGCGGCACCGACGACGGCTGCGGCCCTACCGCCCCGGAGCTACGATGCGCCTCGGACGACGCCCGCACCCGAGCCTCGCCGCACACCATCGGGCGCAGCTCCCGTCGTGGACGCCACCGCCGTACTGGCCTCCGGCCGAACCCCCTCATCACCCGATTACAGCTATGAACCACGTCAAAACGACATGATGACCCTGCCGCCGAGCGGCCGCTCGCCCTCCCGAGTGACCATGACCGCCAGCGCCGAGCAATTCGCCCGTCAGCATGGCTGTGAGATCGACGGAGGCTCCCAGTTGATCGAGTCGCGCCAAGACGGCGAGGTCCACAAGGTCTCATGCGTCGGTCGCGACAGCGTCCTGGTCAAGTGTCAGAGCGGCGTCTGCAAGAGCCTGCTATGAGCGGCGCGGCGGAACGGTCACCCCGCCGTTTACGCCGTCCCCGGGTCGCCCGCCCGACCCGGATCCTCCTCCTCTGCGCCCTGCTCGGCCTGATGCTCGGCACCAACGCCGAACGCGCGCCGGCCCAATCCGCTCCGGACGTCCTGCTTTTCGGCGCCGATCTCGGCGAAGCACGCAGCTTCACCGTGGATAGCGCAGCCAGTCGAGGCTGGAGCGTCCGCGCGGTCGCGCCGACACAAGCCGTCTTCGAGCAGACACTGGTGGGCGATGAGAATCAGGGCATCCTCACGATCGAGAAGCTGCTGCGCATCGTCGCCGCGTTCAGGGAAGAGTCGGCCGGAGTGCGGGTCGACCTGCGCGCCCTGGAGATCGACTGGCCCGAGACCGAGGAGGAGCGAATGACGGACGTCACCGACCGCTACCGCGACAACCTCGGGCACGCGCTCGCCTCGCTGCGCGCCAAATGGGATGCCCGCAGGGAGGACGGGGCCGGGGCAAGACCGGCCGAGCAGGGTGAAACGCCCGGCCGCTTCACCCCCGCAACACCGACCTCCGGTGCCTCCGGCACCTGGTCCTACGCCGCCGAACGCTACGCCATCAGTCGTGGCTGCGAACTCACGGATCGCCCGACCCAACTCCTCGCATCCGGCCCGGACTGGGAGCGCCACCGCGTCTTCTGCCTCGGCGGCTCCGAGGTCAGTGTGGACTGCCATTACGGCGACTGCACCAGTAGCCACTGAGGCGCCCATCCATTCCCGACTCGGTTTTTGGGCGCATGTGCCGTTCTGAAACAGGGCACTACGAGCATCGATCAATCCTGCCCACAGCCTGGACGCGACAGTTCCGGATACGTTTAGCCACCCATCCTTGAGCATTCTCATTGGCGGTTTCCGCGACGGGCCTGAGAATGCATCGCATGAACACGTCAATCCGATGCCTATTCGCAACCCTCATCGCCACCAGCCTCTGGGGCTGTGGATCGGGCGACCAGGGCAACTTTGCTCCCCCCGACGAAACGCCCCAGGCCATGATGGATGTCGCCGAGCAAGGCGATCTCAATGCGCTGGATCGACTGCTGGCGCGCCACCGCAAACCGGACGTCCGCGACAGCTGCAACTGGACGCCGCTGATGAAGGCGGCCCTCAACGGACATATGCCCGTGGTCGAGCGGCTGATCTCGGTCGGCGCCAAGATCGACGCCGAAGACAAGGGCGGCTACACCGCCATGATGCTGGCTGCGTCGAACAATCACGCCGAGATCGCCGATCTGCTGCTCAAGCGCGGCGCCATGGTCGACCATCAGGAATCGACCAAGGGCTGGACGGCGCTCATCTGGGCGGCCAAACAGGGCCATGCGCGCACCGTCGCGGTCCTTTTGAACCATCATGCCGACCGCACGCTCAAGGACTTCGAGGGCAAAACGGCGGCCGACTGGGCCAGGGCGGAAGGCCATACCGAGGTACTGAAACAGCTCGAATCGGCCGGCTGAGGCCGTGCCCGACGAGACGCACCGACAGGGAGGTCGGTGCGAAACGCAGCTGCATCCGCGCGCGGCTCCGGCTATTCTTGGCCCATGTCGAACCTACGCGAACGCATGGCAGAGCAGGGATTCGAGTCCAACGAGGACTACGAATTCCAGCTGCGCTGCCTCATCGAAAGCCCGACCCGGGGTGTCCGCACACTCAACATCGAGGGTGACGGAGAGCGGCGCAAGACCGCCTTCGCTACGGCGCTGGCCCACGCCATCGGGGTCGCGCACGTTCTCTATCACGACTTCACCGACAAGAAGCCGCCAGTCCCGGCGGTCATCCTCCCTCCGAGCCGCGACGAAATGGGACGGGAAGAGCCTCCGATCGAACCGCTCGACTCCATCGTCAGCGAGGCATGCGCCCAGAGCGAGGGCGACTCCACGGTTCTGATCCTGGATCAACTCCAGGCGGCCGATTTCCGCGAGCACATCCGCATCCACCGTCTGGCCACCAACGGCTACTGGGAGGTGCGCGACGGTCGCTACGAGGCCAACTCACACCATCTGCTGCTGTTCCTGATCTCGGAGGAACCGCTCTACCACGCCTTGCAGAAGGCCAGCTTCCGCGTCTGGGTCAACCGGGTCTCCGAGCGGGAGATCGTCTATCGTCCGGAGATGTTCGGCCTGGACGCGGACGCCCAGCCACTGTTCGATGCGCTCTCCCGGCTGTTTCGCACACTGGGAACCACCCCGACACGCAGCGAATTTGCGCACATCCTGCGCGATCTGCAATGGCACGCACGCACCGACGAGCATCTGCGTCTCGTCCTCTACGGACGCACCGAAGGCGTGGATCGCACGCTGTTGGCGAGCGAGGCGCTCGTCGAGCCATTGAATTCGGTCATCGAAACGGCGCGCCAGCTGCTGGTCACGGAGCATATCGAGGCGTCTTGAACCGCCGCTGTTGGGGTTCGCCCCCGCTCCCCCCACCTACCCATGACGATCGGCTTCATAACGATCGCCAGGTCATTTCATACCTGGAAATCACCTGACATCTAGGATGGCAGAAGACGGCGCTCCCACCGAGCGGGCACCGTTATCATGCCGAAAGGCACCCAAAGAGGAGGCAGATATGAGTCGGAAAGCGCGGATCGAGGACCGATTGCAGAAGACATTCAGGCCCATCCATCTGGATATCGTCGACGAGACCTACATGCACTCGGTCCCGCCGGATGGCGAGTCGCATTTCAAGCTTCTGGTGGTCAGCGAAGATTTCGAGGGCATTCCGCTGGTCAAGCGCCATCGTCGAGTCAACGACGTGCTGGGCGACGAGTTCGGCCAGGGACTGCATGCGCTGACCATGCATACCTGGACGCCGAAGGAATGGCACGCCAAGGGGGGCGTTCCCAAATCACCACCCTGCCTCGGCGGGTCGCGGGTCGCCTGAACCGACGAGCGACAACACCCGATCAAGGATGCGAAGCCGCCGCGACCCGCGACGGCTTCGCAAACGATCAGGCGGGCTTGCGGACGAAATACTCCCGAGTCAGCTGAAACACCACCGGACTCAGCATCAGCAGCGCGACCAGATTGGGGATGGCCATGAGCGCGTTGAGCGTGTCGGCCACCAGCCAGACGAAGTCCAGTTGAGCTATCGCTCCGAGCGGCAACACCAGGACCCAGATCACCCGAAACGGCACGATGATGCGCTCACCGAAGAGATATTCGGCGCAGCGCTCACTGTAGACGCTCCAACCCAGCGTCGTCGTATAGGCGAAGAGCATCAGGCCGATCGCAACGATATAGGCCCCGAATCCGGGCATCGCCTGCTCGAAGGCGCTGGTCGAAAGCGCCGCGCCGGTCACCCCGGAATCCCAGACGCCCGAGACCAGGATCACCAGTCCGGTGATGGTGCAGATGACGAGGGTGTCGATGAAGGTCCCCAGCATGGCGACCGTGCCCTGCGCGACCGGGTCGCTGGTCTGGGCGGCGGCGTGGGCGATTGGCGCGCTACCCAAACCGGCCTCGTTGGAGAAGACGCCGCGCGCCACGCCGAACTGGATCGCTGCAGCCACGGTCGCGCCGGCAAATCCGCCGGTCGCCGCTATGGGCGTGAAGGCATGGGTGAAGATGAGATTGAAGGCCGGTCCGATCTGATCGAGATGGGTCGCGAGCACGAACAACCCACCCAACAGATAGATGATCGCCATGAGGGGCACCAGTGCGGCCGAAACCTCGCCGATACGTTTGATGCCGCCGATCAGGACCAGGCCGGCGAAGACCGCCATCGCGGCGCCGCTAACCCACAAGGGAAGTCCGAAGGCATCGGCTGCAGCATGGGCGACCGAATTGGCCTGGACCGTGTTGCCGATCCCGAACCCGGCGAGCAGACCGAACAAGGCGAAAGCCGTCGCCATCCATAGCCACTTCTTGCCCAGGCCCAGCTTGATGTAATACATGGGACCGCCAAGATGGTTGCCCTTGGCGTCCACCTCGCGATAGTGCACCGCCAGCACCGCCTCGGCGTACTTGGTGGCCATACCGACCAGCGCGGTGCACCACATCCAGAAGAGCGCCCCCGGTCCACCGAGAAAGAGGGCGGTCGCCACGCCGGCGATGTTGCCCGTACCCACCGTCGCGGACAACGCAGTCATCAACGCCTGATAGGACGGGATGTCGCCCTCGCCCTGCTTGACGCGACCGCGCCACAGCATGCGGAAGCCGAAACCGAGCTTGGCCAGCGGCATCAGACGCAGGCCCATCATGAGGAAGAAACCGACACCGAGGATCAGCACCAACATTGGTGGTCCCCAGACGATGCCGTTCAAGGTATTTACCCAAGACGTTATCAATTCCACTTCGATCCTCCAGGATTCAAGACAGCCATAGCAGGGCGGATCACTATACAAGGAGCTGCCAGACTGAGGTTACCCGGGCATGTCGTTTTCCAAGAGGAACTTAGGCCATCGACCACGCCTGCGACCATCGGCCACATGCCAATACAATCAGCTTGATGTCAAAGAGATACCCGTGAATCCCGTTTCAGCGCGGCCTCGGGAAGGCGCGCGAAAGGCACACCGAACGGCCTTTTCTGGGCGTTGCGTCACCAGACGCTAGAGATTGATTCAAAAGGGCCACACAGACCATCAACATCATGATGTCGATGGCGTCTCACCCTCCCAAATTGCGAGCAATGGCGTTAGGCGCCAGCGGGGATGGCCGACTCAACAGGCTCCAGCGCCCATCGTTTCGGTAAGTGGGTGTGCAAATACTCGACGAGGACCTGGAGGCGACGCGGGCGCGGCCCCTTGGGCAAATGACAGGAGATCTCGACCGGCTCTGCCTGCCACTCGCCGAGGACTCGGGCGTACTGTCCACGCAAACCGTGACGCGGGCACTCGGCCAGCCAGGAAGGCAGCACACCAATGCCGTAGCCCCGAGCGATGGCGTCGGCCAGCATTTCGAGCGAGTCGACACGCAGACGAGGACGCGGTTCCAGTCGCCACAGAGCGCCGCTGGACGGGTGTCGCAGCTCGATTTGCGCCGACTCGCCTGCCAACCCGATCCAGGGGCAGTCGCCCAGTCCGCCAGGGTCCTCGAGTAGACGACAAGGCCCGTCCGCCGCCATGGCATAGAGCCGCCGCCTCCAGAGCCCCAATGGCGAACGCTTGAGAGCGGACAAACGGCGCCCGTCGCAGGCGAGCCACAGATCGGTCCCATCCGTTGCGGGCAGACCGCCAGGCGGCAGCACCCTCACATCCAGACTGATCTCCGAATAGCGGCCAAGGAAGTCGTTGAACGTGCGCGTCGCCCAGCCGCGTGCCAGTGGCTGATCGACCCACACCCGAATCTCACCGCGCATCTCGCGCGAAAAGGACGCCACCGAGCGCTGGGCCTCCTCGGCCAGCGCCAGAATCCGCTCGCCATAGCCCGCATAGCAGCTGCCCGCGTCGTTCAGCAGCAGACGCCCACTCTTCTGGTGTGTGAGCGGGTGTCCCAATGCCGCTTCAAGCGCCGCCAGTCTCCGGCTCAGCGTCGACTTGGGACACTCCAGTGCACGTGCCGCTGCCGTCAGATTGCCATGCTCCTGCACGGCGATCAGCGCCCGCAGCGCGTCAAAATCCGTCATCTCCGTTCCCTTTTCGCAACAAACCGTTCCACGAATGACACTTCCCGACACTCCGTAAGGACATTAGGATGATTTATGTAATGCGAATGATTCTACTTAATATCTAATGGTGGCGCGATGAGAACCGACACACCCAAGACGACCCTGGCGGTCATCCTGATGGCGGCCGGGTCAACGTCGACCCAAGCCCAGACGAATGAAACCGCGCACGCCGAGTTCTCTACCATCTATGTCGAGGCTCGGGACGAAACGCAGGGCCGCGACATCCCGGTCGAACGTATCCAGCGCAGTCTGGCCAACGACATGGCGGATGTCTTCAAGGACGATCCCTCGGTCCGCGTGGGCGGAGGCGCACGCAACGCCCAGCGCATCTATCTGCGCGGCATCGAGGGCAGCAATCTCAACATCACGGTCGACGGCGCGCGCCAGGGCCGCAGCCTGCATCAGCACCGGGGCGGCATCGGCGGGATCGATCCCGATCTGCTCAAGCGCGTGGAGGTCATCACGGGTCCATCGGCCGACCGCGGCCCCGGCGCCCTGGGCGGCGCCATCCGTTTCGAGACGGTCGACGCCCAGGATCTGCTCGACCCGAATCAAACGGCCGGTGCGACCCTCAAGGCGGGCTATGCCAGTGCCGACAGCTCCGAGCAGGGCAGCGTCACGGCCTACGGCAAGGGCGGCGACCACCTGGGGCTGCTGGCCCACATCTCGGCGGTCAACCGCGAGGATTACCGGATCGGCGGCGGCGGGGACGTCCCCAACTCGGCCGGACAGGATCGCGACTATTTCGTCAAGGCGACCCTGCTCGGCCTGGAGGGACACAGCCTGCGACTGAGCGCCGAGCGCAACACCAACTCGGGGCTCTATCTCTACGGCAGCACCGGGAGCGACATGGGCTATGCCCCAGAGGGCTCTATACCTGAGTACCAGATCACCTCGCGCGAGACCTACACCCTGGACCATCGCTTCCAGTCCGGGAATCCGCTGATCGACTGGCGAATCAACCTCTACGCCAACGACAACGAACTCGAGAACCAGGACCGCAACAGCGAGGTCTCGAGCGAGGAGTTCGGCGGCAGTCTGAGCAACGTCTCCACCTTCGAGATCGGGGCGACCAGCCACCGGCTGACCCTGGGCGCCGACTATTACAGCGAACAGGGCACCACCCAGGCGGCCGACGGCACCGAGATCGAGAACGACTCGGGCAATCTCGGTCTCTTCCTGCAGGAGCGCCTGACCTGGGACTGGCTGAGCCTGTCGCTCGGCGCCCGCTATGACGACTACTCGTCCGACTATGGCCCCAGGACACTGGAGGGCGACCGGGTCTCGCCGAACGCCAGCGCCGAGGTCCGTTTCGCCGAGGGCTGGACCGCCTTCGCCGGTTACGGCGAGGCGGTGCGCGGCAGCGGCATCATCCCCGTCGGCTGGCTGTCCAACATCGACGCCACGACCAACTTCAACGACGGCAAACCCCTGGAGGCCGAGGAATCCTTCCAGCGCGAGGCCGGACTGCGCTACCAGACCAGCGGTATATTCCGCCCGGACGCCGTCTTCGACGCCGAGCTGACCTTCTTCGACACCCGGCTGCGCAACACCATCGAGCGCGTCGGCGGCGGACGCGGTCCGGTCGCCAAAATCATCAGCAACCCGGAGACGCTGCGCTCGCGCGGATTCGAGCTGCGCGCCACCTGGAGCTGGCGCGCGCTGGAGACGCAGCTCGGCTATTCGAGCTTCGAGACCGAGGACGGCGATGGCAATCCGGTCGGCATCATCCGCCGCAAGGCGGCCGGCAGCGGCGATCAGCTGGTGTGGGACACCCGCTGGAGCCCGCGCGAAAACATCACCCTCGGCTACACCCTGACCGCCGTCGCCAGACTGGACGAGGTCCCGGAGGACCAGGAGGAGCGCGCCGGCTATGTGCTGCACGACATCCAGGCCCGATGGCGCCCTGCCAAAACGCCCGATCTGACCCTGTCGCTCGCCATCCACAACCTCTTCGACCGGCGTTATGCCGATCAGGCCTCCATCGCCAGCAGCACGACCGGGATCGTCCACGAGCCCGGACGCGACGTGCGCCTGGCCCTGAACTATCGATTCTGAAAACAGCTTACCCAGATCCGGACCCGCAGGGTCCTCACCAGGAGTATCCAAGCATGATTTCGACATCGAGCGTCCCGCGCTGGGCCGCCATCCCATTGATCTCCGGCATTCTGCTCACCGGCCTCCCGGCCTCGGCCGAAACCGAGACATCCTCGACCAAGCAGAGCGGACATCTCTATCTGGTCAGCATCGGCATCGGCGATCCGGACAACATCACGGTCCGCGCCCAAAAGATCCTTGCCGAGTCGGACATCGTCTTCGGCATGGAGTCGGTGCGCGAGCGTCATGCCGACCTACTGCAGGGCAAGGAGATCTACGAGGCGGGTCACGGACTCTTCCGCCAGATGCCGCCGCGCCCGAGCAATGATGCCAAAGGATCGGATCAGGACGAGCGGGCAGAGCGTCGCCGGCGCTACGAGGAGAAGCGCGCGGAGCGCGAGGCACAGGCGCGCAAGGTCATTCGCGAGGCCGTCGAGGCGGGCAAGCAGGTCGCGGTGATCGACTACGGCGACCCCACCATCTATGGCCCCCAAACCGGCTATCTGAGCGAGTTCGCCGATCTGGATCCGGTGGTGATTCCGGGCGTGTCGAGCTTCAACGCCGCCAACGCGGCGCTGGGCCGGGGCATCACCCAGGGCGAGCACAGCCGCTCGGTGATCCTGACCCGCACGCCGGGCGGACCCGAGCGTGAGAACCGGCTCGACACATTGGAGAAACTCGCCGAGAGCCGCTCGACCCTGGTCTTCTTCACCATGCGTTCCAAGCTTCCGGAGGTCGTGGAACGTTTGAAGGGGTCCTATCCGGGCGACACCCCGATCGCGATCGTCTCCCATGCCGGCTATGCCGAGCGGGAGCAGGTCATGGTGGCGACCCTGGATACGGTCCTGGAGCAGGCCGGAGACGCTGAGCTGCCCTTCGAGCATCTCATCTACGTCGGCGACTTCCTGAAATGAGTCAGGCCCAGCCCAGCGAGCTCAGACGCGAGATCGGATTGGTCTCGGCCACCGTGCTGGTCGTGGCCAACATGATCGGCAGCGGTATCTTCACGACCTCGGGTTTCATCCTCGCTGAGCTGGGCAGCCCCACGGCCCTGCTGCTGTGCTGGCTGCTCGGCGGGCTCTTCGCCCTGACCGGGGCGCTCTGCTACGGCGAGCTCGGGGCCATGCTGCCGCGCGCGGGCGGCGAGTACGCCTATCTGCGCGCCTCCTTCGGTCCCCTGCCCGCCTTCGTCTCGGGCTGGATCTCGCTGATCGTCGGCTTCTCCGCCCCCATCGCCGCGGCGGCCATCGCCTTCGCGACCTATTTCCTCGGCGGGGCATCGGACCCCTGGCTGGTCCTGGGATCCGGCGAACACCCCTGGATCAGCCTCTCGCCGATCACCCTGCTCGCCTGCGCCGCCGTGGTCGTGCTCTCACTGGTGCACATCCACAGCCTGCGTCTGGGCCAGGGCGTGCAGAACCTGCTCACCGCCTTCAAGATCGGCTTCATCCTGGTCTTCATCGTTGCCGGTCTCTGGCTCGGACAGGGCGATCTCGGGCATCTGAGCCAGTCGCTGTCGGACAGCGGCGTCTCCGCCTCCAGCTTCGCGGTCGCCCTCATCTTCGTCTCCTTCGCCTACAGCGGCTGGAACGCGGCGGCCTATCTGGGCGGTGAGATCCGCCGGCCCGGGCGTAACCTACCGCTCGCACTGGCGCTCGGCACCCTGCTGGTCACCCTGCTCTATCTGCTGCTCAACCTGGTCTATCTCTATGCACTGCCGCCGCAGGCCATGAGCGGACTGCTCGAGATTGCCGGCGGCGCAGCCGACGCGCTCTTCGGAGCCGACATCGGTGCCCTGTTCGGACTGGCCATCGCGCTCGGCCTGCTCTCGGTGATGAGTGCCATGATCATGGCCGGTCCCAGGGTCTACTTCGCCATGGCGTGCGACGGCGTCTTCTTCCGCCGCTTCGGCAGCGTCCACGCCAAGCGTCACACCCCGGCGCAGGCGATCATCCTCCAGGCCCTGATCGCAATCGCCATGATTCTGGTCGCCGCCTACGACGCACTGCTCGTCTATATCGGCTTCACCCTGTCGCTCTCATCCATGCTCACGGTCGTCGGCCTGATGCGGATGCGCCACCGCTCGCCGGACCTGCCGCGCCCCTACCGCACCCTGGGCTATCCGGTCACGCCCCTGATCTTCATCGCCGGGAATCTCTGGATCGTCCTCTACACTCTCTCCAGCAAACCGGTGGTTGGACTCTACGGACTCGCAACCCTCCTGCTGGGCGGACTCATCTATCGGTTCCTGCGTCCGACCGATGGCCCGCCGGATACGCTCGAACCGCTGCCGTCCGAACCGTCCGCTTGAGCGGTCTCGTGATTCTCGCCACAAGGTATTGAGAAGAATTTGCATTTGTATATAATACAAATAAGAATGATTGTCTTTAAGCGATCAAGGCGAAATCCTGACTCCTAGGATGAAAGGATCGCTCACCGAAACCATCATCAGCCCCGGATCCACGATAGGCCCCGCCGTATGCGCTCCAGTCTCGCTCACAGCATCACCTGTCTCCTCCTGTCCTGCCTGGCGCTCTCGACCCCGCCCGTCCTGGCCGAGGACACTGCGGGTTCGATCGAGATCGAGCTGAACAAGCTCGAATCCCAGGCCAATGCCTGCCGACCCTATCTGGTCTTCGACAACAAGACCGATACGGGCTTCGAATCGCTCGGGCTGGAGCTGGTCCTGTTCGACCAGGACGGATTCATCCTCAAGCGCTTCGGTCTGGAGGCGGGACCGCTCGCAGCCGGAAAGACCAGCGTCAAGCTGTTCGAGATCGCGGATCTGTCCTGCGATACCCTCGGCCGCATCCTGCTCAACGCCGTCACGGCCTGCACCGACGCCAGCGGCCCGGTGGACGGCTGTCTCGCGCGCATGCGGACGTCCTCGCGACTTCCCGTGGACTTCTTCAAGTAACCGACAGGATCTCGCCCATGACCGATATCACAACGAACGCCGCGCCCGCGGCACCTGCCCAAGCCCAAACCCCGATCTCTCCGCCGGGGGATGTGGCGCCGGGTGGCGCGGCACCTTTATCCGAGACGGCCAGCGCCGCCTCTCCCGCACCCATGGATGTGGATGTACCGACCGATCCCGACATGCTGGACGGCATCCTGGGTCCGCTTCAGGACATGATCGGCACCGGCGGCCCGGTGCTCATGTTCCTGAGCCTGCTTTCCGTGGTCGCGCTCGCCATCGTGCTGGTGAAACTGTGGCAGTTCCATCGTCTGCAGTTGGGCCGGCTGGGTCCGGTCCGCGAGTCGCTGCGACGCTGGCAGCAATCGGACGCCCAGGCCGCAATCGCGCTGGTCGCCGGCCGCAACCAGCCTGTGGCGCATCTGGTCCATCTGGCCTTGGTCGGGCTCCATCGGCCCAGGGTCGAGATGGCGACACTACGCGAGGAGCTGACCCGGGTCGCCAGCCTCCAGCTCGAAAGCCTGCGCAGCCATCTGCGCGCACTGGAGATCATCGGCACCCTGAGTCCGCTGCTGGGTCTGCTGGGGACCGTGCTGGGCATGATCGAGGCCTTCCGGCAGCTCGAAGTGGCGGGCAGCCAGGTCGATCCATCCATCCTCTCGGGCGGCATCTGGCAGGCACTGCTGACCACGGCGGTCGGACTCACGGTCGCCATCCCGGTGGTGCTGGCCCACACCTGGCTGGAACGCCGGGTCGAGCGCTGCGGTCATCAGATGGAGGATGCCGTCACCCAAGTCTTCACCCGCGGACTCAAGGCCCCGGTACTGACCACCGAGGGACGGCATCATGCCAAGTCCCAATCCGAGGTCGGCTATGCAGCTTGATCTGCCGCGCTCGCGCGCCGGCCGAGGCATCAGTCTCACGCCGCTGATCGACGTGGTCTTCATCCTCCTGCTCTTCTTCCTGCTGGCCTCGCACTTCGATCAATGGCGGGCGCTGCAGCTCGACACCGCCTCCTCCCTGGTCAGCGACCAGGCGGACGACAGCCAGCCGCCCGCGCTGCTGCTGCGCGTCCACACCGATGGCCGGCTGGACATCAATGGCGAATCGCTGGATTCGGCCCAGCTCGTCTCCAGCCTGAAGGATTATCGTGCACGCCGCCCGGATGTCTCGGTGGTGATCGAATCCGATGCGGACGTCCGGCTCCAGCATCTGGTCCGGATCATCGACGGCGTGAGCGCGGCCGGGATCGAGGAGCTGAGTCTGAAATGAAGTTGGCCCGTCAGAACCAGCGTCCAGTGAGCGACAATCACCTGATCCCGTTGATCAACGTCATCTTCCTGATGCTCATCTTCTTCATGGTGGTCGGGCAGATCAGTCCGCGCGAGCCATTACCGGTGGATCCCCCGATCTCGGAGCAGCAGGCGAACGGCGAGACGCACGACCGGGTCATCGTCCTCGATGCCGAAGGCCGCATGGCGGTCGGCGACCGGATACTCTCGTCCGAGGCGCTGACCGAACAGCTCGCCGCCTGGAAGGCGGCTGCGGGCGGAGCCGACAGGATCCGGGTCACCCTCAAGGCCGATGCCGCCGTCACCTCCGCGAAGCTGCGCGAGACCCTCAATCTACTGGAGGCGGCCGGTATCCCTCGCATCGAACTGATCACGCGCGCGGCCGGTCGATCCTGATGGAGATTCGCCCACGTCACTGGATGATCGCCGTTTCGACGGCCGCCCTCGCCCACCTGGCGGTGGTCGCTGGCATGCGGGAAGAACCGCGCTCGCCGCCACCGACCCCGGTCGTCATCCAGCTCGGCGACGCGGGAGGCCCTGCGGCGGCCTCCGGCGGTGAGCCGGCGGCCGCCGAGTCGAGCGCGAGCCCAGCGGCCCCCCTCGCCGCAGCCACGCCCCTGCCGATGCTCGCGCCCAGCGAGACGATCAAGGCGGAGGTGGTCGAACCGCCCAAACCCAAGGTCGTCAAACCCAAACCAAAACCAAAACCGAAGCCGAAACCCAAGGCCAAGCCGAAACCCAAGCCCAAGGCCAAGCCGGCGCCAACGCGGACCGAGCGACCCAAGCCCAGGTCCCGAGCCAGCGCGAGCAACGGCCCGAAATCCAAAACGCCCGGCTCCAGTCGCGGCTCCGGGACGCGCTCCAGCGGCAAGGCAGGCAGCGGACGCGGCCATGGATCCGGCTCTGGCTCAGGCTCCGGGTATGGCTCCAAGGGCACCGCCAACTACTACGGCAAGCTGGCCGCCTGGCTCAACCGCCACAAGCGCTACCCGAACCGCGCCCGGCGCCTGCGTCATGAGGGGACGGTCAGGCTGACCTTCACCATCGACCGCAGCGGCCGAGTCCTGTCGCACCGCATTGCCTCCAGCTCGGGGCATGCCCTTCTGGATCAGGAGGTAAAGTCCCTGATCCGACGCGCCTCCCCGCTGCCGGCCATCCCGCCCGGAATGTCCCAGTCCCGGCTCACCGTGACGGTGCCGATCCGGTTC
The DNA here is from genome assembly GCF_000224065.1 of Thiorhodococcus drewsii AZ1. Lineage (GTDB taxonomy): Bacteria > Pseudomonadota > Gammaproteobacteria > Chromatiales > Chromatiaceae > Imhoffiella > Imhoffiella drewsii. Next base: position 59,987 of record NZ_AFWT01000017.1, read on the forward strand.
AATCTGCGCTGAGCGGATCCGTTCTGGTGACCGACGCCTTGCCGTGACTTATTGAAAAGTTACCCCCGCTTCGAGGAAATGGACGAGGAGCCGGCCGATCGCGTCGGGCTGATCCTCCATCGCAAAATGACCGCATTCCGGGATGAGGTGCAGCACCGAGCCCGGAATGGCCGCATGGAGCCTGTGCGCCCAGTCGACGACCTGCCAGGGGTCGTTCTCGCCCCAGAGGATCTGTACTGGGACGGCCGAGAGCTCCGCCAGGCGGGAGGCGATCTCCAGCGTGTGTTTGGGGTCGTAATGTGCGACCTGATGCTGGAACAGACTGGCCTGTCCGACCGGCCCCGAAATCAGGTCCAGATAGGTGTCGAGCGCCTCGGAGGCGAAGTGCTCGCGGTGGTGGGCGGCGTCCCTCAGCCAGGCGCTGAAGTGTGCTCGATGCTCGGCGTCGGGGCGTTTGCTCAGGGTATCCAGCCCAGCCGCCATCTGTTCGCGCGTGCGCGGCGACGGGTAGCTGTCGAAGCTCACCGCGTCAATCAGGGTCAGAGACCTCAGCCGTTCCGGTGAGAAGATGCCGAATCGCTGTGCGATCCCACCGCCGAAGTCGTGCCCCACGACATGGGCCGAGTCGAGTCCCCAATGCGCCAGCATCCCCTCCAGAATCGGCACCTGTGCCGAGATCGAGGTGTCGATCGCCGGATCCCAGGGGCGCTCCGAGAGCCCGTATCCCAGCAAGTCGAAGACATGGACCCTGTATCCCGCCTCGACCAGTCGCGGCATGATGTTTCGCCAGATGAACGAGGAGGCGGGAGTGCCGTGTAGGAGCACGACTGGCTCGCCCGAGCCATGGACGCCATGGGCGATACGCGATCCGCGGATGATGGCATGATCGGTGACGATGTGCGGCATGAGAAAACCCCGTGATATTGGTTTTCTGGAATGATGCGTGTCGCTGGAATATGATTCAAAGTGATTGTTTCGATCGAATCATCGATATAAGTCATGTGAGAGCGGGATGAAGATACGGCTCGAGATCGGCGCCCTGCAGGCACTGTGCGCCATCGACGAACTGGGCGGGATCACCCGCGCAGCGGATCGGCTCGCCCTGTCGCAGTCGGCCGTGTCGCACAAGATCAAGCGGCTGGAGGCTGGACTGGGCTGCGAGCTGCTGACACGGCGTGCCGGTGCGCCCCTGTTCACCGCGGAGGGCGAGCGATTGCTGCGCTATGCGCGTCGCATCCTCGCGCTGCACGACGAGGCCGTCCTGAGTCTCGGTCAGCAGCCACTGACGGGCCGAATCCGGCTCGGCATGACAGAGGATACGAGCGGTGGCGGACTGTCGCGCATCCTCGGCCGGTTCACTCGGCGCCACCCGGAGGTCGCGGTCCAGACCCAGGTGCTCCAAAGCCTTGAGATCGAGGCGCAGCTCGAGCGCGGCGAGCTGGATATCGGGATTCTGCAGGTCTTCATCCATCGCGTTCGGCCTTCCGATCGGGTGCTCGACACGGACAGCCTGCACTGGGTCAAGTCGCCGGATCTGTCGCTCGACCTTTCGCGTCCGGTGCCCTTTCTATCCTTCGACGACGACTGTTTCTACCGGCACTGGGCCATGGAGGTCGGGCAATCGCAGCCGCCGGGCCTGGTCACCGTGCTGACCTGCCCGAGTGGGGCCGGGATTCGCTCGGCGCTCGATGCCGGGCTCGGGATCTGTCTGATGGGCTCACGGCAGCTCACGCCCGAGATGGATGTGCTCTCCGATCCCTTCCCGCCGCCGCCCGGAATCGCCCACATCGTCCGGGTCGGACCTCAGGCCCATTCGGCCGTGGTGCGCACGCTCGTGGCCGAGATCGCGAGCGAGCTCGGATCTCGGTGGCACACCCGTGCGGCATGAAACGCGGACATTCCGCGCGTAAATCGGCCTTGCCGCTAGAGGAGCCGCCGCAGGGAAGCGTTCGGTCAGCGCCGTAGGTCGGGTTAGGCGCGTGGTAGGACGCTCGTTGTCTGCTCGATCGCTTGGCGCGCCGTAACCCGACAGCTGGCCAGGGGGTCGTCTGGTTACGCTGCGCTAACCCGACCTACAGGGGGCTATTTTCAGAAAGCCGTCTGTCGGGCCTCCCCGCGTCGGCCCAACCTACCGCCCTCATCACACCGACACATTCAATCCCTTTGCGCCCTTCGCGCCTTTGCGGTTCAAAAAGAGGAATCAGCGGTTTGTTGGGCCTCCTGACGTCGACCCAACCTACAGGGCTGCATCCTTATCCCTCGGAACCCGTCCCATAGACGGGGAACTGGTGCGTCAGCGTGGCGACCCGGTCGCGCACCTGGGCGATACGCTCGGCGTCCTGGGGCGCATCCAGCACATCGGCGATCAGGTTGCCGACGAGCCGCGCCTCTTCCTCCGCGAATCCGCGCGTCGTCATGGCCGGCGTTCCGACCCGGATGCCTGAGGTGACGAAGGGCTTCTCGGGGTCGTTGGGGATGGCGTTCTTGTTGACCGTGATGTGCGCCTCGCCCAAGAGGCGTTCGGCCTCCTTGCCGGTGAGGCCCTTGGCGCGCAGGTCGACGAGCATGAGATGGCTCTCGGTGCGCCCGGAGACGATACGCAGCCCGCGCTCGATCAGGGTCTCGGCGAGCACGGCGGCATTCGTGACGACCTGCTGCTGATAGGTCTTGAACTCGGGCGTCATGGCCTCCTTGAAGGCGACGGCTTTGCCGGCGATGACATGCATCAGCGGGCCGCCCTGGATGCCGGGGAAGATGGCCGAGTTGACGGCCTTGGCGTGCTCCTCGCGCATCAGGATGACGCCGCCGCGCGGGCCGCGCAGGCTCTTGTGCGTGGTGGTGGTGACAAAGTCGGCGTGCGGGACCGGGCTCGGATAGACACCGGCCGCGATCAGGCCCGCGTAGTGGGCCATGTCGACCATGAAATAGGCGCCGATCTCACGGGCCACCCGGGCGATGCGCTCGAAGTCGATCCGCAGGGCGAAGGCCGAGGCGCCGGCGATGATGAGCTTGGGTGTGTGCTCGCGCGCCTTGTGCTCCAGCGCCTCGTAGTCGATGTCCTCCTCGGCGTTCAGGCCGTAGCTCACCACCTGGAACCACTTGCCGCTCATGTTGAGCGCCATGCCGTGGGTCAGATGTCCGCCCTCGGCCAGGCTCATGCCCATGATGGTGTCGCCCGGCTTCAGCACGGAGAAGAAGACGCCCTGGTTGGCCTGGGAGCCCGAGTTGGGCTGCACGTTGGCCGCCTCGGCGCCGAACAGGGTCTTGACCCGATCGATCGCGAGCCGCTCGACGACGTCGACGTGCTCGCAACCGCCGTAATAGCGCTTGCCGGGATAACCCTCGGCGTACTTGTTGGTGAGCTGCGAGCCCTGAGCGGCCATCACCGCCGGAGAGGTGTAGTTCTCGGAGGCGATCAGCTCAATGTGATCCTCCTGGCGTCGGTTCTCCTGCTCAATGACAGCGGAGAGCTCCGGGTCGATGCGGTCGAGTCTGTATTGGGTGCGATCAAACATGTTCGTTCTCGGTTTTTTAGAGCTGCCAGCTTTCAGCCTCCAGCGGCCAGCCGGGCCATCGGCCGAACTGGGCAGCAAACTCTGGCTGGAAGCTGGCGGCTGGCGGCTGGCGGCTGGCGGCTGGTAGCTAGCCGCTCGAATCAGCCCAAGCTCGCCCGCAGGGTCTTGGCCGCCGAGACCATGTTGGTCAGGGCCGGGATCACCTCGTTCCATTGGCGGGTCTTGAGGCCGCAGTCGGGGTTCACCCAGAGACGCTCGGCCGGGATGCGCTCGGCGGCCTTGCGCATCAGGTCGACCATCTGCGCCTCGGCCGGGATGTTGGGCGAGTGGATGTCGTAGACGCCGGGACCGATCTCGTTCGGGTATTTGAAGTCGTCGAAGACGTCGAGCAGCTCCATGTCCGAACGTGAGGTCTCGATGGTGATGGCATCGGCGTCCATGTCGGCGATCGAGGCGATGATGTCGTTGAACTCCGAGTAGCACATGTGGGTGTGGATCTGGGTCTCGTCCGCGACGCCGTTGGCGGTGATGCGGAAGGACTCGACCGCCCAGCCGAGATAGGCATCCCATTGCGACTTGCGCAGCGGCAGACCCTCGCGCAGCGCCGCCTCGTCGATCTGGATCACGCGCACGCCGGCCCGCTCCAGATCCAGCACCTCCTCGCGGATCGCCAAGGCCAACTGCTGGCAGGAGACCGAGCGCGGCTGGTCGTCGCGCACGAAGGACCAGTTGAGGATGGTGACCGGGCCGGTGAGCATGCCCTTCATCGGCTTTTCGGTCAGCGACTGGGCGTAGTTGATCCAGTCGACCGTCATCGCCTTGGGACGGCTGATGTCGCCGAAGAGGATTGGCGGCTTGACGCAGCGCGAGCCGTAGGACTGCACCCAGCCGAACTGGCTGAAGGCGTAACCGTCGAGCTGCTCGCCGAAGTACTCGACCATGTCGTTGCGCTCGGGCTCGCCGTGCACGAAGACGTCCAGACCCAGGTCTTCCTGCTCGCGCACGCAGCGGGCGATCTCCCCGCGCATCGCCTCGACGTAGGACGCCTCCTCGATGTCCCCCGCCTTGAACTGGCGGCGGGTCTGACGGATCTCGGCGGTCTGCGGGAAGGAGCCGATGGTGGTGGTGGGGAACTTGGGCAGTTGGAGCAACTCGGCCTGCTTGGCGGCGCGCTCGGCATAGGGGCTCTTGCGCTGACCGAGCTTGGCGTCGATCCGGGCGAGCGCGGCCTTGACCTCGGGATTGTTGACGCGCGGCGAGCTGCGGCGCGCCTCGATGGCGGCGCGGTTGGCGACCAGCTCGGACTGGACCGTATGACGCCCCTGATTCAGCGCCCTAGCCAGGATGCGCAGCTCGTCGAGCTTCTGCTTGGCGAAGGCGAGCCAGGATCGGATCTCGGCATCGAGCTTCTGCTCGCTGTCGAGATCCACCGGCACGTGCAGCAGCGAGCAGGAGGGCGCGATCCAGAGACGCTCGCCGAGCTGCGCCTGGATCGGCTCCAGCCAATCGAGCACCCCGTTCAGATCGGTCTTCCAGATGTTGCGCCCGTCGATCACGCCGAGCGACAGGATCTTGCTGGACGGCAGCAGATTCAACAGCGGCACCAGATCCTCACGCCCGCGGACGACGTCGATGTGCAGACCGGCCACCGGCAGATTGGCGGCCAGATAGCGCTGATCCTGGAGCTCGCCGAAATAGGTCGCCAGCATCAGCTTGACCGGCGCGCTCTTGAGCTCGTGATAGGCGATCTCGAAGGCATGACGCCAGGGCTCCTCCAGCTCGGTGACCAGGATGGGCTCGTCGATCTGCACCCACTCGGCCCCGTTCGCGGCCAGCGTATTCAGCAGCTCGGCGTAGACGGGCAGCAATCGCTCGAGCAGGGCGAGCCGATCGGAGTCGTCCTTGGTCTTGCCGAGCGCGAGATAGGTCACCGGACCGATGATGACGGGCTTGGCACGCACGCCCTGCGCCTTGGCCTCGGCCAGCTGGTCGAGCAGACGCGAGGCGTCCAGTTCGAACCGGGTGTCGGCGGTCAGCTCGGGGACGATGTAGTGATAGTTGGTGTCGAACCACTTGGTCATCTCGCCGGCGGCGACGCCGCCGACGCAACCGGCCTGATCCTCGGCGGCCGGGGCCGAGCGGCCGCGCGCCACGCGGAAGTAGTTGTCGAGCCGGTCACCCTCGAACCCGCGCACGCGCTCGGGCAGATTACCCAGCGTAAAGCTCATGTCGAGCATCTGGTCGTAGAAGGCGAAGTCGCCGACCGGCACCAGGTCCAATCCGGTCTGATCCTCCCAATGACGCGCCCGCAGCTGGGCACCGACGGACTTGAGATCCTCGATCGAGGACTGGCCCTTCCAGTAGGACTCGAGCGCGAACTTCAATTCACGCTTAGCGCCGATGCGGGGAAAACCGAGATTGTGGGTGATTGCCATGTGATCTTGCCTCGAAGGATGAATCTGGAAAAGTGGCCAGCCTTCAGCTTCCAGCCGCCAGCAGTTGTGTCGCTCAAAAGCTGGCGGCTGGAAGCTGGTGGCTGGTAGCTAGTGACTGACTACTCTTCAACCTGCGACCATTGTCCTCGGGCCATCACATGAATAGAAATGGTATTATTTCATCAAAGCATGCACTAAATTCATGAATTAGACCCACCATGGCTCAATTGGAACGTACCCATCTGGCGATCGTCCGCGCCGTCGACCAGCACGGCTCGCTGACCGCCGCCGCCGAGCAGCTGCACCTGACCCAATCCGCGCTGAGCCACGCGATCCGCAAGCTGGAGGATCAGCTCGGCGTCGCCATCTGGACCCGCGAAGGCCGGCGGCTGCGGCCCACCCAGGCCGGGGCCTATCTGCTGTCGGTGGCCAATCGGCTGATCCCGCAGCTCACCCACGCCGAGGCGCGTCTGCGCCAGTTCGCTCAGGGCGAGCGCGGCACCTTGCGTATCGGCATCGAGTGCCACCCCTGCTACCAATGGCTGCTGAAGGTGGTGTCGCCCTATCTCGCCGAGTGGCCGGACGTGGACGTGGACGTGAAGCAGGAATTCCAGTTCAGCGGTATCGGCGCGCTCTTCGGTCACGAAATCGACCTGCTGGTGACTCCGGACCCGCTCTTTCGGACCGGACTCCAATTCGAGGCGGTGCTCGACTACGAGCAGGTCCTGGTGGTCGGGCCTGGACACCGGCTCGCCGACACACCCTGCGTACAGCCGGACCAACTGGCCCAGGAGACCCTGATCAGCTATCCGGTCCCCATCGATCGGCTCGACATCTACACTCAGTTCCTGCTGCCGGCGGGAATTCGGCCCAAGCGTCACAAGCCGATCGAGACGACCGATATCATGCTGCAGATGGTGGCCAGCGGCCGAGGGGTCGCGGCCCTGCCGCGCTGGCTGGCGAACGAGTATGCCGAACGGCTCGGGGTGACTGCGGTCAGGCTGGGCGAGCGAGGCATCGACAAACAGATCTTTCTCGGCATCCGTCAGGCCGAGGCCGGGATCGACTATCTGCACGCCTTCGTCGAGCTCGCGCGTGCGCATCGCAACCACAGAGGATGAACGACATGGATCGGACGGCCGATTTCAAGCGCGGGCCATCGCCCTGCACCGAGGGACCGAGCGAGGAAACGGACACGCGGAAGGTGTTGCTCCATTCCTGCTGCGCCCCCTGCAGCGGCGGGATCATGGAGTCGATGCTCGAGTCGGGGATCGACCTCACGGTCTACTTCTACAACCCCAACATCCATCCGAGCACGGAGTACGCCCGGCGTAAGGATGAGAACAAGCGCTTCGCCGAGAGTCTCGGCGTGCCCTTCGTGGACGCCGACGACGACCGAAATCGCTGGATCGAGCGCGTGAAGGGTCTGGAGCACGAGCCGGAGCGAGGACGCCGCTGCGGGCTCTGCTTCGATCTGCGTCTGGAAGGCACCGCGCGCCATGCGCATGCGCACGGATTTCCCGTCATCGCCACCTCGCTGGGGATCTCGCGCTGGAAGGATCTGAGCCAGGTCGACGACTGCGGTCGGCGGGCCGTCGCACCCTACCCCGGTCTCCTCTACTGGGACTGCAACTGGCGCAAGGCCGGGGGATCGGCGCGCATGACGGAGGTCGCCAGACGCGAAGGCTTCTACCGGCAGGAATACTGCGGCTGCGCCTACTCACTGCGGGAGACGAACGCCCGTCGCATCGCCAGCGGGCGCGGGCGGATCCGACTCACCGACGGGACGGATGAGGACCGAGAGCCGGTCTGAAACCGGACTCCGGAGGTCTGGTCCGCACCGCAGACCCTACCGAGGACTGAGCCGCAGCAGGGTCCGCGGTGCGGACCGAATCGCGCTGGACGCGATTACTGGTTGCTCAGGCTGACCAGCGTCTCGAAAAGGGTGCCGTCGACCAGACCGGTATCCGACAGCCCGCGCGCGCGCTGGACGATCTTGAGCGCCTCGCGGGTCTGGGGACCGAAGTCGCCGTCGATCGAGCTATCGTAGAGACCGATCTCGCGTAAGGCCTTCTGCACGCTGCGCTTCTGCTGCGCGCTGAGCGCCTTGTCGAAACGCTCGGCGTCCTTGGGTTCGACGGCAGCGGCCATGCCGGCGCTCGAGCCGGCCGAGGCGCCGAGGGTCTCCGCATTGATCCAGATCACCGCATCCTGCGACAGCTCTTTGCCCTCGTGCTCTTTGACCGGACCCGATCCGAGGCAGGCGAAGCCCCAGACGCCGGGCGTCGGGATGCCGAAGGTGAAGACGCCGTTGGCGTCGGTGATGGCGACGATACCGGTCGCGGGCACCTCACCGTTGGCCTCCTCGGAGAAAGCGTTGGCCTTCATGTCGATGTCGGTGTTGATGTACTCGATCTCACACTCGACGCCGGGTGCCGGCTTGCCCTCCGAGAGCAACTGACCGCTGAAGGTGCTGCCGACGAACACCTGATAGGGCTTGTTGAGCGGAACGATCTCGGTCGGCAGACCAAGCGGTTCGTTCCAGGTGGTCGGCATGGCGCCCTTGTTCACATAGGACTTGGTGATCTGCTGGATGTAGATGTCCTCGCTGCCCTCGTAGTAGGGCGCCGGGGTCAGTGCGAAGACGTAGTCGCCGTTGCGGCGCACCTTGTAGGTCGTCTCGTAGGCCTTGGCCTCGTTGTGGGCGCCCTTCCAGGTGATGGGCTTGAGGCTGTCCTTGAGATCGGTCCGCTTGTCCTTGAACTGGACGAAGAAGTCGACCGGCTCGCCCATGTCCATGGTGTGGCCGTTTTCCATGGGATGACCGAAGACCAGCTTGAGACCGATCTCGGCCGGCTTCTCGAGCATCATCTCCGGGGTGTAGACGAGCTGGAAATGCGCCTGCGCAATGCCAGCGCTCAGGGTTGCCGCCGAGGCGAACAATGCGATGGATGTCTTCATGAAACTACAGCTCCACTAAGGTAAATAAGGCGTTCTGGCCCGGTTCGTCTCTGGCTGGCCGGAAGGATTTCTGCGGCGGAATCCGAGGCCCGGATCCAGCCGTTATTCCACGATATCCTCGCCGTCGATGGTGATCTCGTGACCCGGACCCGCGTCGAAGACGACCTTGTAGTCACCGTCTGGCTTGTCGAACTCGAACTCGCTGTTTTCGCTCATGACGCCCTCGACGACGGCGTTTCCGCTGCCGTCCATGACGCTTATCTTCACGCCCGAGGCAGACGACCCGTCGGAGAAGCCGCCTTCGCAGAAGACGGTCCCGTCGCCGTTGTCATAGCAGGAGCAGAGCGGGGTGTGGGCGAAGACCTGAACGGCCATGAGGCCGGTCGCGAGCATAAGGGCGGTTTGGATATAACGCATGGTGAATCTCATATCGGCTTGTAAACACGAATGGGTGGCATTGCCACAGGGGCAAAACCATACCGCAAGGAGTTAATTTGATCAAATGATAATCCTTATCGTTTGCGTCAAATAAAGACTAGTGCGTAGAATTCGTATTCATTCGCAATCCGAGCCTCGAACTTCCCCATGCCCAAGTCCCCAGAGCGCCCCGCGCTCACGCTCAACGACATCCGCCCCGGGCGTCGCGCCCGAATCCGCCGACACCTCGCCCGAGGGGCGGTCCGACAGCGGCTCATGGACCTAGGGCTCATGCCGAACGTCGAGGTGATCCTGGTGCGCAGCGCGCCGCTCGGCGACCCCATCGAGCTCAAGCTGGAGGCCACCAGTCTGACCCTGCGCCGCCGTGAGGCATCGACCATCGAGATCTTCGACGATGAATGAGCGCAACGACCTACTCGTGGCCCTGGCGGGTCAGCAGAACGCAGGCAAATCCACCCTCTTCAACATGCTCACCGGGGCGCGCCAGCACGTCGCCAACTATCCGGGCGTCACGGTCGACAAGAAATACGGCCAGTACAGCGACACCGAGGGCGTGGTGCGCACGGTGGACCTGCCGGGCACCTACAGCCTGACCTCCTTCTCGCTCGAGGAACGGGTGGCGCGCGACTTCCTGATCCAGGAGCGCCCGGACGTCACGATCAACGTGGTGGACGGCTCGAATCTGCACCGCTCGCTGCACCTGACCCTGCAGATCCTGGAGATGGAGCTGCCAGTGGTGCTGGCGCTGAACATGATGGACGTGGCCGAGGGCCGCGGACTCGCGATCGACCAGGCGGCCCTGTCCACGCGACTGGGTCTGCCCGTGGTGCGCACCGTGGGTCGTAAGGGCGAGGGACGCGCCCCGCTGCGCACCGCGATCCGCGCCCTGGCCGCAGCGGACAAGCCGCAAACGACCAAGTTCCCAGTCACCTACGGCCCGCTCGAGCCGGATCTGGTCGCACTCACCCAGGCGATTCAGACCACGCCCGAGCTGACCGGGATGCCGGCCCGCTGGCTTGCGCTCAAGCTGCTGGAGTGCGACGCACAGGCGGCGACATGGGTCCGCGAGCGGCTCGAGCCGGCCCAAGCTGAGCCATTGCTGGAACAGGCCGCCGCTCTGAGCGCGACCTTCGAGCGGAACAATGGACTGGACGTTTCCGATCATCTGGTGAGCTGCCGCGAGCGCGCCGTCTCCAACCTGCTCGACGGCGTCACGACCGACCCCGAGAGCGGCCGCCCGACACTGACCGATCGCATCGATCGGGTCCTCCTCAATCGTCTGGCGGCCCCCGCCTTCCTGGTCCTCACGGTCTTCCTCATCTACCAGATCGCCATCGTCTGGGGCTACGAGTTGACCAACTACACCTGGCCGATACTCGCCAAGACCCGCGAGCTGATCGCCGGGGTGCTGCCCGAGGCCGGATTCCTGGTCGATCCCTACACCCGGTCCATGGGCCTGTGGCTGGTCGACTCGGCCAACACACTGCTCAACTACGTGCCCATCTTCCTGATCCTCTTCGCCCTGATCGCCATGCTCGAGGACTCGGGCTACATGGCGCGCATCGCCTTCATCCTCGACAAGGTGCTGCACAGATTCGGGCTGCACGGACAGAGCACCCTCCCCCTGATCCTCGGCGGCGTCTTCGCCGGCGGCTGTGCCGTGCCCGGGGTCATGGCCACCAAGGGCATCCCGGACAACCGCGCGCGCATGGCCACCATCCTGACCGTGCCCTTCATGAACTGTCTGGCCAAGGTCCCGCTCTACACCTTGCTGCTCGGCATCTTCTTCGTCGAAGACAAGTCGCTGATGATGTTCTACATCTCGACCATGACCATCATCTTTGCCCTGCTGGTCTCCAAGCTGTTGACCAAGACGGTGCTGCGCGGCGAGGAGACCTCGCCCTTCGTGATGGAGCTGCCGACCTATCATCTGCCGACGGTCTCGGGCGTGCTGCGTCGAGCCTTCGAGCGCACCTGGATCTACATCAAGAAGGTCGGCACCATCGTGGTCGCGGTGGCCGTGGTGGTCTTCACCCTGCTGCAGTTCCCGGGCGTCCCCGAGGAGCGCATGGCCGAATTCGAGCACCGGGGCGAGGCGGCCGTGGTCGCCTTCGAGCGAGCGATGGCCGGCAATGCCTATCAGCGGCTCGCGACCGCAGAGCACATCGGTCCGCTGGTCAACTACTACAACGACTACAAGCGCGCCAAGCTCAACGCCTCGGGCGCTGAAGGGTCGCGGGCCGTCAACGCCCGCTTCGAGCAGCGCAATCCCGAGTACTACCCACTGGTCTCGCGCCCCAAGGGTGACAAGGACGCACGCAAGGCCAACCGCTACCTACGCAAGCTCAGCTCGGAACGCAAGTCGATCCGCCGCGAGATGAAGGAAGAGCGCATCACCAATTCGCTGCTCGGCATGATCGGGCGCAGCATGGAGCCCGTGACCCAGTTCGCCGGCTTCGACTGGAAGATCAACGTCGCCCTGCTGTCCTCCTTCGCCGCGCGCGAGAGCAGCGTCGCGACCCTGGGCGTGCTCTTCCAGCAGGACGAGGACCAGAACGCCTCGCTCGAGGAGCGCATGGGCGCCGAGACCATGGCGGGCGGGGCCACCGCGCTGCTGGGGACGGCCATCATCCTCTTCTTCGCGCTCTATCCGCCCTGTCTGGCGACCACGGTCATGGTCAAGGTCCAGACCGGATCCTATAAGTGGATGATCTTCTCCATCGTCTTCCCGACCCTGCTCGGACTGGGCGTGGCGAGCGCCGTCTATAGCATCGGGCTGGCCACCGGGACATCCGGTATCGCCATGATGAGCTGGACCTATTTCAGCGCCCTGGCACTGCTTCTGATCCTCGGCTTTCTGGGCGGTCGCAGCGGACGCAACCTTCGATCCACGAGCGTCGATTCGACCGAAACGGGAGAGGTGCGCGCATGAGCCATGCTGAACAATCCACTCAGACCGTCGAGCAGATCCAGTCTGGGACGGAGACGGCGGAGTCCGTGGTCAACACGAGCACCCCGCTCGGCTGGGCCGACATCGCCATCGCCGCCGTGATCGTCGCCGTGGCCTTCCACTACCTCTATCGCAAGCTGTGGCGCAGACGCGGACAGTGCGAGGGATGTGCAAGCAAGGGCAAGGAAGGCTGCGCCGTCAACAAGGTCGAACCACCCAAAATGCCGTAGGGTGCAATAGGCCGCGCAACCGGACGAAACGCCGTTCGGACGCTTGGCGCCGAGGTTTCATGCACCGCGTGCCTAACGGGAGCATGGCGCGGCCGTATTGCGCCGCATGTGGGACGGGTACGAAGCCGAATGGGATTATCCATTCGGCGCAATACGCTTCGCTATTGCGCCCTACGTCGATGACCGAGGAAAGATGTCCGCCATCCACGTCGATCGGATCACGCACCGCTACGGTCAGCGCACCCTCTATCGGGACCTGAGCTTCCGGGTTCCCGAGGGGCGCGTGGTCGCCCTGCTCGGCAAGAACGGGGTCGGAAAGACCACGCTGATCCGTCTGCTCATGGGCTTCCTGCGACCCAGCGGCGGGAGCTGCCGGGTGCTCGGGGAGGATGCGCACGACCTCTCGCCGGCGACCCGCGCCCGTATCGGTCTGCTGCTCGAGGGGCATCTGACCTACGACTTCATGAGCATCGAGCAGATCGAGCGCTTCCATCGGCCCTTCTATCCGGGCTGGCGGCGGGAGCTCTACTACGATCTCGTCGATCGTCTCGGACTGCCCTACAGCCACAAGATCGGCAACATGTCCTGCGGTCAGCGCTCCCAGGTCGTGCTCGGACTCATCTTCGCCCAGAACCCGGAGCTGATGATCCTGGACGATTATTCGATGGGGCTCGACGCGGGCTACCGCCGGCTGTTCCTCGACTATCTGCAGGACTATCTGAATCAGGGCGGAAAGACGGTCTTCGTCACATCCCACGTGGTCCAGGACATGGAATCCCTGGTGGACGAGGTGATCTTCCTGCAGCGCGGCGGCGAGCTGCTCCAGATGGATCTCGCGGACTTCCGGCGCGACTATCGCTGCTATGCGTTCGAGCGGGAAGGCACGGAGCCGCCGCGCCCGGACGCGCTCATCCGCTCGGTGGACACCCATGGCGGCCAGCCGAGGCTCTATGCCTTCGCCGAACGTGACGGGGTCGAGAAGCATCTGGCCGAACACTGGCCCGGCGTGAGGCTCGGCGAAGAGCTGGCGATGACCCTGGAAGACGCCTTCATCGGACTCACGGGGAAATACTGAGCATGCTGGGTGCCATCATCCTGAAGGAATGGCTCAAGATCCGCTGGGTCTGGGGTGCCGCGCTGCTGGTCCACCTCGGCATGCTGGTCTATCTGCTGCTCGCGATGCGGCACCAGTTCCAGGTCGAGCACTCCGAGATGATCTGGTACTGGGCCTTCGAGCTGCGTCGTCTGCTCTACACCCAGATCCAGTATCTCCCCGCCCTGACCGGGGCAGTCATCGCGGCCGCCCAGTTCGGTCCCGAAATGCTCGGCGGACGCTTCCGGCTCTCGCTGCATCTGCCCGTGCGCGGCGACCTGCTGGTCTGGAGCTGGGTCGGCTTCGGCGCGCTCATGGGCGGTCTGCTCGCGTTGCTCGACGGGGCCGGACTCTATTGGATCATCTCGACCTGGTTCCCGCACGAGGCGGCCGAGAGCGCCCTATTGACCGCCCTGCCCTGGCTGCTCGGCGGCTGGGTCGCCTATTTCGGCACCACGCTCGCCCTGCTGGAGCCAAGCAGGGCACGGCGTGCGGTCTATGCCGGGCTGACGCTGGCCTTCCTCGCCCTGCTCGACCAGGGGCACGGCTATCAGGAATACGACCGGATCATGCCCCAGCTGACCGGTCTGGCCCTGCTGCTCCTGCCTGCCGTCATCCTGCCCGCGCACCGCTATCGTCACCGGAGCTGATCCACCATGACCGCCCGACTCGCCCGCTGGTCACTGCTCCTGCTGACGATCCTGCTGCTGGCCATCTGGATCCCCCAGGCCAAGGAACTGCTGTTCGACGACCGCTTCGACAAGACCCAGCTCTTCTTCAGCCCGGTGATCGAACGCTTCGTCTACAAGGAGCTGATCGGCGAGGGCCACCAGTTCGTCTATCGCGACCAGGACGGCACGGACTACGACCGCGAGTCCTTCGAGACACTCATCCCCTTCATCTATTACAAAAACATGGAGCTCTGGGGCCGGCTGCCGCTCGTGCTAGGCGAGCATCGCTTCGACAAGGCCGCCATCGTCGCCGAGCGCCAAGTGATGGAGTTCAAGCCCCAGGACCTGTCCGATCAGGCCCCGCGCATCCAGCTCTTTCCGCTGCTCGAGTCCAATCCGGGGCGCGCGCGTCTGCGATTTCCCGAGGACATCATGCGTGCGGGCGAGCAGCTCGACTTCATCGACAGCGACGCCAACCGGTTCGATCCCGAGCTGACTCGAACCTTCACCCAGGCACTGGAACAGGCGGGCTTCCGCTTCCCGGTCCGGGCCGCATTCGGTCGGGTCTCCATCCTCAAGGCGTTCGATGCCGGCTATTTCTTGCTCGACAGCCGGGGGTCGCTCTTCCATCTCAGACGTCTCGACGGCGCACCCGAGGTCGCGGCCGTGCCCATCCCAGAGGGCATCGCGGTGCGCGACATCAAGGTGACCGAGAACAAACGGCACGAGCTGATCGGCTTCCTGCTGGCCGAGGACGGACGGCTCTTTCTCATGACCGAACGCGATCACGACCTGATCGCACTGGATCTTCCGGGCTACGACCCCGACCGCATGGAGCTGAAGATTCTCTTCAACCCGCTCTACCGCATCGCCGTCTATTCGGATCGGGAGACCATCCATGCCGTCGTCATGGACCGCGATTACCACCCCATCGATCGTTACGCGCGGCGCATGGCCATGGCCCGAGAGCGGCCGGTCGACAGGGTTTGGGAGATGCTGGTCCCCTTCGATCTGAATCTGCACGACCCGGACAGCCGCTATCTGAGCCTGGACGCACGCTTCCATGGTCTGGCTGCGGCGATCGGCGTGGCGGCCTCGCTGCTGCTGGCGCTGGAGATCCTGCGCCTGCGCGGCATCCGTCCCACGCGCGCCCGGATGGACCTGCTGCTCGTCCTCTTCGCCGGCCTCTATGGACTGCTGGCGCTCATCCTCATCCCGCCCGAGCGCGGCGACGAAACCTGAGACCATGTCCCTGCTGAGACGCCACGCTCCCGCTCCACCCCCGGAGATCCTGGTCGTCATCGGCGCCCATCGCGACGAGCTGGCCTTCGGCGATCAGGTGGCGGCACGGCTGGACGGCACGCGCTTCGGCCTGCTGCGAATCCCTCAGGGTCTCTCGGGCGAGCACCCGAGACCGGATCAGGTCGCCCTCTTCCGCCAACGTCACCAGGATCTCTATCTCCAGCTCCTGGATCATGTCGCGCCACACCATCGTCTGCTCGTCGACCTCCACTGCGGGGTCAATCAGGGCGGATACTGTGGCGACGTCCTCTGTGCCGATCATCGGCTGCTCGACTGCGTGGCCGACCATGCCGCCGAACTCGGCGCCCCGGTGCGATGCATCACCCTGGTCTCGAACACCCGGACCCTGTCCAGGACCTCCCACCTGGTGGCGCGGCCCGAGATCCCTGAGGCCGTCTGGAATCGCTCCAGTCCGATCTACGTGGGTCTGGAGGTCTATCTGTGCGACGAAGGCTCGGGCAGCCAGCAGGAGCGGCGCTTCGCCGAATCCTTGATCGGACGCGTCGCCGACTGCTCCGAGTCGCTACGCGATCGAAATGGACAGAGACGCCTTGACCTCAAATAGGAATAATTATCAATACAACTAAAGGGCGGCATGATAGAATGCGCCCCGTTGTCGATATTTGGTGGATGGGTCAATCGCGTGCAGATCAAGATTGGCGCGAGGCTCATGCTGGCGAACATGGCTGTTCTGGGCATCAGCCTGGCAATTTTCGGCCCACTGCTGCAAGAGGCAGATCCGGGCATTCTGATGATTTTCTGTCTGCTGACGGCGGTTGCCAGCCTGACGCTAACCCCCTTCCTACTCCCCTGGATCTGCTCACGCGACCTGAGGGCCATACAAGAGGTGATCACCGGGCTCAAGCGGGGCAATTTCGATGTGCCCTTGAAGATCGCGCCCGAGCCCTCGGATCCGGACGACGAGTACGAACTGAACCGTCTCAAGCGCGAGATCCACTGGATGCGCCGTGCGCTCGCGATGCGCGAGCAGAACATCCGCCGGCAGTCCGAGCATATCCTGAACCTCAACGAGGCGCTGCGCATCGAGGCGATCACAGACACCTTGACCGGGCTCTACAACGCGCGTCATTTCTGGGAATGTATCGGCCAATGCTTCAACGGGCATTTGCACACGGGCGAACCCTTCGCCTTCGTCATCCTAGACATCGATTTCTTCAAGCGGATCAACGATACCTATGGCCATCCGGGGGGCGACCGGGTGCTCGAGGAGTTCGCCCGGACCTTGCGCGAGCACACCCGTGAAACCGATGTCGTGGCCCGGATCGGCGGCGAGGAGTTCGCGCTCATCCTCCACCGGGTCTCGTCCCGGGACACCCAGGACCTGCTGCATCGATTGCACGGCCAGCTGCGCGAGCATCAGATCCAGCTGACCCCGGACACCCTGGTCAAGATCACGGTCAGCATCGGCTACTACGTGATCGAACAGCAACCACCCGCGCTCCTAGCCCATCCCGATACGGCCGAGGACATCGTCAAACGCGCCGACGATGCGCTCTATTGGGTCAAGAACAACGGACGCGACGGCATCATGGCTTGGCACGAACTGACCAAGGACTATCGCGAGCGCCGGCTCAAACTCAGAGTCTCGAACCGGCCGCCCTCCTATCCACACCAGAGCACCGATACAGCAGTCGATGACGGCGATTCCCGAACGCGTACGCTTGCATGAGGTCATAGACGTCGTCCTGACGACGCTGGACGCACGCGACCCCTATACCTACGAGCACTCGTTCCGAGTCGCTCTACTCTCCGAGATGATGGCCCGCGAGCTGGGTCTGCCGTGCGAGATCCAGCAGCAGACCCATGTCGCCGCCCAGCTGCACGACATCGGCAAGATCGGCATCGCGGATCAGGTGCTCAACAAGGCGGGACGGCTCAACCGCGACGAGATGCTCGAGATCCAGCGCCATCCGAGCATCGGTTTCAACATCCTCAGCCGGCTTCCAACCTTCCACGAGGTCGCGACCATCGTGCTGCATCACCACGAGCGGTTCGACGGAGAGGGATATCCGGAGCGGCTCGCCGGCGAGGCCATCCCGCTGGGGTCCCGGATCATCTCCGTGGCCGACGCCTTCGACGCCATGACCTCGAACCGTCCCTACCGCAGGGCACTGACGATCGACGAGGCCATCGCCGAGATCCAGCGACACGCGTACGAGCAATTCGATCCGCAGATC
Organism: Thiorhodococcus drewsii AZ1; assembly: GCF_000224065.1. Lineage (GTDB taxonomy): Bacteria > Pseudomonadota > Gammaproteobacteria > Chromatiales > Chromatiaceae > Imhoffiella > Imhoffiella drewsii. Next base: position 77,780 of record NZ_AFWT01000017.1, read on the forward strand.
GCGGCCAGCATCACCAGGCTGCGCGACGCGCTTCACGAGCATCTGACCAACGGCCACACCCCGATCAACGGCGGCCACCATGCCTATGTGGGTCACGAGGACCTGATGCACTCGCGCATCGTTCAGAACACGGGCTTCTTCGTCGAGGACGACGGCCCCATCCGGCGCGCCATTCCATCCACCCTCTTCGGGCGCGACTGGACGCGCAACCTCTACAGCCGCTACCACGCGCTCCAGCACCAGGCCAGCCGCAAGGGCATTCCCTTCCACTGGAACAGCTTCTCCGACTTTCTGACCGCCCTCGCCAGGGTGGCCCCGGATGACTATCACCCGGAGACCCACCGCTTCAGCTTCGATCTCAAGCGCACCGACGCCCAGGGTCGGCGCCTGGGCTACTGCCTGGACACCATGAGCGTCCGACCCACGACGACACCGCACCGATCTCCCGGCACCGCCCGCCACAATGCGGATGCCTGATCCGTCGGGCCAGATCAGACGGTCCTGACCCGAGCGATCGCCCGGCAACTGCGGAGCCGGGCTTGTGCAATGGACCGTCGGCACCATCTCATCCGCTATCCGGTTTGGATGGTACCCCATAGGCGGATCCTTGCCCCTTCAGCGCCCAGATGCATCCCGCTCCAGTGCGCCAGCCGCGATCGCGTCCCCAACGGGGAACGGTGATGCGTCCACCGACGTCCTCTTGATCCTGGTGGCAGGGGCCTATCTGATCGCGTCCCTGGCCGGGCTGCCCCTCTATGCCGACGGCGGTCACTATCTGTTCCGCATCATCGTCGACGGCGTCCCCTATGTCCCCGATGGTCGCCTGGCCGCCGTCATCCCGCAGCTCCCGGCCTGGTTCGCCGCGCGTCTGGACACCGGACTCGCGGCGATCAGACTGGCCTTCTCCGTCAGCTATCTGCTGCTGCCCTTGGTATCGCTCCTGACCTGCTGGCTGATCCTGCGCCGGACCGCGCCCTGGCTCATGGTCCTTCCGGCGACCGGGGCATTGCTGAACCAGATCAATGCCTCCGGTGTCTCGGAGCTGCTCGCCCTCATCGATCTGATGTGGCCGCTGGTGCTGGCACTGAGTCTGGAGGGACATCGCCGGGGCGTCAGGTCGCTCGTCTGGCTGGCCGGACCGCTGATGGTGACCCTGCATCCGGTCTCGCTCCTTGCCTGCCTGACGCTTGCCTTGGCGGTCTGGCTGACGAGCCGCGACCTGCGGCTGACGATCTGGCTGGGGATCTGTGCCCTGGGTAGGCTCGCCTGGAGCCTGATGGGGCTCAGCGGCTACGAGCAGTCACATCTGGTCGGCGACGGCGCACTCTGGTACCTGCTGACACAGACGCCGGGCCAGCACGCCATGCTGGCGGTCGTCACACTCATCGGTCTGGCGGTCACCTGGGAGTCGGGGAGCAGGTCGGGACGGCTTCCGAGATGGATGCCCAGGGTCGCGGCCGGTCTGCTGCTGGTAGCCGCCGCCCTCGTCGGCCATGAGCTGATCTGGGGACAGGGCTGGCGTCTGAAGTCCGGGATCACCTTCGTCGTGCAGCTCGGCCTGATGATGGCCGTCACCCTCAGCGTGCCAGTCGCGAATGGGCGTCGAGGATCGACTCCATTGGGATCCGACATACGCTGGTCGTCCGTCCGCGATGCCGCACTGTTCGCGATCGCCGCCCTGATGCTGGTCAAAACCGCCGCCTGGTGGACCGCGACACGCGGACTGCAGAATCTCGTCAGCGAACCCGGTGGACCCTGCATCCAGCATACCCGACAGGCCCCATTCGCCCTGCAGTGGCCCTGGATGGCCCCGATCGACGAATGGAACGCCCCGATGAACGCGCTGCTGTTCCGGCCGGACTTCCGCCCGTCCGGCAGCGAGAACCTGGCCCCGATCGCCGTCCTGCTCCCGCGTGATGGCTGCGCGCGCGCCGCCGCGACCGGCATGGCTTACATGACCCCTTGGCTGCCGGTATCCTGGACTCGCCTGGAACAGCATTTTGGTCCGCTGAGACCCATGATCCCCAACCCACCGATGGAGCGACGAGCATGGATCCAAGCACCCAAACCGACGCCGAGGACCGGCTCTGGTCTCTGATCCTCGCCGCCTCGCGCCTGGTGCGCACAGGCGATCTGGATCCCGGTATCGCGACCGGCTTCAGCTTCTCCGACGGGCCGGATGCGTCGCTCCGGCCAGTCCCCGAGGGACGCGATGGCGCGGACATCCAGTGGCGTCCAGGAGAGGGCTGGAACCTGACCGAGACGCCGACCCAGGACCCTATGCGCTCGCTCGCCGAGCTCTATCTGCCGCTCTGTACGCCAGTGACCGAAGGATGCACAGCGGTCGCCCATCTGGGCCAGAGCATCGACAGCTGCGTGGCGACCGCCAACGGCGACTCCTGCTACGTCACCGGCGACGAGAATCTGCGCCATCTGCACCGGATGCGCGCACTCTCGGATGCGGTTCTGGTGGGGACCGAGACCGCCGCTTGCGACAACCCCAGGCTCACGACGCGCCTGGTCGCCGGGGACAATGCCATCCGCATCGTCCTCGACCGCTGCCGCCGGCTGCCCCCGGATCTCGGGGTCTTCACCGACGGCGCTGCGGAGACCTGGCTGGTCTGCGACGAGTCCCGGCTTGGGGATTCGGGCACTGTCCCCAAGCGTGGACGCCTGATCGGCGTCCCGACCCGCGACGACCGTCTCGATCTGGCGGCGCTGATCCAGAGGCTCGCCGAACTCGGTATCCGGCGTCTCTTCATCGAAGGCGGCGGCGTGGCCGTCTCGGCCTTCGTAGCGGAGAATCTGGTGGACCGGCTGCAAGTCGCGATCGCGCCGCTCTTGATCGGCGGCGGACGACTCGGCCTATCGCCGCCGGCGAGCGACCTGCTGCGCAACGCCATCTGTCCCTGCTCCCGCCTCTATCGCATGGGCAAGGACGTCCTCTACGACATGGACATGCGCCGCCCCCGCGACGGACGTTCGGATCGCCCGCCGACGGGGTTGCAGCGAATCGCCTGAGCTCGAGTCAGGCGATTCGACCGATCTCAAGCAACCCTGTCGAGCGGAAGCAGCCCGCCCTCCTCGCGCAAACGTCGCTGAATGCCTCCACCGCTGAGTTCGAATCCGTTGGGCCAGCAGAGAGCGCCCAGTTCGAGGAAAAACTGCCGGAAGAAGTCTTCATTCTCCAGCGGCTTGACCATCTCGGTGCCTCGCGCAATCAGGTGTTGCAGATCGTAGTCACCTCGGGTGCCGTCCGAAAAGTCCAACCGGATGACGCGATCTTGAAGAAACTCGGCCTTGACGATCTTAATCATTGTCGGCTCCAGGAATTCTCCGAAGTGGTTGCAGTGCGATAGCGCGCTGCCAATTGTCCCATAGCGCTTCCTGATGCTCGGCGCACCACTCCTTGATCAGCTTCGCAGCCTTTTTCGGCAGCCGCCCTTCGAGCAATTCTCCGGTCTCGATCGAGACCAATGCCTCCGCACCCTAGTACTCCACATGGAAGTGAGGAGGGGCATGGTCGTCGAAATACATGCGGACATAGAGTCCGAAAAAGCAGGATATGATCGGCATGGCCACCTCTGGTCGGGATCGTCCCTTCAAACGCGACCAGGGCCTCGCGGATCTCGGGATCTCGGTACGGCGAAGCATACAGAGATCTGAAGATCCAAACCTAAGGCGATGCAATCTCCAGCATCACCTCATTGCGCCTCATGAACCATGGGGTGAAGGGCGGGTTGTAGCGGGCGTAGACGGGCTCGCCGACCGTTTCCAAACCGGCCTCCCGGATGGCCGAGCGAAGGATGCCAAGGTTCTTCTCGTAATTGTCGCGGGTCCAGCGCCCGGAGTAGCGGCGTACGGCCATGAGCTTGGCCGGCTCCTCGCGCAGATGCACGCGCGCATCGTTTGGCGTCGGCAGGGTGTCCAGGCTGTAACCGGACGGCATCACGAAGCTGACGACATAGGTGCCCGGCTTCCCCTCGCCCGCCTGTTGGCTGACCGGGGCCGTCATACGGATCTTTTCGCTCTGATCCTCGGCGGGACGCTGGTTGACCGGCGCCGTCATGTCCATCTTGGTCTTGGAGCGGTTGTTGCCGAAGATGTAGTCGGCGAGGATGCGGAAGGCCTGATTGCCCGCCTCGTCGAAATCATCCCCAACCGCCGTCTCCGCCACCAGATAGGGCGCATATTGGCGCAGCTCGAACATGGGGTAGGTGCGTGTCACCTCGTAGCTCGGTTCTTCGATGGCCATCGGGGCTCCTCCGCTGAAGAACGCCAAAATCAGGAACAGGAGTCCTGCGATCGGAGTCGGGCGTATGTCTCTTGTGTTCATCGATTCGACGCCGTCATGCTGACGGTCTCTTCTGTTGCCATGGGACCTACCTCTATTGGTGCGGCCGGATGGAATCAAAGGGGATGTTCCGGTGACCGGCGTGGATCAGCGGCCAGACGCCTCCCGGATGATCCGATGCACGTACTCCATCTTCTCGATCGCCGGCTGGGGTAGCACGAATGGATAGAGATCCTGCTGACCCATGCTTTGGTTGAGGCTGTTGATCGCCGAGGTGAGCGGCACCCAGTTGTCGATGATCGGCTGGAAGTCCGCGATGTCGTAAGGGTCGAATTCCGGGTCCGCACGCTGCACGCTCCCGTCCGGCAGGCGTCGCTCCACCTCGAGCCCGTAATGGGCCGCAGTCTCCATTGTGTCGGTGATGTGCATGTAGTGGGCCCAGGTCTCGGCCCAGTCCTCCCAGGGATGGCTGCTGGCGTAGGGGGTGATGAAATGGTCCTGCCAGTCGGCGGGCGGTCCGTCGCGATAATGGTCGTCGAGGGCCTGCTGGTAATTCCGTTGCTCGTCGCCGAAGCGTGAGCGGAAGCCCTCCAGACGTCCACCGTCCCGGATGAGCAGATCCCAGTAGTAATGGCCGATCTCATGGCGAAAGTGGCCCACCAGGGTGCGGTAGGTTTCGTTCATATCCACCCGGATTCGTTCTCGATTGGCCGAGTCCGCCTCGTCGATGTCGATGGTGATGACACCGTCGGCATGACCGGTCATGACGGCCTGGCCCGGTGGCGCATCCTGGCTGGAGGGAAAGTCGAAGAGGATGCCCTGCTCCGGGTCCTCGGTCCGCGCTCTCATCGGCAATCCGAGCCGGATCAGGCCATAGGCGAGGCGCCGCTTCCCGCATTCGATGCGGTACCACTTTTCGAGATTGCCCGGACGGTCGAGATTGGGGATCGTCCGATTCGTGCGACACACGGGGCAAAGGCTGTCGGCGGCATCGGCCGGGACCATCCAGTTGCAGACGTTGTACTGGGTGTAATTGGCACACTTGCGATACCGCCGGGTATTGTCCGGAATCTCAGGGCGGCGGCTGAACCGGCTCAAACGGCGCAGCTTGTCCGTGGGTGGAATCGGCGTCCAGGTCCCGCCGGGCTGCTCCTGCAAGGCCGCCAGACGCAGCTCCTCCGGAATGAACCCCAAGACCGCACCGCAATGGATGCAGGTGTGGTTCGTGAAATAGATCGGCTGACCGCAGGATTGGCAGGCGAAGGTGCGCATCGGTTGGGTTTTGGATGGAAATCGAATATGGAGATAGACCCGACAGATCGGAATTGGTGTGTTAGACAGCGCGCGCAAACCCTCTCAGATCGACCACTCACCCAACACTCAGCCGATACCTTTCCTGCCGAACCCCCGAATGCCGCTCAGGCGGCGTGATGCAGCTCCTCGCGCAATATCCGGCGCAACGCATCCTCGTCCAAAGGACGGCGCCCGAGAGACTCGCGGAGGGCCAGGTTGATGAGCGTCTGATAGCCGATGCCCTTCTCGTCCGAGCTTCGCCGAAACGCATCCAATACGTCATCGTCCAGCATGATCGTGATTCGAGTCTTGCCGGCGCGCAGACGGTTCAGATGGTCGATCTCCGTCGCGCGGCGCACGCCCGTCATGTCGTACTCAGGTTTCATAGGCGTGTTTCTCTCGCAACGTAGCCAGGCGTGCCGAGATGAGTCGAACGGCGTTATGAACACGAAAATTGTATACGACCGTCAGCAGGGCCTTGGCCATCCCTATCGACCGCCCGGTTGCTCTACCGCCGAAGGTCCGCGCAGCGGACCCTACGGACCGTAGTTTTGAGTAGGGTCCGCTGTGCGGACCAGTCGCCGCTGTCCGGAACGACGATCAAGGCTGTCAGCAGACTCCCCAGCCATCAGCGTCTTCGCGTACCAAAGCGCGGGGATCGAAGAGCACTGGCATCGCATCTTCGAGATCGATACCGTGCTTGCGCAGATTCGCGGCACGTTTCGCTGGGTCGTATTCCAGGCACATAGGTCGAAAGTATGCATATTGAATATGCATTATCAAGGTGCGCGCTCGACCTGAGCGACGGTCGATCCGATCCTCAATCGCCCCCTGTCCGACCCAGCCCGCGAATGCCGCGCGGCAGTGCGGTGCGCTCGGCCCGCTCGAACAGCCATTGGACCGTCACCGCCAAGACGGCGGCTGGGATCGCCCCCTCCATGATCAACCCCATGTCGTCGAGCCGGATGCCGGCCAGGATCGGCTGTCCGTAGCCGCCGGCGCCGATCAGTGCGCCGAGTGTGGCAGCGCCGACGTTGATGACGGCCGCAGTCTTGATGCCGGCCAGGATGGTCGGCAGCGCCAGGGGCAGCTCGATCAGACGCAGACGCGCGCCGGCGGGCAGACCCAGCGCCTCGGCGGACTCGATGGTGGCGGCCGGGATGCCGCGGATGCCGGCGTGGGTGTTTCGCACGATCGGCAGCAGGCTGTAGAGGAAGAGCGCCACCAGGGCCGGTCCCGCCCCGATCCCGAAGAAGGGGATCATGAGGACCAGCAGGGCCAGCGCGGGGATGGTCTGGGCGATGCCGACGAAGGCGAGGACGAGCTGTCCCAGTCGCGGCCGGTGCGCGGCGAGCAGCCCGAGCGGAACGGCGGCCAGCACGGCGGCGAGGAGCGAGACGCCGACCAGGGTGAGGTGCTCCAGCGTGCACTGGGCCAGGCGCGCCAGGAGACCCCTGGTCTCGGTCGCGTCGAGGATGCCCAGCCGCTCGCGCAGCAGCTCGCCGGCGACCTGAGACTCGGTGCGTCCCTCGATCTGGACGGCGGCGTTCATCGCGATCATGCGCCTCGCGTCGATCAGACCCAGGGCGCGTTCGAGCGCCGTGACGGCCTCCGGCACACGTTGCGCCAGATCGGCCCGGTAGAGCAGCACCGCATCGTATCGGGCGAACCAGTCGCGATCGTCGCGCAGCGGCCGCAGATGGTAATAGGCGATCTCGGCGTCCGTGGTGTAGAGGTCGGTCAGATCGGCCTCGCCGCTGGCGAGCGCGCGGTAGGCCAGTTCGTGCTCGAGACCGCGCACGTCGCGCTGCGGCAGTCCGTAGAAAGACCGCAGACCCGCCCAACCGTCGGCGCGGTCCATGAACTCGTTGCCGAAACGGAATCGGAGCTCGGGATGGTCGCGCAGATCCGAGATGCGCTCGATCCCCAGCGCTTCCGCCCGCGCCTCGGGCATGCCGAGCGCATAGTTGTTCTGGAAGCCGATCGAACCGGCGAGACGGATGCCCCGCTCGGCGAGCCGCTCGCTCAGCGTTCGCCCCTGCGCGGCCTTGTCCTCTGCCAAGACCTCATGGAGCAAGGTGCCCGTATAGTCGACATAGGCGTCGATCTCGCCGCTCTCCAGGGCATTGAAGACGATCCGGGTCCCGCCGAGCGCGCGGCGGTGGTGCACCGGGAGCCCGGTCTCGGCGACCAGGCCGCGCAGCACCTCGCCGAGGATGATCCCCTCGGTGAACTTCTTGCTGCCGATGCGGATCTCGCCGTCCGACCGACCGCAGCCCGTGAGCAGCCCCAGCACCAGGGGTGCCAGAAGCAGCCAAGGCAGAACGGACGAAACCCGCCTCATGCGCCCTCCCCCAGCGCGACCCGATGGGAACGCTGGGCGCGCACGAACCGCTCGACGAAGGGCTCGGCCGGCGCGCGGATCATCTCGTCGAGGCTGCCGCTCTGAACGATCCGGCCCGCGCGCATCAGGACGATGGTCTCGCCGAGGAAGGCGGCCTCGGCCAGATCATGGGTCACCAGCACGACAGTCTTGTCCAGGGTGGCGAAGATCTGCTTCAGCTCCTCCTGCAGCTCGTAGCGGATCATGGGATCCAGGGCACCAAGGGGTTCGTCGAGCAAGAGCACCTCCGGGTCCAGCATCAGGGCACGCATGAGTCCCACGCGCTGATTCTGACCGCCGGACAGCTCGGTGGGATAGCGCTCCAGCCCCGCTCGGGGGAAATGCGTCAGCTCCATCAGTTCGCTCAAACGCGTCTTGATGCGGTCGGAACTCCATTTGAGGAGGCGGGCCATGAGGACGACGTTTTCGCGCGCCGTCAGATGCGGAAAAAGACCGCCCTGCTGGATGACGTAGCCCATCCGTTGCCGCTGGGCACGAATCCGCGTCCGCTCCAGCATCTGCCCATCGAAGCGGACATGGCCCACATCCGGCTCGATCAGACCGATCAGGATCCGCAGCAGGGTCGACTTGCCGCAGCCGGAGGGTCCGATCAGCGCCGTCGTACTCCCGCGCGCGATACTCAGCCGAATGCCGTCGAGGGCCAGCGAGGAGCCGTAGCGCTTGGTGATCCGATCGAGTTCGAACATGGATATGGTTGAACCGCAAAGGCGCTAAGGGCGCGAAGGGAATGAGGGTTCCAAGAAGAGATCCTGGTGGCCGACACGGATCACGAGTGCGCGTGATACCAGGTCCTGCTTCCGCTGGCCATGCCATGCCTCGATGCGGTCGGTCTCTGCGGGTACCTGGCGCGCGACGGCCTCGGCCCAGCCGGCGATCAGTTGGGTCATCAGCTGCCGGTCGTCTCCGTCCAGCAGCCAATCCGAGCTGGCCTGGTGGATTCTGAACCCCTGGGCCTCGGCAAGCGCACGCAGTCTCCCTGCCGCCGTGGGGCCGAGCGCCGGACCCAGTCCCTTGTCCCGGCGCTGATCGCAATTGAATCGGTCGAGGATCCAGTCGTCCGAGGGATGCTCTGGATGGAGCCCGACACGGCCATCATAGGTCATGGCGACGAGCAGCGCGGCTCCACTGGGATGACAGTCGGCAACCAGATCCGCGAGCCAATCCTCGGACACCAGGTCCAGCAAGGCGCTGGCGGTCACCAGGGTCCGCGAGTCGATGTCCGCGAGCAGTCCGGGCGCCTGGAGTCGCTCGACGCGGGTGGTCAAACCGGCGAGCTGTGGCGAGTTTGGGGCCATCGCGACCAGTCGCCCGATCAGCTCGGGATCCTGGTCCACGCACACCCAATGCTGACGCACCGGCAGGCTCGGGCACAGATAGCGCAGATTGGAGCCGGAACCGCAGCCGAGATCGATGATCCGCAGCGGATCATGATCGGCCGCCCAGCGACGGACCTGGGACAGCACCAATGGGGATCTGGACCTGTGATCCGCCGGCTCCCGCAGGCTGAGCCAGTCCGCCGAGAAGCGTTCTTTGGTGTCAGCTTTAGACATGGATGCTCGCTGGGTCGAGTGGTGCCGGCAGCGTCCCCACATCATCCAGCACAGCAGAGAACGCCCTCACCGCCTGACTCCAAGACGGTAACGTCAGGGCGGCACGCCAGGCCGTTTCCGCAAGACGCGCGCGTTTTTCGGGGTCGGAGAGGAGACTCCGCAATGCCTGACGCAGTGCCGCGACATCGTCCACCGGGACCAGGATACCGGCTCCGTCCGGCAAGGTCTCCGCAGCGGCGCCCCCAGAGGTCAGCACCATCGGCAACCCATAGGCTACGGCCTCGGTAACGGCCATGCCATAACCCTCGAAGCGGGTCGCGAGCACCGCCAGGTCGGCGCTCTGGTAATGCTGCTCCAGGATCTGCAGGGACAGTACCCCGGTGAACCGGACCCGATCAGTCAGCCCCAACCGCTCGCACTGTTCGAGAATCCGAGCGGACCAGACAGGATCCCTGTCCAGATCACCGATACAGCTGAGTCGCCACGGCAGGTCGCGAAGCCCGGCCAAGGCCTCGAGCAGGATGTCATGGCCCTTGCGCTCGGTGATGGTCGCCACGCAGATCAGCGACAACGGATTTCCACCGATACCCTGGGTTCTGGGACTTGGATCCACGCCGGGCTCGACCACGCGCAGTCGTTCGACCGGCACGCCATAGTGCCTCAGCCTGACAGCGGTGAAACGGCTGGTGACGATGGTCCCGCGCACGGCAGCCAGTGCACGGGGCTCGCTGTCTTCGAGCTCGGCCCGCTGTGTCGGTGCAAGCCCGGTCTCGTCGGCCAAGGGGTGATGCACCAGGGCCACCAGCCGGAGCCTCCGGCATTCATCTCGTACCAGGAATGGCATGGCACCGAGCGCCAGACCGTCGATCAGCACCAGCGCCTCATCGGGGATCTCGGCCAGCATCTGACGGGCATGCTCCAGTGCTGCTCGCGAAGGCTGCGGAAAGCTCGCGTCGAGCCGCCGCTGCTCGATGCGCCAACCAGACTCAACGAGACCGGCAGCGATCCGGCGGTCGTAAACATAACCGCCGGTCGGCGTATCAGGGTCGCCGGGGATCAGGAACCAGAGCGTGCGGTTCACGTCGCCCCTGGGAGCGAACCTTCGAAGAAGGCCCAGGCACGATGCGATTCGGCCAGCTCGACACGCATGCCGTTGAGTGCCAAGGCGGTGGCACCGAGCTCACCACTGGCGATGCGCTGAGCCATGGCATCGAAGATGTGGCGGGCGAGGAATTCGGTGGTGGTGTTCTGTCCGGTCAGCTCAGGCAGCTCGTCCAGGTTGCGGTAATCGAACGCGTCCAGCACCTGGCGCAGCGCCTGGCTGGCGAGCCCAATGTCGACGACCAGGTTGGCCTCGTCCAGGGTCTCGCGCCGAAACTCCACGTCGACCACATAGGTCGCGCCGTGGAGCCGCTGGGCCGGACCGAAGACCTCACCCTGGAAACTGTGGGCGATCATGATGTGATCGCGAACGCGGATACCGTACATAGGGGGCCTCGAAGGTCGGTGGTCATAGATGCCTTTCCGGGCAGGGTGACGGCTGCCGGGGAACGCTGTGAATACATCCCTGTACGCTTGACGACAGCCTCCCCGCTGTCGACACTCCCGTCAGCCGTCACCCGACCCTCTACTGTGCCCCGGATAGCGGATACGGTGCATGAGGACGCCGGGCGGGTTTTGGGCCAGTCGAGCCTGGACCTCCGGGAGCTCGGAGAATGGGCTCTCCCCGCTGACCAAGCAGTCCAGCAGCGGATCCCGCAGGAGCCGGAGCGCCAGACCCATGCGCCGACGATGATCCCAGCGCGCACGCTGGACGTCGGCGACGCTGCCAACCTGGGATGAGATCAGACGCAGTCGGCGTTGATGAAAACCCTGCCCGAGTGCGAGCGGGACGGTTCGGGTGCCGAACCAGCTGAGCTCGATCACCCTGGATTCGAAGCCGGCGAGATCGAGCGCGGTGGACACGCCAGCAGGCGCACCGCTCGCGTGGATGACCAGATCGGCGTCCGGGCTGGCCTGGTCCGGCTCGCGGAAGACGACCCCGAGCTTGGCGGCGATCACGGCGCGCTGCGGGTCGATGTCGATCAGCTCGACCTCGCAGCCCGGAATCCGCGACGCCAGCCAGACGCAGAGACAGCCGAGCACCCCGGCACCGATCACCGCGACCCGGTCTCCGACCTTCGGGGTCGCATCCCAGAGACCGTTGACCGCCGTCTCCATGTTCGCGGCCAACACCGCGCGCTCGGGGGGCAGTCCATCCGGCAAGGGATGGACCCACTCGGCGGGCACCTGATAGAGGGTCTGGTGTGGATGGAGACAGAAGACCGACGAACCCATCAGCGTGTCTGGGCCGGCCTCGACGAGGCCGACATTGCAATAGCCGTATTTCACCGGCCCGGGAAACTCGCCAACCTGGAATGGCGCGCGCATCCGCTGGTGCTCGCTCTCCGGGACCTCTCCGCGATACACCAATGACTCGGTGCCTCGGCTGATGCCGCTATAGAGGGTCCGCACCCGGACATGGCCCTCGGGCAGTGGCGGCAACGGCTCGTCGCGCAGTTCGCCCTGGCCAGGTGCGCAGACCCAAAAGGCCGTCGTGCGTCCGTCCTCGCCCGGCATGCTCATGCAGACCGCTCGGCCGATGAGGTGGCGGTCGCGACCTCCAGGGAGCCGTCGGCCATCTCTTCGTCCTGGATGGGGACGGTATCGACCGGCTGAACCGGGTGCCTCGATCCAGCGGCGACTCGAATCGCATCCAGATCGAGCGAAGCCAGGAACCGGCTCGGACCCAGTTCCTCCGGGATGGCCCAGAGACCCGCCCGAGTGACCCAAGAGCCAACCCGAAGATCCGCGCTCCACACCGCAATCGGCACCGCGAGCAAGGCGCCGACGAAAAAGGGCGACAGGAGCGCCATCGTCACACCGCTGTGCAGCGTCAACGCCAGGGTTGCGGCGAACCCGAGCAGGGTCTGGGGCCAGAGCCGACGCCAGGCCAACGCGATGGGCACCGCATGGGTCACCCGTCGCTGAGGACCCCACACCAGCTTCTTGCCGAACACCAAGCCGCTCATGAAGACGCTGTGGGCGATCGCAAGCACCGGCGCCAACAGGGTGCTGAACAGGGCCTCACCCAGTGCGCCCCCCAGCACCCTTGAAGCGCCGCCAAATGCCTTGCGGCGCTCGGCATCGGCCAGCACGTCGATCACCGAGGCGAGCTTCGGGGCGAAGACCATCGTCAGGATGGTGAACAGCAAGGGCACGCCGTAGGCGGGATCGAACAGCGGCGTCCCGGTATCGAGGAAGGCCCGGGAGGCGGCGATGGCCATCAGGAGCACCCAGAAGGGCGAGCCGACGAACATGAGGATCGCCAGGACCAATTGAGTCCTACTCCATGGATTTAACCCCGGTGTGCCGAGCAGCCTGAGATACTGCAGATTGCCCTGGCACCAGCGCAGATCGCGGCGGATGTACTCCAGCAAAGTCGTGGGATTCTCCTCGTAGCTACCGGTCTCTTCGGGCAGCACCCGAACCTGATAGTCGGCGCGACGCATCAGCACCGCCTCGACCTGATCGTGACTCAGCACCCAGCCGGACAGCGGACCCCGACCGGGAATGATCGGCAGCCTGCAGTGCTCAACGAATGGACGAACCCGTAGCAGCGCATTGTGTCCCCAGTAGGGACCGCAATCGCCCTGCCACCAAGCGCTGCCCAGGGTGTAGGAGCGCATGCCGAAACGCATGCCGAACTGAAACACCCGAGCGAAGGCACTGCTCGACGGCAGACCGACCACCAGGCTCTGCAGGATGCCCAGTCGCGGATTGGCCTGCATGGTGCGCACCATCCGCAACAGGACGTCCGGATCCATGAGGCTGTCGGCGTCGAGCACCAGGGCCAGGTCGTAATCCTCGCCGCGCCGGGCCATGAATTCGGCGATGTTGCCCGCCTTGAAGCCCGGGTTGTCGAGACGACGGCGATAATCGACCGAAAGTGTTTGGCCCCATCGCTCGCGGAATCTCCTCATACCCTGCTCTTCGGCCGCGCTGCATTCCTCCCAGGTCGAGTCGCTCAGCAGATGCAGGTCGAAGCGGTCCGCGACGCCGCGCTCGACCAGCCCGGCGACCATGCGATCGAGGTTGCGGAACACCGTCGCCGCATCCTCGTTGCGGATGCAACTCAGGATGGCGACGCGCTGGTCCAGCGGGGCATCCTCTCCTCGATCGAGCGGAAAGACCCTGGCCACGGGATCGCGATAGAGCCGCATCAGCCCCAGCCCGATGACGGCGTTCCAGAATCCGATCGCGGTCCAGGGCAGCGTAAAGCCGAAACAGACCAGCAATACCCAATCCCAGACATCGAGACCGCCAGGGCTCAGAGTTCGAGCCATCGACAGCATCAGCAGGGACATGGTCGCCAGCACCGCACTGGCGAACAGCCAACGGCGGCGACGCAGAACCGGCTCCCCGTCACCACATGGCGGGGACGGACTCCGGGACGAAGAGATCGATGGGGTTTGGGGCGCAGCGAGCACGGCAGTATCTTCGGCGGCATCAAGGTCGGTAGCATCGAACCTGATGCTACCCGGCGCCGAATACAACCGGCGACAGAGTGCGAGACTCGACCACGCCATTGCGGCCCCAAGCCTGCGTGGCTACCGAAACGCCCTGGCGGCGTTGCCGCACAAGGATCCCTGCCACCGGCCTGGGCCTGTAACATAGCCGACGACGATAGAGCTCAGCTCGCGACTCGGGAAACTCCCTCCCCGTTCGCCTGTCTTCCCGAATCAGCGCATCCTTTACCTTGCAAACCGCGCATTTTAAGCTCGCCAACCCTATTTCGAGGATCCGGCGCCCCTATGAAACTCCTGCTCGATTTCTTTCCCATTCTGCTCTTCTTCATCGCCTACAAGCTGGCGGGCATCTACGTGGCCACCGGGGTCGCGATCAGCGCCTCCGCCGTTCAGGTCGGCTGGTCCTGGTGGCGGCACCGACGGGTCGAGAAGATGCATCTGGCGACCCTGGGTCTGCTGGTCGTCTTCGGTGGACTCACCCTCGCGCTCCGGGATCCCATTTTCGTGATGTGGAAGCCGACCCTGGTCAACTGGTTGTTCGCGGCCACCTTCCTGGGGAGCCAATTCGTCGGCGAACGTCCCCTGATCCAGCGCATGATGGGGCATGCCGTCGACATCCCGGCGCCCATCTGGACGCGTCTGAATCTGCTCTGGACCCTGTTCTTCGTCTTCCTCGGCGCCGCCAACCTCTTCGTGGTCTACATCGGCAGCGGATTCTTCGATGCCCAGCAGGCGCTGCTAGGTGCCAGCGGACAGGACAGCGTCGATCTCACCACATGCGCGGCCAGCTATAGCGGGCACCTGCTCGATCTCTGCAACGATGCGCAGGCGCGCGAGGAGACCTGGGTGAACTTCAAACTCTTCGGTATGATGGGTTTGACGATCCTCTTCGTGATCGCCCAGGCGTTCTACCTGACCCGCCACGTGAAAGAAGAACCCCAAACACTGGAGACCGATTGACGTGCTCTACGCCATCATCGCTGTCGACAATCCGGACAGCCTGAGCGCCCGCAAGGCGGCACGCCCAGCCCATCTCGAACGCCTACAGACATTGCAGAACGAGGGCAAACTGGTTCTGGCCGGGCCACACCCGGCCATCGATAGCGCGGATCCGGGCGAGGCTGGATTCACGGGTTCGCTCATCGTCGCGGAATTTTCCGACCTCGGCGTGGCCGAATCCTGGGCCGCCGCCGATCCCTATGTCGAGGCCGGCGTCTACCGGACGGTCTCGGTCAAGCCCTTCCGGCAAGTCTTTCCTTGATGCACCGGCTTTGCGCCGGAACATCCGTCTTACCATTTCCGATAAGGATGATCCCTTTATGAAATCTGCTCGTATTTCACTGGTGGCATTCGCATTGCTCGCCTCCGGAGCCTGCTACGCCGACAGCGCCAAAGATACCGACTCCCCGGACACCCTGATCGCGACCGTCAACGGCACGCCCTACACGCTCGACGTCTTCCGTCTCTTCTACATGGAGCGTCTGCAGGGTAGCCGAGGCGAAAACTCGCCGGCCTTGCAGCAGCAGGTCTTCGACGAATTCATGGGACTGATCGTCGCCTCTCAGGAGGGCGAAAAGCTCAAGCTCGAAAACGACCGCAACGTGATCGCCGCGCTTAAGCTCGAGCGCATGAAGGTCATGTCCAACGCCGCCTTGTCGAAGATGGCCGAGGAACTGGAGCCCACCGAGGAGCAACTGAAGGCCGCCTACGATCAGGTCAAGGAACAGGCCGCCCGCACCGAGTACAAGGCGCGCCACATCCTGGTGAAGGACGAGGACGAGGCCAAGAAGATCATCAAAAAGCTCGACAAGGGCGGCGATTTCGAGGAACTGGCGAAGAAGAATTCGCTCGGCCCCACCGCCAAGAACGGCGGCGAACTGGGTTGGTTCGATCCGAGCCAGATGGTCGCGCCTTTCGCCGAGGCAATCGCCGCGATGAAGCCGGGCAGCTACTCGAAGGAGCCGGTGCACACCCAGTTCGGCTGGCATGTCATCAACCTGCAGGAGACGCGCAAGGCCGAGCCCCCGACCTTCGAGGAGTCCAAGCCACGTCTGATCGCGGCGGTCAAACGTCAGATGATCGCCGAAAAGCTCGCCAAGATGCGTGACAGCGCCATGGTCGAGCTCAACGAGGACGTCGTGAAGCTCAAGCCAAATCCAGAGGCCGAGGAGGACAAGTAAGGAGAGACTCAGCGCAGAGGCCGTTTCAAACGGCCTCTCGCCGCGACTGGGGGCGGATGACCGCTCCCGTTTCCATCGACATCGGGATCCACGCCCTCCCGAACACCGCCGTCAGCGCGCCAGCCAGAAGACCTCTCGGTCGTTGAGTGGCTGCACCGGCCTCGCATTGCTCCCGACCAACTCGGCCAATCTCCGCAACTGATCCTTGGTGACGTCCAGCGGCTCGTAGAGGACGTACCAGAGAACCGGCTCCTTGCAGGGCGGCGTCGAGGCGGACCCCGTATAGCGGAAATAGCCGCGTCTGCTCGGCAGTAGGAAGAGCGGATTGATTCCAACCTGGCGATAGTGGACCCGCTCGCCCGGCTGGCTGGGCAGATGATCCAGAACGCGTGTCAGGATCCGATTCTCGCGCCCGCTCGAACGCAGCGGGACGGCCACCACCACCATCGCCCCCAGCCGATTTCGATGCACGAGCTGAATCTCGGCCTCGGGCCTCGCCCCCTTGAATCGATGCTCGCCAGGCACATGGAAGACAAACTCGTCCAGATCGTAGACATCGCCCCGCACCAGCAGGGCGCTCCCTGGCGGCGAGACCACATGAATCCCCTTGCCGCTGTTGTAGGCCTCAAGCGGTTGCGAGTGATATTGGAAGGTCAGTGGAACATAGGGCACGCGGTGAACGCGGTCGATATCGATCGGAGACTGGAGGCGTCCGGTCCGACAGGTCGAAAAGGAAGCATCCAGATCGCCCCAGTGCTCCGGCCCCTGGGATCCCGAATAGGCCCAGTCAGAAGGGGGGGACGCCGGAGCCTTCGCACCGCTCGCCTGACCCGCCCCGATCGCCGCGACCAGGGCCGTCAAGCCGAACATGAAACGGGGGCCACGTCCCGCCGCGCGCGCTTGGAGCTCGGTGGGCGACATCGGATCAATCCCCGCGCCGCTTGAGTTCAGGGAAGGGCACCAGATGCACATCCTTCGCCTCGTCGGCGAAATAGGGACGCTCGCCGCCACGGCCCTGAGCATCGGCCAGTTCCTTCTCGCGCATGGCGATCATGCCGAGACACTCGCGGACCTGCTGAATCGTTCCGTCCGACAGCGGATGTCGCATCCCAGGCGGCGGCGTCACGTCCCTGACGATGGCCGACAGGGTCTTGCGCATGGCGATCAGGATCTCTTGCTCTTTGGTCAGCTCGCTCATCATGGTCCCCTCGGATTGCTGGCGGAAAAACCGCCGATGGCCTGAACGCAAAGACGCGCGGTGCGTCTGGAGTCTTGAAGCAGCCTTCCCGGATCGGATCAGTCGATGAGCGCGGCGAGCCCTGCCTCGTCCAGCACCTCGACACCCAGAGAGCGGGCCTTGTCCAACTTGGAACCGGCCTCCTCGCCCGCAAGCAGGTAGTCGGTCTGTTTCGAGACGCTGCCCGTCACCTTGGCGCCGAGTTCCTGTAGCCGCGCCTTGATCTCGTCACGTGGACGACTCAGGGTTCCGGTGATGACGATGGTCTTTCCGGCCAGTGGCTGGGCGATCGGCTCGGACGGTGGCTCGCTGGTCGAGGGCCAGTGGATTCCAGCCTCAAGCAGATGCTCGATCGCCTCGCGATTGTGATCCTGGGCGAAGAATCCGGCAATATGGGCCGCGACCACCGGCCCCACGCCGTCCACCAGACGACGGCTGTTGAGATAGAGATCCTCGGGCTCGGCCGCCCGCAACCCGGCCAGATCGCCGAAGCGCTCGGCCAGTGCCTCCGCCCGCCCGCGCGTCAGGCCGCGAACGCCGAGCCCGGCGAGCCATTCGGCCAGATCGTCCGAGGCTTCGAGGTCCGGATACTCGGCCAGATAGGCATGGAGCGCCTTGGCCGTCTCGGGACCGACACCCTTGACGCCACGGATCTGGACGAAATCCTCCACGCGCGCCTGCATCAGTGACTCGATACCGTCGAAACGACCGGCCAACGCCTGGGCCGTCGACACGCCGACCTCGCGGATACCGAGCGCGTGGATGAAGCGGGCGAAACTGGTCTCCTTGCTGTGCTCGAGCGCGGCCAGCAGATTTGCGGCCGACTTCTCGCCCATACGCTCCAGATGCACGAGGCGATCCTGGGTCAGATGATAGAGATCCGCCGGCTCGCGGATCCAATCGAGATCGACCAGTTGTTCGATCAGCTTGTCGCCCAGCCCCTCGATATCCATGGCGCGACGAGAGGCGAAATGCTTGAGCGATTCCTTGCGCTGCGCCTGACAGAAGAGACCGCCCGTGCAGCGTGCGACGGCCTCGCCCTCGGGTCGGATCACGTCCGACCCGCACACGGGACACTGGCTCGGCAGCTCGACCTCGCGGACATCCGCCGGACGTCGTTCGACGACGACCCGAACCACCTCGGGAATCACATCTCCGGCGCGTCGCACGATGACGGTATCGCCGATCCGCACGTCCTTGCGTGCCACCTCGTCCATGTTGTGCAGGGTTGCGTTCGAGACCGTCACCCCGCCGACCTGAACCGGACGCAGGCGCGCAACCGGAGTCACGGCACCGGTCCTTCCGACCTGGAATTCAACGGACTCGACCCGGGTCATCTCCTCCTGGGCAGGAAACTTGCGGGCAATGGCCCAGCGGGGATGGTGATTGGTGGCACCGAGCCGGGTCTGATCGGCCAATGAATCCAGCTTGAAAACGACTCCATCGATATCGAAGTCGAGCCGATCGCGACGACGGCTCAGATCCTCGAAATAGTCCCGGCAGCCATCCAGTCCGGAGACCAGACGCAGCTCGCGCGAAATGGGAATCCCCCAGCCGGCCAGACGCCGGAGCATCTCGGACTGACGCGCGTCGGCCGGTACCGAGAGCTCGCCCCATCCGTAACAGCAGAAGGTCAACGGACGCCTGGCGGTCACGCGCGGATCGAGCTGGCGCAGGCTGCCGGCGGCGGCGTTGCGGGGGTTGGCGAAGGGACGCTCGCCGCGTTCCAGGATCTCCTCGTTCAGACGCGCGAAGCCGGCGCGGGTCATGTAGACCTCGCCGCGCACCTCCAGGATCTCGGGGCGATCCTCGCCAATCAGCGACAGAGGAATACTGGGGATGGTGCGAGCCGTATGGGTAACATCCTCCCCCCGGGTCCCGTCACCGCGCGTAGCAGCCAGGACCAGAACGCCCCGCTCGTAACGCAGACTGATGGCGAGACCGTCGAGCTTTGGCTCGGCGACATAGAGTGGCGCGTCGCCACCGCTCAACCCACTCAAGACACGGCGATGAAAATCCGCCAGCTCCTCGTCGCTCATGGCATTGTCGAGCGAAATCATCGGAATGGCGTGACGGACCTCGCGGAACTCCGGGCGCGGCGCCGCTCCAACCCTTTGGGTCGGCGAATCGGACGTCACCAAATCCGGATGCGCGGACTCCAGTCCCTTGAGTTCGCGGACCAGTCGGTCGTACTCGGCGTCCGGAACCTCCGGGTCGTCGAGGACGTAGTAGCGATGATTGTGATAGAGGATCCGCGCGCGCAGCGATTCGGCGCGCAAACGCTCCTCCGCAGACACGGTCACCGTAACGCGACCTTAGACCAGCGCACCTCGTTGGCGAGCACCGCCTGGCGCATCTCTTCTTCCTTGCTGACCGTCAGCGGACGTCGGCTGTTGTCGAGCACGTCGCCATTGAGCGCGAGCGCCAACTTGCGCGCGGTGGCAATCATTTCGTCGAGGATGGTCATGTCTTCCGGATTCCCTTCGAGCTGAGCGAAGAGCATCAGCCCAGGCGTCGAGAATGACTCCATCTCATCGAAGGGGAAGGTGCCCGGTTTCACCATATTGGCCATGCTGAAATAGATACGGGTCTGATCGTCAAACTCGTCGAGACAATGGAAGATGTCCATGTCGCCGGGATAGAGACCGCAACGCTCGGCCACTTCGAGCATTTCCGTTCCCTTGAAGGGATAGCGTCGCGCGCTGACGCTCAATTGGATCAGTAGGGGCTCCAGCGTCTCGCCCTGGTCCTCGTCCTCGGGCGTGTCGACCGATTCCGAATCGGATTCCGACGTGGATGCAACCTGTCGGGCCGGTCCGTCGCGCTCAGGCTCATCGCGGTCCTCCTCGAACATGGTCGAATCCGAGTCCTTGGCGGAACGCGGCGTCAGATAGGACCAATCGCTGTCCGGCGAGTCGTCATCCTCGTCGTCGTAGACCCCGATCTTGGGATCCCGCTTACCCGCCTTGCCCGAACGCACACCATATGGCGCATCCCCGGCGTCGCTGGCCGCAACCCCCATCTCTTCTTCGTATTCGTCACCTTCCTGCTCCCGCTTCTCACGATGACGCTCCCACAGATAGAGCAGCAGGATCAGCACGGCTCCGACGACGATTAGGATCAAGCGAATAGTACTGGCGTCCATTACTAATTCTGGTTGCTAGATTGGGTTTAGAAAGGGTCGGACGAGTATATCAACGCTCGCCATGGCTGTATTGTCCCGAGACGGGACTCGGCGAACGCGTCTCAGGACGACGCCGCCAGACGCACCGCCTCGTCCACATCGACCGCCACCAGACGCGACACGCCCGGCTCGTGCATGGTCACGCCGATCAGATGATCGGCAATCTCCATGGTCACCTTGTTGTGACTGATGAAAATGAACTGAACACGATCCGACATAGAACGCACCATCTCGCAGAAACGACCGACGTTGGCATCATCCAGCGGTGCGTCGACCTCGTCCAGCATGCAGAAGGGTGCCGGATTGAGTTCGAAGATGGCAAACACCAACGCCACCGCCGTCAGCGCCTTCTCGCCACCGGACAGCAGATGGATGCTCGAATTGCGTTTGCCGGGCGGGCGCGCCATGACGGTCACGCCGGTCTCCAGCAGATCCTCGCCGGTGAGATCCATATAGGCATGACCGCCGCCGAAGAGACGCGGAAAGAGCTGCTGGAACCCCTGATTGACCTGATCGTAGGTCTCCTTGAACCGATTGCGGGTCTCGCGATCGATCTTGCGGATGGCCTGTTCCAGGGTATCTAGCGAACGCGCGATGTCGTCATGCTGCGCATCCAGATAGACCTTGCGCTGCGACTGCTCCTTGAACTCGTCGATCGCCGCCAGGTTGATCGCACCCAGACGCTGGATCCGCGCCCCAACCCGGCTCAGCTCTTCCTGCCAAGCCGACTCGGTCGCGCTCGGATCGAGCGACTGCAGCACCGAGGCGGGTACTGTGTTTGACTCGGCCAGCTGCTCCTCCAGGGTCCGCCGACGCACCAATCGCTCCTGACGCTCCAACCGCAAGCCGTCCAATCCGCTCCGGTCCGCCTGCACCTGCTGCTCGGTACGCTGACGCTCCTGCTCCAGACCACGCACCTCGGCGTCCAACGCCTCGCGACGGTTGCGCGCCTCGCTCAAGGACGCCTCGACCTCGACACGCAGCGCGAGCTGTTCGTCGAGACGCTCCCGCTGCTCCGCCAACGGCTCCACGCCCTCCTCCAGCGCCATCACCAGCGTTTCGCGCCGCTCATGGAGCTGGATCTGCTGCTCGCGGGCCCGCTCCAGGCTCTCGCAGGTCGCCAAACGGGCCGCGCGGTTGGACTCGACCTTGACCAGAAGCCCCTGAGCACGGTCGCGACTGACGCGCTCGCGCTCGCGCGCCTCGCCGACCCCGAGACGCAAACGCTCGCGCTCGGCCGACATGGACTCGCGCCGTTCGGCCAGGGCATCGACCTCGGCGAGCAGGTCGTGCAGACGCTCGCGCGCCTCTTCCATCTCGGCGATCGACTCCGCCTCCTGCGCCCGCAGTTCCTCGCGCTCCAGTTCGAGCGCGCGCTGGCGCTCAAGCAGATGCTCGCGCCGGGTCTGAATGTTGCTGATCTCGGAGCGGACGACCGAGCGCTCGCGCTCGCCCGCCGTCAGGTCGCGTCCGACGGCATCGAGGACCTGATCCAGCTCCAGGCGCTCGGCACGCCGTCCCTGCTCCTCGTCCAAGAGCGCAGACTCGCGCTCCCGTAGCGACTCGATCTCGACACGCAGCGCCTTGATGGCCTCGGCGCGCTCCAGCACGCCACCAGTCGGCACCGATGCCGGTGTCGCCAACCAGTTCATGCCGACCTGGACGCCCTCGCGCGTAATCCAGCGCTCTCCGGGACCCAGGGCCGAGCGACCGACCAGGGCCTCGGCCAGCGACTCGGCGACACGCGCACCTTGCAGCAGATTGGCAAGCGGCCAGGCGGAGCCCGCCCGCGCGGCCAGGGCATCGGAACCGACAGCATCGCCCGAGCCAGACCCCGCAACACCCGTATCGAACAGCATCAGGCCCGGAACCAGATCCTCCGGGGATCCGACATGGGACTCAAGCCCCGTGGTACCGACAGCGCGCAGGGCGTCACCAAGCAGGGTCTCGACCGCGCGCTCCCAGCCGGATTCGACCTCCAGCTGATCGACCAGACGCGGCGCATCGGCCAGCCCACGACGCTCCAGCCAGGCCGCGCAATCGCCCTCGGGATCGGCGAGCGCCGCGTCCTGAAGCGCCGTCTGGGAGGCGAGCCGACCCTTGGATTCCTGAAGCTCGGTGCGCAGTCCGTCAAGCTCGTCGGTCAGGCCGCGCAGACGTTCGTCGAGTTCCGCAAGCTCGGCGCCATGACGCTGGCGATCGTCCGACAGGGACTCGATCCGTTCGGTCAGCCCAGACTCGCGTTCGGTCAGATCCTCGATACGCTCGGTCAAGGGCACGATATCGAGACGCGCAAGCTCCTCCTCGACACGACGCACACGCTCATGATCGCGCCCGATGGATTGCTCCAGCGCGTTGATCCGCGCCCGCTCCACCTGCGCCTGCTCGGCGGGCTTGGCGGCGGCCTGATTGAATCCGTCCCACTCGGCCTCCCAGCCCTTGAGCCGGTCCTCCAGTGTCATGAGCTCACCGGCCGCCTCGCCCAGCTCGGACTGGGCCGTGTTCAGCTCGGGTTCATGCTGAGTCAGTTCCGCATCGATCTCGGACAAACGACGCTGATCGCGCTCCAAATGCCGATCGGCCTCGTAGAGTTCCTGTTCCAGGCGGACCAGCTCCGCCTCGCGACGGCCACGCTCCTCGTTGGCGAACTGGATCGCCTGCTCGACGCGAGCGATCTCGGTCCCAACCGCATAGAAGCGCGCCTGGACCTCGTTGAAAACCTCGGACGCCGTCGTGTGATCGGCGCGGCGCGCCTCGATATCGGCCTCCAGGCGGCGCTGATGGGTCAATCCGGCCTCGGTCGCCATCTCGGCCTCGCCGAGCCGGCGATCCATGGTCTGGATCTCGCCATCCAGGATGCGCCAGCGCAACGCCTTGAGTTCCTGTTCCAGACGCCGCTCGTCCGCCTTGAGCTGGGTGTATTTCTCGGCGGTCGCCGCCTGACGCTCCAGGTGCTGGAGCTGCTTGCCAACCTCTTCGCGCAGATCGTTCAGACGATCGAGGTTCTCGCGCGTATGGCGCATCCGGGTCTCGGTCTCGCGACGGCGCTCCTTATATTTGGAGATACCGGCCGCCTCCTCCAGGAAGAGACGCAGATCCTCGGGACGGGCCTCGATGATGCGCGAGATCATCCCCTGCTCGATGATGGCATAGGAGCGCGGCCCCAGACCGGTACCGAGGAAGAGATCCTGGATGTCGCGCCGACGGCAGCGTGCGCCGTTGAGGAAATAGGCCGACTGGCCGTCGCGCGTCACCTGGCGCTTGACCGAGATCTGATTGAAGGCCGCGTACTCGCCCCCGGCGGAGCCATCGCTGTTGTCGAAGACCATCTCGATGCTGGCCACACCGACCGGCTTGCGTCCGGTGCTGCCGTTGAAGATGACGTCGGCCATGGACTCGCCGCGCAGCATCTTGGCCGAGCTCTCGCCCATGACCCAGCGCACCGCGTCGATGACGTTCGATTTGCCGCAGCCATTGGGGCCGACCACCCCCATCAGGTTGCTCGGAAATGACACCGAGGTCGGGTCCACGAAAGACTTGAAGCCGGCCAGCTTGATCTTTTCAAGCCTCATGAGTTAAGGAGCCACATTACTTGAACAGCCACCAGACCTTCTCGTTAGCGGAAAAAACGGGCTTATAGTGACGAACCGCGCTCGCCTTCGTAACCCTTTTGATCTGATTGTCGAGCAGCAGCGCCCGCCCCCCGACCTCGGCCAATAGGACGGCGTGTCCGACATTCAGGTTGAGGTCCATCACGGCCACCAGATTCAGCTCATCGTTATCGAAACCCAGCGCGCGCAGACTCATGAACTTGACGATCGCATAGTCCTCGCAGTCCCCGCTCTTGTCGAAGAACTCACCGGGCGTCGCCCAATAGTCGTCCACGCCCCAATTGACGGGATCCGTGATATAGCGCCAGCTGTTGGCGAATCGATTGACCTCCTCGACCTGGGTCAAGCGATCGCGCCCCTTGAGTCGGTCGATCAGCGCCTTCCACTCGGTATAGGGGCAATTCCCGCGACCTCGGGACCGGCAATTCACGTCTTTTCGCTCTTCCTCCCGATAGCGTTTCAGCAGGGTGTTCCACTTGGGAATGGGGCGCAGATCGGTGAATTTCTTTCCGGTACGCCCGAACACATGACCGGTCGCCAAACCCGAATCCGCGCGCACCGAGCACATCGGTCCGAGCGCAAACAACATCAGGGAAAGGAACAGACAGAGCAGACGATGGGACCAGGGGCCGGGGTACGAGTGAATCGCCATTGCGGTGGATTGGACGCTCGGCTCATGCTAGAAACAATGGCATGATTCGCTCATGGGAAAGGTCGGCTGACATCTCTGGCAGGACGGTGTCGCCATGATAGCGCCAAACCAGGGCCGAACGGCAATTCGGGATGACGCGCACGCCCCAGTCGCTATCCAGGAGTTGGAACAGTGAAGAAACAGATCTATGCCGTCGCAACCCTCATCGCGACCATGCTCGTCGCATTCTACGGCATCCTGCTGCTCGACTCCTCCGAGCGCGATCGCGACATCCAAAACCTCCAATCGCAGATGAGCCTCGTCGTCGACAGCCGGGCCGAAGCCCTCAACGACTGGCTTCAGGCCCAGTACGCGGTACTCGGGGCACTGGCCGACAATGCATCCCTTCAACTTTATGTGACCGTAATCGGCATGAGCGGCGCGAACCAGCCGCTGGAGGAGGATCCGGCCGAGCGCGATTATCTGCGCAACCTGTTGAACGCCAAGGCCGAGCAATTCGGTTTCCTCCCGGAGCGCATCGCCGCCAAGCTCCCGGCCAACACCAGACCGCTGGACACGGCCGGACTCGCCCTGCTGGACCCGACGGGAGGTGTCATCGCCTCATCCGACGGTATGCCGCCGATCGAAGGCCGCCTCAAGACCTTTCTGGACGATACGCCCCTGACCGAGCACGGCCTGCTGGATCTCTTCCCAGGCCGAGGGACGCATCCGACACTCGGCTTTCTCGCACCCGTCTTCGGAGAAACCGAGGAAGGAAAGACCCAGGTCATCGCCCGCGTCCTCGGACTCCGTCAGGTAGACGAGCGCTTCTTCGGCGCGATGAAGCAACCGGGTCTAACCGCCAAAACGGCCGAATCCTATCTGATACGACGCGACGGCAATCGCATCCAGTATCTGACGCCGCTGCACGACGGCAGCGAGCCGCTGTCGAAGACCCTGGCCATCAACTCCGAGCGACTGGTGGATGTCGCCGCCTTGAGCGAACCGGGTCGCTTCCACGAGGGACTGGACTATGCGGCCAACGCCTGCTTCGCCGTGAGCCGCCAGATCCTCGACACGCCCTGGACGCTGGTACACAAGATCGATCGCAGCGAGGCATTGGCCCAGAGCGATGCTGACCGAACCACACTGTTCAGCGTCCTGAGCCTCGTCTTGGTACTGTTCGGCGCGGGACTGATCGTCGCCTGGCGCTACTCCACCTCCCTGCGTGCCGAGGAGGCAACCCGCGAGGCCGAACGCTTGGCGCAACGCTACAAGGAGTCCTCCGAGCGCTTCGAGTCCATTTCACGCTTCCTCGATATCGTGACGGACGCCCAGCCCCATGCCATCTTCGTAACCACCAGTGACAATACGCTGTCCTTCGGCAACGAGCGCATCGCCGAGATCAGCGAGATTCCGAAACGGGAGCTTGAGGGCCGCAGCCTGATTGGACTGCTGGGACAGGAGCGAGGCAGCGCCTATAACGCCATCAACCAGCAGGTACTGGCGACGGGGCGTCCAATCCGCGAAACCTCCCGCTTCGCGGATCAAAATGGCCAAGAGCAGGTCTGGCGCTCCTTCCACTGTCTGCTGGAGACACAGGATGGCGCACAGCCACGGGTACTGACCACGATCGAGGACCTGACCGATCTCATGCGCGAACGGGCACGCAGGGAACGCAACACCCGACAACTGATCGAAACGCTGGTGGGACTGGTCGACGAGCGAGATCCGGACTCGGCCCATCAGTCACGCTACGCCGCTCAGGTCGCGCGCAAAATCGCAGAGGAAATGGGACTCGAACGCCCCCTGATCGAAACCGCCGACCAGGCGGCACGACTCGCCAATATCGGCAAGGTCCGTATCCCGCGCGCACTGCTCACCAAGGACGAATCGCTCAGCGAAGACGAACTGCGCATCGTCAGACAGTCGCTGGACGAGGGTCCAAATCTGCTGAAGGAGATCGAGTTCGACGGACCGGTGGTCGAGACGCTGCGCCAGATCAACGAGCGAATCGATGGAGCGGGCAGACCCCACGGACTGAAAGAGGACGCGATCCTACCGACGGCGCAGGCAGTGGCCGTCGCGAACTGCTTCGTCGCGCTCCTGAGCCCACGCGCCTTTCGCGACCCCAAGTCGTTCGATGAGGCGGAAGCCATCCTGATGCAGGATATTGACCGTCGTTTCGACCGACGCGCCGTCTTCAGCCTGCTCAACTACCTCAACAACAAGGGCGGCAAAGAGACCTGGGCCGAGATGACACGACTTCATGGAACCCCAAGGCCATCGAGCTCGCGCGACACCTGATTCGACGAATCGACATGCTAGGATTTTTCAGAAAACGCAGAGACCCAACCCCACCTACGATCCCACCGAGCACGCCGCCGGGGACACGCATCTACGCCGTCGGCGATATCCATGGACGCTACGATCTGCTGCTCGCCCTGCAGGAAAAGATCCTGGCGGATGCCACTGAACAGGCGAACGTGCATAAGATCGCGATCTATCTGGGAGACTATATCGATCGCGGACCGGACAGCCGCAAGGTCGTGGAACACCTGCACTCGAACCCCTTGCCCGACTTCACGTCCATCCACCTGATGGGCAACCACGAGCAATCGATGCTCCGCTTCATCCGCACTCCCGAGCATCACGCCAACTGGCTGCAATTCGGCGGATTGGCGACCCTGACATCCTACGGCGTCGGCTCAAGCGCGCTCGGGTCGGATACAGAGCTGATCCAGATGGCAAGAGAACTGGAGATGCAGATCCCCGAGCCTGAGCGCGTCTTTCTGGAACGACTGGAGACCTATCGCGTATTCGGGGACTACCTTTTCGTCCACGCGGGGATTCGCCCGGGACGCCCGTTGGAATCTCAGGAGGTAGAGGATCTCTTTTGGATCCGAGAAGATTTCCTGCGCCACACCAAGCCGTACAGCCACGTTGTCGTACATGGCCATCACGTCACCGAGGAACCGGTCGTCAGGGACAACCGCATCGGCATCGACACAGGTGCATTCGCCACTGGATGCCTAACCTGTCTCGTGCTGGATGGGGAAGCGCGTCGCTTCATCGATACCCGAGAGCCAGAGACAATCGACTGACGACATACAAAAGAAAAAGCCCGTTGGATTCAATATCCAACGGGCTTTCAATATGGCGGAGAGAGAGGGATTCGAACCCTCGATAGGGTATTAACCTATACTCCCTTAGCAGGGGAGCGCCTTCAGCCACTCGGCCATCTCTCCAAAACATGCATCGTTTATGATCGCGTTACCAGTTAAGAACTGATAGATACTTAGCTGGTTGGCATTTAGACGACGTCTAGAATACCAGATAACGCGATCACTTTCGATCAAGGCTGGCCACTATATCAGGTTCAGCCCTGCGTTTCTAGTCAGTCAAGCTGACCGGCGTGACTTTCGACACTAGCGCCTTCGCCAGCCTCAGCCTGCTCCCTTTTGATCCGCTCGTAAATCTCTTCACGGTGAACGGCCACATCACGGGGCGCATTGACGCCGATCCGCACTTGATTGCCTTTGACGCCCAGAACGGTCACGGTCACTTCGTCACCGACCATCAGCGTTTCGCCAACCCGGCGAGTCAATATCAACATTTTATTTCTCCCTACGTTCCCTTATCCGCAACGATGATTCCCCGCCCCGGCTTTCCGACCTCTTCGGTACCGCTCGGAGGGTTAAACCACCCCCAGACCAAGAATGAGAGAATACTCACCTTGGAATTCTATCAGCAGCTGCCATGAGATCGCCATAGCAGCTGCAGCTTGACAGTCTCAGTTAGTTTGGCCGACAGCAACGAATGCAAGAAGGCTGACATCCGTTCCGACCAGTGGCTGCACCATGTTTGTGACCAGCATCACGCGGCGCTCGCCTGATCCAGCCCGAATGCCTCGTGCAGCGTGCGCACACCGAGTTCCAGATACTTTTCATCGACCACGACCGAAATCTTGATCTCGGACGTCGAAATCATACGAATATTAATGCCTTCCTGGGCCAGCGCCGAGAACATGCGGCTCGCGATACCCGCGTGGCTGCGCATACCGACCCCGACCAGCGAAATCTTGACGATTTGGAGATCGCCCAGTACCTGACGTGCACCCAGCTGCTTGGCCGACGCCTCCAAGATCTCCATCGCGCGCGCATAGTCGTTGCGGTGGACGGTGAAGGTGAAATCCGTCAGCGCCTCCTGCGCGGCGATGTTCTGGATAATCATGTCCACTTCGATATTGGCAGCGGCGATCGGCCCCAAAATCTGGTGCGCCACGCCCGGCTGATCCGGCACGCCAAGCACGGTCAACTTGGCTTCGTCGCGGCTGAACGCGATTCCAGCAATCTTGGCGTTTTCCACGGCATCTTCCTCGAAGGTAATCAATGTGCCCTCTCCCTCGCCGAAGCTGGAGAGAACGCGCAAAGGGACTTTGTACTTTCCGGCGAACTCGACCGAGCGGATCTGCAACACCTTCGATCCCAGGCTTGCCATTTCGAGCATTTCCTCGAAGGTGATCCGTTCGAGCTTGCGCGCCTTGGGCTCGACCCGAGGGTCGGTCGTGTAGACGCCATCCACATCGGTGTAGATCTGGCACTCATCGGCCTTGAGCGCTGCGGCAATCGCGACCGCCGAGGTATCGGATCCACCACGACCCAAGGTCGTGATGTCGCCAAGCTCGTCGATACCCTGAAAACCGGCGACCACGACCACATGCCCGGCGTCCAAATCCGCCTTGACCCGTGCTGCATCGATATCACGAATGCGCGCTTTGTTATGTGCGCTATCCGTCAATATGTGTACTTGAGCACCTGTATAGGAACGCGCCGGACAGCCCTGAGCGGACAGTGCCATGCTCAGGAGCGCGATGGTGACCTGTTCACCGGTCGACATGAGCACGTCGAGCTCGCGTGGCTCGGGGCGCTCCTGAATCTGTCGTGCGAGTCCGATCAGACGATCGGTTTCGCCGGACATGGCGGACAGCACCACCACGACCTGATTCCCCTGATCGCGCCAGCGCTTGACGCGCTCGGCCACGGCCAGGATCCGCTCGGCGCTGCCGACGGAGGTTCCGCCGTATTTCTGGACGATCAGCGCCATCGACCGCCCCTACCCTGCAGGTCGCCTTGCATCTTTCTCAAATACCCAGACGGAAATGCGCACAAGAAGTGCACCATTGAAGAAAGGCGAGCGGGCGAGGGCCCACTCGATTCATTAGATTCGGCCATGCCGTCGGACTCCAGAGACGGTTAGGAGAGACGTCCTCTCACCCAGCCGTCGACAGACGCGAGCGCGCCCGGGATACCAGCCGGGTCGTTGCCGCCAGCCTGAGCCATATCTGGACGCCCACCGCCCTTGCCACCGACCTGGGTCGCAATCTCGCGAATCAGATCGCCGGCCTTGAAGCGGTCGGTCAGGTCCTTGGTGACGCCGGCGACCAGGCTGACCTTACCGTCCGCCTCGGTCGCAAGCACGATGACCGCAGAGCCCAGCTTGTCCTTGAGCTGATCCATGGTGGTTCGCAGGCTCTTGGGATCGGCGCCATCGAGCCGGGCGGCCAGCACCCTGACACCTTCGACGTCGCGCGCCTGCGCGGCCAGATCCTGGCCGGCCGAGCTTGCGAGCTTGCTCTTGAGCTGCTCCAGCTCCTTTTCGAGACGGCGCGCGCGCTCGACCAGTTGGACCACGCGCTCGTCGACATCCTCGCGCCCACCCTTGAGCAGACCCGCCAGACGCAGCAAACGCTCCTCGTCAGCCTCGACCCAGTCGAGCGCCGCTGCGCCCGTGATGGCCTCGATACGACGGACCCCAGCGGCAATGCCGGTTTCGTTGACGATCTTGACCAGACCGATGTCGCCGACCGCCTTGACGTGGGTGCCACCACACAGCTCGGTGGAGAAATCGCCCATGCGCAGCACGCGCACCTGATCGGCATATTTCTCGCCGAAGAGTGCCATGGCACCGGACGCCTTGGCGTCATCGAGACTCATGATTCGGGTTTCGACCAGATGGTTGGCGCGCACCTCGCGGTTGACCAGACGCTCGATCTCCAACAGCTGCTCGCGCGAGACCGGTTCGAAGTGCGAGAAATCGAAACGCAGACGCTCTGGACCGACCAGCGAACCCTTCTGCTGGACGTGATCGCCGAGCACCTGACGTAAGGCCGCGTGCAGAAGGTGCGTGGCCGAGTGATTCAGGGCGGTTTCAAGCCGACGCTCGGCATCGACGCGCGCATCGACCCGGTCACCAACCGTCAGCGATCCTTCGAGCACGCGCCCGACGTGAATCATGACGCCGCCGCCCTTCTTCTGGGTATCGACCACCTCGAAACGGGCGGTCTCGGTGGACAGCCAGCCATGGTCGCCGACCTGGCCACCGGACTCGCCGTAGAAGGGCGTAATGTCCAGAACGACCAACCCTTCCTCGCCCGATTCGAGCGCGTCGCAGGAGACACCGTCGCGATAGAGTGCGACAACGGTCGCCTCTTCCCGAAGACGCTCGTAGCCGCAAAAATCGGTCTCACCCTGGACCTGGATCTCCAGGGTCTGGGTGGCACCGAACTGACTCGCCGCGCGGGCACGCTCCTTCTGTGCACCCATCGCCGACTCGAAGCCCTCCATGTCCAGCGTCAGACCACGCTCGCGAGCGATATCCGCAGTCAGGTCGGTCGGAAAGCCGTAGGTGTCGTAGAGCTTGAACACGGTCTCGCCAGGGATGCGATCACCGGATAGCCCGGCGATCGCCTCGTCCAGGATGCGCATGCCGTGATCGAGGGTCTCGGCGAAGCGTTCCTCTTCCAGCTTGATCAGGCGCTCGACATGGGCCTGAGCGCTCTTGAGCTCCGGATAGGCATCGCCCATCTCGACGACCAGCGGCGCAACCAAACGATGGAAGAAGGGGTCGCTGCAACCGAGCCGATAACCGTGACGGATCGCCCGGCGCATGATGCGGCGCAGCACGTAGCCGCGCCCCTCGTTGCTTGGCGTCACGCCGTCGATGATGAGGAAGGCGGTCGAGCGGATGTGGTCGGCGATGACACGCAGCGATTTATCGGCCCGGTCGGCGCACCCCGTCACCTCGGCCGCCGCCTCGATCAGATGGCGGAAAAGATCGATATCGTAATTGCTGTGCACGCCCTGCTTCACGGCCGCGAGACGCTCCAACCCCATGCCGGTGTCCACCGAGGGACGCGGCAGCGGCGTCATTTTGCCCTCGGCGTCGCGATTGAACTGCATGAAGACCAGATTCCAGATCTCGACGTAACGGTCGCCGTCCTCGTCGGGCGAGCCCGGAGGGCCGCCGGGGATCTCGGGACCGTGATCGTAGAAGATCTCGGAACAGGGACCGCAGGGTCCCGTGTCGCCCATCGACCAGAAATTGTCCTTGGCGCCACAACGCGAGAAACGTTTGGCGTCGACACCGATCTCCTTGAGCCAGATGTCGGCGGCCTCGTCGTCGTCCTCGAAGACGGTGACCCAGAGACGCTCCGGCGGCAGCGACAGCACCTGGGTCAGATACTCCCAGGCGAAACCGATGGCCTCGCGCTTGAAGTAATCGCCGAAGCTGAAGTTACCCAGCATCTCGAAGAAGGTGTGATGACGCGCCGTGTAGCCGACATTCTCCAGGTCATTGTGCTTGCCGCCGGCACGCACGCAGCGCTGGGATGAAACAGCCCGGTTATAGGCACGCCGCTCACGTCCGAGGAACAGTTCCTTGAACTGAACCATCCCCGCATTGGTGAACAGCAGGGTCGGATCGTTGGCCGGAACCAAGGGGCTGGAGGCAACCTCCGCGTGTTGGCGTTGCGCGAAATAGTCGAGGAAGCTCGCTCGAAGCTCTGCACTGGTGATCATGGAGAAATCTCGAATGGACCGCTCGTCGAAAGGGCCCGGTCAGTCATTCCAGCGCAACAGACGCCGGATGGATTCGGTGGGAAACCCGCGCTGCGCGAGAAAACGCGCCCGCCGGGCGAAATCGGCGCGGTCCTCGGGCGGCTCGGCGCCGAAGCGCCGGTCGCAGACTGCAGCCAGACGCGCCTCCAAGGTCTCGTTCGAGACCTGAAGGCAGCGGTCGATCAATTCATCGGCGACACCCTTGTGGCGCAGCTCGCTGCGGATACGCAAAGGACCGAAGCCCTTCTCGATCCGCTCCTCGACATAGCGTTCGGCAAGACGCCTCTCGTCGATTGCACCCTCGCGTTCGAGCGGAATCAGCGCCTCGCGAATCACCGAGTCCTCGAAGCCGCGAACGGCGAGCTTCTGCTCCAGCTCTAGGCGAGAGTGCTCGCGCCCGGCCAGCAGACGCAGTGCCTGCTGACGGGCGGCGACGATTGGATCCGTCGCTGTCGAATGTCCAGCCTGGGCGCTCAGAATCACTCCTCCGGGAGCGTCTCGGGGCTCTCTTCAGCCGCTTCGTCAACCACTTTGGGCAACAGCTTCTCGCGAATCTTGGCCTCGATCGCCTGGGCAATCTCGGGATGTTCGAGCAGAAAGTTGCGGGCATTATCCTTGCCTTGACCGACGCGGTTGCCCTCATAGCTGTACCAGGCGCCCGACTTCTCGACGAAGCCCTCTTTGACGCCCAGATCGATGATCTCACCCTCGCGCGAAATACCCTGACCATAGAGGATGTCGAACTCGGCCTGCCTGAATGGCGGGGCCACCTTGTTCTTGACCACCTTGACCTTGGTCTCGTTCCCGACAACCTCATCGCCCTTCTTGATGCTGCCGGTGCGACGGATATCCAAACGCACCGAGGCATAGAATTTGAGCGCGTTACCACCGGTGGTGGTCTCGGGCGAACCGAACATGACGCCGATCTTCATCCGGATCTGGTTGATGAAGATGACGCAGCAGTTGGAGCGCTTGATGTTGGCCGTCAGCTTGCGCAGCGCCTGCGACATGAGGCGCGCCTGCAATCCGACGTGCGAATCGCCCATCTCGCCCTCGATCTCGGCCTTGGGCGTCAGTGCCGCGACCGAGTCGATCACGACGATGTCGACCGCATTGGAGCGCACCAGCATGTCGGTGATCTCCAGGGCCTGCTCGCCGGTGTCCGGCTGCGAGACCAGCAGATCGTTCATGTTGACGCCAAGCTTTTCGGCATAGACCGCATCGAGCGCGTGCTCGGCATCGACGAAAGCCGCCGTACCGCCGAGACGCTGGCACTCGGCAACGACGTGCAGCGTCAGGGTCGTCTTGCCCGAGGACTCCGGACCATAGATCTCGATCACGCGCCCCTTGGGAACGCCGCCGATACCCAGCGCGAGATCCAGCCCAAGCGAGCCGGTGGAGATGGCCTCCACGTTGCGCACGGCACCGGCGTCACCCATCCGCATGACCGAGCCCTTGCCGAACTGCTTCTCGATCTGGCCCAGGGCCGCAGCCAGCGCCTTTTTGCGGTTCTCGTCCATTCGATCTCCGTTAGATTCAGTTCGCTTCTGCCCGGTATTGGTCTGCTTCTTGGATCGCACTCTGATAACCGTGGCGCGCGCTCGACGCCCATGAAAACGGTGAATTATGGCATAGCTGGAGCGTGTGCGTCATATCCTGCGATGAGCGGACAAAAGCCCTCGCGCAAAGAACCAGCGCTCACCCATGCGCCGCCAGCAGATCGAAGAGCCGCTGCAGAGCGACACGCACCGTCTCCCGCCGCACCGCCTCGCGATCCCCACCGAATCGACAGCAGTCGGCCAGAACCCCTTCACCGGGAACACCCCAGGCGATCCAAACGGTACCGACCGGTTTCTCCTGCGTACCGCCACCAGGTCCGGCGATGCCGCTCACGGCCAAGGCGACCTGGGCGCGACTGCGGCCCAGCGCCCCGGCAACCATCTCCATCACCACCGCCTCACTGACCGCACCATGCCGCGCAAGGGTCTCCTCGCGCACGCCCAGCATCTCTTGCTTGGCGGCGTTGCTGTAGGTGACGAAGCCACGATCGAACCAGGCGCTGCTGCCGGCAACATCCGTGACGCACTTGGCGATCCAGCCACCCGTACAGGACTCGGCGCAGGCCAGCATCAGCGCGCGCGCAGTCAGACGCTCGCCGATACGGGCAGCAATCGTCTCGAACCCAAGGTCGGTGCTCTGTTCTATCATCGGGCGCGAGTGTCGCCGAACTCGGAGGTCGAGACAATCCCATGCGTGGAAATCGCCTGGATCGACCCACACATCCGGCGACGATGGTCTCAATTCCGCCATCCGGCGACGAACCGAAGGAGCCCCGATAACCGATGAGCGATTTAGAGATTCGGTGCGAGCACAAGCCCTCTCCCGCCAAGCTGGAGGTCATGGGCGTGGACGACTGGCCGATCTGGAAGAAGGAGGTCTCGACCTTCCCCTGGCAGTACAGCCAAACCGAGACCTGTTACGTGGTTAGAGGACGTTTCAGCGTCACCCCCGAGGGCGGCGAGCCCGCAAGCTTCACGCGCGGGGACCTCGTCACCTTCCCCGCCGGACTCTCCTGCACCTGGGAGATTCAAGAGCCGGTCGAAAAGCACTATCGACTCGACTGAGCCACACCGACCGCAAGCCCCTATCCCCCGACAACGAAAACGACGACGAGAGAGGATCACCATGCGCACCCTACCCTGGCTCACCCTGTTCCTGATGCTACTGCAGTCGCCCGCCCAGGCGAGCGACATGACGATCGCCGACACGGTGGTCAAGCTGCCATTGGCCGAGGACGTCACCATGGACGACGCGGTCGATTCCATGCTGCTTCGCGCCAACGCGCTCAATTTCAAGCTGGTCGCCCGACTGCCGCTGTCCAAGGAGCTGGATGCCATGGGCGTTCCCAGCAAGCATATTGAGATCTTCCAGTTCTGCGACGCCCGAATTGCGGCCCGAATGCTCAAGGCGAACCTGGATTTCTCGGCCTATCTGCCCTGTCGCATCACACTCATCCAGGATCAGGACGGCAAGCCCTGGCTGGTCACGCTCGATTTGGACCCGGTGATCGGCATGGCCGACCTGCCGCCCGAACTCAAGGAACTGGCCACCAAGGTGCGCGACACTATGATTGAGATCATGCACGCGGGCGCCAATGGAGACCTCTGAGCCATGAGCTATCTCAGCCTCTCGCGGGCCGCGCGGCTAGCGGGCATCACGCGATCCGAACTCCAATGCCGCATCCGCAGAGGCGAGATCCAAACCTTCGAGGGATCGATCGCGGTCGAGGATCTGCTCCGGGCCTTTCCCTCGACCCGTCTCGACGACGACTCGGCACTGGAACGTGTCGAGCGCATCAAGCGCGAGGCCCTGCCCAAGCGCGAGGAGACTGAGACGAGGCTCCCGGACGCTCAGGTCCTGGTCGCACGCCTGCACGGTCTGAGCGAAGGTCTCGCGAACCGCATCGCCGAGCTGGATGCGACAAAGGCGTTGCTCGACGAGACCAGCGAGCGCCTGACGGGGCTTGCCGACCTCTCGTCGAGCGATCTACCAGACGCTCTGGACGCTACGCGTGACTGGCTCGTGGAGCGTCGACGCCAACTCGACGCGGACGACACCTCCAGCAATCGGACCAGACTCTTCGTCAACGACACCTTTCTGCGCATCATGGCCGCCAACGTCAAACTCATCCCAAGCGGACACGACTTCTTCGTCGAGGGCAACGAATCCATCCTCGACGCCTCGGTACGCGCCGGACTCAAAATGAACTACGGCTGTTCCAGCGGCAACTGTGGCGACTGTAAAGCCCGTGTCGTCAGCGGTGAGACCTGGCGGATCCGCGATCACGACTATCTGTTGAGCGAGCGCGAAAAGGCGATGGGCTACATCCTCACCTGTTCGCACACCGCAGTGACCGACCTCGTGATCGAGGCCGCCGAGGCCAACAAGGTCACGGACCTGCCGCACCAGCGCATTCGCGCCAGCGTACGCACCATCGACCGACGCTCGCCGACCCTCATCTCGCTTCAGCTGCGGACACCGCGCACCCAGACCCTGCGGTTCATGGCCGGGCAGCGGGTGCAACTGACCTTGGCTAACGGCGAGAGTCGGGAATTGCCGATCGCGAGCTGTCCGTGCAACGGACGCAACCTCTGGTTTCTGATTCGACGCGGGGCGGACGCCTTCTCGACGGCCATCTTCGATACAGTGAAACAGGGGCAGAACCTGGAGATCGCAGGCCCGCACGGCACCTTCATCCTCACCGAGGACACCACGGACCCAGCCGTTTTCATCGCATTCGACGAGGGGATCGCTCCGATCAAGAGCCTGATCGAGCACGCCATCTCGATCGACATGATCGAGTCATTCGCACTCTATTGGGAGACGCGCCAGCCAGAGGGACATCACGAATCGGGCTGGTGTCGCGCCCTGCGCGACGCGCTGGGCAACTTCGAATTCATACCGAGCACCGGCGATGCGCCGGAGCAGATCGCAGACCAAATCGCACAGGGGCGGATAGATCGCGACCGGCACCGCTTCTACATCGCCGGCCCGGCCGAGCTGGTCGGACGGATGATCTCGCGATTGACTGAGATGGGAATACCGGAGGAGAGAATCGCCTCCGAACGCTTGGAGGACTGATCGTCCTCAGGCTGCTTGCGGTCTAGCCGCTTCGGGCGGCAAAAACACGGTGCCTTTGCCAAAGCGATTGACGGCCAGATCACGCACCCAGGACGGGGCGTCCGCATAGAGCCGGATATAGATATAGCCAAGATCGCCGCGCACCATGGACGCGACCCAGCGCTCCAGTTCCTGTTGTTTATTGTCCATCACTGCACACTCCACTCAGACCCTAATACATTCCCCAACGCCATAAGCGCGGGCTCGGGATCAATTGGGTATCCACTGCTTCACCCACTGCGGCAACCACGCCATTTATTACCTAGATTCCCTTCTTTCCTCCTGAGTATGCACGAAACGACGCCAATTCAACAGACCGTGAACCGAAAGAAATCCTCAGGATTCCTGCCGTTGAAGCAACAACATGTAGTTCACCCCGAGCCAGCGGCTGTAACTGAAACCGCGTGTCAATGGATTGACCCGCACACCCGTCTCATGGAGCAGGTCGAATTGATCGCCCAGATATTCCCGTACCATCTTCGGTGGAACCAACTTGCGGTAATGGTGCGTCCCACGCGGCAGCCAGCGCAGAATATATTCGGCCCCAAGTATGGCGATCACATAGGCGGCAGGGGTGCGATTGATGCTGGCGACGAACATCGTGCCGCCGGGCTCGACCAGCCGACCGCAGTCGGCCAGAAAATCGGGCAGGCAGTCGACGTGCTCGACCACCTCCATATTGAGCACCACATCGAAACGCAGCCCCTCGTCGACCAGTCGATCGACACTCGCCACGCGGTAGTCGATTGAGAGGCCGCTGGACTGCGCATGGAGGCGCGCCACGGCAATATTTTTCTCGGTCACGTCGACCCCGGTCACCTCGGCACCCAGACGCGCCATCGACTCGCTCAGGATGCCGCCACCACAGCCGACGTCGAGCACGCGCACCCCATCGAGCGGGCGCTCCTGTGCCGGATCCAACCCCAGATCGGTGGCAACCCGCTCGCGGATATAGGCCACCCGAAAGACATTGAGCCGATGCAGCGGCCAGAAGGGGCCTTCGACATCCCACCAACGGTGTGCGAGACGTTCGTAATAGGCCACCTCATCGGAATCGACGCTGGACGCACTCACGTGGGTCGAGGTCATAAGACGGGCTCCTGTGCGAGAATGTGAGACCAGAACGCATCCTTGAACCGCCAAGCGTTCAAAGCACATCGGTCAGAAAAAAGACGGCGGCAAAGCGCGCAATCCGGTGCGCGCTCGCCAATCAGATAGCGGATCTCGACACGAATCCAAGGCTCAGGATTCGGGTGCGACCGCTGCCAGATAATCGCGCGACTGCATCTCGATCAGACGACTGATCAGGCGCTCGTGCGCAAAATCCTTCATCCCGCCCTCATAGAGCTGAGCGACCGGCGCGGCGGCCGACATAATCAGCTTGACACGCTGGTCGTAGAACTCGTCGACCAGATGCAGAAAGCGCCGTGACGCATCATCCTGCTTCTGTCCGAGCAGCGGCACGCCGGACAGCAGCACCGTATGGTACTCGCGGGCAATCTCGATATAGTCCGACGCCGAGCGCATGGTCCCGCACAGGGCCGCGAAATCGAAC
Organism: Thiorhodococcus drewsii AZ1; assembly: GCF_000224065.1. GTDB lineage: Bacteria > Pseudomonadota > Gammaproteobacteria > Chromatiales > Chromatiaceae > Imhoffiella > Imhoffiella drewsii. The sequence goes on from NZ_AFWT01000017.1 coordinate 116,865, forward strand.
CAGGCCACGTCCATGCCCAGACCGCGCACCGGGAAGGACCGTCCATTCACCTGGAAATCGCTGGCCCCCACTTCATGCCCACCGGTCAGCCGATGGAAATACTCGGCGAGATGACGCTCGCCATCCTCTGTGTCGAGGAAGAAGACGCCCTCCTCGGCCAGGGCGCGTAAACGGTAGTCCGTTCCGCCATCCAGCTCGAACACCCGGGTGTGCTCCTTGAGCAGATCGATGGCCGGCAGGAACAACTGCCGCTGCAGACCATTGCGATAGAGATCGTCCGGGGCCGTGTTCGCCGTCGTCACCAGCGTCACGCCACGCGAGAAGAGCGCCTTCAGCAGGCCGTGCAGCAGCATCGCATCGGTGATATCGGTCACCAGGAATTCGTCGAGACAGAGCACCCGCGCCTCGGCCCTAAGCCGATCGGCCACCACCTCCAGCGGATCCGGCTGCTTGGGCAGACGCGACATGATGTCGTGGACCTCGCGCATGAAGTGATGGAAATGGATCCGACGCTTTCCGGCCAGTTCCAGATCCTCCATGAACCAATCCATCAAATAGGTCTTGCCGCGCCCCACGCCACCCCAGAAATAGAGCCCCCGAACCGGTGCCACAGGGCCGGAGATGCGGTTGCGGATCTGTCCCAGCAAACCGCGACGCGGCTCGACAGGCGGCTCGCGGACGAGCGTGCAATGCAGCGATAAAAGAAGGTCGGCGGCCTGCTGCTGAACGCTGTCGAGTGGCTTGAAGGGCTTTTTGCAAATACTGTCGGTCATGAGCTGCAATCGGGTGTACCAACGTCAGCGCCCGCCCCGATGGGATGCGAGCGCGTGCGTTGGAAGGTGAAAGGAAACAGTGGGCCGCGCGGAAGGATGAATCGCGTCAGAACCGTGCCAGATAGGCCGCGATGCGCTCGACGCCCTCGGCCAGCCGATCCAGCTCCCGCGTATAGGCGAAGCGAACGTAGTGCCCGGCCTTGTGGTCGCCGAAATCCTGTCCGGGCGTCACTGCCACACCGGCCTCTTCGAGCAAACCGCTGGCGAAGGCCATGGAGTTCATCTCGACGCGTTCCGGCAATCCGGCATAGAGATAGAAGGCGCCGTCGGGACGGTTCGGGATCTGAAAGCCGAGCTCACGCAGCCTGGGCAGCAGGAAATCGCGCCGCTCCTCGAAGGCACGTCGGCGTTCCTCCAAAATATCCAGGGTCTCGGGCTCGAAGGCCGCCAACGCTGCGTACTGGGCCGGGGTATTGGCGGCGATGAAGAGATTCTGGGCCAATCGATCCATGACGCCGATCGCCTCTGCAGGACCTGCAACCCAGCCGAGACGCCATCCGGTCATACCGAAATACTTAGAGAAGCTGTTGATGACATAGAGGTCATCCTGCCCCAGGGCCAAAGCGGTCACGTCCGGCACCTGATAGATGAGCCCCTGATAGATCTCGTCGACGATGAGGGCCGCCCCGCGCTCCCGGCACAGGGTATAGAGATCGGCCAGCGCCGGGGCATCCAGAACGGATCCGGTCGGATTGGCCGGCGAGGCGACCACGAGAGCGCGCGTCCCGGGCACCCAGACCTGCTCGGCACGCTCGGCGGTCAACTGGAAATCGCTGTCGGCGCCGACCGGCACACACTGTGGCTCGGCACCGAGCAGACGCAGGACCTGACGATAGCAGGGATAGGAGGGATCGCCGAGCAGCACCCGGTCGCCCGGCTCCAGGAGCGCCGAGAACACCAGCTGCAGCGCGCCGGATGCACCCGGAGCGATCAGGATGCGCTCGGCCCCGACGGAAACGCCATAACGTCGGTCGTAATGGTCGGCGATCGCCTGACGTAGACTGCCGAGACCTGCCGCCGCCGTGTAATGGGTCAACCCTTCGGACAACGCGCGTTGCCCTGCCGCCAGGATGGGCTCGGGCGTGGTGAAGTCCGGCTCGCCGATTTCCAGATGGACGATGGAGCGACCGAGGGCCTCCAGTTCGCGCGCCCGCCCGAGCAGGCGCATTACATGGAAGGGCTCGACCGCAAGGGCTCGCGCAGCCAGGGGGCGCCCAATCGATGCTGTATAGCGACCGCTGCTCATGATGCCGCCCAAACGTCGCGATGCAAACGATCCAGCCGCGCCAGATCGACCCAGGGGGGATCGTCCAGCTCGCCGACCAGGGCACGCGCCGGCTGCTCGGGACCGCCGAGCGCATCGACCACCAGGGGCGCCGCACCGAAATCCTGACCGATCGTATAGTCGTTCACCGTCACCAGCAGGGCCCGGATTCCAGCCGCCAGGGCGGACTGGGCGCCATTGTCGGAGTCCTCGATAGCGACAGCGTCCTCCGGCCCGAGACCCAGCTCGGACAGCGCCGACACGAAGATGTCCGGCGCAGGCTTTTTGTTGGGCACCTGGTCGCCCGCTGCGATCACCTCGAACCAGGACGAGAGACCGGGCTCGCCCGCATGATCGAGCAGCTCGACGACGTTCTCAGGGGTCGTGGTGGTCGCCACCGCAAGACGGATTCCGGCCTCGCGCGCCTCGCGCAGCAGGCGCATGACACCGACCCTCAACGGAATGCGTCCCTCGCGCAGCATCGAAAGATAGTGGCGCGTCTTGGCCGCGTGCAGATCGGCGACGAAGGTCTCGGCGGCATCCAGCGAAATCCCGGCCCGATCCATGTAGTAACGGATCCGCTCCTTGCCGCCAGCGACGGCCAAAAGCTCGCCATAGAGCACCGGATCCCAGTGCCAATCCAGCCCGACCTCGACGAAGGCGGCATTGAAGGCCACCCGATGGCCATCGCCCTCGGTGTCAGCGAGCGTGCCATCCACATCGAAGATCAATGCCTTGAATCCCAACATACAGCGACTCCACCTTGCTCTCACATGAACCTGCGCCGGCTCGAAGGGCAAAGATTACCCCACCGACGCGGGCCGCGCACCGCCATGAGACCCTGTATCAAGTTGCTCAGAAGACGCCGATCTGATACTAAAGCAGGTTTTCGCGGCGCGGATCCGAGGAGAGGAGCGATGGACCGATCCGGTCCGCGAGACATCTCTACGACTCGAGCCTTCGGGAGAGCACAATGGCCGAAGCAATAACACAAGAAAACGAGACGTTTACCTTCGAACCCTACAACGCGGGGAGCGACGAAGAGTACATGAACCCCGAGCAGGAGGAGCATTTTCGCGAAATCCTCCTCGCTTGGAAAAGATCACTGATGGAAGAGGTCGATCGCACCGTTCACCACATGCAGGACGAGGCGACCAATTTCCCCGACCCCAATGATCGCGCGACCCAAGAGTCAGAGTTCAGCCTCGAACTGCGTACACGCGATCGCGAGCGCAAGTTGATCAAAAAGATCGACGAGGCACTCGGTCGCCTCGACGAACACGACTACGGCTTCTGCGAGGCATGCGGTGTGGAGATCGGCATCCGTCGATTGGAGGCTCGACCCACCGCGACCCTCTGCATCGACTGCAAGACACTGGACGAGATCCGCGAGAAGCAGCGCGGCTGAGGAGTGTCGTCCCTTCCGATCGAAGCATGGCGGAAGACACCCCGGACATCCCATCCTACCGAGGGCGCTTCGCGCCCTCGCCCACTGGAGCCCTGCATTTCGGCTCCCTGATCGCGGCCCTCGCCAGCTATGCCGATGCACGCGCCCACCAGGGCGCTTGGATCCTACGCATGGAGGATCTGGATCGCCCCCGTGAGCGACCTGGGGCCGCCGAGCGTATCCTGGAGACGCTGCGCGCGTTCGGCTTCGCTTGGGACGAACCGATCCTCTATCAGAGCGCACGCACCTCTGCCTATAACGAGGCGCTTGCCCGACTCACCCAGCTCGGACTCGCCTACCCCTGCGGCTGCACCCGATCCGAGATCGCCACCATCGCCACGCTCGGCGCGGAAGGCCCCATCTATCCAGGCACCTGCCGCAAAGGTCTCGCCCAAGGGCGCGCCCAGAGAAGCATCCGGCTGAATACGCACGGGGCGCGGATCGATTTCGAGGATCGAATCCAAGGCCCCCAGAGCCAGTCGATCGAGGAAGCCACTGGCGACTTCGTGCTGCATCGGGCCGACGGCATCCACGCCTATCAGCTCGCCGTCGTGGTCGATGACGCCTATCAGGGCATCACCCACGTGGTTCGCGGTGCCGACCTGCTGCTCTCGACGCCGCGCCAGATCCTGCTGCAACGTCTTCTCGGCTGCTCCCGACCCACCTACGGCCACGTGCCTCTGATCCTTGACGAGCAGGGACACAAGCTCAGCAAATCGCATTCGGCAGCGCCGGTCGATCCAAGCAATCCATTACCAGCACTAAATTTGGCCTGGAGACTGCTCGGTCAACCACCCCTACCCGATCACGACAGCCCGCAAGCATTTTGGGACCTGGCGATTCCACGCTGGCGCCTAGAGGACATCCCGTCCAGAGGGGCCATAACCATCACATAAATCGCGCGCCGACTCATGCGCTGAGAGGCGTGTGGCTAGCGGGTCGTCAGCGGATAGACCCAACCAGCGATGCGCCCTCCTTCCGGGTTGCGGATCGCTCCAGGCTGGACATCCATGAGGGTGAAACGCCCACCCACGGTGAACAGGCGAATCCGACGCGCATAGGCCGTCGGATCGCGCCACGGACGGTTGTCGTAGTTTTCCTCAGCGAGCGCGACCCAACCTTGGTCGAGATCCACGTCCACCACCACGGCCACATGCCCGAAACGCCACTCGTCATCCCCCGGATCGGGCGCATAGATCACCAGATCGCCGCGCCTTGGGGCACGCTTGGCGGCTCCATTGAGCGAACGGCCGAGTGGAACCGGAGTGCGGCCGGGCAGCTTTAGTCCCTCCTCTAGACCGAAGATGTCCGCGGCGGTCGGAACATCCCCGAAGGTCAGGCCAAGGTTGCGGATCCACCAGCGCCGCGCGTACTCGACGCATTGATAGGTCACGCCCGCGTATTCGAGCCGCTGCGGATCGGGCGACGTTTTCCCGACGCGGATCTCTCCCGATTCGGGATCGACGTAGCTGAAATCCAGACGAAGACAGGTCGAGACGCAGTTCGAGCGAGCCTCGACCCCACCCGAGACACCGAGCCGCGATCCAAACGGCGTCACGCAGGGCCCATCGCACGCCCGCCGAGCGGCACGAAGTCGCGACAGGCGTTCCAGCGGCCCGACATTTGAGGGCCGAACCATGAGGTCCGCACCGTCCGTATGCGGAAGGTGCTGGGCTGCCGGGTCTATCGATGGGGGTGCTTCGGCAAAGGACGGTCTAGAGATGAGGCTGACCAGGCCAACAAGGGCAGCGAACAACATGCACCGGCAGAAACGGTCGAAAGCAAGAACGGGATGGATCATGTTGTTCGGTTCATGTGGACAGCAGCGATCATCATACTACCCCAGCAACCAATGAATGAGCTGTCGCTGCTGTCGAAAGGTCAAGTGGCAGTCAAACGCGGGGAGCGATCCGAGACCGTGCGAGGTTTGGTGTCGAGCTACAACCGCATAACGGACACAGAGGATCGTTTCGTGTTCAGCGTTTCAAGCTGCTTCCTAGAGTCAAGTAAACTGTCATCGGGACTCTGGAACGCTGAGTTTTCAAGGAAGCACGACTCCTGTATGACTCCGTAGGGCGCAATAGCGCAGCGTGTTGCGCCGAAAGGAAACTGACACAGGTCCATCAGATTCGTGGCACCAAGACGTACTTCGACGCGCGAAGAACATGCCACGTTTGTTGTGTCTCGGAGTGAGCAGCCTGTCAATCTGTAGTGCTGACCTTCCCGGTTGCCCGCTGGCGCCCTGTCATCGAAACGGCTCAATGGGAGCACTCAACGTCAGATTTCTGCGGCATTTCGGCTAACGTCTGTAGTGCCGATCTGTCGGTTCGGACATCGACGGATTAAAGTGGACCCTAAAAATCGGACAGTCATTTAAGTTGTCAGGCCGGCACGAAAGGGTTGATCACAATGGGTGAAGCAAAGCGCAAGACCTACGCCGCCGCGTTCAAAGCCAAAGTGGCCTTGGAGGCATCCCATTACACAGAACTCTGAGTGTACGATAGCGAACTATTTTTCTGAGACATGTTGGAGCACACGATGGGCTGGGCGTCGGAAGAATTGGCCTCGATTGATCTGGGCGACACGCGCCGCAACCGGCGCGCGATTCAGTTGATCGAGCGCTTGGCTGAGCATCCGACGGCGAGTATTCCGGGGGCCTGCAACGGCTGGTCGGAGACGCAGGCGGGCTATCGGTTTCTCGGCAGTGAAACCTACGACTGGCTCGACATCCTTGAGCCGCATCGTCAGTGCACGCAGACGCGCATGGCGGCCCATCCGGTGGTGCTGTGTCTGCAGGACACCACGGAGCTGGACTTCAACGGCCAGACGATCAAAAGGCTTGGTCCCTTGAGCTACGAGGCCCAGCGCGGGATGTATCTGCACCCAACCTACGCGGTGACGCCCGAGCGCGAACCGTTGGGTGTGCTGGATGCCTGGATGTGGGCGCGCGAGCCAAAAGACGCTGAAGGCCACCGCCCGGGAGCCCCCGAGAGTCTGCGCTGGAAGGAAGGCTATGAGCGGGTCGCGAACCTGGCCGGAGAGTTGCCCGACACCCCCCTGGTCTATGTGGCGGATCATGAGGCCGACATGCTGGAGCTGATGGTGCGCGCCCGTGATTTGGGCACCCCGGCCGATTGGCTGTTGCGCGCTAAGCATAACCGCGCGTTGCCCGGTGGCGAGGGCAAGAAGCTGTGGGGAAGTGTGCTGGAGAGCGAACCACTCGGGGAGGTGCGCTTCAACCTGCCGCCAGGACGCGGGCGCACCGCCCGAACGGTGCGTCAGGAACTCTATGCCCAGCGGGTGAGCCTTTCGGATCGGCGCCAAGGTTTCCTTGAGGTGTCAAGTCCCTGAAGATTATATACCCTTTTTTTGAATAGTTCGGGGCGTTTCTCGGCCCAATCCGTGAGGGCTTGAATCGGGGCGATGTGCCCGAGTGCTTTTTGCGGAATGTGCTGGTTGTAGACCTGGACGTAGCGGGTGATACTTTGCTCCAGGCTCTGTGAAGAGTCGAAACGTGTGGTGGCCAGCACCTCGGCGATGCGCCCATTGAAACGCTCGACCATGCCATTGGTCTGTGGGGTTCGGGGTTTGGTCAGGCGATGCTCGATGGCGTGCTGGGCGCAGACCTGATCGAAGCGATGCTGCCCCGTCGGCGAGCGCTCGCCCGTGGCGCAGAAACGGTCGGTGAACTCTTTACCGTTGTCGGTGAGGATCTTGGAGAGGGCGAACGGCGCCTTGGTGATCGAGGCGCTCGAGAAAGCCACTGGCTGAGGCCGCCGACTTATCGTCGAGGATCTCGACGTAGACCCAGCGGGTGGCACGGTCGATCGCCGCGAAGAGGTATTTTCGGCGGTCTTCATCGGGCATCTGGGGCAGGTACTTGACGTCGACGTGGACGAACCCAGGCGCATAGTCCTTGAAGGTCTTCACCGGACGCTTCGCGGTGTCCGCCTCCTGCGGGATCAGGGACTTGAGGTTGGAGA
>NZ_AFWT01000016.1 GCF_000224065.1 Thiorhodococcus drewsii AZ1
TGGTGATGGCAATGGCGGCACTGCAACAGGGCGCGCGTGCGCAGTCGCACCGGTACGCCGTTGTGACCACAGCTCGGGCAGACGAACCTCTGCGGCCAGCGCCATTGCTCCAGGGCTTCAACGCACAGAGCTTCACGGCCGTAGTGCGTCATAAATTCCTGCAAGCTCAAGCCCTTCTGAAATTGGATCGGGTTTTGTGCCATCAGCGTTTCTCCAGGAACTCGCGATGGTCTCAGTATGCGCCGACTCAGCACTCGCAGGCTGAGATTCGTAAATAATCAGGTGGGACTTTGATAGATATTCAAAACGGCAGGGCTGGGGTTAAGTTCAAAGGGTTCAAATATGTCAAGCGCAAACAACAAGAAGAAATCTATCCTGATTATTGGTCTGATGAGATATTGGATCTTGTTTTAGATTCAGCGAGCGCGATAGTCACAGCAGGAAACGCACTCAATCATCTTTGCTTATCTAAGACTGATTAACCGTCATCTTCAAGATGCATCAATTAGCTCTACCCCTCTGTTCCGCGCGATTCAGGTCAACGCCTACCGCATAATGGGACCCTGGCGTTACCGTCCGGACCACGGGGCGCGAGGTCGCGGGTTTCGATCGAATTTCGGGGTTATAGGTTGTTGTTGGTGTTCGGTCGACCGTCTCCCGCGCGCGAAGACATCTCTACCACCTCGCCAATGCAGCAGATGTCGAGAAGTCGCTTGAGTTGCCCATGGGCAACTTGCCTGAGCGGCAACTCCGCCCCCTCGCCCCACTGACCGACGAAGAGGTTCAAGACCTCCCCCTTCCCGCACCCGCATTGATGCTTGACGATTACCAGTAACCGGCTACCCTCTGATTACCAGTAACCAGTAACCAGTAACCAGTAACCAGGGAGCCGAGCCATGAACAACCGAGAGAAACAGGCCGCATTCAAGGCCCGCCAGCGCGAGATGGGATTGACCCAGGTCACCGAGTGGGTACCAGTAACCGCCCGAGAGACCTTCAAAGGTATCGCGACCAAGCTCCGCAACGGCGAGGCGGTAACCAGTAACCATGAAGTCGAGGCCCTGGAGCGCGAACTGGCCGAAGCTCGAGCCCTGATCGAGAAGCAGCGCCGCGAGATCGCCGTGCTCGCCGAGGAGCTGGCAGCCCGACCTCGCGCGCCTGACGAGCCGCTACCGCCGAACCCTGACCTCGAGGCCGAATTTCAGGCGTGGCTGAAGACCGAGCACCCGGAGCCGGAGCTATCCGACCGGGACCGCCGGATCCGGGATCTGTACCAGCAAGGGACCACCAAGCGGGCGATCGGCCGCGAGCTGGGGATCTCGGACGGGACCGTTCGGAAGATCCTTGGGCGGCTGGGGAACGATTAAACGTCACTGTTGCGGAATTCAGCTATGCCATTGCCACCCAACGTCAAAAGCGTCATCAATGAGCACGCCGCCTACACAGCACGCCAGCGTGGAGTCGATCCAACTCCGGTCCCGGCCAACGAGACATGCGGCGCCAAGACCCGCAAGGGCACGCCTTGCAAGCGGCGAGACATCTACTCGAACGGCCGCTGTTGGCTGCACGGTGGAGGTTCGACAGGACCGCGAACCGCCGAGGGCAAGGCGCGATCGGCGCTTAATGGTCGGCTTGGAGGGAGGCCAAGAAAGCGAAGCCCATGAAGGGAAGAGAAAAGTCCAGAATCCGGCGCGAGTTCGCCCCTCAGAGGTTGGCAGCCCAACCCAGAGGTAGGCCGTTGAAGTTGGCCTATGAGCATTGCATCCAGGTCCGCCCGGGACCGGCCCATGCGGGTGTGTTGTCTTTGGACGTTATGAGACCCTGCCAGACAACAAGGGTATCCGGCGCCATTTGGGGGCAACTATAGGGGCAACCCGATGAATGACACAAAAAATATCCTTTTATATACAATTAATTGAGCGTTTAATTCGATAGACCTCGGCCCACCAAATACCCATCCAGCAAGATCCAAGAACGTCATCAAGCCCGCCTAAGTGCGGGTTTTTTTATTGCCTATTTGTCTTACAACGTCCAGCGAGATTCATTGACAGCCTGAATCCGCAGGGGGATGTATGCGGGGAACCTCTCATTCCTCGGTAGAGGCTGCCCCCAGATAGGTCCCCAGGACGCCCGCGATCGGCGCGAAGAGGCTCGCGGACGGGCTGGTTGATCTCCAGTCGACCGACGACGGAGCGCGCCGAGCCAAGGTCCTCGACCAGCTGTTGCGAACAATGCCGGGAAGCGATCGGGAGTGCTCCACCGATGGTTGAGGCCGACCCGACGATGCCGAGTGGATGGAACCCTGCCTCTGCCGGTCGAACCACGGGCGGCGACAGCGCGGGGTTCGACAAGATTTCGGCCCCCTGGAGCGCTCGACAGCAGATGAACACAAGCACTGATCGTGCCGCTGAGGGAACGGGCGAGCCCCAGGGTCCTAGAGCGCCGGCCCGCCTCAGCAATGGGGCGGGCTTTTTCATGCTCGAATTCCTGGATCATGCCTTCACCAAGCGAGCGGCCCGCAAGAAGCAGAGCGTACCGATCTGATAGCCCGTTCGGAACGCATCGGCCCGCCCGGCGCCGGCACCAGCAAAGACCGGGCATCCGCTATCCTTGGCACCATGACCCAAGGCATCCCCTGTCCCCTCTGCGCGAGTGCCTCGTGCGTCCTCGAAACCCGCATGGCCAACCCTAATGTCAGAAAAAGGATGATTGCCTTGCACAGTTAGTGATTATCGTCTGAATCTATTTGAGGCATAGAAACAACTTTGATTTTTAGCTCGCGAAAACCTGTTGATATCTGCTCAATTTCTTTGGCAATCTTTTCGAGCTGTGTTGCTGATCTTGCTTCTGGCGATGACGCGGCATCTGTGCCAAGAAAGGAATCGACATCTAGAGGGCAAACAACCGGCGTCATTTCTTTCTTGCCCTTCTTGAATTTACAGGTGACATAAATCTTCTTTTCCCCGATTGCGTTCTTTAATCCACCGTATTGCCCCCAAAAGATCCGTCGAGTTTCTCCAGGTGCAAGTGCAGGAATTCCATTGATGAGTGGCCCGCTTTTCATTGGGGCGATCTCACTTGATTCGCGCGGTTCCTCCCCCCAACCGAAAGCCCGCTCTGGTATCAGGTCAGACAGGAAGAAATGCACATCGCGCGCCAATCCCGTGCCGATATTCTTGATTACTAGCTGTAGGACAGTTGGATGATCATCTTGGTGGACAACAGTTACCACGACGCAAGGATCTGATTGCGCATCAAGGATTTTTCTTGTAAGCCTCACATATATAAACGTGAACACTGTGAGCAGAACAGTGGAAGCTGTTGTTATCCAATCGCTCCAGTTAAGCTTGGACGCTATGTCTGCGAGATGCTGGGTAAGCGTGGTTAAGAGCTGACCTGATTATTAACATGCCTCAGCCATTTTCAGGAGACGGTGTGGCATCGGTGGAGTTCGCACGGCAGCCCATCCAAGGCGCGGGAGCATGGAGGCCAGATCAAATCGGCGATTGAAGCGATAGCAAAACTCGGCCAGGAAGCGCGGCAGATGCTTGCTGCTCACCTGATGATAGGAACCATGCAGGCTGTTTTTGACGTTACCGAGGACGGTGTTAAGCCACTGAAATTCGGGCAAGGCCATGCTGCGATAGCCGCCACCGGTGACGACGGGCTGGTGCTCGAACCCGGCGCTGGCGACGCCACGAAAGCACGCCAACCCATCGGTGAGCACGATGGCATTGGGATCGAAATGGCGCTTGGCGAAGCGCTCGACTTCGCGCGTGCGGAAGCCGGCCACCTTGCCCAGGCATAGCCCGATCGGGTGGCCTTCTTCGTTGCAGGACAAAGCGGCGATAAACGGAATCTTGTTCGGTGAGCCGCGCCCAGGCTTGGCGCCGTGACGCTCCCCGCCCCAGTAGGCATCGTCGACCTCGATAACGCCCTTGAGTCGGGTTTGGTCGTCACGTTCTTTCATGACCTGCAACAGCTTGTGCTTGACCCGCCAAGCGGTGAGATAGGAGACGCCCAGATGACGCTTGAGCTCCAGCGCAGAGATGCCGTTTTTCTGCTGCGTCAACAAGAACATCGCCAGGAACCAGGTCGTGAGCGGCAGCTTGGTCGCCTCGAAGATCGTCCCAGCCGTTACGGAGGTTTGGTGATGGCAATGGCGGCACTGCAACAGGGCGCGCGTGCGCAGTCGCACCGGTACGCCGCTGTGACCACAGCTCGGGCAGACGAACCTCTGCGGCCAGCGCCATTGCTCCAGGGCCTCAACGCACAGAGCTTCACGGCCGTAGTGCGTCATAAATTCCTGCAAGCTCAAACCCTTCTGAAATTGGATCGGGTTTTGTGCCATCAGCGTTTCTCCAGGAACTCGCGATGGTCTCAGTATGCGCCGACTCAGCACTCGTAGGCTGAGCTTCGTAAATAATCAGGTCGCATCACGTTTTCCTAATGGCTCAATCTGCATTCCGGAGAATTAAGTCGACGACTGGCACGGTAACCACAGGTCTCGGGGAGTAGCTGTTCCCGACGGCTTCCACCTGCGCCGGTGCCTCAGTCCGAACCATAGTTCCGTTTCCAGTCACCGCTCATCGCACCAGATGTGCGGATTTCCCGCATCCGGCGCTCGGACGAGGTGTCATGTCTTCGCCAACGGAAGGTCACGCGTGCGCACCGTCAGCTGTTGCAACCCCAGCGTGTCAATAGAGGTAGCTGTCAGGGAAGCGTGCGGTTCCCTGACCAGGCTGTTTGTGCTTGTTGCATAACCACCAGCGCAGCCGCCCGTGTGCATGCTGATCGACCGCTCGATAGGCGTTGCTCACCGGCCCGAGGAAGAAGTAGTTGGCCCAACCGATCAAGGTCCGGTTGAGACGCCCTACGCGCTCCGCTGGGTCCAGCAGCAGCCATCGTCGGCTGGTCAGCTCGCTGATCGTGCGGCATACCTTCTTTGGCATTATCGATGACCTGCTCCAGCGTCTCCCCAGCCAAAAATCATCCGAGCAGGCCCGGCACTACGACCCCAAACGCCAAGGCACATCGCATGAATCAGCGCCGACAGCTCACTCCCCAATTGCGGCCTGCTGGGCCGGGGTGCGCGCCTTGACGGACAACGCATGCAGTTCGCCGCTCGCGACCTGATCGCGGACCGTCTCCATCACCAAACGCTCGCGTTTGATCGGGGGCATGCCCTCGAAGGTCTCGCTGACGATGATGGCCTCGAAATGACCGCCATCGTCACCGCTCACACGCACCTCGGCGCCAGGGATGCCGGCGCGAATGAGATCTGCCACTGCTTCGGTTTCCATCATTTTGCTCCGTCGGTGGGTTAACCGGAATCCAGCAATTGGAACCGCAAAGAGGCACAGCAACCCGTTGGATCATTCACGTTTCTATGCGCTTTGCGGTCCCGATGAGACTGTCTGAAATCAGAGCTCTCGCGTAGCCAGGAAGCGAACGTCCGGCCAACGCTCCTGAGCCAGGTTGAGGTTGACCATGGTCGGGGCCAGATACACCAGCTGATCGTCGCCATCCAGGGCGAGATGCTCGTAATTCTTCTCCCTGAAGCGTTCGAGCATCTTGGAATCGTCGCACTCGATCCAGCGGGCGGTCTTGACGCTGACCGCCTCGACGATGGCATCGACACCATACTCGTCCTTGAGACGATAGGCCGCCACATCGAACTGCAGTACGCCCACTGCGCCCAGGATGAGCTCGTTGTTCTTGAGCGGACGGAAGGATTGGGTCGCGCCCTCCTCCGAGAGCTGCAACACCCCTTTCTGCAACGCCTTCATCCGCAGCGGATCCTTGAGCACGACACGGCGGAACAGCTCGGGCGCGAAATAGGGAATGCCCTCATATTTGAGCGCCTCGCCTTCGCTGAAGGTATCGCCGATCTGAATGGTGCCATGGTTGTGCAGACCGATGATGTCGCCCGGCCATGCCTCCTCGACATGACGGCGCTCATCAGCCTGAAAGGTGATGGCATTGGCGACCTGAATGGCCTTTCCGGTGCGCACATGGCGCATCTTCATGCCCTTCTTGTAGCGCCCCGAGCAGACCCGCATGAAAGCGACGCGGTCGCGATGCGCCGGGTCCATGTTCGCCTGAATCTTGAACACGAAGCCGGTGAATGCCTCCTCGCTGGGCGAAACCGCGCGCTGCTGGGTCGAGCGCGGACGCGGCGGCGGGGCATATTGGACGAAGGCGTCCAGCAGTTCGCGCACGCCGAAATTGTTGATCGCCGAACCGAAGAAAACCGGGGTCTGCTTCCCGGCCAAATAGGCGTCCATGTCCAGTGCATGACTCGCCCCCTGGACCAACTCCATCTCGTCGCGCAACTCCTGGGCCTGATCGCCCAGCACCTCGTCCATGCGCGGATTGTCGATCCCATCGATGATCTCGCCCTCGGCGATCTTGCCGCCATGCTGGGCGCTGAAGAGATGCGTCTTGCCCGAACGTAGATCGTAGACCCCTTTGAACCGTTTACCCATGCCGATGGGCCAGGTCAGAGGCGTGCATTGGATCTTGAGCACCGCCTCGATCTCATCAAGGATCTCGATGGCATCGCGCCCCTCGCGGTCGAGCTTGTTGACGAAGGTCAGGATCGGGGTGTCGCGCAGCCGGCAGACATCCATCAGCTTGATGGTCCGTTCCTCGACACCCTTGGCGACGTCGATCACCATCAGCGCAGAGTCGACCGCCGTCAGCGTCCGGTAGGTATCCTCGGAGAAGTCCTCATGGCCGGGGGTGTCGAGCAGGTTGACGATGGCCTCGCCATAGGGAAACTGCATGACCGACGAGGTTACGGAGATGCCGCGCTCCTTCTCCAGCTCCATCCAGTCGGAGGTGGCATGCCTGGCCGCCTTGCGGCCCTTGACCGTGCCGGCGAGCTGAATCGCGCCGCCGAACAGCAACAGCTTCTCGGTCAGAGTGGTCTTACCCGCGTCGGGATGCGAGATGATGGCAAAGGTACGGCGCTTGTGGAGTTGCTCTTGGAGCTCGCTCATAGGACAGGGATGGAGATACGATTACGCTGGTAAATCGCGGGAGTATATCCAATCCCCGCGACTCAGGCACGACCCGCGAGGGCGCTCGCCGAACCTCAGGCGACCTGATGCCCGCTATCGAGCCCCATCAACTGACGCGCGAGCACGGCCGCATCCTCGCGCCCCTGGCGCGCCGGATAGTAACGACGGCGCAGACCGATCTCGCAGAACCCCTCGGAGGCGTACAGCTCCTTGGCACTCGCATTGGATGCCCTCACCTCCAGAAACGCCGTTTCGGCCCCCTGACCGACCGCCAGCGCCATGAGATGACGCAGCATCTCTCGACCGTGGCCGCGCCGCTGATGCGCCGGATGGACGCAAAGATTGAAGACGTGACATTCACCGACCGCGACCGACATGATCCCATGCGCCACGATCTCGGAGCCGAGTTCGCCAACCCAGCAGGAATATTCGACCCGCAGACAATCCCGAAAGGTTTCGAGGGTCCAGGGGAATTCGTAGGACGCGCGCTCCACCCCGAGAACCCGGCTCAGGTCATCGTCGCACATGGGTCTAAAGGTCAACATGGAGTTCTCCAACAAAGCCGCTCATCGCGTGTCCGGACGTCGATCTCGGGATCGCAAGGCGCGGCACTATAGGCAGATGACGGGGATCATGTCACGGCCGTTTGATCGAAAAGGGACGCACGGGACGCCCACAATGGCCTAGGCTTTCGGGCTATAGTTCTTCATTATTTAAACCTTGAACACTCGAAACGGCTGTACGGCATCGAGATGCCGACGGCCCACCTAACCGACCCGATTCGACGGATTCGGAGTCCAGCGCTGCAATGCCGCGTCGCGGTCATCCCCTTTCCACACACCTTTCGGATAGTTCGATGTCGCACAAGAGCATGGTCACACTCGACGGCAACGAAGCCGCCGCCTACGTCGCCCATATGACCAACGAGGTCATCGCCATCTACCCCATCACGCCCTCCTCCAACATGGGCGAGTGGGCGGACGACTGGTCCGCTCAGGGGATCTCAAACCTGTGGGGCACGATCCCCGATGTCGTCGAAATGCAGAGCGAGGCCGGCGCTGCCGGCGCCATCCATGGTGCCTTACAGGGCGGATCGCTAGCCACCACCTTCACGGCCTCGCAAGGGCTGCTGCTGATGATCCCGAACATGTATAAGATCGCCGGCGAACTCTCGCCGACGGTCTTCCACGTGTCGGCACGCTCCCTTGCCGCTCAGGCCCTGTCGATCTTCGGCGACCATTCGGACGTCATGGCCTGCCGGGCGACCGGATACGCCATGCTCTGCGCCGCCTCGGTGCAGGAGGTCATGGACTTTGCCCTGATCGCTCAGGCGGCGACACTGGAAAGCCGAATTCCTTTCCTACATTTCTTCGACGGCTTCCGCACCTCGCACGAGGTCACCAAGATCGAGAAGCTGCCGGTCGAAACCATCCGCGCCATGATCGACGAAGATCTGGTCGCGGACTGCCGAGAGCGGGCACTGAATCCGGACCGCCCCAAGTTACGCGGCACCTCCCAGAATCCAGACGTCTATTTCCAGGGCCGCGAAAGCGTCAATCCCTACTACACCGCGACGCCGGATATCGTCCAAGGCGTCATGGACCGTCTCGCCGCGCTCACCGGACGCCAGTACGGACTCTTCGAATACGTGGGCGCGCCCGATGCCGAACGCGTGATCGCGCTCATGGGCTCAGGCATCGGTGCCGCCGAGGAAACGGTGGATCACCTAGTCGCGCAGGGAGAGAAGGTCGGACTCATCAAGGTCCGACTGTTCCGCCCATTCGACCCAGCTCGATTGATCGCCGCCCTGCCCGACACGGCCAAATGCATTGCCGCGCTCGACCGCACCAAGGAACCCGGCGCCGACGGCGAACCGCTCTACAAGGACATCCTGACCGCCCTGGCCCAGGCCCACGGCGAGGGACAGATCGACCGCATGCCACGCGTTTTCGGCGGTCGCTATGGTCTGTCCTCCAAGGAGTTCACCCCAGCCATGGTCAAGGGCGTCTTCGACGCACTCGCCCAGCCAACCCCACGCAATCATTTCACCGTCGGCATCATCGACGACGTCGGTCACAGCAGCCTGGAGTGGGATCCGAGCTTCAAGTCGAGCGCCATTCAGAACGTTACCGCCTGCGTCTTCTATGGTCTCGGGTCCGATGGAACCGTCTCGGCCAACAAGAACTCGATCAAGATCATCGCCGAGGAGACATCCAACTTCGGTCAAGGCTATTTCGAGTACGACTCCAAGAAAGCCGGAGCCATCACGATCAGCCATCTGCGCTTCGGACCGCGCCCCATCAATAGCACCTACCTGATCGGCGACGACGAGGCGAGCTTCGTCGCCTGTCATCAACCGACCTTCCTGACCCGCTACGAGATGCTCGACAAGGCACGCCCGGGCGGTGTCTTCCTGCTCAACTCTCACACCCCGCCCGACCAGGTCTGGAACGATCTGCCGCGCCGGATGCAGCAGATCATGCTCGACAAGGCGCTGACCTTCTATGTCATCGACGCCTACGGCATCGCCGCCGAGACAGGGATGGGGCGGCGCATCAACACCATCATGCAGACCTGCTTCTTTGCCATCTCCGGGATCCTGCCCAAGGACGAGGCGATCGCCCACATCAAGGAGGCGGTCAAAAAGACCTATGGCAAAAAGGGCCAGCGCCTGCTGGACCGCAACTACCAGGCCATCGACGCAACACTGGCCGGCCTGCGCCAGGTCGAGATTCCTGCCGAGGTATCGAGCACCTTCGATCGCCCGCCCGTAGTCCCGGATGACGCACCCGACTTCGTGCGCCGCGTCACCGCCACCCTGCTGGCCGGACAAGGCAACCAGCTTCCGGTCAGCCTCATGCCGGCAGACGGCACCTGGCCGACCGGAACCACGCGCTTCGAGAAACGCGATCTGGCACTGAAGCTGCCCACGTGGGACAAGGATCTCTGCACCCAGTGCGGCAAGTGCCCACTGGTCTGTCCACACGCGGCGATCCGCGCCAAGGTCTATCCGGCCGATCTCGTCGATTCAGCGCCCGAAGGATTCCTGCACGCGACCATCAAGGGCAAGGACTTCCCCGAGGGCTATCAGGTCACCTATCAGATCGCGCCCGAGGACTGCACCGGATGCGGACTTTGCGTCGAGGTCTGTCCGATCCGCGACCGCAAGAATCCCGAGCACAAGGCGCTGGACATGGTCGCAGCCGAACGCATCCATGAGCAGGAACGGGCCAATTGGGATTTCTTCCTGACCCTTCCGGAATACGACCGTACCCGGCTGGATGCATCCAAGATCAAGCACGCCATGATGATGCAGCCACTGTTCGAATTCTCCGGGGCCTGTGTCGGCTGCGGCGAGACGCCCTATATCAAACTCGCCACCCAACTCTTCGGCGACCGCATGCTGATCGCCAACGCCACCGGTTGCTCGTCCATTTATGGCGGCAACCTGCCGACCACGCCCTACACCACGACCCCCGAGGGTCGCGGCCCGAGCTGGAACAACTCGCTGTTCGAGGACAATGCCGAGTTCGGTCTGGGACTGCGCCTCGCGGTCGACAAGCAGAGCGCCCATGCCCGCGAACTGGTCGCCCGCCTGGCGGATCGGATCGGATCGGAGTTGGCTGAGACCCTGCTGAGCGCCGACCAATCGAGCGAAGCGGGTCTCCACGAACAGCGTGACCGGGTTAGCGCGCTGCGCGAGTGTCTGGCGGGAATCGAGGGCCCGGAGGCGCGCACGCTGGAGAGCATCTGCGACCAGCTGGTCCGACGCAGCGTCTGGATCGTCGGCGGTGACGGCTGGGCCTACGACATCGGCTACGGCGGCGTCGATCATGTCCTGGCCAGCGGACGCAACGTCAATCTGCTGATCCTGGACACCGAGGTCTACTCCAACACCGGCGGACAGAACTCCAAGGCGACACCGATGGGTGCAGTCGCCAAGTTCGCGGCCGGCGGCAAGCCGACCTTCAAGAAGGACCTGGCGATGATGGCCATGGCCTACGAGAACGTCTACGTCGCCCAGGTCGCCTTCGGCGCCAAGGACGTACAGACCGTGCGCGCCTTCATGGAAGCCGAATCTTACGACGGCCCCTCGGTCATCATCTGCTACTCGCCCTGCATCGCGCATGGCGTCGATCTGTCCAACAACCTGCGCCAGCAGGACATGGCCGTCAATGCAGGCCACTGGGCGCTGTTCCGTTACGATCCGCGCCGATCCGCCCGAGGAGAGAATCCGCTTCTGATCGACTCCAAGCCGCCGAGCATTCCCTATCGGGATTTCACGAACTCGGAGACCCGATTCAGCCTGCTGAACCGCACCCATCCGGAGGCTGCGGAGCACTTTCTGCAGCTCGCGCAGAAGCATGTAACAACGCGGTTCGATCTCTACGAACAGCTGGCCCATCTGGCGGTCCAGAAGGCACCGTCGAGCGAGTAGGCCCGACGATCGAGGACGGATCCCGCGCCAGGGATCCGTCATTGCCCCCACAGTTTCGTAAACGAGGCGTACCCGACCATGAACCTGACGACCCATTACCTCGGCCTGGAACTCAAGAACCCGCTGGTTCCCTCGGCCTCCCCGCTGACCAAGAGCCTCGACATCGCGCGCGAACTCGAAGACAGCGGCGCAGCCGCCATCATCATGTATTCACTGTTCGAGGAGGCCATCACGGCCGAGTCCGAATCCATGGTGCGCTTCCTACACCAACAGGACATCGGATTCGCCGAGAGCACGACCGGCTTCCTGCCCGACCATCAGGATTTCGAGAACGGACTCGAACGCTATCTGAATCAGGTCCGCGCGCTCAAGGAGACGCTCGACATCCCCGTCATCGCCAGTCTCAACGGGGTCACCGACAGCGGCTGGATCAAGCATGCGATCGAGCTGGAGCAGGCCGGAGCCGACGCGATCGAGCTGAACGTCTACTACGTCGCGGCCAAGTTGGATCAGACCGGAACGGAGGTCGAGGACCTCTATCTCAAGCTGCTGCGCGATCTGCGCGGCCAGATCTCCATCCCGATCAACATGAAGCTCTCACCGGCCTTCAGCGCGGTCGGCAATTTTGTCACGCGTCTCGCGGCTGCGGGCGCCAACGGGGTCTCGCTCTTCAACCGCTTCTACCAGCCCGACATCGACATCGGCCGCCTCAGGCTACAGGCCAGACTCACACCATCGACCTCCGCCGAGTCGCTGCTCGCCATGCGTTGGATCGCCCTCCTCCACGGCCGTATCCAGGGGCTTTCGTTGGGTGCCACCGGAGGCATCCACACCGCCGAGGATGCCATCAAGCTGCTGCTCGCCGGGGCCGATGTCGTACACGTTTGCAGCGCGCTGCTCGACAAGGGGCCGAGCTATGTCGCACTGCTGCTTGCCGACATCTCGGACTGGATGCAAGAGCAGGGATTCCAGTCGGTCGAGGATTTCCGCGGACGGGTGAGCGCGCTCTCGATCCCCAACCCGGCGGAGCTCGAGCGCGCCAATTATCTCAACGTCCTCGACAGCTATAGCCCGGCGGCCGGCGTGCGAGTCTGACCCCTTCCCCTCCTCTCACCAGAGGGGCGCGATCCGCGCCCCCACTGCCTTCGCGCACTTATCAATCTACGGGATTGAAATAATCAATCATTCTTTGATTGACGATTGTCAGCATAGACCAACAGAATCCGTCGCGCCCCAACTCGCGCGCACACAATCACTAAAAGCAATAACGAGAGGCACCGCGCTCGCCCAACGAGCAGGCGGGTAGCATTTTGCGCGCGTTCCGACCAACGGGAAATCCCGTACTAGCCTCGGCACCTTAGAGGCCGATCCGTGCTGCCCGACTCTCACATAACAATTCCAACGCAAAAGTAGGAAGCTCATGCAACAAGAATCGGTCGACGCCATCAAGGCGCATCCGCGTTATCAGGAACTGGTGTGCTCACGCAAGTGTTTCGCCTGGAACCTAACGTTCATCATTCTGGCCATCTACTACGGCTTCATCATGGTCATCGCCTTCGTGCCCTCCTGGCTTGGCACACCAATCGCGGCTGGCGCGACAACCACGATCGGGATCCCGGTCGGCGTCGCCATCATTCTCGCCGCCTTTGCCCTCACCGGAATCTACGTGGCCCGGGCCAACGGCCGCTTCGACGCCCTGACCAAAGAGATCCGAGAGGACATGCAATGAAACGTTTCGCAATCTGGGGCACCCTGTTGGCGCTGCTCACGCCCTTCGTACTCGTCGCCGCGCCGGCGATGACCGGCGAGGTCGAGATGCAGACGATCAACTACACCGCCATCGGCATGTTCCTGCTCTTCGTCGCCGGCACCTTGGGCATCACCTACTGGGCCGCCAAGCGTACCCGCTCGGCCAAGGATTTCTACACCGCCGGCGGCGGTATCACTGGTTTCCAGAACGGTCTGGCCATCGCGGGCGACTTCATGTCCGCCGCCTCCTTCCTGGGCATCTCCGGCCTGGTGTTCGCGTCCGGCTACGACGGTCTCATCTACTCCATCGGCTTCCTGGTCGGCTGGCCGGTGATCATGTTCCTGATCGCCGAGCAGATCCGCAATCTGGGCAAGTTCACCTTCGCCGACGTCAGCTCCTACCGCTTCGGCCAGACCCCGATCCGCAGCATGGCGGCCATCTCCTCGCTGGTCGTGGTCGCCTTCTACCTGATCGCCCAAATGGTCGGCGCCGGCAAGCTGATTCAGCTGCTGTTCGGTCTGGAGTATTGGATCGCCGTGGTCGCGGTCGGCGTGCTCATGATGGTCTATGTCATCTTCGGCGGCATGACCGCCACCACCTGGGTGCAGATCATCAAGGCGATGCTGCTGCTCGCAGGCGCGACCTTCATGGCCCTCGCCTCACTGGCGCATTTCGGTTTCTCGCCCGAGGAAATGTTCCGTCAGGCCGTCGCCGTCCACCCCAAGGGGGATGCCATCATGGGTCCCGGCACTCTGGTCACGGACCCGCTCAACGCCATCTCGCTGGGTCTGGCCCTCATGTTCGGTACCGCCGGCCTGCCCCACATCCTGATGCGATTCTTCACCGTTCCGGATGCCAAGGAGGCGCGTAAATCGGTGTTCTATGCCACCGGTTTCATCGGCTACTTCTACATCCTGACCTTCATCATCGGCTTCGCGGCGATCGTGCTGCTCACCCAGCACCCCGAGTTCTTCAAGCCCGGCGCACTCCTTGATGGCACCATCGTCGACGTCAAGGGCGTCAGCGGCGGCACCAACATGGTCGCCATCCGACTGGCCGAGGCCGTCGGCGGCAATCTCTTCCTCGGCTTCATCTCGGCCGTTGCCTTCGCCACCATCCTCGCAGTGGTCTCCGGACTGACCCTGGCCGGCGCCTCGGCCATCTCGCACGACCTCTATGCCAGCGTCATCGCACGCGGACGCAGTAACGAGGCCACCGAGATCCGCGTTTCCAAGTTCGCCACCTTCGCACTGGGTCTGGTCGCCATCGGCCTGGGTATCGCCTTCGAGACCCAGAACGTGGCCTTCATGGTGGGTCTGGCCTTTGCCATCGCGGCAAGCGCCAACTTCCCGGTCCTCATCACCTCGATCTTCTGGGGCAAGATGACCACCCGGGGCGCAGTCGTCGGTGGACTCGTGGGTCTGATCAGCGCCGTTATCCTGACCATCCTATCCAAGGCAGTCTGGGGTGACGTGCTCGGTCATACGGCCATGGTCGACGGCAAGGAAATCGCGGTTGGCCTGATCGGCCTGAACAACCCGGCGATCATCTCCATGCCGCTGGCGTTCTTCTTCATCTGGCTGGTCTCTCTCCTCGACAATTCGGAGCGCGCCAAGCTGGATCGGGCCGCCTTCGATGCCCAGAAGATCCGCTGCGAAACCGGCATCGGAGCCGAGGGCGCAGCCAGCCACTGAGGCATCGCAGGACAGCCGTCACCACGGGACAGGGACGTTCCGTGAGCGGCAGGCAAAAAGAACGGGGTCCAGGACCCCGTTCCCGTTTCCGCGTTTCAGACCAATGACGGATAATCGGCGATTCCAGGATTGCCCTTGACGTTCTTGAGCTTGGGTGTGTTCAGACGCTCGATCTTGACCGTCTTGATATCGCGTAGATAAGTCGCGACCGTCTCCCAGATCGGTTCGCCCGGCGACTGACTGCCGACCGTCGCCCAACCCGCCACCACGTAATTCTTGTCCGACTCGATCTTGGTCCCGTCGTCCAGTGTCATCTCCTGAATCCGCTTGCCGATGCTCTCGGTCGGATCACAGACATAGTTCATGCCTCCGAGCCGAACCATGTCGCCACCCTGCTGCACATAGGGATCGGGATTGAAGAGGTTGTCGCAAACGTCTTCGAGAATCGCCTTCAGATCCGCCCCCGTCATCTCACGACGATAGGTCTCGGGATAGGTGATACACGTCTGATCCATGACGTTATCCATGGTGATCGTCTGCCCCGGAAGCACCGTGGTGCCCCAACGGAATCCAGGCGAGAGACTGATCTGGGCATCATGGACCTTGCGCAGTGCATCGCAAATCAGCTGATCGAAGGTGCCGTTGAAATTACCGCGCCGAAACAGAGTCTCTTCGGCCACGGCCAATTTCTCTTCCAGCTTCGCCTTGTAGGGCGCGCGCACCCCGGCAATATAATCCGCCATGGCCGGATCGGGCTTGAGCAGATTCGAGAACACCGGCAGCAGACGATAGCGATAATCGTGCAGCCTGCCATCCTTGACGTCGAGATCCATCACCCCGACGAACTTACCGTTAGAGCCCGCGTTGGTGACCAAGGTCTTGCCGCTGGCATTGGCAACGATGGTCGGCGCCGGCACGCCATCGTGCGTGTGGCCGCCAAAGATGACGTCGATCCCGGTCACCCGCGAGGCCATCTTGAGGTCGACGTCCATCCCGTTGTGCGATAGGACGACCACCAGAGCCGGCTTCTCCTCCGCCCTGACCTGATCGATGATCTCCTGCATCCGCCCGTCCTGGATACCGAAGGTCCAGTCGGGGATGAAGCGCTGCGGGTTGGCGATCGGCGTATAGGGAAACGCCTGGCCCACCACGGCCACCTTCACGCCGCCGATCTCCTTGATACTGTAAGGACGGAAGGCCAGCCCCATGTCCTCGTCGAATCCGGCGAAATCCTCGAACTTGTAGTCGAACAGGGCCTCCTCGCGAACCTTGACGTTCTGGGCGACGAAATCGCCCTTGAAGGCACCGATATTGCGGATGACCTCGGTGTCCCGATAGGTGAACTCCCAATGCCCGGTCATGACGTCGACCCCGAGCAGATTGCAGGCGCCGACCATGTCCATGCCGCGCGTCCAATAGGCGGTACCCGAACCCTGCCAGGTATCACCGCCATCGAGCAGCAAACTGTTGCCGTCGCCGGCCTCAGTGCGCAGACGCTCGATCAGGGTCTTGAGATGGGCGAAGCCGCCGACCGCCCCGAATCGTTCGGCGCCCTCGGCATAGTTCAGATAGGTTAGGGCATGGGCCTCGATGCCGCCCGGCTCGACACCGAAATGATCGAGCAGCGCCTGTCCGACCAGATGCGGTGCCTTGCCAAGTGCATCGCCGATCCCGATGTTGACGTTGGGCTCACGGAAATAGATCGGATTCAACTGGGCGTGCGTATCCGTGATGTGAAGCAGGCGCACATTTCCAAACTTGGGCGTTTCGTAGAGATCGGCAGGAAGACGTTTGGCGGCGAAGGCGCCACCGGGAAGCATCCCGGCCGCACCGGCCAGGCCCAAGAGACGCATGAAGTCCCGTCGTGATAGCGACATTGGATGAGTTTCCTCCTCGGTAGTAAAGAGACGCGATGTGTCCCTTTTCATGTGTGCGGCGCAGACCGGGGTCGAGGCCAATTGAATGACTCTATGTTTGGCCAAGCCACTGGAATACCAGCCGTTCACCCCTTTGGGAATCCGGTTTACCCCCCATCTGAGCCCAAACCACTAGAGGTCGCTTTTTACACTAGCGGTCAAAAGCCGTGTCCATGCTAGGATTCGAAGCGCGGCAACCGGATCATCTCCGGAACGCGACCGCCATGACATTGCGCAATCCAGCCGGCCGCCTCTAGCGAACGGCGACCGGATCCAATGACATAGACACACCAATAAGCCGAGGAGGTTCGCTCATGTTGTCCTTTCGCCCATCGCGCCAAACCTTGCTTGCCGTCCCACTGGGTCTGGCGGCCCTGACGGCGAGCGCCGCATTCGTCGACATGCCCGACTGGGATCTCAACGGAGACGCCGCCGCCGGAAAAGTGATTGCCAACGACCGTGCCAAAGGCAATTGCGTCGCCTGCCACATGATGGCCGGCTCGGAGGGGCCGGGCGCGATCGGCCCGGTCCTGATCACCATGCAGACCCGTTTCGCCAGCAAAAAGGCGCTGGCCCGGCAGATCTGGGATCCGACGGTGAAGAACCCCGAAGCGGTGATGCCGCCCTTCGGCAAGCACGAGATCCTGACTCAGAAGGAATTCGTCGACGTCGTCGAATACATCTGGTCGCTCTGACCCACCGTCACGGGAGGCAACAGCCGATGAACCCTACACCGACCCACCTGCTCGCAACCGCCCTCGCCTGCCTGCTGGCCGTTCCAGCCGCGATCGCCGCGACGCCCCCGGAAGACCAAGCCACCTTCCAGCAGTATTTCAAGCATCGCTTTCCCACCGTCCCGCTCGACGAATTCAAGAACGGCTCCTATGCGATCGACCCCATCGGACGCGAAAACTGGGAGGCCATCGAGGAATTCCCGCCCTACGAGAACGCGATCAGCAACGGCGAGATCATGTGGAACACCGCCTTCGCCAACGGCAAGACCTACAAAGACTGTTTCCCCGACGGTCCGGCAATCGAGTCCAAATATCCCTATTGGGACAGCGATCGCGGCATGGTCGTCACGCTCCCACTCGCCATCAACGAATGCCGTGCCAAGAACGATGAAACGCCGCTCAAATACGGCAAGGGCCCAATCGCCGACCTGCTGTCCTACATCGCCTTCCAGTCACGCGGACAGATCACCAACGTCGTGATCCCAAACGACGATCCGCGTGCCCTGGAGGCCTACGAAAAGGGCAAGCATTTCTATTTCGCCCGACGCGGCCAGCTCAACTTCTCATGCGCCCAGTGTCACATGGGCAACTCGGGCACCACGCTGCGCACCGAGATCCTCAGCCCCGCCTTCGGACATACGACGCACTTCCCCGTGTACCGCTCCAAATGGGGTGAAATGGGCACCCTGCATCGCCGCTTTTCTGGCTGCAACAAACAGGTTCGCGCCAAACCCTTCAAGCTCCAGGGCGAGGAATATCGCGATCTCGAGTTCTTTCTGACCTATATGAACAACGGCCTCGAACTGAATGGGCCGGGCGCGCGCAAGTGATGCCCGGCGCCGGGGATCCAATGCCCCGGCCGGCCGAATACGAAAGACGAGGAGACCAAAACAGATGAAGAACCGTCACCATTCCATCGCAGCCATCGTCGCCGCGCTATCGCTGGGCATCGTCCCCATGACCAGCGCCTGGGCCACGCATCGCACCGAGGCGGAGCAGGCCATCGCGGAAGCCAAGGCGGCCCACGAAAAGGCGGCCGAGGCCGACGTCGCCTCGCTGGAGACCCAAACCCTGATCGAGCAGGCCGAGAAGCTCATGCCTTCGCGCCAGTTCACCAAGGCCGTCAAGATCGCCAATAAGGCAAAGATGCAGGACACCTTCGCCTACGAGCAGGCAAGCGGCAGCATCACGACCGACGTGGCCGCCGACCGCAAGGCCAAACAGGCGATCGACGCCGCCGAAAAGGCGCGCAAGCAGGCCGCCTCCGTCGGCGGAGAATGGCGGGATACAGCCAAGATGATCAAAAATGCAAAGGACCTCGAAAAATCAGGCCGTTTTGAGGAGGCAACCGAACTCGCCACCAAGGCCCAACATCAGGGTACGCTCGGATACGAGCAGGCCATGGCCGAGAAGGACGCGGACTTCCCGTCCTATGTGCCCAGACGGCAATAGGAATGCCGCAACAACACATCACGAAGGCCATCTCGACCACACACCCGCATTACCTCGTTGGGGAGAATTCCATCATGCGTAGAACACTGCATCTGACCACGCTGGTGCTGCTCGCCTGCTTGACGCTATCCATCTCCGCGTTCGCTGGAGACAATATGATCACCCCGACGCTCGAGAGCGTCGAAGCGGTTTACCAAGGCAAGCCCATCAGCATCTATCGCGGTCACGACCGCGACGCCACCCTGCCCGAAATCTTCCAGAAAACCGATCGCGGCTGCCCGCCCTTCTGCGTCCAGCCGATCGTCGCCATTGAGGGCGTCGAAACCATCGGCGAACTGGAGGTGCTCGGATACCTCAAACGCATCGCCCAGGGCGAGTCGAACATCATGGTCGTCGATTCCCGCACACCCGACTGGGTCATGCGCGGCACCATCCCTGGCTCGGTCAACGTTCCCTGGAACAAGATCAGCCGCGACTCGGCCGGCACCTTCGAGACACCCTCGGAGGCGGACACCTTCGATCACATTCTGGAAGATGAATTCGGAGCCGATCGCAACGCCGAAACCGGCGAGTGGGACTTCAGCGAGGCCAAAACCCTGGTGCTCTTCTGCAACGGTATCTGGTGTCCCCAATCGACCGCCAATCTCAAGACCCTAGTCGGAATCGGCTACCCGACTTACAAGCTCAAGTGGTATCGCGGGGGCATGCAGGACTGGGTGAGTGTCGGCCTGACCACGGTCCAACCCTGACCCACAAAACAGCGTTCGCAACGCTCAAACCCGCCGACCGGACCCCGGCCGGCGAGGGGGAAGGTTCGTTCCAGCACTACGCGTTTGATCCAATCCACTGTAGAATGCGCCGATTCGCGCGAGTGGCGGAATTGGTAGACGCGCTGGATTTAGGTTCCAGTGGGGAAACCTGTGGGGGTTCGAGTCCCCCCTCGCGCACCAAACATCAACGCGATAGACACACATCAACCGGGCTTTGCCCGGTTTTTTGTGCGCTTGAGCGGCCTGAAATCGCGGGTTCAAGCTTTCAAGCGCTTCGTCGAGCGCGAGATCGATGCGATTGGCGCCCTGATGTTCACCCGATGCCTGTGTCGGCGCACACGACCCGATTGCGCCCGAGCCGCTTGGCTTCATAGAGAGCAGCATCGGCAACGGCCGTCAGCTCCTGGCTGGGGTGGTCGTCCAGAGCAGCGAGCCCTGCGCTGAACGTGCAATGGAATTGGTCGCCCACGCTGGACAGGTGCAACAGGGAGAATTGCTCGCGCAGCTCGTTCAAGACCTTCTCGGCGGCCGCGAGCGGAGTATCCGGCATGAGGATGGTGAATTCCTCTCCGCCATAGCGCCCGATGATGTCATAGCGACGCAGTCGCTTGCGCAGCAGTTGCGCCAGGCTCTTGATGACCCGGTCGCCGACAGGATGGCCATAGGTGTCGTTGATCCGCTTGAAATGATCGATGTCCAGCATGGCGAGCACTAGGGGGGAACCGCTCCTGCTCGCGCGCGACGTCTCGGCCTCGACCTGGAGGTCGAAGGCGATCCGGTTGAGCAACCCCGTCAGACTGTCCTGGCGGATGAGGGCGGTGAGCGAGCGAAAGCGGGCGATCCGCAGCTCGACTGCGCTCACCAGGTAGGTATCGCCGATGGGCTTGGTGAGAAAATCGTCCGCCCCGG
Organism: Thiorhodococcus drewsii AZ1; assembly: GCF_000224065.1. Taxonomy (GTDB): domain Bacteria; phylum Pseudomonadota; class Gammaproteobacteria; order Chromatiales; family Chromatiaceae; genus Imhoffiella; species Imhoffiella drewsii. Next base: position 20,689 of record NZ_AFWT01000016.1, read on the forward strand.
TTCCCATCGCAGACAATTGCCGCTGACGATCGGACTCGCCGGACAGGAAAACGATGGGCACGCTGGCATAGCGCTCGTCCTGACGGACAATGCGTGCGGCCTCGATGCCGTTGCAGTCCGGCATGTGCAGATCCATCAAGATCAGCTCCGGATTGACCTCATTGAGGCTGTCGAGCAATCTGCGCGGTTCGCTAATGGCGACGGCATGCATGCCGGCACCCCTGAGCACCTCGGCGTAGTAGTCGCCGGAGCGCGCCTCGTCGTCGAGGATCAGCACGCGATAGGCGTCCTGAGGCTGCTCGCCGGTGAGCTTATCGAGCAGGTCGGCCAAGCGGTGGATATCGAGCGGCCTGGTGAGATAGGCGTCGGCCCCGGTGCGCACGGCGGCCAGCCGGCTGTCCCAGTCCCAGCGATCGGAGACGATGATGACGGGCGTATGGGTGGCGAGCCGCTGCGTGGAGGGACCGAGCCTCGGATCTGACGAGTGTCCTTCCGTCAGGATCTCATCCGAGATGATCGCCACGGGCCGACGGGCATCCAGCATCCTGTCGAGCTGCGTGCGCGCGCACCGAACGACATCCCACCCGAAGTGGCCGAGCTGTTCCGACAGTTCTGCGGCGACTCGCGGATCGTTTTCGATCAGCAGCAGACAGGGGGCTTGCCCATCCGCCGTCTTCGTCCGGCTGGAGCCGGAGAGGGCGGCGCCGTCCTCTTCGGCGGTTTCCTGGCCCTCCGCAACCTGTGGCGATTGCGGTTTCAGCATCCGGATACGTGCGCTGATGCGAGCGGCCAATTCGGAGCGGACAGGTCCTTCCGTCTGGCGGAGCCGCTCGGCCAGACACTCGATCTCCTTGGTGTGGCGACCGAGCGCCGGCTGCCCGAGGGTTCCGGAAGTACCCGCGAGACTGTGCGCCCGATGAATAAAGCCATCCAAGGCGCTTGGCGGACTTGCAGGCTCCAACGCATGCGACCAGGCCGCCTCCAACTCATAGAGCAGAGTCGGTAGTTCCTTGAGGAATTGCGCCTCCATCTGGCGCAGTCTCCCGCGACGACTCGGCTGAGATGAAGACATAAGCGGCTCTCCACAGGGCTTGGGCATGAGATGGCTTCAGACGAGAGGATGCTGCAGGAGGGCGCGAATCTCCTCACCGAGCCGCATGGGATCGAAGGGCTTGGAGATCACCCCGAGCGCCCCGAGTGCCTTGAGGTACTCGCACTCCTTCGGCTGAACCTTGGCGGTCATAAAAATGACAGGGGTACGGGCCAGATTCTGCAGCGCCCGCAACTTTTGCAACGTGGTCGGACCGTCCATGCCCGGCATCATGACGTCAAGCAGGATGAGGTCCGGTGAGAGTTCCGGGGCACAGGTCAACGCCTCTTCCCCGGAAGCGCACTGAGTCAACCGAAAACCACCCTCTTCCAGCGCGAAATCGACAACCTCCCGGATGTCCGGCTCGTCTTCGATATGTAGGATATGCAGTGTCATGGTGTGCTCCTAAGACTCTAATCCTGCTCGCTCGTCGGCGGATCTGGCTGCGGATCGGCAACCGTGCCGTCTGAGCTGCGCTCGATCCATTCGGGCAGGTCGAAATAGAAGGTCGTGCCGATCCCTGCCTGAGAGAGATAGTCGACGCGCCCATTGTGCCGCTCCAGGATCACCTTGGTGATAGACAGCCCCAATCCGGTGCCGCCCTTCTCGCGCGTATCGGAGCTATCGGCCTGGGCGAAGCGCTCGAAGATGCGGCCCTTGAAGTCCTCGGGAATGCCCGGCCCCTCATCCTGAACGCTGACGCGGAATCCCTCCCCTTGGCGCCGCAGCCCGATCTGGACCACGGCGCCCGACGGTGAGTACTTCACGGCATTTGAGATGAGATTGGCAAAGACCTGCAGCAAGCGATTGTCGTCGGCCAACACCGGTGCGCGCGTCAGCTCGAAGCACCCCGAAAGCGTCACCTGGTGCTGACGGGCATAGCCCTCATTGGCCTCCAATGCCTGGCCTGCGATCGAGACGAGATCACAGGGATGGAGATCGAAGTTCATGCGCCCGGAGGTGAGCTTCTCCAGGTCGAGAATATCGTTGATGAGCAAGGTCAGACGGGCACTGTTGCGCTCGGCCATCTGGAGCAGATTGCGCCCCTTCTCGGGCAGGGCGTCGGCATAGCGTCCGATCACCAGGCCGATCGCACCACGGATGGAGGTGACGGGGGTGCGCAGCTCGTGACTGACGGTCGAGATGAGTTCGCTCTTCATGCGCTCCAACTGCTTGCGCGCGGTGATGTCGCGCACCATGCCGATAAAGAAGGGCTGACCGTCGCGCTCGATACGGGAGACCGCCAGCTCCATGGGAAAGGTGTCGCCGTTCTTGCGCCGCCCGGTGAGCTCGCGCGTGTGGCCGATGACCTTTTGCTCGCCGGTGCGCAGATGGTGGCTCATATAGCGATCGTGAGCGGAGTGATAGGGCTCGGGCATCAGCATGCTGAGGTTGTTTCCGACCACCTCGGCGCCCGCATAGCCGAAGATGCCCTCAGCGGCCAGGTTGAAGGAGGTGACGATGCCGTCGGCACCCGCCGTGATGATGGCGTCGATCACATTGTCCAGGATAGCCTGCGTGTGCCGGGACTGATCCTTGAGGGCCAACTCTGCCTGCTTGCGCGCCGTGATGTCGGTGAAGACCGCATAGACCCGGTGCACCCGGCCGCTCACCTCGTCCTGCCTGGGATAGGCATCGACCAGGATCCAGCGCCATGGCACGGCTCGGTCGTGGCGGATCCCCATCACGACATCCGTGACGGGCGTGCTGCGCCTTAAGGCGACCATCACCGGGTACTCGGTGGCGAAAAAGCTGCTCCCATCCTCGTGGACGACCTGCCACAGTGAGTCGACCGAGGTCAGTTCCCGCATCTGCTCCAGGGTGGTGCCGAGGATGCGCTGCGCGGCGGGATTGGCATCAAGGATGCGCGCGTCGGCGTCGTGGATGACCACGCCTTGTCCCAGGTGCAGGTAGACCGAGCGGAAACGATCTTCGGACTCCTGGCGTCGGGCGGTCATCTCCGCGGCCAGCGCCAGCGCCTGCGCGCGGCGATCGACCAGCAGGCGAGTGAGGGCAAAAAGGGCCAGGCTGATGCCGATTCCCAGTCCAAGCACCAGCCAAACGGTCACCGAATCGGTTTCGGCATCGAAGCCCGGTCGGCTGTATAGGTTCAGCGTCCAGGTACGACCATAGGCATGGATCTGCTCCTGACTGCGATGGCTGGGCTGCAGATTCGACTCATCGGCGTGGTGCTCGGCAGACTCGAACATGAGGGCATTGGGCTCGGCGTGATCGCTATCGTAGATCCTAAAATCGATCGACCGGCTGCTGCGCTCGCCGAGGATCCCGACCATCAGGTCATCGACGCGATAGGGACTGTAGACGAAGCCCCGGAGCGCCTTCCAGCGTGCCTCCACCGTGTCCAGAGGCAGATCGGGCCGATAGATGGGCACGTACATGAGGAATCCGGCCTGCTCCTTGCCGTGGGTCTCCTGCACCAGGCGGACCTTGCCCGAGATGGTGGTGGTGTTGGTGTCGACGGCCGACTGCATGGCCGCGCGTCGGGTCTCCTGCGAGAACATGTCGTAGCCAAAAGCCGCGAGGTTGCGCCCGGAGAAGGGCTCCAGATAAACGATGGCGGTATAGAGCGGACGCGCGCCGGGCGGCTTGACCTGATAGTCGGGGAAGCCCTGTGCGCGCACTGCGGCGATATGCGCCGCCAGCTGATCGGGCTGGATGACTTGGCTGTAGCCGACACCCAGGATGCCGGGGTAGTTCTTCGCCAAGCTCAGTCGCTCGACATAGGTGTGCCACTCCTCGCGGGACACCTCCTTGCTGGCGTCGAACAGGCCGGCACCACCGAGCAGGATCTGCTTGTGGTCGAGCAGACGCTGGGCGATCGCCTCGCGGATCTCGCGGCTGAGCAGCTCGAACTGTCGATTCGCGAGCACCTGTCGCTGTTCGGTCAAGCCGTTCCACGCCAGCAGAACCGGAAGCAGGGTGGCCAGCAGCACGATCCAGGGGATGAGGCTTCGAATCCCGGCGTTCCCTGCTCGTACGGACTCTGGGGGGGATGAGCGAATGGCTTGCGTCCTATCTTGCATACCAAATTTCCGAGATGTTTTGCTGTAACCCACGCAGCATTCTTGGATTCGATCGACTCCCTGATCTGCCGAAACGGCGCGAAAACAGCCGCATCACGGAATCGTACGTACGTCCCCAACAGCTACGTGCGATACCTCGGGCATCGACCGCCCGTGATCAAGGATGCTCGGGTTACTGCGACCGCGCCCGGTCGTCGTCGGTCTGCACGCCTGATCCGAGCCATTCGTCCATCAAGGCATGTCAATTCACTCAGAGACGACTTATGTCGTCCTATCCACATCCGCTCCAAGGTCGGGTCGCGTTTCCCATTCCTCAATCGGCTTGGGTTTCCCGAGCAAATAGCCCTGAAAGCGGTGGCAGCCGTTCTCGCATAGAAAACGCCGCTGCGCCTCGTTCTCTATCCCTTCGGCGACGACCTCCAGTCCGAGTGACTGACTCATGGCAAGGATCGCCCGGACGATGGCTGCATCGTTTGGATCCGTGGCGATGTCGCGGATAAACGACTTGTCGATCTTCAACTGATCCAGCGGCAGTCGTTTGAGATAGGACAGCGAGGAGTAACCTGTGCCGAAGTCGTCCATCGAAAAGCTCACCCCCAGCGCCCTGAGCTGGTTCATTCGGCTAACGACCTGTTCGGCGTTCTCCAGCACGACACTCTCGGTCAGCTCCAGCTTGAGCCGGTGCGGATTGGCCCCGTATCGCTCCAGGCTGGCCTGGACCTGGGCGACGAAGTCGGGCTGATGGAATTGCCGCGCGCTGACATTGACCGCCATACGTAGGAAGCGGGTCCGTTCACTCGCCTCCCACGCTTTGATCTGAGCGCAGGCCGTATCCATGACCCATTGACCGATCGGCAGGATGAGTCCGGTCTCCTCCGCCAGTGGAATGAATTCCAGCGGCGCGACCAAACCATGACCCGGCCGGCGCCAGCGCAACAAGGCCTCGGCGCCGAAACAGCGACCATTCTGGTCGATCTGAGGCTGATAGAAGAGCTGTAGCTCGCCTTTGAACAGCGCCTGACGCAGCGCGGTCTCCAGCGCCATGCGCGACTCGATGGTCTTCTGCATGTTCGGGTTGAAAAAGCGGGCCGTGTTGCGTCCCGCACCTTTGGCCTGATAGAGCGCGACGTCCGCCTGCTTGAGCAGTACCTCGATCGAGGTATCGTGACCGCGAAAGAGTGTCAGGCCGATACTGGACGTACAGTAATGGGCCGGCTCGGCGGAGGCCAGCGCATAGGGCATGTTGAGGGCGAAACGCACCTTCTCCGCCGTCATCTCGGTTGCGTTGGCCGCCGCCTGTTCTTCGGTTCCGAGGTTTTCCAGGATCACGACATATTCATCCCCCCCCAAACGGCCGACCGTGTCGCCCTCGCGAACGCTGGTCGTCATACGTTGTGCGGCCTCGACCAGCAGCCGGTCGCCGACATCATGCCCCAGGGTATCGTTGATGGCCTTGAATTGATCCAGGTCGAGCATCATCAGGGCGCCGTATTGGCGACTGCGATGACTGGCGATCAGTGCGTGCTCCAGCCGATCGACCAGCAAACGGCGGTTGGGAAGCCCTGTGAGGGGATCGAAATAGGCAAGATTGCGAATCTGTTCCTCGTGGACCTTGCGCGCAGTAATGTCCTGAGCGGTGAAGGTCACGCCCTTGTCGAAATCGTCCGGATCGATCGGCGACGAGGACAGAATGACATTGATCAGTGATCCATCCTTGCATCGCCAGCGGGTCTCCACGGTGCCGATGCCCTGTGCCCGGATCTGGTCGTATTTCTCGTGCCCGACGAACTCAAATTCTGCATCGGACGGATAGAGCAGCCGTGCCGACTGACCGATCAACTCGTCCTGGCGGTAACCGGTCATGCGCAGCAGTGTATCGTTGACCTCCATGAAGAGACGCCTGACCACCACGCCGATGCCCACGGGCGCGACGCGCAAGATGCTATTGGCACGCGCCTCGCTGTCGCGCAAGGCCTCTTCCGCCCGCTTCTTATCGGTAATGTCGCGCGTGATCGAAAGGATGCAGGTTTCGCCCTCAAGGGTGATCAGGTGAGCCGACATGAGTGCGATGACGATCTCGCCGTTTTTTTTGACGAAGCAGGCCTCTAGATTTTCGCAATAGCCATCGCGCGCGAGCGCATTCACGAGTTGCCGGCGAACGGCCAGGTCGTGCCAAATTCCAATGTCGCGCGACCTCTGGCCGATCACCTCGTCACGGCTCCAGCCGGTCAAACGCACGAAGCCATCGTTGACATCCAGGTAGCACCCGTCGGAGAGCCGGTTGATATTGATCGAATCGGGACTGGTCTGAAAGGCCAGGCGATAGCGCGTTTCGCTGTCGGTCAGTTTGCGTTCGGCCCGTCGGCGTTCGGTGATATCCTCGCCGGCGCTGAGACTGCCGATCACCCGGCCCTCGGCGTCCCGGATACTGTTGTTGTGCCACGCAATCAAGCGTTCCGCGCCCGAGCGGGTACGGACCGGGTTATCGACACACTCCGAGCCCAGCAGGTCCCCGTTCAAGATGTTGCGATGGATGGCGCGGATTTCCGCCACATCGATATCGTGAGGAAGACAGGTTGAGAACCAGTCCCGGCCGATCAATTCCGCTTCCTGATAGCCCAGCAACTGACAGCCCTTGCGGTTGACCAGTGTGATACGGCCCTCGACATCCAGGGCGACGATGATGGCCTCGACTGTCTGCAGAATATTGCGGATCGTGTCGTGCTCCTGACGTAGCCTTTCCATGGCATCGCCATCGCACGGCTCGAATTCGACGCCCGTGCGCGTCGCCAGGATGCATGGGTCCACCTGGATCGGGTCGATGTCGATCAGTGGCGTGCGGGCGATCCCAGGGTGCGTCATATCGGATTCAATGATGCAACGGCCCGCACTCAAGAGCTGATCGCGGGCGGTGAAGGCTGGATCGTAGAACCAATTGGGAATCGGTCGTCCGACCTGCCAGGCGGCCAGGGGAGCGATACGCGGCTGGCCCGGAATCAGATGGGTGACGAGGACAGGGTCGAGCATCAGTGTCTCGGCGGTATGACGGACGGCCGTCTCGCAGAAACGCCTGCGGTTCGGGGCGGAGATGAAAGCGGATTCAAACGTCCGGCGTTCGTTCACGTCCATGATACCGGCCACCTCCATCCTAAAAAACAGGAACCTATGACCACTGAGTATCCGCGTCATCTGGGAAGGAAGTCCAGCGACGCCAGACAAGAGGCCAAGGCCAAGCTCAAGCGACCAAGGACTGCCGGCGACAGCGCCCTGATCGGCACAGGAGGATCCGGTGCCCCAGACACCGGGTATGGTCGATCGCCGCTCAGCCAATGACGATGACGCTGAAACCGACGCCGTAAAACATCAGTACCAACCAACTCTCGAAACCGATGTTTCCGATCCCGTTGCGCTCACGCCGAATCAGGCCAAGCAGCAGCGTGGCAGTCAAAAGGATCGTCAGGCTGATGATGAACAGCGGCTGCTCGCCGATGGCGTGGTAGATCGACCCCGGCCGGTAGGCGGCATCGGAGAGCGCCAGAAACAGCACATCGAAGGTGTTGCCGCCGATGATGCCACCCACGGCGAGCGTCAAGGCCCCCTGGCGGACGGCCGCAACCGCAGTGACAAGCTCCGGGAGCGAGGTCACCACCGAGGTGAACAAGGCGCCGACCAGAGTCTCGGACAGGCCCGTCAGACGCACCAGCGACATCCCTGAAAGTCCCACGAGATAACCGGCGACTCCCACCAAAACCACGGCCACCGCGAATCCCATCCAGAGTCGACCCTGCCCGGCTCCATCGGCGACGCTCTCGCCCGGAACGTCTTCGAAGGTCTCGCCGGTTCGCACTGGATGCCAGGCCGGATCATCCCGGGTCAAGGACGCCAGGCGCAGACCGAACCCGTATAGGATCAACAGGCAGATCGACGCCGGATGTACGCCAAACAGCGTCACCGGCGGCGCTGTCGCCGCCATCAGCGGCACCGCGAGCAAGGCACAGAGCATGGCGCCGTTGATGAGATTCGGCAGCGAGGCGGCGGCGTGCTCGAGATTGGCTCGCCGGTAAAAAAGATCTGCGACGACGAGAAAGACGGTCTGCACCGCGATACCGCCCACGGCGTTGCTGACGGCCAGCTCCGCCTTGCCGGCGGAGGCGGCGGTCATCGACACGACGATGCCGGACAGCGAGGTACTGGCCCCGAGCAGGATCGCACCGAACACCGCTTCGCCAAGCCCGGTCAGATCGGCCAACCGGTCCGCCAAGCGCGCCATGCGTGTTCCGACCAAGGCAATGGTCGCTCCGCTCGCGACAAAGACGAGGAGCGTCAGGCCCAAGGGCCAGTGTTCGGGAGCAGGCATGGGGGATCGCGGTTTCCTAATCCGACTCAGCTCAGCAGGCCGAAGAGACGCCCAGGCAGATGATCGCGGATCGCCGCAGCATCTTTCGCTTCGGTCATCAGTCTCGGTGCCTCCTCGATGCAGTTCGTGTGTCGCGCTCCGCGCGCTGGTGATCGAGCCCTGTCGCTTCGGGTTTCCCTGCGTTGCGCATGACGGAAACCACCCAGCGGGGCGCGGTTGAACGTATGACGCATCAAAAAAGCAAACGAGATGCCAATCGCGATCGTCGCCCGTGTCGCGCCAATGGCAGCCGTAGCCAAACCATCAGGGTGCATTTCAGCCGTTTCGGCTGTTTCGCCGGGGCAAATCCCCCTCAATCGAAGGCATCTAAACCGCGCTCAACCGCAGGCCCAGGCCAATGGAAGCCTGCACGGCTGACCGCCAAATCCAGACGGTCGTGACCTCTCTGCACGATCCCTATGCGCCATTCCAGGATGGCGTGACCAAAACCGGTACAGCTGTTGCTTTTTCGTCTGTCACCGATGTCACCCCCGGAAGAAGCGGCTCTGTCTTTCGGCTGCTCAGGAATGCGATGACGACTCACACACGACGAACCCTGCTGCTGTTGCTGCTGACGCTCGCCGTCGGAACAGCCCTCTCCGCTTGGCTCTTCCGCGAGACCTTGTTCGCCAACGGTGGCCAGGAAGACGCGGCGCAGGGACGACCGCCGCCGGCGGTCGAGACAGCGCGGGTAGAGCGCGCGACCATTGCCGATAGGATCCGCGCGACCGGCACGCTGCAAGCGCCGGAGGCGGTGACCATCACCGCGCGCACAGCCGGGCGTGTCGATAAGATCCACTTCGAGGAGGGCCAGCGCGTCGCCAAGGGCGCACTCTTGGTCGAGCTGGAACGCGATCGCTCCGAGGCGGCGGTCGAGCGCGCCGCCGCGCGTCTGGAGCAGCGCTCCAGCGCAGAGGCCAGACGCAAGGAACTGATGGCGAAGGATTTCGTCTCCGCTTCGGAGATGGACAGCGCCGAGGCCGCCGCCCGGGAGGCCAAGGCACAGCTGCGCATCGCCAGGAAGGATCTCGACGACCGGCGTATCGAGGCACCCTTCGCCGGCGTCATCGGGCGTCGTCTGATCAGCATCGGGGCCCTGCTGAAGCCCGGCGATCCGATCGCGCGTCTCAGCCGCACCCAACCGCTGGATCTGTTGTTCATGGTTCCCGGCGTCGAGATCGGACGCATCGCCCCCGATCAAAGGGTCGAAGCGACGACACCGGCCTATCCGTCGCGCCGCTTCGACGGCGCCCTGACCCTGATCGGCACCGAGGTCGATCCAGGCACCCGCACCCTGCCGCTGGAGGCAACCTTCGACAACCCGGATGGCCTGCTCAAACCGGGGATGTTCATGCAGGTGGCATTGATCGTCGGTCAGCGCGACACGCTACGCGTCCCCGAGGCCGCCGTGATCACCGAGGGGCCGAACACCTTGGTCTATGCCTTGAGACCACCGGCTGAGGATGAAAAGAACAGCGACGCCAAGGTCGAGCGCCGACGGGTCGAGACAGGCACGCGCCGCGACGGTTGGGTCGAGATTCGTGACGGCGTCGCGGCGGGCGAGCGCGTCGTCGTCGCCGGGCTCCAGGGACTGCGGGACGGTCTCGCCGTGCGCCCCACCTCCGCGTCCAAGGCGTCCGACAGCGGCGCGCCTCCCGCCGAATCGACGCCTCCCAACGAATCGACGGAGGAGCGGCGATGAAGCCGACGACCCTCGCCGTCACCCGGCCGGTCGCGGCCACCGTGCTGTCGCTGCTGTTGCTGGTATTGGGCATCTTCGCCGTGCTGACGCTACCGGTGCGCGAGTACCCGGATGTCGACGAGCCGACCGTGACCGCCACGGTCATCTATCCCGGCGCCTCCGCCGAGGTGGTCGAACGCGAAGTGACCGAACCCATCGAAGAGGCGCTCAGCGGCATCGACGGTGTGCGCCAGATCCGCTCCAATTCGCGCGACGGGCGCAGCCGCGTCGAGGTGGAGTTCACGCTGGACCGCAACCTGGATCTGGCCGCCGCCGACGTGCGCGACCGCATCTCCACGGTGCGCAACGAACTGCCCGAGCAGGCCGAGGCACCCGAGATCGCACAGCGCTCGCTCCAGGCCCAGGTGGTGATGTGGTTGCTGCTGACCAGCGACACCATGGACCGCCTGGAGCTCTCGGATCTCGCCGATCGTGTCCTCGTCGATCCCCTGTCGACGGTCTCCGGCGTGGCGACGGTACTGTTCGGCGGCGAGCGCCGCTATGCCATGCGCATCGATCTGGATCCGGCCAAACTGACCGCGCACGCACTGACCGTGCTCGACGTGGAGCAGGCCCTGCGCGCGCGCAATCTGGAGCTACCGGCCGGGCGTCTGGTCTCGGACAGCCGCGAGTTGACCCTGCGCACCATGACCGAGCTGGAGAAACCGGAGGCCTTTCGCGAACTCATTGTCGCCAACCGCGACGGCGCGCAGGTGCGCCTCGGCGACCTCGCCGACATCGACTATGGACCGGAAAGCTATCGCACCGCCGTGCGCCTGGACGGCAAGGATGCGATCGGGCTCGGCATCGTCCGACAGTCCGGCTCCAATCTGGTCGCGGTCTCGTCGGGCGTGCGCGAGCGTATCGAACAGCTCGCCAACCGCATTCCAGACGATGTCGATCTGACCATCGCCTATGACTCGGCGACCTTTGTCGAGACCTCCATCCGCCAGATCCTGCTGACCCTGGCGATCACGGTCGCGCTGGTGGTGGCCGTGGTCTTCTTCTCCCTGGGCTCCTGGCGCGCGACCCTGGTGCCCGCAGCGACAATCCCGGCCTCGGTCGTCGGCGCCTTCATCCTGCTCTACGCGCTGGGCTTCTCGATCAATGTCTTGACCCTGCTGGCGCTGATCCTGGCCATCGGCATGCTCGTCGATGACGCCATCGTCGTCAGCGAAAACGTCTTTCGTTTTTCCGAGCGGGGCAAGCCACGCCTGTTGGCCGCCGACCTGGGCGCCGGCGAGGTGGCCTTCGCGGTCCTGGCGACCACAACGGTACTCTTGGCCGTCATCGCCCCGCTCGGTTTCCTGACCGGCGACGCGGGACGTCTGTTCAGCGAATTCGCGGCCAGTCTCGGCGGCGCGCTGGCACTGTCGAGCCTGGTCGCCTTGACGCTCGGGGTCACCCTGGCCTCGAAGCTGATCGCCGCCGAGCGCATTCAGGACGGCGCGCTCTATCGGGCGATCTCGCGAGGCTTCGAGCACACCAGCAACGGCTATCTGCGCCTGCTGCGCGGCGTGCTCGGATGGCGTTGGCTGGTCGTCCTCTTGTCTCTGGCGCTGCTCGGCGCGACGGTCTGGCTGTATCGGGAGCTGCCGCGCGAACTGTCGCCGCGCGAGGATCGTGGGGTCGTCTTCATCCCGGTGGCCGCGCCCGAGGGCGCGACCCTCGATTACATGCGCGACATCCTGTCGAAGATCGAGACCGTGCTGCTGCCGCTGACCGACAATGAGGGACCGGCACGGCATGTAATCTCGCTGGTGGCGCCGCGCAGCGCCGGTCAGGGGCCGGTCAACTCCGCCATCGTGATCCTGCGGCTGAAGGATTGGAGCAAGCGCAAACAGAGTCAGTTCGCCATCACCGCCTCGCTACAGCCGAAACTGGCCGCCATCACCGGCGCTCAGGTCTTTGCGATTAACCCGCCCAGTCTCGGCGGATCCAACGCCGGGCAGCCGGTGCAGATGGCGCTGGTGGGCGAGAATCTCGATCAGCTCCATCAACTGGCCGAGCAGGTACTGGCACAGGCCGGTTCGATGCCGCAACTGGCGCAGGCGCGGCTCGACTATCAACCGACCAATCCGCAGCTGCGCATCCACATCGATCGCGACCGCACGGCGGCACTCGGTATCGAGATCGCCGACATCGGCCGCACGCTCCAGCTCCTGATGGGCGGCGAAGACGTGACGGACTTTTCCATCGATGCGAAGACCTACGAGGTCATGGTCCGCGCCCGCCAAGCCGATCGCGCCTCGCCGCAAGACATCGGCGAGATCAATGTCCGTGCCGCAGACGGCTCGCTGGTCGCCCTGAGCGGGCTGATCGAGACCGAGGTCATCGGACGCGCCGCCGAACTGCATCGGGTCGACAGGCTGCCGGCGGTGACGCTGAAGGCCACACTCACCAGCGGCACCGCATTGGGCGATGCCCTCGCCGCGCTGGAGGCCAAGACCGCAGCGCTCTTACCCCCGGAGGTGGAAATCCGTTGGCTCGGGGCCAGCCAGGACTATCAGCGCTCTGGCCGAACCTTTGCGCTCGCCTTCGCGCTGGCGCTCACCATCGTCTTCCTGGTGCTCGCGGCCCAGTTCGAGAGCTTCGTCCAGCCGCTGGTGCTGCTCGCCGGTGTGCCGCTGGCGGTCTTCGGCGCCCTCATGGCGCTGTGGATCGGCGGCGGCTCGATCAATCTCTATAGCCAGATCGGCTTCATCCTCGCCATCGGCATCATGGCCAAGAACGCGATCCTGCTGGTGGAATTCATCAACCAGCTCCGCGATCGGGGTCGTGCGCTACACGAGGCGGTCGAGGAAGCCGCCAAGGCGCGCGTGCGGCCCATTCTCATGACCTCGATCGCCACCTTCTTCGGCGCCCTACCCCTGATCCTGGCGATGGGACCTGGGGCCGAGACACGCAAGATCCTCGGGCTCGTGATCCTAGGCGGCGTGCTGTCGGCGACCCTGTTGACGCTTTTCCTGGTGCCTGTGCTCTATCTGCTGCTCGCGCGGCGCACACGTCCCCGCGCCGCTCTAGCGCATGCGCTGGAGGAGCAGCGTGCAAAGGATGCACAAGCGAGCGCGCAGGAACCCTGACCCGAACGACCGGCTGAAATGCCCCGCGAGGTTGCTCATGGGGCCCGCCACGACGAAGCCCGCGACTCGGTTCCGGCGCGCCCACGGCCTGGCATCGAATCTGCGTGGCCCATGAGACGCACTGAAGGACGTTCAAGAATCGCCTTCTGGGCAACCGTTCAACCTAGAAAAAGCAGTCAGCCGCCAGCGATCAGCCTCCAGCGGCTATTTTCTCGAGGTTTTCGCTTCTTGCGGGCTTCACCGAATGGGTGAGCCTTGGCAGAGCGCCCCTAATAGCTGGCTGCTGGAGGCTGGAAGCTGACAGCTCTTTTCAGGTTCAAACCCCACAGCATTGATCCAAGCCACGAGAGGAAAGGCAAGCAATGACAACCAAACTGCTGGTGCTCTACTACAGCATGTACGGCCATGTGGAAACGATGGCCGAGGCCGTCGCCGATGGTGCGCGGAGCGTGCGGGGTCTGGAGGTCAGCCTGAAACGGGTCGCCGAAACCATGCCCGAGGATCAGGCCCGCGCCGCCGGAGCCAAACTCGATCAGGCCGCGCCGCTCGCCCGACCGGAAGAGCTTTCCGACTACGACGGCATCATCTTCGGCACACCGACGCGCTACGGAAACATGTGCGGACAGATGCGCACCTTTCTCGATCAGACCGGAAGCCTGTGGATGCAGGGCGCCTTGATCGGCAAGGTGGGCAGCGTCTTCACATCGACCGCCTCGCAGCATGGCGGACAAGAGACCACGCTCACCTCCTTCCACTCGAATCTCCTACACCTGGGGATGGTCGTCGTCGGTGTTCCTTACTCCTGCCAGGAACTCCTGAACATGGACGAGATCAGCGGCGGAACCCCCTACGGGGCAAGCACCATGGCCAAGGACGACGGCAGCCGCCAGCCCTCGGACAACGAGTTGGCCATCGCACGTTTCCAGGGACGCCATGTCGCGCAGATCACGCGCTGGCTCACCATCGGTGCCACATAGCGCTCACGAGATGCCGCTTGACGGGTTCTCCGGCCGCGAGCCGGCCTATCCGTCGATCACAGCATGCCAGTCAACCGGTGATTGATGACGCGCGCAACTTTATGAATGGAGGCACGGCAGAAACCTACGGTGGTTATAGCCCACCCGATAGTTGATACCCACCACTCCGTCGCGCCCGGTGCAGCCTCTTCGCCTGATTTCACGCACAAACCAGCGCCAGAAGGTGCCCTGCAATGCTTGGCCTGGTCTTTGCTTAGTATTCATTGCTTTTTGCAACAACGACAAAGGAGGAATTCAAATGAGCGAACGAGAAGCCTACATCGACCAGATGAAAGCGAAGCTCGACCAATGGAACGACGAGATCGGCGTACTCGAGGCCAAGGCAAAGGTCGCCGGTGCCGATGCCAAGGTGAAGTACGAGGAATACCTCTCGACGCTGAAGGAAAAACAGGCCGACGCATCGGCGCGGCTCGCGGAGTTACGCGACTCGAGCGGCGACGCCTGGCAGGAAATCCGCCATGGCGCCAGCCAAGCTGCGGACGCCTTGGGCGAGGCGCTGAAGTCCGCAAAGTCCAAACTCCACTAAACCCAGAGCGTTCCCGGACCATCAGCAGCCGCCGCCAGCGGCGGTCCGGGCTGGGGGCTGGGGTCGATTTCGCCCTGCCCCAACCATTGAGGCACGCAGTACCAGTCGGCCCCAGTCCCCCTTGAGACCGCGCCAGCAAACCCGGTTACCTGCCGGCCCACTATTTTCATTCGCTCGCGACTCACCCCAAGACTGAGAGGAGAACCGAGATGAAAACCTTTCTGAGCAGAGCCTTGATCGTCGGCGGCATCGCAATGATCGGACTCGCAGCAAACAGCCATGCAGCGACCACGGATGCCATCCAAGCCGGCTCGGCCACGACGTTCATGCAAGAGGCGGCCGGGCTGATGACGTATGCGCCCCGCTGAGGGTTAGCGGTCAAGCGCGGACGCAAGAGGGTCCGACCACCTTGAGCCCAAACCAGACAGGCAGTCACTCAAAGAGGTCGAGACGCCATGCATGCACCCGACGCAGATAAGGCAGAAGACCAACCGCTCTACGGCAAGCAGACGCGGCTTGCGCTCGACAATTTTCGTATTGGCGGCCAACCGCTCCCCGGCGCCTTCATTCGCGCCCTGGGGTTAATCAAAGCAACGGCCGCGCGCGTCAATGGCGCGCTGGAGCTCCTGCCGACGGATATGGCCGAGGCCATCGCCGAGGCGGCGGACGCGGTTTCCGAGGGTCGCCACCAGGACCAATTCCCAGTCGACGTCTTTCAGACCGGCTCGGGCACCAGCACCAACATGAACGCCAACGAGGTGATCGCGGCACTGGCCGAGCGCCGACTCGGACGCCCGGTCCACCCGAACGATGACGTCAATCGTGGACAGAGCAGCAATGATGTCATCCCGACGGCGATCCATGTCAGCGCGGCCTTGGCCCTGCGCGCGCTCACCGAACGTCTCGGCTCGCTGCAGCGTGCGATCGAGACCCGTGCGCAAGCGCTCGATTCGGTCGTCAAGACCGGTCGCACCCATCTGATGGATGCGGTGCCCATCACCCTCGGACAAGAACTGTCGGGCTGGGCGGCCCAAGTCGCGGCCGACGCCGAGCGCTTGAACGACGTCGAGCGACGCCTGCTCAGGCTCGCCCAGGGCGGCACGGCCGTCGGCAGCGGACTCAACAGCCACCCAGAGTTCGCCGAGCGCTTCGCCTCGCTGCTCGCGGCCCGCACCGGGATGGCATTCCAGCCGGCACCCAATACCTTCGCGGCGATCTCCGCCCAGGACACGGCCGTCGAGCTGAGCGGTCAGCTGCGTGTGACCGCGATCAGCCTACTCAAGATCGCCACGGATCTGCGCTGGATGAACAGTGGTCCGATCGCCGGACTCGCGGAGATTCGACTGCCAGAGCTGCAGCCTGGCAGCAGCATCATGCCCGGCAAGGTCAACCCCGTCATTCCGGAGGCCGTGTCCATGGCTTGTACCCAAGTCATCGGACTGGATGCCGCGATTGCCTTGGCCGGTCAAGACAACAGATTTCAGCTCGCGACCATGCTCCCGCTCATCGCCCTCGACCTGCTGGAGCAGCTCCATCTCCTACGCGGATCGGCCGAGGCACTGGAGACCCAGACCATCGACCGCTTCGAGGTCGATGCCGAGTCCCTGGGCAAGCGCGTCCGCTCCAATGCCATGCTGGCAACGGCCTTGACGCCGCGCATCGGCTACGATCGAGCAGTCGAGATCGCACGCGCGGTGCACGCGCAAGGCCGTGAAGTGATCGAGGTCGCGCGCGAGATGACCGATCTATCCGATCAAGAGCTCGAGGCGCTGCTCGAACCGAGTCGCATGACCCACCAGGAGTAGGCGCGGTCCAGGAACCATCCGCTAGCAGCGCTAGCGGTCGTGCGCGATCGCCCAGTCAGCGAACCCCCGCAGATAGCGGTCGAGGCGCTCGAGCGCGCCACGGTCCTGCAGGATGCCCTGAGCGTCAAAGGCGTTCTGGGCCATGGGCAGGAGCTGGTCCGGATAGGGATAGACGGGGGTCAGCGTGGCCGCGAGCACGTCACGCAGATGCGCCTGTGCCCTGGCGCCGCCGACCGCGCTCATGGACGCGCTCAGGATGCCGGCCGGCTTGTTGGCCAGCACGGAGGCGTAGGCCGGACGCGAGGCCCAGTCGATCGCGTTCTTGAGAACTCCTGGGATGCTGTAGTTGTACTCGGGCGTCGCGAACAGCAGCGCCTGAGACGATGCGATCGCCTCCAGCAGCGCCCGGACGGGTTCTGGCTTGACCTCCCCGTCCAGCGCCGCGTCGTAGAGCGGGATCCCGGACAGATCATGGATCTCCAGGCGAATACCTTCCCCGAGCCGCTGCTCGGCGGCCCTCAGCAGTGCGCTGTTGTAGGAACCGGCCCTCAGGCTGCCGCTGATACCCAATACCTTCATGACCCAAGGTCTCCTATCGTTCGACGAATGCAACAGGTTTCGAGTTGGACCCAGTCAGGCCGGAATGTCAACCGCCCCTCGGCCACGCGCCCCGAATGCCCTGCCCGTTGCGGTTGATGGACGAGCGTCCCTGCTCGACCTCAGCGGAAAGAAGAGTCGCGAGTCCGACTCCTGTTCCGCCGTCAGTTCGACACCGAAACGGGCACGTAATCGGATGCGTCGTACTCGAGACGGGAGATCAGGGCCTGCTCCGAGTCGGCGAAGCCGGGGACCGCGTAGCCCTCGCTGCGCCGCTCGAGATCCTTCAGCGGGACTGCGGCCAACTCGGCACCGACACCGGCGAATCCGCCGACCGAGACGAGCGCATTCAGACGACCGGTCGTGCGATGACGCACGATCCCCTCGATCGTCCCCAGTGCGTCACCCGAATCGTTGACGAGCGTCTTGCCGACGAAATCCGCAGCTCCCGTCGCGACCGATCCGGTCGCCGTGCCGGACCGCGAGGGCTTCGTGCGCGATTCCACCTGTCTCGGGATGTCCCGTGAGGTTTGGGTACGGGATTCGAAGTGCTCGGAATTAGGCGACATCTCATAATAGCTGCCGTCTCCCTCAGCGATTGCCGCGACAGGCGCGTATGCCAGCGCCGTGATCGCAAATGCCGCCGGTGCAAGTGTGCGCAAGCTGATCATGGATCTCCTCCTGTCTATCGTGGTTGCGACGTTGGCGTTCATCTGGATTCCTGCATTCACCTTGCCAAGAGCTCGAATATCGGCCGCAACCCGGTCTGACGGCCAAACCGCCGCCCGGATCGACCGATGTAAGGCGTGGAATCCACCAGGCCCGGGGGATAAGCCCCGATCGAAACATCACACCCTCGGCAGCTCGCTGCCTCCGCGCACATAGGTGTCCACAGACTCGGCGCACTGGCGCCCCTCGCGGATGGCCCACACGATCAGCGACTGACCGCGCCGCGCGTCCCCGCAGGCGAAGACGCCCTCGCGACTCGAGCGGTAGTCGCCGTCGCCGGCGGCGATGTTTCCGCGTCCGTCGAGGCGCAGATCCAGTTCGGCGATGACGTCGCCGTGGGCCGGGTGCCGATAGCCGATCGCGATCAGCACCAGCTGGGCCGGCAGATGCCGCGACTCGCCCGTCACCGGCTCGCGCCGCCAGCGGCCGTCGTCGGTGCGAGACCAGTGCAGGCGCTGCAGATCGACCCCGGCGACGCGCTCCCCGTCCGCGTCCGCGCGGAAGGCAACCGTCTCCCAGCCCCAGATGCGTCGTCCGCCCTCGGCCTCGTGGTCGTTGGGCTTGAGCTCGGGAACCGGCTCGGGCCAGTGCGTCAGCACGTCGCCCTGATGCGGGGGCTCGGAGTGATACTGGATCTGGGTGACGCTTCGGGCCCCCTGGCGGATCGCCGTGCCGACGCAGTCCGATCCCGTGTCCCCGCCGCCGATGACCACCACGTCCAGATCGCGCGCATCCATGTGCCGTCCCTTGTCCATGCCGCAGTCGAGCGAGCGATTCTGTCCGCTCAGATAATCGAGCGCGAAATGGACGCCTCCGAGTTCTCGGCCCGGAACCGTGACGTCCCGTGGCGTGCTCGATCCGCAGGCGAGCACCAGGATGCTGCCCTCCGTCATCAGGTCCCGCGCGGGCAGGTCCGCACCGACCCTGACGCCCGTCCGGAAGCGCACGCCCTCCTCGCGCATCTGATCCAGACGCCGGTCCAGGATCCGCTTCTCGAGACGGAAGTCGGGAATCCCATAGCGCAGCAGTCCGCCGATCTTCGGCGCCGCCTCGTAGACGGTGACCGCATGCCCGGCGCGGGCGAGCTGCTGGGCGCAGGCGAGCCCGGCGGGGCCGGAGCCGACCACGGACACCTGTCCCCTCGGCGCGTCCAGGGACGCCGGAGTCGGCCGTTGCGGCCTCACCCAGCCACGCTGCCAGGCGTGCTCGACGATCGCCAGCTCGATGGCGCGGATGGTCACCGGAGAGCCGCTGAGCCGCAGCGTGCAGGCGTCCTCGCAGGGCGCCGGGCAGAGCCGCCCCGTCAGCTCGGGGAAGTTGTTGGTGGACTCGAGCTGCTCCCAGGCCGCGCGCCACTCGTCCTCGCTCACCAGGGCGTTCCACTCCGGGATCTGGTTGTGCACCGGGCAATGGCCGTGACACCAGGGCACGCCGCAGTCCATGCAGCGCGCGCCCTGCTCGGCGGCCCGTGGATCGGGCAGCGGATTCTCGTACTCGTGCCAGTGGCGGATACGTCGGCCGGGCGCCTGGCGCTCCGGCTCGACCCTCGGGATGCGGAGAAATGCAGTGGGGCTATGCATGGGAATCACCTCCCGCCACGCGGGTGGATGCGGAGGGCGCAGCGGCTCTCACGCGAGGTGCCGGCTGCGACTGATTTCGAGGTCCAAGGACTGAACGGACACCGGACCCAAGGCAACGACGCCCTTCTTCAGCCCCCGGCCCCGGCGATGCGCCGGATCTCGCCCGATCTGGGCGGCTCGCCGAGGATGGCGTCGATGGCGGAGCGGTCCAGACTCTCGTCCTCCAGCACCGCCTCGGCCAGGCGCTCGAGGCGGTCGCGATGCTCCTCCATGAGCCGGCGCGCGCGTCCCTCGATGTCCTCGACGAGCTGACGGATCTCCTCGTCGATCAGACGCGCCGTCGCGTCGCTGAAGTCCTGGGACTGGCCCATCTCCCGGCCGAGGAAGACCGGCTCGTCGCTGCGGCGGAAGGCGACCGGGCCGATCCGCCGGCTCATGCCCCAGCGCGAGACCATGCGCCGCGCCAGCTCGGTGGCCTGGGCCAGATCGGACTCGGCACCCGTGGTCACCTCGCCGAAGACGGTCTGCTCGGCGACCCGCCCGCCCAGCATGACGCCGATGCGATCGCGCAGATAGCTCTCCTTGTAGGTCCGCCGGTCCTCCTCGGGCAGCTGTTGGGTCACCCCCAGCGCCCGTCCGCGCGGAACGATGCTGATCTTGTCGAGCCGGTCCGCAGCGGGCAGCATCCAGGCCATGAGCGCATGCCCGCTCTCGTGGTAGGCGACCAGACGGCGCTCCTCGTCGCCCATGCCCTGATCGCGTTCCGCACCCAGGACGATCTTGTCCCGAGCCGACTCCAGCAGGGCCATGTCCACGGCGTCCCGGCGCTCGCGTCCGGCCAGCAAGGCGGCCTCGTTGATCAGGTTCTCCAGATCGGCGCCCGAGAAGCCGACCGTCCGCACCGCGACCTTCCCCAGATCCACGTCCGCGTCGAGCCGGATCTTACGTGCATGGACCTCCAGGATGGCCTTGCGCGCCTTGCGGTCTGGCAGGTCGATGTGGACCTTGCGGTCGAACCGCCCGGGACGCAGCAGGGCCTGGTCGAGCACGTCCGGGCGGTTGGTGGCGGCCAGCACCACCACGTCCTCGGTGGGGGTGAATCCGTCCATCTCGCTGAGGATCTGGTTCAGCGTCTGCTCGCGCTCGTCGTGTCCGCCGCCCAGTCCGGCGCCCCGGCTGCGCCCGACGGCGTCGATCTCGTCGATGAAGATGACGCAGGGCGACTCCTTCTTGGCGGCCTCGAAGAGGTCGCGCACGCGCGAGGCGCCGACACCGACGAACATCTCGACGAACTCGGAACCGCTGAGACTGAAGAAGGGCACGCCCGCCTCGCCCGCGACCGCGCGCGCCAGCAGCGTCTTGCCCGTCCCGGGCGGACCGATGAGCAGCACGCCCTTGGGCATGGTGGCGCCGAGACGGCGGAAACGCTCCGGGTCGGCCAGATGGTCGACGATCTCCTGCAGATCGGCCTTGGCGTTCTCGAGCCCGGCGACGTCATCCATCCCCAGATTGCTGTCCTGGTGGCGAAAACGCTTGGCCTTGGTCTTGCCGAAACTAAAGAGACCGCCGTCCTGCCCGCCGCCCATCATGCGTTTCTGCATCCGCTGGCTGAGATAGAGAAAGCCGCCGAGCAGGATCGCCCAGGGCAGCAGGGTCGCCAGTACCCGCGTCCAGACCCCGGACTCGGCCGGATTGGCGGCGATCTCCACGTCCCGTTTCTCCAGGAGCGGCAGGAGTTCGGCGTCCTGAACCTGGGGCATGGTGGTCTCGAAGGACTCGCCCGCGCTCACCACCGAGCCCGCGTCCTGGGATCCGGCGGATGCCGTCGTCTTGTCGCCCTCGGCCTTCGAACCGGCCGAGGCATCCGGCAAGGGA
Source organism: Thiorhodococcus drewsii AZ1 (assembly GCF_000224065.1). GTDB lineage: Bacteria > Pseudomonadota > Gammaproteobacteria > Chromatiales > Chromatiaceae > Imhoffiella > Imhoffiella drewsii. The sequence continues at coordinate 42,192 of NZ_AFWT01000016.1, forward strand.
TCGGCGAAACGTCCGCTGATGCGATCGCGCTCGAAGGTGACCTCGGCCACCTGCCCCTGACTCACCGCCTGTTTGAAGCGGGTGTAGCTGAGCTCGGTTGGGCCAGGTGCCAGCCAGGGCGCCAGAATCATCCAGAGAACCAGGGTCATGCCCAGAGCGAGGAGCAACCGGCGCCTCAGGCTATCGCCGTCCGGCGGGGTTGGATGGCCCGGCTGAGCCTTGCGAGTGGTCTGATCGTGCGTCATCTGCTGTTCTCCTTCTCTTCGGACCTGATGGATTGCGGCACTCGGCCGATCGATCAGGTGTCGCCGCGGATCTGGTGCACCTCATCGGGCTCGGGACCGGAAAAGGACTGGGGTACCGAAAGCGAATCCACGACCTCGAAGGCATCGATCATGCCGACCAGATCCCCCTCGGAGCTGGTCACGCAGACCGCCGGCTGACGCCGGCTGAAGATCAGGCTCCGCACGTCCTCCAGGCTGGTCTCCATCCCGCAGCTCAGGGGATCCCGCTTCATGACATCGGCAACCGTCCGGTCGCGCGCCCGCGCCTCGTCCAAACCCGGCCCTTGATCGCTGAAGCAATCGAACACCAGGTCCTGCAGCAACAGGCTTCCGACCAGCCGCGAACCGATGCACACCGGCAGCAGACACTGCCCGGACAGGGCCATCTCCTTGGCGGCGACGTCCAGCGAGGTGTCGGGATCCAGCGCCTTGAACTGCGTTCTCATCGTTTGGATCAATGTCATTTTGGATACCTTCTTCATCGTGTCTCGAAGATGCGTCTCCTCGGCGGATCCGCACCGTCCTGCAAAAAGCACGAGCGGCTTCCATGCCAACGCGTGCCTCGCCCCGGCACCGGGCCGGAATCGCCCGGCCGCCCGGTTGATACCAACCGACGACCGGTGTTTATGCCCCGCGAGCATGCGGGCGGGCGGGATTCCCGACCGGATCGCGGGCAGAGGGCCGGCTATAGGGCGAGCGGCAGGGATTCCGCCTGCCATCCGGTCATTCCGCCGAGCACGTTGAACACGGCCTCGTGCCCCTGGCGCTTGAGGACGCTCGCGGCGACCGAGGACCGGAAGCCGCTTCCGCAGACGACCGCGACCGGCCGGCCCTTGGGGATCTCGTCGGCACGACGCCGGATTTCGGCACCCGTGATATGGACGGCCTGGGGAATGTGTCCGGCGCTCCATTCGGCCGGCTGACGCACGTCCAGCACCATGAGATCGTTGGGCTTCCCGATCTGCTCGTTCAGCTCCCACACGGTCCATTGCGGCAGGATGTCGATCGGCATCCCAGCGGTCCGCCAGGCGAGCATGCCGCCCGAGAGCCAGCCGAGCGGGAGCTCGTACCCGATCCGCAGCAGCTGCCAGCAGACCTCCCAGAGGTCGCCCGGCTGCTCCAGCACCAGGAAGATGGGCCGGTCGTAGGGCACCACGCTCCCGGCCCAGGTCGCGAAGGAGGTCCCGACGCCCACGTTGAGCGCGCCCGGGATATGGGCGGTGAAGGCCTCGGGCGAACGGCAGTCGAGCAGGGTGACGCCATCGCGTCTCAGCCGCTCGACCTCGTCCACGCCGAGCGGGGGCGGATCGGCCAGCACGCCGAGCGGCGGCGGCCCCTCGCTGTTGAGCTTGCGCATGCGCGGCCAATAGGGCGGAACCGAGGGCAGATCGGTCAGATCCATGCACTGGCCGACGAAGCCGTCGACGTCGGTGAGACGCGCGAGCAGCTGGTTCATGCGCCGCTCGTAGCCAACCGTGGTCGAGAGCCGGCTGCCGATGTTGCCCCCGCAGAGCGAGCCGGCGACGTGGGTCGGATAGACCTCGACGAAGTCCGGCAGGGTCAGCACCTTGCTCTGCAGGGTCTGGCAGAAGGCTTCCGCACTCTTTTTCGCCTCCTCCGGACCGCCGAGCAGATCCGGGCGCGCCAGGTCGCCGACCAGCAGGGCACCGCCGGAGAAGAAGATGGCCGGCTCGTCGCCGCGCGAGCGGTCGGTGAGCACGAGACTGATGTGCTCGGGGGTGTGTCCCGGCGTATGCAGGAACTCGAGGGACACCTCGCCCATCTCCAGCCGCTGGCCGTCGTCCATCGGCGTCACACTGTAACCGAGCTCCGCACGGGCACCCGAGAGCAGCTCGATGTCGCCGCGTTCGGGCAACTCGCAGATCCCGGTCAGATAGTCGTTGTGCTGATGGGTGTCGCAGGCATAGCGGATCCGCATGCCCTGCTCGCGGGCGGTCTGGAAATAGGTATCCACATCGCGGCGCACGTCGAGCACGAAGGCCTCGCCGGTCTCCTCCGAGCCGACGAAATAGGACGCATGACCGAGACTCTCCAGATAAAACTGTTTGAAAAACATACGGGTCTCCTGAAGTCGGCGGCTCGAATCCCGCTACGGGAGGTACAGATCCGCTGCGATACGGCAAGGGCGTGACCGACCGGGATCGAGCCAAGTCACAGGTGACGCGCAAGTCACGTACCAACCGCCGGAACCGGGCGATCATGCGGACGAGAAACGGATGCGCCTGGAGCAAGGCTGGATTCGGGCGGTCCTTTTGACCGGATTCAGGGGGAAATCCACCGCCGATACGGTGGGCATTCACCGCTGGGAGACCGAATGAAACGGTTCGGTCGGCCTGGGGATGCAGGGCAACTCGAGGCACGGCCTTTGCTCGTCGTTCGGATGGCAAAGACCCGGAAGCAAGCCGAAAGGCGTCTTCTCTTCAGACGGAGGTGAAACCCGATGCCCACACCGAGCACACTATTGATGAGCGAAATCCTCACCCACGACGTCCAGCGCCTGCTGCTGAGCAAGCCGGAGGGAATGGACTGGAGGCCAGGCCAAGGCATCGAGGTCCAGATCGACGCGGACGAGTGGCGCGAGGAGGCACGCCCCTTCACCCCGACCTCGCTGCCGGAGGACCGAATCCTCGAACTCTCGGTCAAGCGGTATCCCGAGCACGACGGCTTCACCGTCGCCCTGCACGGTCTGCGGCCCGGCGCCCAGCTGCTGCTCGGCGACCCCTTCGGCAGCATCGGCTATCAGGGGCCCGGAACCTTCATCGCGGCGGGCACGGGCGTCACGCCCTTTCTGGCGATCCTGAGGAAGCTCGCCCTCCAGGAGTCATTGGAGGGCCACCAACTCCTGCTGACCAACAAGTCCGAGCAGGACGTCATCTGCCGCGAGGAACTCCAGCATTATCTGGGCGAGCGCTGCGTGCTGACCTTCACCCACGAGCACGATCCCGGTCAGGAAGGCCGTCATATCGACGCGACCTTCCTCTCCGCGCACATCGATACCCCAGACCAGATCTTTTATGTCTGCGGACCACAGGGATTCGTCGAGTCGATCAACGCGCACCTGCTGAGCCTGGGTGTGCACCCGAATAGCCTCGTTTACGAGCGCTGAGCGCGCCCGACTCGGAACCATTCGCCCTTTTAATGGCGCGGATTATGCCTATCTCCAGTGACATACATCACTTGGGGCACAAGCCCCTTTGGAGGTCTCAATGCTTCGAAGCCTTACCGCATTGAAAGGCTATCGCCTGGTCGCGACCGATGGAGACATCGGCCACTGCAGCGATTTTCTCTTCGACGACGAAGGATGGGCCGTGCGCTACATGGTCGCGAAGACCGGCCCCTGGCTCTTCGGACGCGAGGTACTGGTCTCACCGACGCACATCGAGCGCGCGAGCTGGGAGACGCAATCGATTCCGGTCAAACTGACATCCAAGCAGCTCGAAGAGAGCCCGCCGCTCGACACCGATGCGCCGGTCTCACGCCGCTACGAGCGGGCCTATCACGACTTTTTCGCGACGCCGTACTATTGGATGGGCGCTGGTCTCTGGGGAAACTATGGGTATCCGGAGCTCTTGATTCCTCGGGAGCAACCAGAGGAACTCGCGGAGGAGCCTGCGGAGGAGGAAACCCACCTCAGGTCGGTCGACGAAGTCGCGGGCTATAGAATCCGCACGCTCGAGGATCGCAACGCCGGCCATGCGGTGGATTTCATCGTCGACGACGAAAGCTGGGCGATCCGCTACCTCGTGCTCGACACCTCGTACCTGCCGTTTTCCAAGAAGCTGCTGATCGCCAGCGACTGGATCTCCGACGTGGACTGGATCGACGGCGAACTGAAGCTCGATGTTGGCGCCGATCAACTTGAACACGCGCCGTCCTACGATCCCGAAACCCTCGTCAACGAGGAAGCGGAGACGGTGCTCTACGACTACTATGGCAGACCGCAGGCCAGACGCCGTTCGAGTTGACCTGAGATTGAACCGGCATCTTCTGGGGACGCGCCCTCCACCGCCTGCAGCCCATCCCGACGTGAATGTTCTGTCATCAATCCCGGCAACAGGAGCAAAGCCGGGATTTTGGCGATTCGATCGAAGGATCGTCCTCTTACCGGCGCACATCCGTGCCGGTGATTACGCCGAGAGGACGATCCCTCATCAAGCCACTGGTGCGAGACTAGGCACCTTGGCGCTGGATTCCCACCTCCTTTTACTGCTGGGCGCCCGCCTCCACAGCAGAGGAGGAATCGGAAGGCGCATCGATACAGTTCTGGGGCGCATCGATGGAGGTTGCATTCGGGAACATATCCAGCCACGGGATACGCAGGCTATAGCCGTTCACGGTCACAGCAACATCAGGACATTCGCGTGTGATCCGGCTGGCGACCGACTGAAGGTCCGCCGAATCGAACTTGAAATAAGGCGGCAGGAATCCCGCATCCTCGTTACGAAAGATCAGCGTATCCGCCGTATCCGCATAGACCGTCTCGATACGGTACTGGACGTCACGCCCATCGCCGGTCACGCCAGTGATCTGTACCTCCCAGGAATCCGGTCCCCAACGAAGCCAAAGCAGAACGATTGCAATGACGAGAACAACGGCAAAACCGATCGTGAATTTCTGTTTCATAAGTGTCACCCCCCTTATGTAAGACTAAACGCTGTGCATTCAGGCGTGTGCTCGAACTGCGGAAGAAGGCAGTAAACCCGTGAACTCACGAACACACACTAGCTGAAGCAACCAGGATGCCAACCCGGAAAATGACGCAACGCATTGATAAAAATGATTATTTTTTACGCTACAGGCAACACCGACCACCACAGGTGGAATTGCACCGGTTGATCGGATTCGGACCGGGTGATATCCACCTTCTCTCCCATCCAAGGGCACTCGCCGGATCACTGAACGATCGGCAACGCTTCTGCCGTCCAACCGGGCATGCCACCGAGCGCGTCGAGCACTTCACGGTAGCCGCGTTGCTTCAGGACAACTATCTGCGGAGGAAACGATGCTAGAGCACACCGACGACACGCACTCGACGGTCATGGGGTATCTGCTGTGGATCTTCGGATTTCTGGGCGCCCATCGGTTCTATTACGGCAAACCGGTGACCGGCACCCTCTGGTTCCTGACCTTGGGGTTGCTGTTCGTCGGTTGGATCATCGACGTCTTCCTGATACCGAGCATGGACCGTCAAGCGGACCGACGCTTCGTCAGCGGCCCCAAAGACTACAACCTGACCTGGATCCTGCTGACCTTCCTTGGTCTGTTCGGCGTGCACCGCTTCTATCTCGGGAAATGGATTACCGGACTCATCTGGTTGCTCACCGGCGGGTTCTTCTTGATTGGCTATCTCTATGACTACTGGACGCTCAATGAACAAATCGACGCCGTCAACATGCACGCCGATCATGGTTGACCGCCTCCTCGATTCCGCGACACCGAGGCTTGCGTCATGCTGATGTCACTCGGCGGTCTCGTCTTCCTGGCAGCCTTGCTCGGGATGCTGCTCGCTTATCTGACGCGCACAACCGCCATCCGACGCATGCGCACGCTCGGCGGCGAGCAGGATATCCTCGACGCGCGCGAGGGTAAGTTCAACATCCACCTCGGCCTGCTGACGTCCGTCCAGGTCGTCGGCGGCAACGAGATCGAGGTGTTGTTCAACGGCGACCAGACCTTTCCGCGCATCTGGGACGCGATCAAGGACGCCAAACACGTCATCTGCGTGCACGTCTACGAGGTCAATCCTGGCCAGGTCGCCGACACGCTGCTGCGCGCCCTCAGCGAACGCGCCCAGGCTGGCGTCCAGGTGCTGGTGCTGCTCGATGCCATCGGCTCCGGGCAGATGCCCAGAAGCTATCGGCAACGTCTGATCGCTGCCGGCGCAGAGGTGGCCATCTACCGACCGCTCCGACTGAAGGAGGCGTATAAGTTCCAGCAGCGCATGCACATGCGCGCCATCGTTATCGACGGACACATCGGCTTCACCGGCGGTTTCGGAATCGCCGATCAATGGCTCGGCAGCGGACGCGCCCAAGACCAGTGGCGGGATACCAATGTGCGGATCGCCGGACCGGCTGCAATGCAGTTGCAGGTCGCCTTTTCCAACAACTGGGCGGAGGCGACCGGCGACCTTTTGATTGGCGACACCATCTCCCCTTTCAACCGCATGCCATCCGTGGACGAGCCCCAGGCCGCAGGCATCATGGCCTGCTCGCCGTCACTGGGCAGCACCAACGCCGAGCGCTTCTTCTTTCTGGCGATTACCTCGGCGCGCGAGCGCATCTACATCGCCAGCGCCTATTTCGTACCGACCCACGGCATGCGCTGGCTCTTGATGAACGCGGTGGACAGAGGGGTCGACGTGCGTGTCCTGACGCCGGGGAGCAACACCAATCAACCCATGGTCTGGCACGCTGGACGCGCCATCTATCGACAACTCATGGATGCCGGCGTGCGCATCTACGCCTACCAGCCGGGAATGATGCACGCCAAGACCTTCGTCGCCGACGCCTGCTGGGCGACCGTCGGCACCTTCAACATCGACAATCGCTCGATGACCCTCAATGACGAGGTTGCCCTGATCATCCGCGACGAAACCATTGCCCAGTGTCTCGAACAGCATTTCCTCGCCGATCTGGAGGACTCCAAGGAACTGCTCCCTCGGGATCTGCTGCCGGAATCCAGGCTGGACTGGATCAAAATCCGAGGATCCCGCCTGCTGACACCGTTCCTCTGAAACGTCGGGAGATGGGACGTCGGTGGACGGTCAATGGCCCAGAATCACGCTGGCTGAAAACCGATCTACTGTCCCACTGTTGCGCCAAACCAATCCCCCTGGAGTGAAATTTGCTACTTGCGATCCAGCGGGGCGCCTCCAGCAATCCACTTGCGCAGCTCGCCTGCACTTTTCGGAATGACGGAACCGCCCTCCGCCGACACCCCACGAAGGAGAAACAATGAGCGCGTCATCTGTTGCGAAGAACCGGGAAAAACCGATCGCCGTCTACGGCGCCATGGCGGCAAACGGCGTGATCGCCATCGCCAAGGGGATCGCGGCCCTGTACACCGGCAGCTCGGCGATGTTCTCCGAGTGCATCCATTCGCTGGTCGATACCGCCAACGAGGGGCTGCTCCTCTACGGCATGAAGCGCTCCGGGCACAAACCGGACCAGGCGCATCCCTTCGGTTATGGCAAGGAGCTCTATTTCTGGAGCCTGATCGTCGCCGTCGCGCTCTTTGGGATTGGCGGTGGACTGACCTTCTTCGAGGGGCTGACCCACATCACCGGCCATGCTGCGGAGGAGCGCGGCAATGTCATGTGGAACTATGCAGTCATCGCCATTGCGCTGATCGCCGAGGGCACCTCCTGGACGATCGCGCTCCGGGAATTTCTGCCCTCGGTCAAGGGCAAGCGCCTCTGGCAGGCACTGCGCGACGCCAAGGACCCCACCACGGTCACCGTGATCTTCGAGGACTCCGCCGCGCTGGCGGGACTGCTCTTCGCCCTGGCCGGCGTCTATCTCACCGAGATCACGGGCAATCCGGTGTGGGATGGCATCGCCTCCATGCTGATTGGCGTGACCCTGTCCGGCGTCGCCCTCCTCCTCGCCTACGAGAGCCGCAGCCTGCTGATCGGCGAAGCGGCGGATCCATCGGTGATCGACAGCATCCGCCAGTTCGCCCGCGAGGACGCGGACGTGGTCGAAGCCGGCCGTCCGCTGACCATGCATTTCGGCCCCGACGAGGTCCTGCTGAATCTGGACGTCCGCTTCCGCGCCGACCTGTCGTCGGAGACGATCATGGGCGTGGTAGACCGGCTGGAGCGCGGCATCCGAGAACGCCACCCGGAGATCAAGCGTATCTTCATCGAGGCCGAATCCTTGCGTCGCGACGGGGATGACCCCGCCGCTCGCCCTTCATCCAACTAAACGCAGGAGGAAACCATGGAATACACCACGCTCGGCAGCAGCGACCTCAACGTCTCCCGTATCGGTCTGGGCACCTGGGCCATCGGAGGCTGGATGTGGGGCGGCACGGACGAGGAGACCTCCATCGACACCATCTGCCATGCCGTCGAACTCGGCGTGACCTTGATCGACACGGCGCCGGTCTACGGCATGGGCCGCTCCGAGGAGATCCTCGGCAAGGCCATCACCCGCCACGGACTGCGCGAACAGGTGGTGCTGGCGACCAAATGCGCGCTGAACTGGTCCGACGACGAGACCAAGGTCTGGCGCGAGGCGACGCGCGCACGCATCGAGCGCGAGGTCGAGGATTCGCTACGCCGTTTGGGCACCGACCGCATCGACCTCTATCAGATCCATTGGCCGGACCCGAAAACGCCGATGGAGGAGACCGCGCGTGCCATGGACGATCTTTTGCGAGCGGGCAAGATTCGCGCGATCGGCGTCTCGAATTTCTCTCCCGAGCAGATGGACGCCTTCCGCGCGGTCGCCCCACTGCACGCGAACCAACCCCCTTACAATCTCTTCGAGCGCGAAACCGGGGAGGCGGTGCTGCCCTATTGCGCGCGCCACGGCATCGGCACCCTGACCTATGGCGCACTCTGCCGTGGACTGCTCAGCGGCAAGATGACCCGCGAGCGCCAATTCGACGGCGACGATCTGCGCCGAAGCGACCCGAAGTTCCAGCAGCCGCGCTTCGACCAGTACCTGGCGGCAGTCGCGGCGCTCGACCGTTTCGCCCGCGAGCACTACGGCAAGGACGTCATGGCGCTGGCCCTACGCTGGCTGCTCGACCAACCTGGCCACAGCGTCGCACTCTGGGGCGGACGTCGTCCCGATCAGATGGACCCGGTCAACATCATCGACGGCTGGAGCCTAGACCGCGAGGCGCTCGATGCCATCGACCGGATCGTTCTGGAGCATGTTACCGACCCCGTGGGGCCGGAATTCATGGCACCTCCGAGCCGTTAAAGAAGGAGCATCTCGTGAAGGCGAAAACACCTGTCTATTGGATCGTGCTTGCTTGTGTGGCCCTCGGCGGTCCGAGTATGGGTTGCAGCACCGTCGCGCCCAACGGGAAACCCGCGAGCACATTCACTGCCATCGATGTCATCAACGACCAAGTAGAGAAGGGCAACATTGAGATCGAAGGAGATCCGGACGCGACGCCTCTCCCCTAAACGGCCTGGTGAAGATCCGCTCGTGTCGCGGAAGAACAGGGGTGAGCCAGAATGCCGCCCCTCCACAGGAGCGCCGCGTGCTAGCTCGCCTGCTCAAACGCGGCCGACTGAGTCAAGGTGGCGACCGTACGCACGGTTGCCACGTCCTCCGGCAGATCGAGCGCCCGCTCGCTACGCGCCAGCGCCAGTCGTCCATGATAGGCAGCGGCGCCCCGCATGGCGGAATCGCCGACCAGGGCCAGCGATCGCAACGCCTTCTGCAAACGCACGGCAACCTCCACCGCACCGGCGCCGTCACGCGCAATCGCCGTGAAGGCATCATCAAACAGGTCCGTCACCGCAAGCTCCGGCACCTCGACGCGGTCGAACTGGGGCGCCTCATCCGTTTCCTGAGCGCCCGAACCGTTCCAGAGCACAAACAGTCGAACGAGTGTTCCGATCACGTCGATCGCAGTACCGGGATCGTTGACCGCCGGGGACAGCGCACGACCGGCGATCTCCGACAGTACCACCAGACCGAATCGAGGATCTTCTTGAAACGTGCGGTCGTCTCCGATCACGAAAGACTGGATCACCTGATCGCAGTCGATCGCCGTGTCCCCATCGGGGCTATCGCTGACGTGTGCCAACGCCTGTCCAGGCGCAGCGAAGGTTCCCGGCAAGGCCGTGACGACAATGCGTCCCTTCCCCTTTTCGGCGCAGGCCTGAAGCGCGGCGATATCGACGTGCTGGACATAGCCGACACTGGTCGCGAACACGGCTGTCCCAACGGCGTCTTGAGAGCGTTTCGGCACGCCTTGAAGTCTGGGCGCATCGCGACGCCGCTTCAGGGCGTCGGCCGTAGCCTTCTCGACGACGTCGATGGTCATTCCCAGCCGTCCAAGACGTGCAATGCGATCCACCCAACGTAGAAACGTCAGGATGACGACGCTAAAGACCGCCGCCATCAGGATGAAAAGCGTAAAGAGACCCGCGCTTTCGAAGTAGTCGTTTTTCACGGCCGTCAGGGCCACGACACTGAAAATGAAGGCGCCGATGAAGGTCGAGAGGGCGTTCTGCGAGACATCGTCGGCAATGACCAGCCGGAGTGAGCGCGGTGTTGCCGTGCTGCTGGCCGAAGCGTATGCCGACACCATTGATCCGACCGCGAAGGTGGCGATCACCAGCATGCTTGAGGCCATGATGGAAAGGAGGCTTTCGATGGAATCGGCGGAGATCGCCGGCGTGAACTGCGCAAGATCCGTGTCGTCCGCGAGCTTGGCGACAAAGACGTTCGCGATCGACAATAGACAAATCACCAACGGCTTGACCCACAGCCGCTCGCGCAGCCGATGACCGAGTAACTTGAGCCGGCCGCGCGAGATGATGGCTGACATAGAGATCTCTTGTGTGCTGTTGGCTTCGTATCGGATTCTTCGACGAACCTGTCAGTCCCTCGAAGCGCCATGACTCCCCATCCTGTCTTCGGTCCCGTTGCGCTCCGCGCTCCTGCGCTCGGCCTCGGCGACGCGGCGCTGCTCGTCGACCGCCTCGGCGTGCGCGCGGTCGTCACCGGCACGCCGCTCCTCCAGCTCGCGAATCGCCTCCGTACGACCGTAAACGATCAGCCGGTCCCCACTCCGTGCCACGGTGTCGCCTCCCGGTGTGCCGAGCCATTCACCGTTGGGCTTGGCGATCCCGAGCACCATCACGCCTTCCTCGGCCGGACGCAGCGCGCGGAGGGGCTGGCCATCGAGCCAGCTACCGTCCTCGACGGCAAGCTCGACGATCTTGTAGTCGCCGGCCAGGTGCAACAGACCTTCGTAGTCGGAGACGTCGAGACGGGTGAAGCGACTCAGCGCCCGATCGACGATGCGTGACAACAGCCGGTCGACCCACTGGCTGGAGGCGAAGGCCCAGAGCAGCACCAGACCGGTGACCAACAAGACCACCTTGATCCACAAGGCCATACCCTCGGCATTCCCGCCCCCGACGAAGGCCAGCATCAAGGAGGACACGGCGGTGACGATACCCGCATTGCCGAGCAGCATCAGGGTCAGAACGATGCGGCGACGCACGGGATGGTTGACCACCTGTTCCGACTCGGCGGTGGTGAAACCCGCCCCGGAAAAGGCCGACCGGGCCTGGAAGCGCGCGCTCTGACGCGCAAGCCCGGTATGACGCAACGCGATGGCGGCAATGCGGGTGACGAGAATCGACAGGGTAACGACCAACAGCAGGGACAAGATGGCGGTCACGACTCACCTCCAGCCCTTCAGGCCGACGACGGCTGCTCGCCGGGCAGATGATCCGCGACATAGGCGCCGCGCTCCCCGCGCGGACGCTCCTCGCCCCGGGTGGTATCGCGGGAGGTCTGGCGCTCGATCTCCGCATTGAGCTCGGCGCCGAGGATGGTGATCAGCGCCGAGATATAGAGCCACATCAGCAGCACGATGACGGCGCCAATCGACCCATAGGTCGCGTTGTAGTTGCCGAATTGGGAGACATAAAAAGAGAAGAGCGCGGATGCCGCCAACCAAAGCACGACGACGCACACCGAGCCGACCGAGACCCAACGCCAGCGCGCGAGCGCGCGCGAGGGTCCGAAGCGATACAGGATCGCGAGCATGGTTAGCGCCAAGGCGGCCAACACTGGCCAGCGCACCAGATTGACGAGCGTGCGCGCGAACGATCCCAGCCCGACATAGCCCATCACGACCGGCACCGCGACGATCAGGGCGAGCACGACGACGACCAGAATCACCAGGGAGAAGGTCATGGAGAAGGCCGTCAGATTCAGCCGCAGAAAACCGCGTTCCTCACGCTCGTCATAGACGATGTTCAGGGCCGCCATCACGGACCGGGTGCCCCGGGTCGCGCTCCAGACGGACAGAAGAATCGCGCCGGCCAGTCCGGCGCCAAGCGCCTGCCCGGAACCCGAAGCGACCTCGCGCATCTGCTGCGACAGCAGCTGATAGACCTCTGCCGGTAGAAAGGCACTCAGGGAGGAGAATTGGCTCTGCACTTGCACCGGGTCGGCAACCAGCCCGAATAGGGCGATAAGCGCCGCGATGGCGGGAAACACGGCCAGCAGACCGTAGAAGGCAACCCCGGCGGCGGCGAGCGAAATGTTGTCTTCCGAGGTCTTGCGCCACGCACGCGCCAGTATCTTGAGCCAGCCGCCTAGCGGAATCTCGCCGGGCGAATTGGCGAGGCGACCGATCGCCTGTCCGGTCTGAGCGTCTGAATCCATCGAATCTCTCCCGTTTTGCTAAAAGACGTGGGCCGGGATCCAGCGGACGGCCCCGTCATCCAAGCGACGGGCCAGCGGGAAGCGTCGCTCTTGATCGCGACCGAACGATGCGTCGCACATCAAGCCTTCAGCGACCGGATCCCAGGTTAAGTGAGCGTCCATCAATGGCTTCCCGATATCTGGGTTTCGGAAATCATGCAGGTGCGAATGCATTCGCACCTACGAACATCGGGAATCTGTCGTTGGGCGGTTCCTAGGTGTTCGCGATCGCTCAGACTGTGGGCGGTCTGCGCCCGAGCACAAAGAACACCACGGCAAAGACGAGGCCGACCACAAAGAGTATCCAAGCGATGTTAGACGCCACGCCCGCGACACCGGTCAGGCCCAGCGCGCCGGCGATCACGGCCACGATAAGGAACATTAGGGCAAGCCTTAACATCAGCACCTCCACATTAACATGAGATTCGTTGTCTGCGACGAGCGTGGCGGCGGAGACCGCAACGCCCGCCGACGCATTCAGCTTTTTTCATATTCGTCGATTTGGCGCTCCGCCTCTTCCTTGGTCACGCCGTAACGGTGTTGGATTTTCCCGACGAGCTTGTCTCGCTCGCCCTCGATGGCCAAGAGGTCGTCGTCGGTCAGATCGGCCCAATGCTCCTTCACATGCCCTTTCATTTCAGTCCACTTACCCTTGACTTCATCCCAATTCATGCGTCACCTCTCGCGTTGAGTTATGGCGTCGTACGCCTTAATAGGGCCAAGACTATGCATTACGGTATCGAGTCGAATCGACTCAGCGATGGCCCTCAAGACCTGGACATACAGTTCGCATGCCAACTATTGCGCTCGGGTATTTTCACGCTCGGTGCGCGCACGGTCAGGCCAGGGAGGGACCTGTCCTTTGGCGCGCCTTCTATCAGGAGGATTGTCTGACTCGGGGAGGCGAATGAATGGGCCGCGAATCAGCGCGCGGCACACAGAAGAATCGATCAACGTCGAGACGCACCGGCCAATCGGTTCGGGGCATTCGCACCACCCCCGCATCGACATCGGTGCTTCTCAACCGGCTGAGCGAGGGCGCGGGGCACCCGAGGGCGCCAGGATGACGACCTGCAGATTCCGTAGCGGCACGATCCGCATTCCCAGCCGCACGCGCGCTTGAGCGCAAAGCATTTGGCATTGAGTTTGCTTGACCACTTGCGAATGGCTCGCATCGTCTATCGCGACCATCCCAAGGGCCACTGTCTATCCCGACAGTCCCCATCCGAACGAAAACTCACCACTCCCGATCACTTGCACCACGAGGAATGCCATATGAAATCGATTCCCAACACAAGCTTCGCGCTCTTCCTCGCGCTGTCCACGCTGACCGCGATGAGTCAGGCCGCCACGACCGATGATGCAGCAGCGAACGACGCACAGACCCCATCGGCTGAGGCAGTCAAGCAAAACACCAAAGATCTGCTCAAATCGCTCAAGGCGTACGGCGCCGATCAGAAAGACGAAGCCGTCGCAGCCACCAAGGCGGCGCTGGATGCGGCTGACAAGCGCATCGATGCACTGCAGACTCGCCTTGACGACAACTGGGATAGCATGAGCCAGGCCGCCCGCGAGAAGGCACAGGCCAGCATGAAGGCCCTGCGCAAACAGCGCACTCAGGTCGCCGAATGGTACGGCAGCATGAAAACCAGCTCCGACAGCGCCTGGGATGAAATGAAGGACGGCTTCTCGAAGGCATACCAGGCACTGGCAGAGTCTTGGGACAACGCCGTGCAGGCCTTTGATTCAGAATAGCCCCCTCCAGCACCGGGGTGCGTCCAAGCGACGCACCCGACAAAACGCCTGGGCTGGAGCGGTCTCAGGCATGGGATTACAATCATGCGCCGGGAATGCGCCCCTGACTGTTGACGGCCTCACGAGGGTTCCCGGTGTCGGCCACAGAGATGATCGGCGTTGGCATGCGTGCTGTTCCACCATGCTGCATCAGTTCGCCGTCACCGGAGTCTGGTATGACTCGAAAAGCGTAGAATGCGGCTCAACGTTCGAGGGCACGGCTCGCGAATTCCCAGACCGCCGTCAGCCGCACGCTCTGCGTGCAACGCTTGGGATCGAGCAGAGACGCCGCCCCCCACGACACACGAATATTCACTGATTAAAGGACAGAGATGATGAAACAGGCCCCATCCAAACTGATCTGGCTGCTCTTCCTGCTGTTGCCACTGACGCTCACCATGACCGGCTGCAACACCATGGCTGGCGTCGGCGAAGACCTCCAGGCTGCCGGCGGCGGCATCGAGAAGTCCGCCGAAAGCAAGAAGGACTACTGATCTTTTCCAAGCGTGCAGGCGTCGTGTCGACGACGACCAAAAGGCTTGACCCGAGTCCAGATTCGACGGGATCGCTCTGAAATCACCGGAGGAAACATGTTTGTCCAGCACAAAACGACCGGAAAACTCATTGAGATCCTTGCGCTGACCGACCTGATCAACCCACTACACGCAGAGGTAACCGGACGGTTCCACCAGGGCGAAGAAGCGCAGGAGCCTGAGGACTACCCGAAAGCCGACCTGATCTTCCCGTCCGGTGAACCGCTCCCGCGCTGCTGGACTGACGCACACTACCGCGATGAAGAGATCGCGCGGGGGTGAAGAAAACCGACGACAGATGATGCCTGAAGGCACCCGCGTACATCAGCAACCACACAGGCGTTCGGACATCCGAAGGGCCGGCACGCGCACCAAGGCACGCATGGCCGCTTTTCCGCACTGACTCCGCGATGCTGCCGCGCACAATTTCATGGCTGGAATCAGGGAAATGGAGGCGTTCCGGCAGGATCCGTTCCCAACACGACAACCTCGGGATGACGTTCCTTGACCCGGTCCTCAATGACCCCGATGGCGGCGTGATCGACAGTGGCGACGATCAGCAGCTCACCCCGGCGCAAGGCAGCGAACTGAGGCGCAATGTCACGGTTGGCAATTCGAGCGCGCAGGGCGGCGAAAACGCCGCCGACGCCCGCCCCAAGGAAGAGCACCAGCACACCCAATAGGCCATCGCCGATCAACCAGAGCGCAGCGGTAATCGGAATTGCCAACAAGGCGCCAAGAACGCCGCCGTGAATCAGCGCTTGCTCCCATGTCCGATGGATGATCAGCTCGATTGGAAGATCATCACCCCGTAGCTTCCGTGCGGCATGCGCACTGAGGCGCGCCGGCTCAAGCCCATCGCCCAAGAGTTCGTCGACAAGTAGGCGAACCTTCTCCACAGCCCGCGCCTTCAAATAGATACGATTCATCATGCTTTGACCCTTCATGCTTAAGCGCGGGATCGCGCTTTCGGATCTGTCCGCGCGCGTCCTGCCCCGTTCAGATAGCATCCGCAGCCCGAATCAACGTCGGCCCTCGACCCCGCACGAACCGGAATGCATACCTAAAAAGACAAGCACAGCGCGCGCCAACCTGGCGGACAGAAATAAAAGTCCGCCAAATCACCGTCGGCGCAACACAGCTTTAAATCTCATTCTTGACCTGCGCATAGGTGATCAGCGCGAAGAGCCCGGTCCCTCCGATCACGTTCCCAACCAAGGCCGGAAGGACTCCTGCCAAAACCGCGCGCACCCAAGACATCTCCCCCGCGAGCGCGAGCAGGAACCATTCGGTCGATCCTGCCACGACATGGGTCAGTCCACCGAGCGCGATCATGTAGGTCAGCGTGACGATGATCCAGAATTCGCTGCCTTTGGAACTCGGCATCAACCAAACGATGGACGCCACTATGAATCCGGCCGGTATCCCGTAAAGCAGGGTTTGAAGCGCCGAGTATTCGAGCAAGTGTTGCGACACCGCAAGCGCCGCCTCCAGTTGCTCCGGTGGCAGAATCGCGCCGAGTGTCGCGACCAATGCGGAGATCAGCGTGCCGATCATGTTGGCCGCGAAGACGATCGCCCTGAGCCGCGCGGTCCGTTGCATTCTGAACCGGCTGCAGTCGGTCAGGACAGGCAGCACCACCGTAATCGTGTTTTCGGTAAACAGCTGAAGGCGTCCCAGAATCACGATGACGAAACCGACGCTGTACCCGAAGCTCTCCAGCATCGAGCGCAGCGGACTCTCCGCCAAGGCATGGTGCAGGAACGCCGTGCAGTAGATCGAAAGACTGAGTGCAAGACCAGCAGCGATGCCGGACCAGAACAAGGATTGGATCGGGCGCGACAATTCCTCCACGCCCTCCTGCCGCACGACCTCGAAAACCTGCAGCGACCGCAGACCCTGGCGCTCCGAGACTTCGTTCTCTTCATCGCGGGTAAGACCCACGTTTTTCTCGTTTCTCGACATGGCTAAGATCGCTCAAGGATAAAGTTAGGTACCACTCCATGTTTTCCTGGAACGAACCTGCGCTGCCACAGCAATAGACGCACCGAGTCTACCGAGCCACCGCCATCCATTTGGTGCAAAGGACGCCAGGCCACTGGTTGTTTTCGACCACCCAGCCGCCCCGCGCAGCTTCCCAACCGAAAATCCACATCCTTTCCGCCTCCCTGGTCCCTGGAAGGATCGATAAAGCCCGGGCGAACCCGCTGCACGTGGAGCGGTTTTAGGCGTTCTCGAACAGCCCCTCCGCGCGCATCAGCGCAACGCCATAGTCGATATCGACCGCGTACGAGATATTGGTGTCGCGGGCTGGGCGGCGCTCCCAATCCGCGCTGCCGCGAACGACCTCGGCGGGCTCGAAGCGGCCGCTGACGATGCCGACGATGTGGCCGTCGGTGACGTGAATCAGCGGGCCTCCGGTATCGCCGTCCTGCACCATGGTGTCGAACAGAATGAGCTGCGTGTCGTTCGGGGAACGGATCTTAGCCGACGCGAAGCTGCTGACGCTGAGCGCCGTATGCAATTGCTCGTGCCCGAAGGAGTAGCCGAGGCTCATCAGCGAGGCGCCGGACCGCACATTGGCGCCACTGCCCAGGAAATCGTCTGGAACCCCGATCGAGATATCCTGCTCCATCTTGAGCAGCGCCACGTCGTGCGCGATGTCCTGCTGGACGACCGAGACCGGGATAGCCGAGACCCGATCGAAGGTCATAGGCTGATACTCGTCGCCGCTCGCGGTCGCAACCACCAGCAGCCCCTCGGGCTTGGACACCAGGTGAGCGGCGGTCAGTAGGTAACCACTTCCATGGACGAGAAACGCGGTTCCGAGAAAGCCTACGGCTCCCTCGGTGTCGCGGACCAGCATGAGACAGCCCCCGCGAAATTTCTGGCTTGTGCCTTGCAGCATTAAGTTACTCCTGAATTCAAATTCGGACGTCAATCGGCCCCGTTGGTGCCAATCCAGGCTTGCACGCGCCGAGGATTGGCCTGCGTCCACCGCAACGCCTGTGCATAAGGGTCTCGTCCGCCGTCCTGATGAATCCAGACCAACAACTGCTCCATGTCCCGCGAGCCCCATGCGAAGCGATCCAAGACGCCTTGGGCCTTAGGGTCATCCACCGCCAGGCCCGGGCGGACCAGCGTATGGATGCTCCCGCGCCCGCCATAGACGTTCTTTGGGTCGTCCAGGAATTTCAGCGACCAGCGTCCGAGCATCCAATGCGGCTCCCAGCCGGTGACGACGATGGGGGTATTGCGCGCGATGGCATCCGCAAGCGACTGGGTCATCGCCGCCTCCGAGCCCTTGACCAGGCGGAAGCCTTCGAGGTCGTAGGCATCGAGCGCGCGCTCGGTCGCGGACATGATCCCGGCGGCTGGATCGATACCGACGATCCGACCGCCGAGCGCCTGCCGGTGTTCGGCCAATTGCGCAATGCTGTCGATGTCCAGCGCCGGCTGGGTGCGCTCGCCGCGACCACCGGTCTGACGCCCAACGCCGACGGCGGGGATGACGAGCCCGGTGCGCGTGCCGACGAGATTGGGACCGAGATCCGTCAGCTGATCTCCGTATTTGGCGTAGTAATCGGCGTGCGTATCGGGCAACCAGGCGGACAGCAGCGCATCGGCCTCGCCGTCGGCCACCATCCGCCACATGGCATCGGCGGTCGTTTGGATGAGTTCGCACGGATGCCCGAGTCGTTCGCGAAGGACCGCACAGACCACATTGGCGCTCGCCACGGACGAGGACCAGTCCACATAGGCGATGCGCAGTGTCGGTCCATCTGCAGCAGGCGCGCAGGCGGCGGCCGACATCAGGACCGCGAGCAGGCCGGCGCGTCTCCAGCGGCTCAGGGTGTCGCCGAGCATTTGAATCCTTTTGACGATCATGTCTTGCCTCCCGTCGGCGGCTCGGTGGATTTGCTCGATTCGCTTCGAATGCTGGCCCCCTCGATCTGGAAGGCGGGACTGGGGGTGGGGCGAGGACGCATCGCCGCCCCGGTGCGACGCTGGAGCGACTCGGTCAGCCAGAACTGACGCCGGCCGAAGGTCGGCATTTTGCGCGTCGCATGGGTCTTGAACTCGGGACCCTCGTAGCCCTGAACGCCGAGCTCGAAGCCCTGCCCCGTCTTGTAGTGGACGAGACCCAGATGGAGAGACCAGCACATGCCAATTAGGATGATGGCGAACGGAAGCCCGGTCGAAATCGCAGCGGTCTGCAATGCGACCAAACCACCGCCCAGCAGCAGCGCGGCGGCGACGGCACCCTCTAGGAGCGCCCAGAACACGCGCTGAATCACGGGGGGCTCGGTATTGCCGCCGGCGGTGATGATGTCGATCACCAGCGAACCGGAGTCGGACGAGGTGACGAAGAAGGTGATGATCACGATGATCGCGACCACCGATGAGATCTCGCTCAGCGGCAGGCTCTCAAGCATCACGAACAGCGAGACCGGGATGTTCTCCTGCACCGCCTTGGCCAGGCCGCCGTCGCCGAACATCTCGATATGCAGCGCGGTATCGCCAAAGACGGTGACCCACAGGAAGGTCACCAGGGTCGGCACCAGCAACACCCCCTTGATGAACTCGCGGATGGTGCGCCCGTAAGAGACCCGAGCGATGAACATCCCCACGAACGGGGACCAGGCGATCCACCATCCCCAGTAAAAGACGGTCCAGCCGTTTTGCCAATCGGTATCGTTGTAGGTCTCGTTCCAGGTGCTCAGGGATGGGAAGTTCTGGACGTAGACGCCGAGGTTCTCGATGAAGGCATTGAGGATGAACAGCGTCGGCCCGAGCAAGAGCACGAACAACATCAGCGCCGCAGCAACCACGACATTGAGCTGACTCAAGAACTTGATACCGGAATCCAGTCCGCGCACCACCGACCAGGTCGCGATCATGGTGATTCCGGCGATAAGAGCCAGTTGCACGCTGGCATTCTGAGGAATGAAGTCGAGCAGATGGCTCAAGCCGGCGTTGACCTGCTGCACCCCGAGCCCCAGCGAGGTCGCCACGCCGAACATGGTCGCGACCGTGGCCATGATGTCGATCACATTGCCGATCGGCCCATAGATCCGCTCACCGAGCAACGGATAGAACACCGAGCGGATCGACAGCGGCAGCCCCTTGTTGAAGGCGAAGAACCCGAGCGCGAGCCCGACCAGGGCGTAGATCGACCAGGGGTGCAGGCCCCAGTGCAAAAAGGTGAAGTCCATCGCGACACGCGCCGCCGCAGGCGTGCCCGGCTCGGCCAATGGCGAGGCGACATAGTGGAACATCGGCTCGGCGACACCGTAGAACAGCAGACCGATACCCATGCCGGCGCTGAAGAGCATCGCGAACCAGCCTAGCGTCGAGAATTCCGGCTTGGCACCCTCACCGCCGAGACGGATGTCGCCGAAGCGCCCGAACAGCAAGGAAATCACGTAGATCAGGATCAGGTTCATGGTGCCGACGAAGAACCAGCCTGCGTAGGTCGACACCGCCCCCTGCACGACGTTGAACAGGTTGTCGACGGTACTCTCAAAAAAGATGGTCAGGCCGACAAAGAGCACAATGATCGCTGCGGAACTGAAGAACACCCAGGGGTGGACGTCGAGCTTAAACAGGCCCGTTTGGCCTTCCTCGGCGGTGTCTGTTTCGGTGTCGTGCATGGTTTCGTACCTGATTCGAATCGGTGGTTTAGCTCGGCTAACGGCAGCCTGTCGCCTGTTGCAATTAATATACAGACTAACAGGCTAAGCGCTGTTTCTCACCCCGACGCCCCGAAACAACTCCGGACCGCCAGCAAACACGGGCACCCAAAAGCCTTACAGCGACGGGTGTCGCACGGGCCTCAGACCCGCGTCGAACGGATAGACCCGAGGCACCCCGACCGGAATTTCGAGCGGCTCGATGTCCGCATCGCCGACCCCATCGATTAAGCTTGACCAGGACGCGCAGACTCTTGCCATGAGCGCTGATGGACAATCGGTTGCCCGTCCCAATCGAGGGTGTCAGACACGCATGTCTAGCACTCCACGACCCATTCGCATAGGGTGGTCCGGCACGCCGCCGCCGAGTCTCCGATTCGCGGCGGCGGCAGAGGCCACGGACCACCTGTTTCGAGGACGGCTATTTCAGGTACTCGCCTTGCTCCAACTGCGCGCGCAGTCGCGCGGGCAGCGAGACCGGCACCTGCGCGCTCGAATCGCCGCCCCAGCGCGCGCGCAGATAAGTAGCCACTGCGGCGATCTCGGTATCGTCCAAGGTCTCAGCAAAGCTGGGCATGCGCACATAGGGCGAATAGGCCTGGGTCACATCCGCCGGTGAGCCGATAAGGAGCGACATCACGACATTGTTCGCCTTGGCATCCTTGACGACCGGATTGTTGCGCAATCCAGGCACATAGGGCGGCCGACCTTGACCGCTGTCGCGGTGACAGGCAACGCACCACCCCTGATAGAGCGACTCACCCAGCGCATACATCTTCGGGTCCAGCGCCCGCTGCCGGGCGGTGGCCGGCGGTTGCTCCTGCACCGGCGGGAGATCCTTCAGATAGAGGGCCATGGCGCGCAAATCGTCGTCGCTCAGATACGAGAGACTGTCATGTATCACCTCGGCCATCGGCCCCATGGCCGCCGTCTGAGGTCCTGCACCGATTTTGGCGGGCTTGGCATGACCCGACTGCAAGAACTCAGCGAGATCGTCGACACTGAAGTCCGAGATTCCCTCCCCCAATCCCCTCAAGTCGGGGGCATGCCAACCCTGACGCATCGCACCGGTCAAGGCCTCGGCTCCGATCTTTGCGGAGGCGAGATTGCGCGGCGTATGGCAGGCGCCGCAGTGACCGAGCCCCTCGACCAGATAGGCGCCTCGGTTCCATGCGTCCGATTTACTGGAATCGGGCTTGAAGCGCCCAGGCTTGAAATAGAGCTCCTGCCAGGCATACAGCACATCGCGAAGACCGAGCGGCCAGGGCAAATCGGGCTTCGGCGGCACGTAGCCGGATGGCTTGACGGTGTCCAGATACGCCTTGATGGCGAGCGCATCTTCGTCGCTCACCTTGGTAAAGGAGGGATAGGGAAAGGCCGGATAATAGGGCTCGCCATCCGGGGACAGCCCCTCGTGCAGCGCGGTCAGGAAGTCCTTGTCGGTGAAGCCACCGATCCCCTCGGGCGAGGGTGTGATGTTGGCGCTGTAGATCACCCCGCCGTAGGGCGTCTTGATCGCACGGCCGCCGGCATAGGGCTCGCCGCCATCGCGTGTGTGGCAGGATTCGCAGTCGCCGACACGCGCGAGATACCGGCCGCGCTCGACCTGCGTTTGGTCGGCGTC
Organism: Thiorhodococcus drewsii AZ1; assembly: GCF_000224065.1. Lineage (GTDB taxonomy): Bacteria > Pseudomonadota > Gammaproteobacteria > Chromatiales > Chromatiaceae > Imhoffiella > Imhoffiella drewsii. Next base: position 64,557 of record NZ_AFWT01000016.1, read on the forward strand.
CGCAGAGGTCATCGCAGAGAGGAGCCGGCGCGCGAGCTTGAGATGCTCCTCGATGACTGGCGTCGTCGCATCGATATAGGCGTTGAGGTTGGGCGCCTTGCTCTGTTTGCGCTCCCGCTCGAAGCGTGCAAGCTCGGCCCGGTGACGATCGATGGTCTCTCGCAGCAGAGACGTCTTGTCCGTCGCGCTGGAGTCCGGCCCAGCGCCACTATCGCCCGACGCTTGGCCCAGTTCGGGTAATGTGATCCCCTGCATGGCCGCGACCTCGCTCAGTTTGGCGTAGGCGCTGGACTGGTCGTGATCCACTCGCGTGGCATAGTCGTGGGTCGCCTGCGTATCGGCGCGGGCGAACACGCGCTTGGCGGCTCGGACCTGATCACGATGATAGGCGGCGGCCTGTTCGATGAAGGCCCGGTCCCGCGCATCGAGCTTGCCGGGCGGTGCGACGATGACCTGGCCAGGGCCAGGGAACTGTGTCGCGAACCGCTGGGCGGCCGATTCGGCCGCTTGACTCGACGCCGGTACGGCAACCGCGATTGCCAATAGTGTAAGCATTGAGTGCTGCGTGCTGTTCATGATGGTCTCCTTCTCAGCGACAGCGAGCTGGCGCGCAAGACACTGAGCACGACGTGCCGGATCAGCGTCGAGCTTCGTGCACCCGTTCCTCAAAGCATGGTCGCCAATCCTAGGACTCCGAGAAGGATCAAATAGACGGCAACGATGTAACTGAGCAGCGCGGGACGCACCAGGATCAGGATCCCGGCGATCAAGGCAATAATCGGCTGAAGCAAGGGATGAAACATGGGCGTGTCCTTCTCTATGTGATTGCGATAGCACGTCGTGTTCGCACGACGGAGATAACCTGACACCAGCGTTGAGCAAAGTGAATGCCAGCGCAGGGTCGATCCTCCGGGGAACGCGTTTTCCGGTCACGAACGCCAACGTCTCGATTGGTATCCTCATCGCCACTGGAGCACGCTACGACGACGCCCCACGAGGCCTCGTCCGCCGGGCGGCCTGTTTAGAAACCGCGCCCTCGGATGACGGGAATCGTCACGGATAGCGGAATCGCTGGACGCCATAGGCCCATCGCATCGGCTCAAAAGACCCGCCAGCGGCTCTATACAACCACTGACACGATCCGCGATCAGGAACCAAACGCTTGTACCGCTAACCTGCGGTGCGGATTCGTCGCTCACGACGCCGTCTCGCAGACCGCGAACGCATCTGGCACGAATTCCGCAGAGCCCTCGTCGACCGACACAGGAATGTTGGTGAACCACTCTGGAGGTCGCGCGACTCATGTCGCACACCGATCGCTCACACAGAAGAGACCACGACCAGCACGGGAGACGCACCGATGACTGACCTGTTTATGAAGCAACGATATGGGTTCGCGGCCACACTCGTCATGGCCGCATTGCTCTCGCCCACCACGGCGGCCATCGCCGCCGACCTAAGCGCCTTGCCACCGGCGCAGACACAAAACGGCGTCACTTACGTCACTGGCGGTATCGGCCAGCCCGAATCCACAGCGATGGAATCGGCCGCGAGCCAGTACGACCTCATGATGACCTTCGCCAGAAATGACGGGGCCTTTGTTTCAGACGTCCAGGTGTCGATCTCCGACCAACAGGGCGCTCCAGTCCTGGACCTGGTCTCGGGGCCGATCCTGCTGATCGATCTCCCCGACGGAACCTATAAGATTCAGGCGAGCTTCGCGGGCGACTCCAAGGTCAGAACCGTCACTGTCGGCGCGCAGCATCAACGATTGGCATACACCTGGTCCACGACGGGCAACAACTAACAGATGCGCCGTCTTCGAGACGGGATGCTACACCGCTCGCCATACCGCGATACCGCGCGCTGCGTGGCTCACATCACTGCGGTTTAGGCTCGTCAGAGCGGTCTGTTTGACGACCAGGGGCGGGCCTTTGGTTTGGCTCCTGGTCCTTGAGCCCGTATTTTTGGATCCGGTAGCGCAGGGTCTCGCGGGTCGTGCCCAGGGCGCGCGCAGCTGCGGTGACGTTGTGGCCGCTGCGCTCCAGCGCCGTGCGGATGATGTAGCGATCCATTTCATCGAGGGCCATGCTGCCATCCAGCGGAATGCTCAGCCGGTCACCGTCCACGCCTGGCCCTGACGTATCCTCGGGAGGTGCCAGACCGCTGCCAAGCTGCATCCACTCGATCGGAAACCGCTCGCCACGGGCCAGGAGCACGGCACGCTCGACGACGTTGCGCAGTTCGCGCACGTTGCCGGGCCAGCTGTAATCGCGCATCCGCTCGTAGACCGCCTCTGGGATCTCGCGAACTTGACTGCCAGAACGCGCGTTGTACTCCTCGACCAGCACCGGCACGATCTGGCGCAGATCGTCGAGCCGCTCACGCAACGGTGGCAGGTCGAGACGAAAGACGCTGAGACGATGGTAGAGATCGCTGCGGAAGTCGCCGTCAAGCACGCGCTGCTCCAGATTGCGGTTGCTCGCGGCGATGACCTGCACATCCACGGCGACCGCCTTCTCGGAGCCCAGCCGACGAACATGGCGGTCTTCCAGCACCGTCAGCAGCTTGGTTTGCAGGTCAAGATCCATCTCAGCGATCTCGTCGAGGAACAGGGTTCCCTCGTGGGCCTGCTCCAGATAGCCACGATGGCGGCCCTTGGCGCCAGTGAAGGCCCCGGACTCATGCCCGAACAGCTCGGACTCCAGCAGCTCGCGCGGCAGCGCGGCGCAGTTGACCTCGATCATGGGGCCGTCGGCCCGGGGCCCTGCATGATGCAGAATGCGCGCGACCAGCCCCTTGCCGACACCGGTCTCGCCGCCAATGACCAAGGCGCTGAATGGAACCTCGGCGAGCCGCCCGATCATTTCGCGCGTGGTGCGCGTGATCTCGCTGGAGCCGATATAGGACTCGATGCCATAGCGGCGACCGCGATCGCGGCTCTCGTTGCTCAGACGCCGCTGCGCCGAAGCCGCGCGACGGGCCCCGGAGACCACCAACTCCAATCGCGCCAGCGCACAAGGCTTCTCCAGAAAATCGTAGGCGCCCAGACGCAAGGCTCTGACCGAATCGGAGACGCCTCCGTACCCGGTCAGCAGAATCCACTCGCCGCTGATCTTCGCCTGCCGCACCTCTTCCAGCAGATCCAGCACGTTGCCGTCCGGGAGACTCATGTCGGCCAGGATGACCGTCGGTTCGACCCGCTCGTCGAGTAGCCGCCCACGGGCCTCGCCCAGGGTCGTCGCGTGCTCGCAATCCCAGCTTTTGCCAGTGAAGTACCGGCTCAACTCTTGGCCGAGGGCCTCGTCGTCTTCGATGATCAGCAATGATTGGCCCATCTGGGCTCCTTTTAGTGATGCAGGATGGAAGCCGCACAAGTCTCGCGAAAATCCCACCAGGGAAATGCGAAGGCCTTCGCTGCAGCGGTCTCGAATGGAACCACCCTAGCAAATTGCGCACCGCCGCAGCAGGCGGCAGCCCGGACCAAATAGGCACCAATGCTCGCATCGAAAAGGGGGCATTTGAGCCACAAGCCGGCTCATAACCCCCAACCGCATCGGAATGATGCCTGGTCTTCGTCGCTGGACTTGAGCCTCTTCGCTGTGCTGGCAAAGCTCGGTGCTCGCAGCGGTCCATCGCGGAACTCGAATCCCGCAAGAGCGGCGAGCACCAGAACGCACGGACGGCGCGACGGCCTATTTCACGAAGTTGTTTTTCAGCAGGTCCACCACCTCGTCGGTGCGACCGTTGAGCACTGCCTTGAGCCCGAACAACGCGGTCGAGGCGACCTGACCGACCTCGATTTTGGGCGGCATGACCAGCTCGAAGCGGTTCACCGCCACATCAAGCAGGGCCGGCCCGTCGTGCGCCAGCCATGACGCCAGCGCCTCCTCCAGACGATCAGCCCGGTCCACACGCGCACCGTAGAGTCCGCACGCCTCAGCCACCTTGCCGAAGTCCGGATTCTTCAGCTCGGTGTAGGCATCGAGCAGGCCCTCGACGCGCTGCTCCATCTCGACGAAACCCAGCGAGCCGTTGTTGAACACCAGCAGTTTCACCGGCAGGCGCTCCTGCACCAGGGTCAGCAGGTCGCCCATCAGCATGGTCATGCCGCCGTCGCCGCACAAGGCGATCACCTGCCGGTCCGGGTACGCCTGCTGAATGCCGATGGCTTGCGGGTAGGCGTTGGCCATGGTGCCGTGCAACAGACTGGTCAGAAAGCGTCGGTGACCGTTGGCGCTCAGATGGCGCAGCAGCCAGACCATCGGCGATCCGCCATCGGCCGTGAAGATCGCGTCCTGCGCGGCCAGCCGATCCAGTACCTGGGTCAACTGCTGCGGATGGATGAGATCCGGATCCTGCTCGGCACCGCGCGCGCGGTAGTCGTCCTGGTCCCGCCGCCACTGATTCAGCGCCTTTTGCAGATGTTTTTCGCTGTCGCGCGGGGCGACCCTCTCGCTCAGGGCGTCGAGCGTCGCCCCCACATCGCCGACCACACCGATCTCGACCGGAGTGCGCCGTCCCAGCCGCGTCGGGTCGATGTCGACCTGGATGATGCGCGCCTCATCCGGATAGAACTGCGTGTAGGCGAAATCGGTGCCGAGCGTCAGCAGCAGGTCGCAATCGGCGACCGCCTCCATGCCCGCCCGATTGCCGAGGATACCGGTCATCCCGACGTTGTACGGGTTGTCCGGCTCGACGAATTCCTTCGAGCGCGTCGTATGGACGATCGGGGCCTTGATCCGTTCGGCGAACGCGATCAGTCGCTCGCGCGCGCCGCGCGCACCGATACCGACATATAGCGTGATGCGGGCGGCGCCATTGATGGCCTCGGCGATCGCCTCCAGCTCATCCGTTGACGGGATGGTCACCGGGGTCGCGCGATTCACCGTCCAGCGCAGACTGTCGGCACAGCTTTCCTGCAGTATGTCGCCGTTGACGATCACCACCGCGACACCCCGCCTGGCCAGCGCGGCCTGGGCCGCCTGAGCGGTGATGCGGCGCGCCTGATCCGGATGGGAGATCCGCTCGCAGAACACCGAACATTGTTCGTAGAGCCTCTTCTGATCGACCTCCTGGGGAAAGCCCAGCCCCTCCTCGTGCCGATCAACGTTCGAGGCGATCAGCACGACCGGTGCACCGTTGCGGTGGCTCTCGAAGATGCCGTTCAGAAAGTGCAGACTGCCCGGACCGCAGGTGCCGGCGCAGGCGGCCAGCTCTCCTGTCATGTAGGCCTCGCCCCCGGCGGCCAGACCGCCGACCTCCTCGTGACGCACATGCACCCAGTCCAGCTCGGAGCGGCGTATCGCGTCGGTGAAATGATTGATGGTGTCGCCGACGATGCCGTAACAACGCCGCGTGCCGGCTTGGACCAAGGTGTCGACGATGACTTCGGATACGCTCGTGCTCATGTGAACAGCCCCGTGTTGCGCGTGTCGATGGAGACGCGCCGCTCGGTCAGATCGATCCGGGGCGCGAAGGTGTCTGGGTCGGCCGCCTCCCAGAATTCGGCATACTGCGTGCTCTGCGGATCCTCGAGCAGAATCCCTTCCGGCAAAAAGTGCTGCAGCTCATCCAACGGCTTGGCCTCCGCAGCGCCGGTCCGTATCGCCAGGTGGTGGGGTTGCAGATCGGCGGGATGCGTCAGGCCACAGGCGGCCGTGATGTCGACCAGTGCCTCGATCGTCTTGCGATGAAACCGGGCCGCACGCTCCCCCTGAACACTCGGCACCAGGCCGTGCTGGCGCCAGCGATCCTGGGTCGCGACCCCGGTCGGACAGGTTCCCAAATGGCAGCGCTTGGATTGGATACAGCCGATCGAGAACATGAAGGCACGGGCCGCATTGCACCAGTCGGCTCCCATGGCGAGGTTGTGGGCAATGCCCATGCCGGAATAGACCTTGCCGCTGGCCGCAAGCCGGACGTGGCGGCGCAGACCGCTGCCCGCCAATGCATTACGCACCACCGCAAGCCCCTCGTTCAGCGGCATACCGACCCAGTCCGAGAGTTCCAGCGGCGCGGCACCCGTACCGCCTTCGGCGCCGTCGACGACGATGAAATCGAGCAGGATGCCGGTCTTCAACATCGCCTTCATCAACGCCATCACCTCATGCGGCTGGCCGACGCAGAGCTTGATGCCCACCGGCTTGCCACCGGAAAGCTCCCGCATGCGGGCGGCGAACTCCAGCAGCCCGATCGGGGTGGAAAAGGCCGAGTGACCGCGCGGCGACAGACAGTCGCGATGCGCCGCGACCTGGCGGACCGAGGCGACCTCTGCCGTGACCTTGGCCGCCGGCAACAGACCGCCGTGTCCGGGCTTCGCGCCCTGGGAGAGCTTGATCTCGGTCATCCTGACCGCCTCCTCCTGGGCCTTGTCGCGGAACGACTCGGGATCGAAGTGTCCTTGCCGATCCCGAGCGCCGAAGTATCCCGAGCCGAGCTCCCAGACCAGATCCCCGCCGTGCTTGAGGTGATAGTCGGAGAGACCGCCTTCGCCAGTATCGTGGTAGAAGCCGCCTTTGGCAGCGCCGAGGTTCAGGGCCTCGATCGCGCGGGCCGACAAGGCCCCAAAGCTCATCGCCGAGATGTTCAGCACCGATGCCTCATAAGGCTGCCGGCACTGATCGTTGCCGACGCGCACCCGGGGATCGGTGTCGGACTCCTCGGACGGTGCGATCGAGTGCGATATCCAGATATAACCGCCCGCGTCCATCGCACGCTCGGAGCCGAATGGCTGCGTATCCGTTTCCCCGCTGGCGCGCGCCTTGACCAAGTTGCGCGCCTCGAAGCTCAGCGGCGTTCCCTCCAAGTCGTCTTCGACGATGTACTGGCGCAGAAAGGGCCGCAGCCGATAGGCCAAAAAGCGCAGATGGCCGGCGACCGGGTAATTGCGGATCACCGCATTGCCGCGCTGGAATAGGTCGATGAGCCCGAACGACACCAAACATGCGCTGAGGCCATAGACCATCAGTGCGAATGTGGAATCCGGCGCCACCAAAGCCGCCACGATGCTCGCCAGCAAGGCCAGCAACGGAACGACAGCGCGTTTCAAGGCGTGCAGGAATTCGGTCATATGAACAGCCCATCTACCAGAATCGAGATCTCGTCAGCGAGGTGTCGTCACGACATCAAAACCGATTTGGAGAAGGGTATTCGGCCGCCGCGACAACTGGGCATACAGCAAATGCCGCACCAACCCGGAACCAAGGGATATTCTGGAAAAGAGCTTACCCGTAGACAGATAGGTTAGCGCTCGTCGTCATACCTTGGGCACGCGGCCGTCGTCGCGCTGCATCGGGAGCGCCCGAAGTGGTTGCGGTCCTCTGCGAGCGATGTCGGCAGCTGGCGAAACGGAGTTTCCGGCCCCCCCAGGAGAGATGAGAGACGAAGGGAAGCACCGGAATGCCGGTGTATTTGAACCATCACCGGCGCATAACCACCAGAGCACCCGGAAAGGGTTGAGAACCACGCGCGACGTAACACCTATCGAATTGATCGAGGCCCAGGACGCGGCCAACAGCATCACTCAGCTGAACGCACTGCGATTGAAGATCGAAGCCTCGATCGTCCTTCCGGCCAGCGGCGCTTGGTCCGCACAGCGGACCCTACTCGAAACCGCGATCCGTAGCGTAGGGTCCGCTGCGCGGACCTTTGGCGGTTGAGCAGCCGGGTGGCCGAAAGGATCACCAAGGCTAAGATCGAAAAGTCGTTCATACGCGACATTCCAAAGAATCACAGCGACCATCGAAATCGAGAGCACCAGAGGGCTCGAAGCCGTCGAGTCCGGGCGAATATGAGTGTTCGGGTCGGACCGAGAACGAGGCGAGTGGTAATATCCAATTGATCAACATCGAATGCCATTGGAATCCCTCTTTGTCAAATAGACGCACCTTCAGCAAAAGGCTAGTGCTTCTACTCTCCCTTGGGGTCAATCTGATCTCTTCTGGCACAGTTGCTTCGTCGGAAAAAGTAGTGTCGAAGAATGACTGCGCTGTAGTCACAAAGGGGGCAATGATAAAAAACCCCCAAGAAATCGCAATCATGAATGGCATGCTAAGGGTTGTGAATGGAAATTTTCTTGTCTTTGACCGTGATGGCGTGCGTGTTGAGGCATCCGTCAAACAGCCCGATTATGGTCATATCACTAGCCTTCGACTTGCTGCCAATGGAGAAATATACGCTATTGGCGACCAACGAACTTATAAAGCAATGCTGACGTCTACAACCGATAGCGTAGTATTAAAGGCAAGCGTGCTACCCGTTCTGTACCGAAAACCATGCAGCTGGTTTAGAGTATTTTTTGGTGCCTGCCAAGAACAAAAAGCCGTATTCAGCGATGCTGTTTCAGCCGTTTTTCTATCGGGATACGACTCGCGCGGCGTTCTGAAATCTTATGTGTACGGTTTGAGGAGCGAAGTGTTGGACCTCAGTTCCACTCCTTCACCGTACTACCAGCACGACTGCGGCACTGGGTTTGCCGTAATGGTGGGTGACTCGGAAGCTTCCCTCATAGACAAGTCGGGGGATATTCAACCCTACGATGCCAAATTGGAGGGCAAATAAGAACAGGAAACCCGATCGCCTACACCGAATGACAGGAAGGGGTGCAGGGACAGTCCCAACGCCATGAATTTGGCGTCTAAGACTATGATTATGTTAAAATAATCCGTTTTCATAGGAACCTTGCAGAAGCATACCGACTTGCTCAGCCGGCCATTGCCGCCCGAGCAAGTCGAGATCTGGCTACGGCGGGCGGCCTAGCGCCCGGACGGGGTAAGAAACACGCGCAACGATCTAGTCCAGAACCTGCTGGAGATCCGCGAGACCGGCGGGTTTGAGGAGGTGCGCATCGAACAGGTCCGCATCTGAACCAAGGTGACTCGCGCCATAACCGGACACCGCGACCAGCCTGATCGCCTTGCGTTCCGGCAGTTTTATCAGGCGACGCGCGACCTCGATGCCGTCGATATCGGGCAGCCCGATGTCGAGCAGGATCAGATCCGGTCTCATCCTGGTCACCAGATCCAACGCCGCTTCTCCAGTCGGAACGCCCGAAACCTCATGACCGAGTGCGCTCAGCAGCTCGCTCATCGCCTCGACCACCTCGGCGCTGTCATCGACGACCAGCACCCGTTTGCGGGGCGTGGCCGCACGGCTGGAGGCTCTCTCGACCGCCGAGCCTGCAGACAGGTCGGGAGCAGGCTCGGCATCGAGCGGAAAGGTCAGCGTGACGCGACTGCCCAGACCGACACCGGCGCTGTCGATCTCGACACGCCCGCCATGCAGATCGACCAGGCTCTTCACCAGAGTCAGCCCCAACCCCAGGCCGCCCTCCGCGCGTGCCAACGAGCGCGGTCCCTGCGTAAATGCCTCGAACAGCGATGGCATCGCCTCCGCTGCAATGCCTTGGCCATTGTCCTCGACCGTGACCCTGGCACCCTCGGCGTGATGCGCTAGGGTGACACCGATGCGCCCACCCTCGTCCGTGTATTTGGCCGCATTGTGCAGCACGTTGCTCAACACCTGGACGAGCCGTGTCGCATCGCCCCGCACCGGCACCGGATCCGCTGGCACCTCCAGCACGACCTCATGCCCGCGCGCACGCACCTCGCAATCCACCACCTCCAACGCCTGATGAAGGAGTTGCCCCAGATCCTGCCGCGCCACACGCAACGTGATGGAGCCTCGGGTGATGCGGGCGACATCCAGCAAGTCGTGCACCAGACGCTCCAGGTGGTGCGTCTGGCGGTCGATGACCGCATAGGCCCAATCGTGCTTGGCCCGGTCCTGATTGCCCAGGGCGAGCAGATCCAGCGCATTGCGCACCGGCGCCAAGGGGTTGCGCAGCTCGTGACCGAGCATCGCCAGAAAGGCGTTCTTGCGTCGGTCGGCCTCGGCGAGCTGCTCGGTCTGTTCGCGCAGACTCCTTTGCAGGGCCTGCTGCTCGCTCACGTCGAGCGCGAGCGAAAGGATCGAGACCAACCGGCCATCGCCATCGCGCAAGACCGAATTGTGCCATTCGCACCAGACGGTCTCGCCGTCCTTGCGCTGGTTGAGGTGCAGACAGTGATTGTGCTCGACCAGACCGCCGACCAGGCCACCGACCATGTCCGCGAACGATTCGCGCACGTCTTCCGGAAACAGCCCCAGGTTGTGCAGCGAGCCTTGCAGGGCCTCGGCCTCGCTCCAGCCGAACACCCGCTCCGCTGCGGACGACCAGCGCAGGATGCCGGTATCTGCGGCCCACTCCAGGGACGCGACCGGAGACCGGTCGATATGCAGCTTGAGCCGCTCAAGGGCCTCGCGGTAGCGCCGCTCGGCCTGCGTGGTGCGCGTAACGTCGGCAAGAATCCCGACGCAGCCATAGACGTCGCCGGCCTCGTTGCGCAAGGGTGCGGCGGAAGCCATGAGGTGCTTGATCTCGCCATCCGCGAAGACGATGTCCTCCGCGAAACCCTGCACGGACTCGCCGATGCGCGCCGCTCTCTGCATGGGCAAATCCTCGGAGGCGAGCTCATCACCCCCGTGGAAAATGCGAAACGCCAACGCGGCGGCATCGGAGCCGGACAGGGACGGGTTGGCGTGCTCGGACAGGCGCAGAATCTCGGCACCGGCTCGATTCATCTCCATATCGCGGCAATCGCTGTCGCGCCCGAGATAGATCCCCACGGGCGCGGCATCGAAAACCGCACGCAGCTCGGCCGCCCGCGCCCGGTTCTCGGCGTTGAGACGCTTGATGGTCTCCTCGCTGCGGCGTCGGTCGGTGATGTCGATGACCAGCACAAAGAAACCGGTGACGCGTCCGTCCGCCCGCCGGTCCGGAATGTACTCGACCTGGCAGCAGCGGACACCGTCCCCTTGGAAGGGCAACCAGGCGTCGAAGACGCTCCCCTCGCCCGCCAGCGCCCGCTCCATGCGCGGGCGAGCTCGCGCGAAGGACTGCTCCCCGATGATCTCGACGACCGGTTTGCCGAGAATGTCCGCCCGATCGAGGCCGAACCAACGCTCGTAGGCGGCATTGTTGAAGCGGTAGCGCAGCGACGCATCGACGCGCGAGATCAGCGCCGGCAGCGCATCGGTGACTCGACGCAAGGTGCGTTCGCTATCGGCGAGCGCCAGCTCGGCGTGCTTGCGCGCGGTCATCTCGGCAAAGGTGATGACGACCCCGTTGATTGGCGTGGTCTTGGTGCAATAGGGCAGGATGCGGCGCAGATACCAATGTCCCTGCTCGGTGTGGACCTCGCGCGGTTCGACCGATATTCCCGCCAACACCAGCGCCGCGTCATCGAGCAGATCCGGATCCTCGAAACACCAGCCGAGATCCTTCAGCGGGCGACCGACATCGATCGGGATGAGCCGCAGCAAAGCATCGGTCGCCGGGGTCCAGCGACGGATGCGCAAGCACGGATCGAGAAACAGGGTGGGCACCTCGCTGCTCACCAAGAGATTGTTGAGATCGTCGTTGATCTCTTCCAGCTCACGGAGCCTTTCCGTGAGCTGGACATTCATGGCAATCAGCTCTTCGTTGAGCACGGGTGGCTTCTCCATCGCGGTTTCCAAGCCCTCATTGGTGGAGCGCAGCTCCTCGTTGTAAACCTGCGGATCTTCGGCACCGGCACCCTGTCTTTCGATGGCCGCGCAGTGCAGTGAGGTACGCGATGATCAGTGATGGACTCTCTCGTGGTGAAGGGCGATCGAACATGGCATGACGCCCCGGCGATCGCGCGTGTCGTGCGCACGTCTTCGACTCATCGTGCCGCACGCCAGGCGACGCTCGCACAGTCGTCTTCCACCTCTGGAAATCGAACCGACGGCCCTGCCCGACGCGATCTTATACCCTGATCGATCGCCAGAGATAGTGGCTTAGGCACCACCGTGACGACTGGATGCAAGTATCTGAAATCGTAGGCTTGGTTGGGCTATCTCGAGGACCTTTTCAGGCGCCCGGTTGATCGGGTCACTCGCAAGGCATTGCGCCGCGAGCTGGTGCCTTCTGTCGAACACGAGGCGATGCCTGTCGGAGCGATCCATCCGTCGCATTCGATGCGTCCGGGCCGGCCCCGGTCGGGACGAACGCGCTCGCATAGCGCCCCGACACCGACCACCGGCAGGCCGAATGCCTCGGCCTCGACGAGCGCGAGTCCGAAGGTCTCGTGAGGCCCTGCGGTCACATAGAGATCGGCCGACGCCAGCAGCGTCGCGTAGGTGAATTTGTCCTGCTCGAGTAGAGGATCTGAATCAGCAGCGCCCGCAGCAGACACACCGGAGGGATCGAGGGCGTCCGCGTCGCGCATAGATCGCCTGGAGTACCTCGTCCAGACTGGTTAGCACCCCGTTAAATACCGATTCCTATTCCGTAGGCTGCCAACGATGATGTCCAGGATGTCCAGATCAACGTGACCGCCTACTTCAAGTCGAGCGTCTTTCCCAGCATATTATCCAGCTCACTGTCATTGACGCCGAGCATCTGAAGAATATTGCGCTGGACGGCGTTGAGGATGTGCTGGCGTTCCTGCTCGCCGGGCAGGCTCTTGGCGAGGGCGACAGCACCGACAAGAGCGGCGAGGATGACGCGAGCTTTATCGACGATGACGTCGCGGTCGGGCTCGAAAGGGAGCTTCTTGAGGCGGCTCAGGGCGATGAGACGGGTTTCCAGCATTTTCTTCATGCGCAGGTAGGAGGCTTCGAACAAGGTGCGGATCTCGGCGTTCTCGTTGCCGATCTCGTTGAACAGCACAGTCTCGGGTCCAGGCTTGTGCTTGTGCTCCAACTCCTGAAGATTCAAGCAGTTGGACACGAGCTCCGTGAGATGCGTCACCGACAATGGGCCTTTGACCAACCTGGCCGCACGGCTGTTTTCCAGGGTTTCCTGCACCGACGCGTGGTAGAGCGCTTCCTTCGAGGCAAAGTGGGCGTAGAAAGCGCCGTGAGTCATCTTGGCCAGTTTCATGATCTGGCCAATGGAGACCTTCTCGAAGCCTTGGCGGCTGAACAGCTCGATGGCCGATTGGAGAATACGCTCGCGCGATCTGGCCTTGCGGTTCATCGAGTCGGACATGGCAACCTCACACTGCACGCTGAATATTATCTTGATCATATCAAGCCCGGTGCTAGCGTGGTACGACCCCAAATCTGATACAGAAAATATTATGCCATCACCACTCGTCATCACCGGCATGGGCATGGTTAGCCCCCTCGGTTGCGGCGTCAAGTCAAGCTGGGAGCGCCTTCTGGACGGCCGCTCCGGCATATCCCTGATCACGCGCTTCGATACCGGCGATCTGCCGATCAAAATCGCGGGTTCGGTACCTGGCATCACCGATGACCCGGAAGCAGGCCTCGACTCTGACCGCGTGGCCGACGCCAAGGAGCGTCGCAAGATGGAGTTGTTCAGCCTCTACGCCATGGCTGCCGCCGAAGAGGCGCTGACCCAGGCTAACTGGTTACCGACCAGCGATGTGGACCGTTTGGCCACCGCCACCATCGTGGGCTCTGGAATCGGCGGCTTTCCCACCATCACTCAGGCGCAGACGACGCTGTCGACGCGCGGTCATCGCCGCCTTTCTCCCTTCACTGTGCCGGCCTTCCTGGCCAACCTGGCGGCAGGCAATGTGTCGATCCGCTATGGCTTGCGGGGGCCTTTGGGCTGCCCGGTTACCGCCTGTGCGGCGGGCGTGCAGGCCATCGGCGATGGCATGCGCATGATCCGCAGCGGCGAGGCCGATGTGGCCCTGGTGGGCGGTGCCGAAGCCTGTATCGATCCGCTCGCACTGGCCAGCTTTCACGCCCTGAAGGCGCTTTCCACCGAGCAGAACGACCCCGCCAAGGCATCGCGACCCTTCGACCGGGCACGCAACGGCTTCGTCATGGGCGAGGGCGCGGGGCTGCTGGTGATTGAAAGTCTGGCTCATGCCGAGGCACGCGGGGCGACACCACTGGCCATTCTCAGTGGTTATGGCACCAGTGCCGATGCCCATCACATCACCGCTGGCCCGGAAGACGGCGCCGGTGCTGCGGCGGCCATCCGGGCGGCGCTGAAGATGGCGGGGCTATCTCCCGAGGAGATCAGCCATATCAATGCTCATGCCACCTCAACGCCCGTAGGCGACCGCGCCGAGATTGCATCCCTGCGCAACGCCTTTGGTGACGCCCTTGCCAGCATCCCGATCTCCGCGACCAAGTCGGCCACCGGTCACCTGCTGGGTGCCGCCGGCGGCGTGGAGAGCATCTTCTCCGCACTGGCGACAATGCACGACCGACTGCCTCCGACCCTGAACTTGGAAAACGTCGATGAGGACATCCAAGACCTGGACGTCGTCTCGGGTGGAGCGCGCGAGCACCGCAGCCAACACGTGCTGTGCAATGGCTTCGGATTCGGTGGGGTGAACGCCGCACTGATTGTCAGCAAGGTGTAGCGGTACACACTGACAATCATCTGAGATCATTGCTCGCAAGTTAAGGTTTTTGAGAAGCTGTCGAGCTCCTTGAACCTGTCGAGACTGGGTGAATACCGTCAGCTCTCGTCGAAGAGGTGCTGGACAGCTTGTCCGCAGCAATCGTCATTGATGCCTTGAAAGAAGCGGATCTGTCCGCTTAGAGGATCCAGCAGGATCGGAGTCCGCGCTCTGACTCAACCCCTTTCGATAGAGCTCAAAGAGCCTCTCGAAGCTGCGATCCCACCCATAGCCAGCCTCCAAAACATGTCGGCGTGCGGCCCGCCCCATGTCGCGACACCGCGGCAGGATCTCCAGAATATTGCCCACCATCGCCCCAGCATCCCCCACAGGCCCGAGCCGGCCCCAGTCGGAACGAACGCGCTCGCGCAAAGCCCCGGCATCGACACCGACCACCGGCAGACCGGATGCCTCGGCCTCGACGACCGCGAGTCCGAAGGTCTCGTGCGGCCCCGCAGTCACATAGAGATCGGCCGACGCCAGCAAGGTCGCGTAGGCGGATTTGTCTTTCTCGTAGGGCAAGACATGCACACGGCCGAACCGCCCGGCCCGAGCCTCCAGCTCGGCGCGCAGTGGTCCCTCGCCAACCAGGACCAGATGGAATCGGGACATGGCCGGAAGTCGCTCGAAGACGTCGACCAGGAGGGTGACCGCCTTCTCGCTGTCGAGGCGACCGCAATAGATGAGCAGGATGTCGTCCTCCGCAACGCCCAGACGCTCGCGGGCGGCCGCAGAGCGTCGCTCAGGCGAAAAGAGGCTGAGATCCACCCCAAGCGGGACGATCTCGGTCCCTTGCACGCCATAGTCCGCAACCCGCGCGGCCTGCGCCTGGGTGGCGGCCAGGGTCAGGTCGCACTTGCGAAACATCTGGCCGAACGCGGACTCGGCGCCGTCCTCCAGGATCTCGCCGAGCTTGTGGCCCCACAGCGCCAGGGTGTCGCTGACCGATTCCATCCCCTCGCCGAAAAACCGCCTGACCGGCGCGCCGACATAGGCATGGGCGACGTCCGTATGGAAATAGACGGAGACCAAGGTGGGCAATCCCTCGGCGCGGCGTTCGTCGCGATAACGAAAGGCGGCCCAGGGCGAGAGGAAATAGCTACCGAGCTCCACCACGTCTGGCTGCTGATCTGCAAGCGCCCGGCGGATCTTGTCGGGTCGCCAGAAGAAACGATAGGGCTCGCAGCCGGGGATCAAGGGGCTCTCGATCTCGATCTTGCACAACCGCCCCTGCCGCTCGCAGTGGTCACGCTCGCCCGGCACGATGAGCAGATGCTCGTCGTCCGTCTGTTCGTCGATGTAGCGTCGCTTCTGGTCGATGTAGGTCCGAATACCGCCGCTGGTCTCGGTGTAGGCAAGCGTCAAATCGCAATAGCGCATGTCGCAGCTCCGTCAGCACCAGCCGTCGCCGAGATCGACCGTCTCGGCAAGAGCGGTGACGAATGAAAATTCCTGTCCGTCGACCGTCCAAGACCCCTCGAATCGGTCTGGCGAGATCGACCTCAGAGACAAACGACCGCCGTCAGCCAGGCTCAGGACCCAGGTCATCCCCTGGGCCTCGGCCGGCAAGCGCGGCCGCAGTGTCACCCGCCCCTGCTCGACACGCAGCCCAAGGAGCACCTCGATGAGCAGTGTGTTCACCAGGCCAGACCAGCCGACGAAGTCGCGCTGAGGCCCCCGGCCCAGCGTGAGGGCCTTCCACCAATTCCCCTGCTTACGCCGCAAGTCCTTGGTATGCAGGGCATCCGGGTCATAGAACTCGTAGATCTGGCGCTCCTCGGCGAACACCCCGTAGACCCCGCGACAGAGACGAAAGGCCAGCTCGCCAGCCTCACGCTCGTATCCATATCGCAAGAGCCCCTGAATGACGCCAAAGGCAGTATTCACCCACACCGGTCCGCGCCACATATCCTTCTCGAAGCAGCGCTCCGCGCGGTCGACCGAGGGCAGCGGGATCAAACTGCCGTAGTGTCTCGGCGCCAGGATGCGCGCAACCAGTCGCCGTGCCCGCTCCGGCCCAGGCACGCCCGCCCACAGCGGCAGCAGCGAGGCGACGGTGGACACACGGACATGGATCCCGGCGGCGTCCAGATCGTAATAGAGACCGTCCCGCTCGTCCCACAGCAAGGCGTTCATCTGTCCGCGCACTCGCTCGGCCTTCGCGGCGAAGGCCCCCTCCTCCGCGTCGAGACCGAGCCGGCCGGCCATCTCGCTCAGGGCGTCGAGCTGCAGGACCACATAGCTGGAAAAATCCGGGGCCGCCATGGTCTCGACATTGCGCATGACGCTCTCATCCCGGTTGCTGAAGCGCGGGGCGTTCTCCACGCCCGACTCATAGGGGTGCGCCCAGGCATAGAGACCATTGTCCAATCGACGGTGCGTTTCGAGCCACGACTGAAAGTCCTTCAGTACGGGATAGACGTCTTGGATAAACGCCACTGCAGCGTCACGTGGCAGACAGCGGGCAATCTCCATCGCCGACCAGGCAACGAGCGGAGGCTGGGTATAGATCGAGCGGGTGAACTCGGTGACGACATGCTGGAGCCGATCGCCGTCGCGCAACTCCAGGACGGCCAGCAGGACCTCTTGCGCAACGCGCCGATCCCACCACCTCCAGACCTGGGCGATGAAGGCGGAATCCCAAAGGTAGACCCCCCTGAACGCGGGACCAGGGATTGCATGACGATACGACGACAAGAGATCCGCGCGTTGAAGATTGGCAAAGAGCAAGGCGTAGACTTCCGCAAACCCGCGCGAGAAAACGGATGCCTCCACCGTGCCTTGGACGGTCAGTCTGGGCGGCGCGCGATGAAGCCCTTTGCGCGCGAGCATCTCGGCTGGCAGCTCGATCGGCAGCAGACCGGCGCGCCCGGCCGAGATCCGCGACCAGACGAGCAGGTGCCACAGATACTGGACACCACGATAGGTGGGTCCAACGATGGCCGCGAATCGCCCCCGAGTACGCCGAACCATGGCGACCAGACGGCGGGCATCGCGGCCCCAATGTTGAAGCATCGAATTCATGGGCAAGACATCCGATCATTCTCAAGACCTTGTCGGCATCCCCCGGCGGAACACCGAACCCCCGCGCTGGCGGCTGTGGGTCGTCCTGGGTCTGCTCCTGGTGACGGCCATCGCCCTCACCCAAACGACCGACCTGCTCCCGCCGCTGGCGGACTGGCCGAGTGCATTCGCCACCTGGCTTTCACGGATCCCGCTCTGGGCCTTCATGGCGGCATTCATCCTGCTCCCCGCTGTCGGTTTTCCGCTGCTCGGCTTCTACGCGATGGCGGGTGCCGTGACCGACAACCTGACTCAGGCCCTGCTGATCTCCCTGATCGGCATGGCGGGGAATATGGCGGTGTCATACGCGGTCGCGCACTGGCTGTCGCGGCCGCTGCACCGCCTGGCCGAGCGGCGCGGCTATCGGATCCCGCGCATTCGCCCGCCGGACGACTGGAAGATTATCGTCCTCACACGCGCCTCGCCGCTCCCCTGGCTCATGCAGAGCTATCTCCTGGTCGCGGGCGGAGCCCGCTTCTGGCCCTACATGCGCTTCGGCCTGCCGGTGCAGGCCGTCGTCGGTCTCTGCGTCATCCTGCTCGGCAAGTCGATCTTTGAGGGCAATGCCAAATGGGCCTTGGTCGGCGCCTTCCTCGCGCTCCTCGCCTACCTGGCGCTTTCCTTCCTGCGACGGCGCGCACGAACCGCCAACGCCGAACGTCCTGAGCCCATGGATCCCAAGTCTGTCTGATCGATGTCACGAAAAGATGACGACAGACAGGACAGCGCGGCATCGAACCACGACCCAATGCGATCGGCGCCAACGCTGTCGCGCGCGATGGCTTCGGCTCAAGAATCGTCGGAACAGGGAACCGATTTGTTTTCGATACCTCCGATATCCGAGAAGCGTTTACGCATATAAATCAATCCATCCCCTTTCCTCTACTACGGTCCCCTTTTCCTCTATGGAACAAGCACCCTTGGAAGCGTCGCCATGCATCAGTCCCTCGACAAATAGAGTGCACTTCCTCATTCTATCCGGCGACACGTGCTCCGCTCAGAAAGATAAGTAAACTGTCCTCGGATCTCGGATCTCGGATCTCAGATCTCAGATCTCAGATCTCGAATGAGATTTCATGAGGGCGCGACTCGTAACCCGCTGATTTTAAAGATATCGTAATCCCAGAAGATCCGGGAGAGCCCTAATTTTCTGCCCTCACGATTTTTCAGGCCCTTACCCCGCTGGAGCGCTGCAAAAATGGCCAAAGTCGAGTACCGGTACAACCCTAATAATCTTTCTGACCATTTCAAGAATAGGTTTCATCGTCCCAAAGGAATCTGAAAATGGCATCCAACGAAGCAAAGTTGAGCACGAAACTGGCAGCTGGTTTTGCAATACCGTTACTCGTACTCGTCATTATCGCAGGAACCATTTATGCCAGCATGACAGCACTTATGGAGGCCAACCGCTGGGTTGACCATACCAATGATGTCATTGCAGAGGGCGAATCGTTGCGCAGCAGCATGACAGACATGGAAACCGGAATGCGCGGATTTCTGATTGCCGGAACTGAGGAGTTTCTGCCTCCCTATATCCATGGCCAGAAGAAATTCAATGAGACCCTTACCAACCTAAAGAAAACCGTTAGCGACAATCCTTCGCAAGTTAAGCGACTTGAGAGTATCGGTCGTCTGGAACAGAAATGGCACAGCGAAGTAGCCAAACCGCAAATCAATATGCGCAGGAAGGTTGCGGCAAATGAAGCAACCACCAGAAAGTTCAAAGAACTATCCTCGAGAACGGTCGGTAAGGATATGTTTGACAGCTTCCGTGCAAATATCTCAGATCTTGAAGACAGACTGTTTTCCGTCAATGACCAGACAGCGCTTTCAATGGTCCAGGACCTGCTTCTGGCCATGGTCAATCAGGAGACGGGACAAAGAGGATTTCTTCTGTCCGGGCAGGAAGCTTCCTTAGAGCCTTTCAATGCGGGAAAAGAGGCTTTTGAACGTACAGTGCAAGAACTTCGCAATCACCTGAAGCAGGCCGCCTACGACACCTCGTCAATTAACAAAACCCTTTCAGTGGCGCTTAGTAACGCGAAAGGCTGGAGAACAGAGGCCGCCATTCCAGAGATCGAATCTCGTCGTGAGATGAACCAGGTCGCAGCCACCATGGACGATGTCACGGCATTAATTGAAGAAGGCACCGGTAGACGCACCATGGATGCCATCCGTGCAGGGATCGACGAGTTTATTGGCGAAGAAGGCAAACTCATCAATGTTCGCCGCCAGGAGGCATCCAGCCTCGCCTCACAGACCATAGCCATTACTCTCGGTGGCACAGCTCTGTCTGT
Source organism: Thiorhodococcus drewsii AZ1 (assembly GCF_000224065.1). Lineage (GTDB taxonomy): Bacteria > Pseudomonadota > Gammaproteobacteria > Chromatiales > Chromatiaceae > Imhoffiella > Imhoffiella drewsii. Next base: position 84,370 of record NZ_AFWT01000016.1, read on the forward strand.
GCTCGTCGTAGCAATCGTTGGCTTTCTGATTGTCCGGAACATCTTTCGCCAGGTAGGTGGGGAGCCCTCAGATCTTGAGAGAATCTCCCGACAAATTGCCAACGGAGACTTGACCCTCGAGCTTTCGAATACCGGTAAAGAGACCGGCATCTACGCGGCTATGCGTGACATGTCGGAGCGTTTGAAAATCATTCTGGTGAAAATCGGGGATTTCTCAAAAACCCAGTCCGCCGCAGCAGAGGAACTCGCTGCCATTGCGGAACAGACCAGCCAAAGTGTCCAGGAACAGCAACAGTCGACCAATCAGGTTGCCGTTGCAATTGACGAAATGCAGGCAACAGCCGCCGAAGTAGCCCAAAACACCGGAGCTGCCGCCGAATCCGCCACACAGGCAAACGCAATCGTGGATAGGGGCAATCAAAGAATGCAGGCTGTGGCATCCGAGATGCAAAACCTGTCTAAAACGCTGGAAGAAACCTCCACCGAGATTCAGGGGCTTGTATCAAGCGCCGACAGTATTTCCCAGATTCTGGATGTTATTAAAGGTATCGCTGAGCAGACAAACCTTCTGGCTCTGAATGCAGCTATTGAAGCAGCGCGTGCCGGTGAGCATGGCCGGGGCTTTGCTGTTGTTGCCGATGAGGTAAGGTCGCTCGCCCAGAACACCCAGCGCTCGACCTCGGATATAGCCGAAATGATCGTGGCTGTTCAAGAAAAAACAAAAACATCTGTCCAGAGTATGGGCGCCGGGAAGAAACAATCTGAGGGAATCGCTGAACAGACCAAAGAGGCCGAACAGGATTTGGCCGATGTTCAGTCTGCCGTCCAGAATATCACCGACATGATCACCCAGATCGCAAGTGCAGCTGAGCAACAAAGTGCGACGTCTACCGAAGTCAGCGAGAGAGCCAACGAAATCCGTAACCAATCCGAGCAGACGGGTACTGCGGCAAACCAGATCGCTCAGGCGACAGAAGAACTGTCGGAAATTGCAACCAAACTGAATGATGAGGTTTCGAAGTTTAAGCTGTAAGCCCAGCCCTTTTAAGGTGCCATGTCGTGTCCGAATTTAAGTGGCTGATTTCATGGATGCCGCCAGCGCTGCAAAAGCCAGGGATTGGCAGCGGCGATCCGCAAACCTGTAGCGGAACTGGGGCAGCGCCAAACCGCTGCGACCGAAGTGGCAAGCACAACTTAAATTCGAGGGAAAACTGTCCTAGACATGGAGTCCACTTTAGTTGCCCGAATTCTCGCAAGATGCGGTATGGCGGACAATCCAATTCGGACGCGGTTTAGCTGTCGCGAAACGCCCGTGGGATCGCCGCGATCGAGCGGACCCGCAGATGCAGCGCCGCCTTGGCGAGCAGGTTGGCGCTGACCGGGGCGGTCATGAAGAGAAAGACGGTGATCAGCAGCTCATGCAGCGCCAGCCCCTCGCTCTGGGTGCTGAAGTACAGGCTCGATGCGACGAGCATGGCGCCGATACCCAGGGTGGTCGCCTTGGTCGGCCCATGCAGCCGGGTGAAGAAGTCCGGCAGCCGGACGAGACCGATGGAGCCAATGAGCGCGAAGGCGGCACCGAGCAGCACCAGTGCAGAGACCAGAAGATCGATGAGCATGTCTGTCCCCTAGTAACGGTTCAAAAATAACCGGCGCACCTGTAGGTCGGGTTAGCGCAGCGTAACCCGACATAGCCGTTCGAGTTGCACCACTTGCTTCTGAATCATTCCCTATTCGATCACGCGCCCGCGCACCAGATAGCGGCAAAACGCGACGGTGGCGAGGAACCCCAGCAGCGCCAGCACCAGGGCCGATTCGAAATAGAGCTGGCTGTCGAACTGGATACCGAGCAGCACCAGGAGCGCGATGCTGTCGATGTAGAGGGTATCGAGCGCCAGCACACGGTCGGGCATGTCCGGTCCTCGCAGCAGCCCCCAGAGATTCAGCAATAGGGCTAGAGTGATCATGGCCAGAGCGACCGGCATCACGAGCGCTAGGATCATCGGAAGATCTCCATCAGCGGTTGTTCATAACGCTGCTTCAGGTCCCGGCACAGCCGCTCCGAGGCCCCCTCCGCATCGCCGCCGTCGAGTGAATGGACCAGCAGGAGGGTGCGGCCGTCGTCCGCCGGACGGCGTAGATCCGCCGAGACGGTGCCCGGCGTCAGCGAGACGGTGCTCGCGAACAGATAGATCGCGAAGGGATCCTCGAGCGCGAGCGGCAGCTCGACGAAGAAGGGTCGTGGACGCCGTCGCCGATCGAGCACCAGCACGGCAACGCGAACGTTGGCCGTCAGGATATCCAGGGCGAGCCGCCACAGATAGCGCAGGATCAGCCACGGACGACCGGGTCGTCGGCGTCTCGGCCAGAACCCCGCCGTGCCCCCGGTGATGAGTGCCGCCAACAGGGCTCCGAGCAGCACCTGCCCCGGCTCGACGCTGCCGACCAGCAGCAGCCAGAGCGCGAGCAGCGCGAGAGTGGTCAGTGGAAAACGCAGCCAGGTCATCATCGATCGGTACCCTCCTCGCGCGCGTCCGAGGCGTGGGACTGGGGCGCGAGTCCCGCGACGGCCGCGACATACTCGCCGTTGTCGAGGATCTGGCGCGCGGTCGCCAGCGTGAAGCCGGTCAGGGGTCCGGCGAACAGCATCAGAAGCGGGCTGGCCGCGAGCAGTGCCGAGGTGCCGACGAGCGCGGGTCGCGCCAATCCGGACCGCCCTCCATCTGGGTTCGCCCTGGCGCCCGGCGACACCGCGCCACGGCGACGCCAGAGCAAGAGCGTGCCGGCTCGCGAGAGCCCCAGCAGCACCACGAAGCTGGATCCGAGCACCGCCACCCAGATCCAGGGCCAGACCGCTGGACCGGTCGCGGCCGAGTCCTGGACCGCGATCAGGATCCATGCCTTGCCGAGAAAACCGCTCAGCGGCGGCAGTCCGGCGATGGCGATCGCCCCGAGCAGAAAGAGCGGCGCCAGGATCCGCGCGTCGCGCGGCGGGTCGCCGATGACCAACCGATCGCCTTGAGCGCGTCCACTGGCGATCAGGTCCGCGAGCAAGAACAGCCCGGCGGTGATGAGCGTGGTATGGACGAGGTAATAGAGGGCCGCCGCCAGCCCTTGGGCCGTGCCCGGCGCGATGCCGGCCAACAGGGTGCCCATCGAGAGCATGACCAGATAGCCGATCATGGTCCCGAGTCGCGTGCTGGCCAGGGCGCCCAAAGTGCCGGCGGTGATGGTCAGGACCGCAGCCCCCGTCAGCAGCCAGGTCGCGGATCCTACGAAGGCCGATCCCGAGCCGGTGTCCGGCACCAAACTGAGCAGCCGCAGCATGGCATAGAGCCCCACCTTGGTCAGAATGGCGAACAGCGCCGCCACCGGCGCCGACGCGGCCGCATAGGCGGGCACCATCCAGGCATGCAGCGGCGGCAGCGCGGCCTTGAGCGCAAAGACGGTGAACAGCAGCAGCCCGCCGGCCCCGGCGAGCCTCGCATCGGCCGGTGTCAGTTGCCCCAGTCGGACCGCCAGATCGGCCAGATTCAGGGTGCCCGTGGCCGCATAGATCAGGGCCGCACCGAGCAGGAACAGGGATGACCCGACCAGATTCAGCACCACGTAATGCAGCGCCGCACGGGTGCGCGCCGGACCGCCGCCGTGCATCAGCAGACCGTAGGAGGCGATCAGCAGCACCTCGAAAAAGACGAACAGATTGAACAGATCGCCGGTGAGGAAGGCACCGACCAACCCGAACAACTGAAACTGGAAGAGCGCATGGAAGTGACGTCCGGAGGCATCGGCGCCGCCGGAGGACGCGTAGAACAGTGCGGCGGTCCCGAGCAGTCCCGTTAGGGTCAGCATCAATGCGGAGAGCCGGTCGCACACCAGCACGATGCCAAAGGGCGGCGGCCAGCCGCCGATGGCGGTCGCGAGGACGTCGCCCTGAGCGGTCAGCGCCAACAGGTCGAGCGCCGCCGCGAGCACGCAGAGCGTGCCCAGCAGACCGATGAACCGCTGCACCGAAAGCGGCAGGCGCGCGCCGACCAGCAGCAGCGCGCCGAGTGCCAGCGGCAAGAGCAGCGGGAGCGGCATTGAGGGCACGCTCATGACTCTTCATCCCCTTGGCGCTCGTCGACCCGATCCGAACCCAATTCGCTCAAGGCGCGGAGTGCGAGCATGAGAACGAAGGCGGTCATGGCGAAGCCGATCACGATCGCCGTCAGCACCAGGGCCTGGGGCAGCGGGTCGGCATAGGGCTGGCCGGAGGCGATCAAGGGTGGCTGATTGACGCGCAGTCCCCCGGCGGCGAAGACGAACAGATTGACGCCGTAGGACAGCAGCAGCAGACCCAGCACGACAGGGAAGCTGCGCGAGCGCAGCAACAGATAGATGCCGCAGCCGATCAGCAGACCGATCATGGTGGCGACCAGCCATTCCATCAGCCGGCCTCCCGCGATGTGCCGATCGTCAGGGTATCGCGCCCGCTGTTCCCCAGTCGCCCGAGCGACTCCAGGATCAGCAGCAGCGTCCCGGTCACGACCAGCAACACGCCGACATCGAAGATCAGGGTGCTGGTCAAGTGAAGCTCGCCGAGCAGCGGCAGGGGCCAGTGCAGCATCGCACTGGTCAGCAAGGGTCGATCGAACAGCAGCGCGCCGAGCCCGGTCAGGAGCGCAAGCAAGAGGCCGACGCCGATCAGACGCAGATAATCGGGGTGAAAGCGCGCAGCGGTCCAGCCGAAGCCGTTCGCGACCTGCAGCAGGATCAGTGCCGCTCCGACCACCAGTCCGGCGACGAATCCGCCGCCGGGGGCCTCGTGACCGCGCAGCAGCAGGAAGGCCGCGAGCATGAGCGCCGCCGGCAGCACCGGTCGCGCGACGGCGCCCAGCATCAAGGGATGGCGCACGTCGCGATCGGGCGCGCCGTCGTCCTCGGGACGCGCCCTGGAGCCGGCCGTGTCACCCCGCGTGGGCAGGCGCAACGTCAACCCCCGTGTCATGGCGGCAATGCCCACGGCGGCGATGGCCAGCACGCTGATCTCGCCGAGCGTATCCAAGGCGCGGAAATCCACCAGAATGGCGTTGACGACGTTACCGGCGCCCGCCAGGGGCTCAGAGGACTGCAGGTACCCCTCCGAGATCGGCTTGGCCGGACGCAGCATCATGAGGGCCGCGAGTACCGCGCTACCGATGCCGCCACTGACGGCCAGCAGAAGGTCGCGACGCTGTCGCCAGCGCGGGGGCCTGAGGTCGAGACTGCTGGGCAGCAGAGTCAGGACCAACAGCAGCAGCAAGGTCGTCACGATCTCCACCGACACTTGGGTCAGGGCCAGATCCGGCGCCGAGAAATGCACGAAGGCGAGGCTGACCACCAGGCCGACCGCGCCCGTCAGCAAGAGTGCCCACAGCCGATCGCCGCGCCGCAGCACGACGCCCAGTGTGGACAGGGTCAGGATCGCGGCGGCGGCGAGGCTCGGGCCGTCGAGCGGCATCGGCGTCACCGCAATCCAGCGGATCGGCACCCCATCCGACGGCCGCGCCATGAGCCATCCCAGGGTCGCCAGCAGGATCGCCGTCGCCACCAACCACCTCAGGTTCGTGGGCAACGACAGGGATTCGATCCGCTGACGGGCACGATAGGCCAGGCCAAGCAGACGCGCGCTCAGTCGCTGAAAGCTCCGTGCACCACGCGCTGGTGGAAACCAGCGCGCATGCGCGGCGAACAGAGGGCGCCGGACGAGATGAAGCAGCAGCGCGCCACCGAGCGCTGCCAGACTCATCTGGAAGGCGGGCGACCATCCCTGCCAGAGCGCTAGGTGATAGTCGGGAACGAAGCCGAGCACCCCGCGAGCGCCGAGGCTGAGCACAGGCCGCACGACCTGCTCCGGGAAGATCCCGACCAGGAGACAGACCGCGACCAAGACCTCGATCGGTAGGCGCATCAGACGCCTCGGCTCCCCAGGGGGCTTGGACAGACCCAGGCTCTGGCCATCGAAGCGGCCATTGAAAAAGACATCGCGGATCAGACGCAGCGAATAGGCCGCCGAAAAGGCCCCGCCCAGGATCGCCGCCGCCGGCATCAGCCATTGCAGTAGCGGCCAACCCGCGATGCGCGGGGAATCCAGGGTCTCGACGAAGAACATCTCCTTGCTGAGAAAGCCGTTGAGCAGCGGTACGCCGGCCATCGAGGCTGCCGCGACCATGGCGAGCGTGCCCGTGATCGGCAGGAAGACGAACAGCCCGCTCAGACGTCGCATGTCGCGGGTACCCGTCTCGTGGCCGATGATACCGACCGCCATGAAGAGCGACGCTTTGAATACCGCATGGTTGATGGCGTGAAACAGCCCGGCGACCACACCCAGGGGCGTCCCGAGACCGATCAGGAACACCATCAGCCCGAGATGACTGATGGTCGAATAGGCCAGCAGCCCCTTCATGTCGTGCTTGAAGAGGGCGACATAGGCGCCGAACAGAAAGGTCGCGAGCCCGACGCCGCCGACCAACGCGAACCAAAGCCCGCCGTCGGCCAGGACCGGAAACAGCCGCGCGAGCAGAAAGACACCGGCCTTGACCATGGTGGCCGAGTGCAGATAGGCCGACACCGGAGTCGGTGCGGACATCGCCCCAGGCAGCCAGAAATGGAAGGGCACCTGAGCGGATTTGGTGAAGGCGCCGAGCAGGATGAGCAGCAGGATCGGCAGGTAGAGCGCATGGTTGCGGACCTGATCGCCGGCGGCCAGCACCTCGGTCAGCGACAGGCTGCCGACGACGCTGCCGAGCAGGAGTACCCCGGCCAGGAGCGCCAGCCCCCCGGCCCCGGTCACCAGCAAGGCCATGCGTGCGCCGCGCCGGGCGCCGGCGGTGGAGGGATCGAAACCGATCAGCAAGAAGGAAACGAGGCTGGTGAGCTCCCAGAACAGCACCAGCAACAGCAGGTTGTCCGAGAGCACGATGCCGAGCATCGCACACTGAAAGGTCAGCAGCAGCGCATAGAACCGCCCGCGCGGGGCATCGGTCGGCAGGTAATAGCGGGCGTAGAGGTCGACCAAAAGCCCCATACCGAGGATCAGCAGCGCGAACAGCAGGCTCAGCCCATCGCAACGCAGCGCCAGATCGAGCCCCATCGCTGGCAGCCACGCCCACTGCTGCAGCGGAATCGCGCCCTCGACGATCGCCGGCACCTGCAGCAAGAGGACGATCAGCGCCAGGGTGCTGGCGACGGCAGCCACGACCGATGGGGCACGCTTCCAGCGACGTTCCGCCAGCGGCGCCAGGAGAGCACCGAGCAGCGGAGACAGCAGGATCGCGGCGAGCGGCGGGGCAATTGCGATCATGGTTGGAGAGCGATTCCAGCGCGGATCGCCGGGCCATCCCGGACGGGGTCCCGACCGCTCCAGCGCTCCATGGCCCGTCTCATGCCGCCTTCTCCGCCAAGCCCCGGCGATCCGCACCACCCGAATCGGTGCCATTGCCGAGCGAACCGCCGGTGAGCACCGCGCGCATCGCTCGGTCGGCGCCGACATCGAGCTCGGTGATCCGGTCGCGATCCAGGTAGAGCGTGAAGCCGCCCAGCTGGTAGCTCATCGGCAAATACACGGCGACCAGGTCTCCATCGGATGCGATGCCCGGCAAGCCGGCGTGCTCCTGCATCACAAAGCCGACCAGCCTGGCACCTTGAATATCGACGACCACAGGACGACCCACCTCCTCGTCGCGATCGTTGGCGAGGAATCTGGAGACATCCTTGAGCCCTTGAAAGAGACTCTTCACCAGCGGGATGCGATCGAGCACGCGCTCTGCGCGTTCCAGCAGCCAGCGCACCAGAAAGAGGTTGGCGAGCAGTCCGGCCACAAGCGTCAAGGCGACACCAGCGGCGAGCCCCATACCGGGCAGGTACCAGCCAGCGGGAATCAGGACGCGCATCAGATCGCCCATGAAGAGCTCCACGGAGCGGCCGAGCCACACCAGGAAGGCGATGGTGATGACGAGGGGCGCGAGCAGCGCCAGCCCCTGCAAAAACCACTTACGCAACCGTCCGAACAGGTCTTTCTGGATCATGTTTCCTCTCAATGCTTTAGGGTGGATCACTCGAAGCGAATCGATCCACGGGGACGCGATTCAGGCGTTCGCTGCGGTCTGCCCGTGCATGTGCGCGGCCATTTCACGGGGTCGTGCATGCCGGATTTCACGCCCAAGCGAATCAGCAGCACGTTGGCCGGCCCGGCCGCGATCAGGCTGCAGGCGAGTGAGTAAGGCCAGCGAACCCCAAAAGAGCGACTGCCTTTTGGCTTAAGCACCCTGGGTGCCAGGATTCCCCGTGCGGTTGGCTAGGCGTCGATACGTACCCGAAAGGGCATTCATCAATGGGATTGAGACGGTGGAGAGGACCAGCGACAACGCAACCGATCGGGGCATATCACCCGATCCAGGTTCAATTGCACCGCTGGACCGCGCTCATGACGAGTGGAGTGCACGGGCTTCAGGCGACGGCAGGCTATTTGCATTTGGACAGGCTATTTGCATCTGGAATCGTTGAATTTGGATCGCAAAAGGCTGTCAGCAGCCGACCAATCACATCGCCACGCCCGAGGCCAAACGAGACACGCTGAATGAAACAGGCCGCAGCCTATCTCATGCGCGCCGTGCGCCCGCGAATCCTGCTCGGCCTGATCGGGCGTCTGCTGATGACACTGGCGGCGCTCGGGGTCGTTCCGGTGCTGGTGTCGCTCGTCACCGACCATTCCCCATTGATGTGGCGTCTGGCCGCGACGAGCGCTCTCTTAGGTGGAGTGGGTTGGCCGCTCGCCAGGCTGCACCGAGGGGCAGACATTCAATGGAACGAGGCACTCACCATCACCGGGCTGGCCTTCGTCCTGGCGCCGCTGGTCATGGTCTGGCCGCTCATCGGCATCGCCATCGCACCGGTCGACGCCTGGTTCGAGAGCGTGTCGGGCGTAACCACGACCGGTCTCACCACCCTGCGGGACATGGCGGAACGACCGACCGATTTCCTGTTCCTGCGGGCCTGGATGCAATGGTATGGCGGTCTCGGCATTGCCGCATTCACGGTGGCGCTGATCATGCGCCACCACGCCGGCGCGCGGCGTCTGCTGGAGACCACCGGCGAATCGCTCACCGAAGCGGGGGCCCGCGCGCATGCACGAAGCGTCTTCGTGGTCTATGCGGTGATCACGCTGATCGCGGTCGCCGCAGCCTGGGCAAGCGGTCTCGCGCCCTTCTCCGCGCTGACCCATGGTCTCGCGGCCGTGGGAACGGGGGGATTCGCGACCTCCGACCAGAACATCGCACCGCTGCCCCCTGCAGCGGTCGCGGTGCTCAGTCTCGTCTGCGTCGTCGCCGCCATCAGTCTGCCGCTCTATGCCCGGTTGCCGCGACATGGCCCGCGCGCCCTGCTCGGCGAGCCCGAGGTGCGCGCACTCTTCATCGCGATCCTGACCACCTCCGCCCTGCTCGCGGCGATCAACGCGACGCATGGCGATCTCGCCTGGCGGTCCGCCGTCGCCGATGGCCTGGTGCTCGGCGTCTCGGCACAGACCGATACCGGATTCAGCACCACCGACGTGGCCGCCCTACCCCCAGCGGCACAGTTGGTGCTGATGGTCTCGATGGCGATCGGTGGCTGCACCGGCTCGACCGCAGGCGGCATCAAGCTGATCCGGCTGCTGATCCTGCTCCGGCTGATCCAGGTCGCGCTGCAACGCACCGCCACCTCGGAGCGGGCGGTCCTGGAGGTGCGTGTCGGCGGCGACCGGGTCGAGCCCGACATGATCGCCAGCGCACTGCAGTTGCTCGGTCTCTGGGCGCTGGTGCTGCTCCTGTCCTGGTTGGTCTTCCTGGTGCAGGGTCAGCCACCCATGGCCAGCCTCTTCGAGGTGGTCTCGGCCACATCCAACGCCGGTCTCTCGGCCGGACTCACCGGACCTGACATGGCCCCATTGCTGAAACTCGTGCTGACGGTCGACATGCTGTTCGGACGCGTCGAGATCCTGGCCCTGCTGGTCGTGTTCTATCTCCCCACCTGGATCGGAAGGAGGCGCACATCCCCATGAGAACGGCATTCATCGGCACCAGCTCACTGACCCTGTCGACCGCCGAGACGCTGCTCGAGGCCGGACACGAGGTCATCATCATCGAGCGCGACCGCGCTCGTATCGAGACCCTCTCGGATCAGCTCGACGCCGGTTTCGTCCATGGCGACGGCACCTCGCCGGATGTACTGAGCGATGCCGAACCCGAGAACACCGAGGTGCTCTTCTGTCTGGACGAAAGCGACCAGACCAACATCCTGGCGAGCCTGATCGGACGCTCGCTGGGTTTCAAACGCGTCGTGACGCGTGTCAACAACCCCCAGTTCCAGCGCATCTGTCACGAACTGGGCCTTGAGGACAGCGTGATGCCCAACCGCGCGGTGGCCTCGCATCTGATGGGACTGCTGAGCGGCGAGAAATCGCTGGAGCTGTCCTCGCTGATCCGAGGCGACGCGGCGGTGTTCGATTTCATCGTCGGCGACGACGGTTCCGGCCCCATCGACGAGCTGGAGTTGCCGGACCGTTGCCGCATCATCTGTCTCTATCGAGACGAAACCTTTCTGCTGCCCGAGAAAACGTCCAAATTGAAGCCCGGAGACGAGGTCATCCTGATCGCCCACCAGGACACCATTGAAAGCCTCCGCGAGCGCTGGCCTGCAGAGACCGAAGAACCCTCTTGAGACAATCGGCGCAGACGGCTCGATCCGCGCGAGCAGACCGCTATTTATCAACAGGTTAGCCGCCCGCCGCCAATGCGCCCGATCCGCACCACCGCCCCTGGCCTTTGACCGAGCCACCTGAACTGGGAAATAGCGCTCGACGTGATGGACCGCGTGCCCGTAGAGCAGTCACCAAGCCGAGTCGGCTCAGCGACGCTGTTGCCCCAGAAGTTGACGCTCGTCTCATTGGTGCGAGTGACTTCTGCACGCGGATTGCGGCCAGACCAGCTCCTGCCGATGGTGTCTGGAGAAAGCCGGGAAGCAGTCGTTCACCGTCGATTACAAGCTAATTTGGAATGCGATGCCTCGAGAGATATATCGAGGAGAGGCTGGATGGGGCGCTGCTAATGGATTTTCGCTTGGTAGTCCTCTATCGCTCGGACGAACCGAGCTAAAAGTTCCCTAAATCCAGAAAAGTCTATCTTGTCCGCGCGTGGCTTGACGACCTTGTAGGCGAACACTGCCTTCCCATAGTGACGGGATTCATCCTCCACTATGCGACTGAAACGCTTGCCGTCAATAGTCGCGCCCAGTGTTTCTTGATCAAAGAGATCCTCAATATCAGAAGAATCTTTTCCCTCTGGGATAGGTGTTGCCACGACGTATAAGTTTGCGAAGGCATGAATAAAAGGTTCATTACCGCAGACTTTGCTTGTTGTGATCTTTCCGAGAGAGGCAAAAATCTGCTTTGAGGCACTGTCATTATCGATAAGAATAATAATCGGGTGTTTCGAAATAGTCGCTCGAAATTTTGAAATCTCCTTTTTATATTCCCATATGAAATTTTTGAGCACCGGGGCACCTCCGTCATTGAGCCCTAGTATACGCCCGGTGCTCGTCTTTGCGTATCGGAATCTTCTAATTTCTAAGGAAATCTTTCCTGATTTATCTATTCTTGCTAGGTCAGGAAATTGTTGCGCTAGACTTCTAATGGCACAGGTTATATAGATATTGTCCGTTTTCCCTTCGCAAATAAGTACAGGTTTTTCTGCGGCGTAGAAATTTTGATAAATCAAGAATCTTCGATATATAAGTTCAGAGGCTCTCGGCTTCTGCTTATCATGAGCGTCATTGGGTTTGTTTTTTTGGTGGAATCTATCGACCGCATCAATGAAACCCAGCATCCCGTGAAGTTGTCTCAGGTTGCCTGGATCGGATTGATTTGATTGTTTAGTGCTTGAGATTGTTGCTTTCTGTATATCGAATGTTCCTGTCATGCATAGTCGATGCACCATCGCTCGGACAGTGTGTCTATAAGTCGCAGGAACATTTACCCGATCGTTAACAACCAAGCCTGTAACTTCCTGCCGAGACTCGCGATACTGCATGCGTGTTTTTTTCGAATTAATTGAAAAGCCGGACTCTTTGATGATTTTTATTAATTCGTCTCCAGGACTCCAGCTGCTGTCATTTTGCGAATCTCGGGCGGCAATGGCTTCAGGGAAGCTACGCTTATTGGTTGAGAATGTGAGATCATCGGCGTACCGAGTGTATCTACAGCCTGCCCGCGCAGCTAATCGACAAAGCCGTAGATCGATGATGCGGCCCACCATGTTGGAAATAACCGGCGACGATGGGCTCCCCTGAGGTAGGCTGCCTTTGTGGCAGGCTATTTGAGCGATCACTGTGGCCACCTTTGGCTGAAGTAAGAAGTTCCTATCTTTGATGAAATACCCTCGTACGCGTCCAAAATTGATGTCGTTAAAGAATCCGTCCAAATCAAGATTGAAAACCCAGCGACGATTCCGATGTCTCTGGGCGTTAGTGACGATTGACCGGCCGCGCTTGAATCCGTGCGCCAGCGAGTCTAGCCGATGAGCGTCTGCATTCAGCTTATCTAATTCACCGAGGCAATCCTGAAGCAAGTTAGATAGGCGGGTCTGAAGCAGCTTGAGCTTTGGGTGTGGCGCTGAGATTTGGCGTGTGCCCCCTGTTGTTTTAGGAATCTCAAACTCCCTATATTTGGCAGAGTCTGATTCCATATACAGAATGTAAGAGACGGCAGAAGGCCTAAAGCCAAGTAGTTTGGCTAGGTCACGTAGATCCTTGCAGGCTCGTAATCTCGAAAGTTTGGACACTGGATCGCAGTCCTTGAAAATATGCCCGCGACAGTGAGTGTTCGTAAGCTGTAGTCGCGGGCAATGCTTTAGAGATGAAGAAAAGAACAGTCGCAGACTACGTGGAGAAAGGGGAGGGTCTATAGACACTCTTTTGCGTAAACAAGGAGCTTAGCATCATGCCTCAGCAACAAGGACGGCGGTGCCAGCATAGCCCCGCACATTGGCTTTCACGTACCACGATGACATGGCACAAATTCTGACTATAGACCCTGCTAACACTCTAACATGAAGCGATAGGGGTCGCTACGTCTCAGGGTCAGGCTTTCGGCGCAGGGACGGTGCCGACAATGTATACCTTGGCGGCCTATCCGGATTATCGATAGACCATTGATTGTTCGGCTCTAAGAACTTCTAGATTCGGTTTCTCAGTCAAGATTCGAGAGACGGTTAGGAGCATCTCCCCTCGGCAGAACTGATCGGGTGATCCGATGACGATCGGGCGCACCCTGTGATCGAACAAATCTAAAGAAGCTAAACGACCGTTTGGCGTATGGCCGCTCGCTAGAAGATGTCTCCTTATGCGGAGGGACTGCAGCTCAGCTCGGAGCAGCCACTCTTGGCTAGGGGGTTGATGACCGCTCATGGGACAGAACGACCTCTGAGCCGAGCAGGCCGATTTTCCGCTTCCAGGATCGAAAAGTCACCGACCTGCAATCGACCGGTGGCCGCTTTAGAAGCCAGCAATCGACTTGCCTGACTTGGCGATCCTATCGGTCATGCTGACAACCTGGCGTACCGTCGCAACGCGATTCCCTTCGCTCACACCGGGCGTGCGATTTCTCCCCTCAGGATGCACCGAGCCGCGCGACAGCGCGAGCAGGTCGATATCTGAGTGTCTCGGCCCGAGATCTGATGCTTACACCCTCGAATTGGCACGCCAGGCAGGTAGAACGCGATGACAGACGCACGGCTGAGACAGGTCTATGCCTATCATTTCGACAGCAAGCACCGCCCCGAGCGCTATGCGCCCGGACCCGGAGGCCTGGACTGGGCGACTCAACCTCATCCCTTTCGCTCTTTTGAGGGCGCGCCACGCATTCCGTTGCCGCTCGCCAGCAACGGCGGACCTGCGTTCGCAGCCATCCGAGCGGGTGAACGGCCGGCACCGGCGAGTGTCGATCTCCAGCACCTAGGTACCCTCCTCGGGTGCTCTTTTGGACTCTCTGCCTGGAAGGTTTATGGCGATGCCCGTTGGGCGTTGCGTTGCAATCCCTCCAGCGGCAATCTGCATCCGACCGAAGGCTATCTCATCACAGCGGGCTGTCCGGGACTGGCTGGTGGAATCTACCACTACCACAGCCACGATCATTGTCTGGAACGGCGCGGCATCGACGTCGAAGGATCCGGCGACACAGGCGACCCGCGCGGCGTCATCCTCGCCATGACCAGCGTTCATTGGCGTGAAGCCTGGAAGTACGGGCTGCGTGCCTATCGCTATTGTCAGCACGATGTCGGGCACGCGCTGGCCGCCATCGCCTATGCGGCCGCGACACTCGGCTGGCGCGTCGAGCCGCTCGGATGGTCCGACCAGAGACTCGCAGCCCTGCTCGGCATCGACCGCGAGACGGACTTCGACCCGGATGAGCCGGAGGCGCCCGATCTCGCGGTCTGGGTGGGGCCGGAGCCGGCGCACGCCGAGATGATCGACGCCTGGCTGGACCGCCCCCGATCCTACTTGGGCAAGGCGAACCGCCTGAGCGCGGGCCATGTGAGCTGGAGCGGGATCGAGCAGGTGCATCGGGCCTGCTGGCGTGACAAGGCACAGCAGACAGCGCCCGCAGACCCAGCGCCGCTGTCACCGCTCACGCAACTGGACGGCGACCTGGGGGCCGGGGCACTGATTCGTCAGCGCCGCAGTGCCGTCGACTTCGATGGGCAGACGCAGATGCCCCGCGAGGCCTGGATCTCCATGCTCGATGCGCTCTTACCCAGGCCAGGGACGCCTCCCTTCGACGCCTGGCGACGCGCGCCGTGCGTGAGCCTCCTCCTCTTCGTGCATCGCGTCGCGGGGGTGACACCTGGGCTTTATGTGCTGGTGAGAGCGCCCGCGCATCGCGATCGGCTCCACCGGGGTCTCCGGTCCGAGTGGACCTGGGTGCCGCTGGACGGCGCACCCGCGCACCTCGGGCTCTATCGCCTGGTCGAGGGCGATGCGCGCAACGCCGCTCGCGCCCTCTCCTGTCATCAGGACATCGCCAGTGACGGCAGCTTTGCGGTCGCCATGCTGGCCGACTTCGATGCGGCGCTTGAGCACGGCCCCTGGTGCTACCGGGAATTGTTCTGGGAGTGCGGACTCCTCGGCCAAATCCTCTATCTTGAGGCCGAGGCGGCCGGGCTGCGCGGGACCGGGATCGGCTGCTTTTTCGACGACGCCGTTCACGACCTGCTCGGCATCCAAGACAGACGCTGGCAGTCGCTCTATCACTTCACCGTCGGTGGCCCCATCGAAGATCCTCGACTGCGTACCGAGCCGCCCTATGCCCACTTGGGCGAGCGCTCGGCTTGAGGAAGCGTCTTCCACAAGGCTCATGGGGCGCCTCGGCTGGTACGAAGGCGATCGACGTCCCTGGCAGCGGTCCGCTTGCGTTGCGCGATGTGCTCACGCCGGGCCTGCGCACGCTCGGCGGGTGGTGCCGGCGTGGGTGGGACCGCCCGCAGGATCAGCTCGCGGAGTGTCCTCAGCTGCTGGCGGGTGACGGCCTCCTCGGTCTGCGGCAGGGCCACCACGGTCGCGGTCAATCGCTTCGGGGTGCTCGCATCGTCCGGCGCCGGCAGCAGGTGCCGCACCGCCTCGGCCGGTAACCTGCCGGCGGCCACCGCCTGCTGCGCCGCCTCCACCCGCCGTGCGGGATCCCAGCCAAGCGAGAGCCGCCACTGGGGCGATTGCCCTTGCCGACGCCGTTCGGCCACCAGGCGCTCGTAGGCGCCTTTGAAGGCCATGCGTGCGCCAACGTGGTCACCGCACTCCCACACCGATGCGGCGGCCGTCGCGGCGCGTAGGATCTCCTCGGTGACGCACACACTCGCCGCCTCGTCGAAGGTGTCCACCGCCAAGGCCCAGGCCTCGTCCGAACTCGGGCGTCCACCGCCGGCGCGCTCCAGCACGGCGATGACGTCGCTCGGGCGCGGGAAGTAGCGCCCGCGCTCGGCGTCCAGCAGGTGGCAATCCAGGACCTGGCGCAGGGTCGCAAGATCCAGGCGGTCGGCGAGCAGGCGCCACCAGGTCTGCTTGAGCCCGACCGACACGCTCTGCCCGTAGGTCTCGCCGAGCGCGTCGAGCAGGTCCGAGAAGGCTTTACGGTCGTGATCGCACAACATGGAACTCCCCCTCCAGCGGACCGGGGTCTGGGTTGAGAAAGGCCTCCAGCGCGGCTTGCTCGGCGTGCTGGTCAGCGGCGAGTGCGAGGAACTGCTCGACATGGACCGCGTCGCGGCAGATGAGCGCGATGTCGTCGAAGGCGCGCCCACGGTCGTTGCGGCCCTGGTGCCAGGCGGAGGCGCGACAGCCGTCGATGGCGCGCTGCAGTTCGGCTGGCGTGTAGCCGTCCTTGAGCCGAGCGGCGATGGCGGATCGGCGCTTGGCGTCCAGCTTGGCCTTGGGCTTGGCCATGACCTGCTGCCAGTAGGCGAAGATCGGCTGCACGACATCGGCGCGGACGGCCACAGGGCCGTCAGGTCGGGCGTCGGGGGCGCTCGGCGCAGGGGTTGGTCCAACGCCGCCATCGGAAGCCGAAAACGGCCCGTCACGCGACATGTGCGTAAGCACCGTCTTTTCTTTCCGGATACCGGATACCGGAGGTGTGCCGGCTTTGACGGTCCCTTTCGAAATCGGAACCTGCCGGGTTATGGGTGGATCTGGCCCGCAGACCGCATCGTTGCTGGAGTCTGAGGTGCCGGGATGGGTATGCCGGGTTTGTGCCGGGTTTGTGCCGGGTTTATTTGGCGCAGACTGATCCGTGATGGCTAAAGGAAGGAAAAAAATAAGCTGTTTCAAGGCGCTGCGATTGCGCACCAAACCGGCGCGCTCAAGCCCTTCGGCGAGGCGCCGGACCTTGGCCTTGGTGGGAGTGCCGGTGCCTTCGAGCCCCTGCCCGGGCTCGATGTAGAGTGCCTCCTGCAAGGCGCGCCAGGAGATGCGACGGGTATGGCCGACAAAACCGCTGTGATAGTCCATGAGGGTTCTCAGCACGATGTAGAGTTGCCAGAGCTCAGGGCGTTGTCCGCTGAGCGCGGCCAGTTCCGCGTCTTCGAGTCGGATGGCCACGGCCTGCAATCACCCGCGATCCAGGCCGATCAACCGCGCGCGCACCACCCCCAGCGGCCCCCTGGGCCTGATGCACTCGCCGCCCGCGTGATCCACAGCGGACAGCGTTCCCAGGGCGGTGATCCGATCGGATGAGGTGATCATGGCAAAAAGTAAAGTTCAATCGACCCGATAAGTCAATTGACCTGGCGGTCAGGTCAAGTAAACTTGCCCCCATGAGCACTGTCGCCGATCGCGTCAAAACCCTCCGCAAACAACTCAAGCTGACCCAGTCGGCACTCGGCCACTGTGCCGGCGGGATCTCCAAGCAGGCGGTCTCACAATGGGAGCGAGGGATCACGGAGCCGCAGTGGGAGGCGCTGAATGCGCTGAAGCGCTCGCGCGGGGTGAATCCGGACTGGCTGCTGCATGGCACAGAGCCCATGCTTGACTTAGACCCCCCTCCGACCACTGCTGCAGCAGCAGAGGAATCCATCCACGCCCTTACTTCGGAGAAACGCCCCCTCGCCGAGCTGCTCGATGATCTGTCGCGCCGCTTGGCGACAGCGGATCCGGGCGTGCGTGAAGATGTGACCCGCCTGGTCCTGCGCTATCTGGAGAACCCACCGGCGGGGGCGCGGATCGCCAAGGCGATCGAACTCCTCCTCGGGCAGGATGAGGATCCACCGACGCCACTCTGAGACGCTTCTGAGTCAACCATCCTGCCAGAGAACCGTTAGAAAACGGCGCGCCCACTCCTGACCGGGCAGCGAAGCTAAGCACCTCATACGATGAGGAGCCGCCTCCGCACCACCGCAACGCAATGGAACTTGACATCAAGAGTGAAGCTAACTTTACTTTTATCGATCCAAGTTCTGCAGCGCGTCTCAACGACCTTTGTTCAGCCTCACTCATCGCGGAGCGATGACGATCGCAACATAGGGACGCCGACACCCCGCTGCCAACCGACATGGCCCAGCATCAACATCAGCCCATGACCAGTTGGAGAGGATCGGAGACTACGCACGGAGCACGCCCCTGGATCTGACACCTCACTCGCTCTGCAAGGCTTCTCGACGGGGATGACGATGACACAGACACATCACATGACAGCAGCGCAAGGACAGGATCCACCTCGTTGGCATGTATCGCCCCGCCAAGAGCGCCAGCACTGATTCGGGGGCGCACCATAGCTTTGAGCGGTCACAATGAAACACCCGGCAACCCTTACGCAAGAAGACCTCGAAGACCTGACGGGGCTGAAGCAGGTCGCCGCCATCGAGGCGTGGTGCCAACGCAATGGCGTGCGCTATCTTCGTGTCAAGAAAGGGCTTTGCACAACCGTCTCGGCTGTGGAGGCAGCCATGGGATTACACCCAGAGGCCGACACACCCCAACGCCAGCGCTTAGACTTCTGACCATGTCACCACGCCCACGCCAACGCCGGGTTCTCCCAAACGGGATCAAACCGGACGCACTACCGACCTATGTCTACTGGGATCCGACCGGACACGGTCGCTGGATCTGGAAGCCTTACGACGCCTCAACGAAGAAGTGCAAGGCCATTCGCTTGGCTGGCCCCGCAGCAACCCTGCGCGAGATCTGGGATGCCTATGAGCGTCTGAGTCGAGAGCCGCCGACACAAACGCTGAAGGCGTTGGTGGAGCTCTTCGAGGCATCCCCAGCCTGGAAGGATCTAGCTCCGGCCACACAGCACGATTACCACCGCTGCGCTGAGATGATTCAGGCGGCCAAGACCAAATCCGGTCTGCAGGTAGCAGAGAGCCGCTTAACCGACTGGACGCCGGGCGCGGTGCGCGCTTACGTCGACAAGCGTGGCGAGGAGGCGCGTAGCCGTGCCAACCACGAGCTGCGTTATCTGCGACGTCTCTTCAGCTGGGCGGTTGAGCGCGATCTGATGCCCAGCAATCCCGCACGCGGGGTCAAGGCACTCAAGGAGCCACCACGTCAGCGTTATGTCTCGGATGAGGAATATGCCGCCTTTCTCACCTTCGCGGGCGCACGCTATGCCTACTTGGTCCCGGTGTCCGAGCTGGCCTATCTCAGTCGTTTGAGG
Source organism: Thiorhodococcus drewsii AZ1 (assembly GCF_000224065.1). Classification (GTDB taxonomy): domain Bacteria; phylum Pseudomonadota; class Gammaproteobacteria; order Chromatiales; family Chromatiaceae; genus Imhoffiella; species Imhoffiella drewsii. Next base: position 103,568 of record NZ_AFWT01000016.1, read on the forward strand.
CTCTCTGAGGTACTGGATCTGCGCCGTGAGAATGTGCGCGAGGACGGACTCTTCGCCGCCCGCCGCAAAGGAAGCAAGGATGCGCTGACCGGATGGACCCCGCGCTTACGCGCGGCCGTCGACATTGCGTTGAACCTGCACGGCAACATCGCCAGCCTGTATCTGATACCGGGACCCGCTCGGGGGCGACTGTCCGAAACCACGGTACAGACCGCCTGGCAACGCGCCATGGTCGAGTGGGCGAAGCAAGGTCATGAGCGCTATTCGATTCACGACCTCAAGCGCAAGGGCGTTAGCGATGCCGAGGGAGACAAGCTAGCCGCCTCCGGACACCGCTCCGCAGCCATGCTCAAGGTCTACGATGTGCTGCCGTCAAAGGCTCCCGCGACCCGATAATTTTCAGGAGATTTTACCAAATCCGGTCAGATCAGGTATCGCACGGATTGTAAGTGCTTGATTAAATGGTGGGCCGTGTAGGATTCGAACCTACGACCAAGGGATTATGAGTCCCCTGCACTAACCGCTGTGCTAACGGCCCGTAGAGGTGGGGTTTGACGCCGTCCCTGGCGCCGAGGGGTCAGTCCGTGTCGAGGAAACTGCGAAGTTTATCCGATCGGGTCGGATGGCGCAGCTTGCGCAGCGCTTTGGCTTCGATCTGACGGATGCGCTCACGGGTAACGTCGAACTGCTTGCCGACCTCTTCGAGGGTGTGGTCGGTGTTCATGTCGATGCCGAAACGCATGCGCAGCACCTTGGCCTCGCGCGATGTCAGGCTGGAGAGCATGTTCTGTGTGGCTTCACGCAGACCTTCAGCCGTGGCTGAATCGACCGGCGAGATGACACCGCTGTCCTCAATGAAATCGCCAAGATGCGAGTCTTCGTCGTCACCGATCGGCGTCTCCATGGAGATTGGCTCTTTGGCGATCTTGAGGACCTTGCGGACCTTGTCTTCCGGCATTTCCATGCGCTCGGCAAGCTCTTCCGGCGTGGCCTCGCGACCCATTTCCTGGATCATCTGGCGGGAGATGCGGTTGAGCTTGTTGATGGTCTCGATCATGTGCACCGGGATACGGATGGTGCGCGCCTGGTCGGCGATCGAGCGCGTGATGGCTTGACGGATCCACCAGGTCGCGTAGGTCGAGAACTTGTAGCCACGGCGATATTCGAATTTATCGACCGCTTTCATGAGACCGATGTTGCCCTCCTGGATGAGATCCAGGAATTGCAGGCCGCGATTGGTGTATTTCTTGGCGATCGAGATGACCAGGCGCAGGTTGGCCTCGACCATCTCTTTCTTGGCGCGACGAGCCTTGGCCTCGCCGATCGACATCTTGCGGTTGACTTCCTTGATCTCGCCGATGGTGAGGTAGTTCTCGCGTTCGACCTCTTGCAGCTTGCGCTGGGCGCGCCGGATCTCGGAGGCGTTTTCCTCGAGACGGGTGGCGTAGGAATGCCCGCTAGCCAGCAGCTGATCCAACCATTCGGAGTTGGTCTCGTTGCGCGGGAAGGTCTCGATGAACTGCTTGCGCGGCATTCCGGCCTGGTCGACGCACATACTCATGATGAGACGTTCCTGACTGCGGATACGCTCGATCGTGCCACGCAGGATTTCGGCGAGTTCCTGGAAGACGGGCGCTACCAGCTTGAACTGCAGGAAGATCTCGGAGACGGCAGCCATGGCCGCGCGGGAGCGCTCGTCGTCGCGACCGTGCTGCTCCAAGGAGACCCGCAGAACCTCGAAGCCATCGCGCAGCAGGGCCGCACGACGCGCGGCTTCCTCCGGGTCTGGCCCCGTATCCACGACGGCTGCATCATCGTCATCATCGTCGTCGGAGTCCTCATCGCCGTCGGTATCCTCGTCCGATTTGTCGGAGTGGACACTTGCAGCGGCGGGCGAGGACGGAACAGGCGTTTCGGGCTCTTCTTCGAGGTCGTTGAAACCGGAGATGACGTCGGTAAGACGCGTCTCTTCGCGTTCGACGCGATCGAAGATCTCGATCAGCTTCTCGATGGAACGCGGATAGACGGAAAGCGCGGTCAGAACCTGGGTAAGGCCGTCTTCGATCCGTTTGGCGATCGTCAACTCGCCTTCGCGGGTCAGCAGTTCGACGGTGCCCATCTCGCGCATATACATGCGTACGGGGTCGGTCGTCCGACCAAACTCGCTGTCGACGGTGGCCAGCGCAGCGGCCGCAGCCTCGGCGGCCTCATCGTCGGACACCGCTGAATCGCTCAGGGTTTGATCGACGACATCGGGGGCGGTCTCCTGGACCATAATCCCCATGTCATTGATCATACGAACGATATCTTCGATTTGATCAGTCTCGACGATACCAGGTGGCAAATGGTCGTTGACCTCGGTATAGGTCAGATAACCCTGCTCTTTGCCCTTGGCGATCAGTTGCTTCAGCTGAGACTGTTGCTGTTCTTGATCCATGGGATACCTTAGACTCGGTGCGGCGGCGGAAGGCGGCTCGAAAAGCGAACTCCGCAGTCTAGCATAGTTTTTGATTATCCAGCCAACGAAATAAAGGCTGGATTGTCAGATTGCAAGTCAAGCGCCGATTATTGGGGCAACCCAATCCTTTATCGGCCAAACAATAGATAGTAGAAACCGATGAAAAAACCAGTTGACAGACACCAACTCACTCATCGGGATCATCACTTCGACGCCGCGCGCTCCGTGCCTCACATACCAGCCGGGCGCGCTCCTCGGGGGACCAATCGGTCGTACTGCGCAGATTGAAGCGTCGACTGTGCTCTGCCTTGACGGCCTCCTCGCTCAATCGCTCCAGAGCACCGATCAGCTCGGCGCCAACGTCTTCCTCGGCGATATCCCGCAGGAAAGAGTCGACACTCAAACGCTGCAGATACGCGAAATGCCGATGCTCGCGCCAACGCTCCAAGAGGGCGGCCTTGCTCAGCCCTGGCGCGGCCGCGAGCATATCCAGCAGCTCCGCAAGCACATCGATGCCAGGATTGCTGGAGCGCCTCCAGCGATCGTCGGCCTGCTCGACGACCCGCGTCACCAGCTCGGGATGATCGAGCAGTAGCGCGATCGCCTGGGCGACCAGACTCAACCGCATCGGTCGCTGAGAGACAACCGGACCACGACGGCCAGCCGAACGCGACTTCGGCGTCGTCGTGAGCCCCGTCAGATTGGCGATGCGATTCGAGACCAGATCCCGATAGAGCCCGACCGGCATCCGATCGAGCAAAGGCTTGGCGAGATTGCCAAGCCTGGCGCGCCCATCGATGCTGGTCATGTCGACCTGATCGGTCAGATGATCGAACAGGAATTCGGACAGCGGAGTGGCGCCATTCACCAAGCGACTCATGCCCTCGGCGCCCTGAGCGCGCACCAGGGTATCGGGATCCTCACCCTCGGGCAGAAACAGGAAACGGATCGATTGATGCCCAGTCACCAGCGGCAGCGCCGTTTCCAGAGCCTTCCAGGCGGCAGAGCGTCCAGCGCGATCTCCGTCGAAGCAGAAGACGACTTCGGGCACGGTACGCAGCAACTGCTGCAAATGATCGGCCGTCGTCGCCGTACCCAGAGTCGCCACCGCGTTGGTGATCCCGAACTGGGCCAGCGCAATGACATCCAGATATCCCTCGACGATCAAGAGCGAACCGAGCTTGCGATCTGCCTTTTGAGCCTCGAACAGGCCATAGAGTTCCCGCCCTTTGTGGAACAGCGGGGTCTCCGGCGAATTCAGATATTTGGGCTTGCCGTCACCCAGCAGGCGTCCACCGAAGCCGATGACACGCCCACGCCGATCCCGGATCGGAAACATGACACGGTCGCGGAAGCGGTCGTAGCGCCGCCCATCCGACTCAGCGAGCAGGCCAACCGACATCAACCGCTCGCGCTGCTCGGCGGTCGCCCCTAATCGCGACAGGAGAAAGTCGTGCCCCGGCGGCGCGTACCCCAGATTGAAAGCACCGGCGATCTCGCCGCTCAACCCACGGGACTTGAGATACTCAACGGCGCGACCTGCGTGCTGGACATCACGCAATTGCTCTCGATAGAGCGTTGCCGCCTGCTCGAGCAGTGCATAGAGCGGCCCGTGATCCGGCCCGGCAGGCAAGGTATCGCCAGCGTCGGGAATAGGAACTCCGGCGCGCTGAGCCAGTTCCTCGACCGCCTCGCGGAACGGGAGGCGGTCGTATTCCATGAGGAAGCCGATCGCAGAGCCATGGGCTCCACAACCGAAGCAGTGATAGAACTGCTTGTCCGGACTGACGGTGAAGGACGGCGTCTTCTCGTCGTGGAAGGGGCAGCGGGCTTGGTAGTCCTTACCCGCCTTGCGGAGCTGGACGCGCGACCCGATAAGGTCGACGATGTCTGTCCGCGCCAGGAGATCGTCAATGAATTCTGATGGAATCCTGCCAGCCATGATCGCCGGACAGCGGGAATCAGCTCCCGAGTCGCTGTTTCACGAGTGCACTGACAGCACCCATGTCCGCGCGCCCCTGAATCTGGGGACGCAGAACACCCATGACCTTACCCATGTCGCTCATGGCGGCGGCACCCGTCTCGGAGACGGCGGACTCGACCATCTGGGCGATCTCGGCCTCGGTCAGAGGCGTTGGCAGATAGGCCTGGATGATGCCGACCTCGAAGCGCTCGACCTCGGCCAGGTCTTCACGGCCAGCGGATTCGTATTGCGAGATGGAGTCGCGGCGCTGCTTGACCATCTTATCGAGCACGGCGAGCACCTGAGCGTCATCGAGCTCGATACGCTCGTCGACCTCGCGCTGCTTGATCGCAGCCATGATGAGGCGAATCACGCCGAGCTTATCTTTCTCGCCCGCCTTCATGGCGGCCTTCATGGCATCCTGGATTTGCTGCTTGAGCATGAGTGACAACTGAAGCCTTGAGCTGGTAAATCAACGCGTGGACTGGATGATGGATCGTCGACAGGCCCGAAGAACTCAGGCTCGACCTCGACGAACGCGCGATGTGGCTGGCTGGATCGCGCACCCACCGATGAGGCCCACATGGGCAGCCGTCTGGCGGCGGCTGTCCTCCATGACCCCGAGGACGCGCCTCGGGCGCCCGATCAGTACGGACGTTCCCAGCGACGGGATTCGCGCTGCAGCTTCTTCTGGTGACGCTTGACGGCCGCTGCCTTCTTGCGCTTCCGCTCGGAAGTGGGCTTCTCGTAGAACTCACGACGGCGAACTTCTGCAAGCACACCTGCCTTCTCGCAGGAACGCTTAAAACGCCGCATAGCGACTTCGAATGGCTCGTTTTCTTTGACGCGAACGCTGGGCATAGGAGTCCTTCGCTTCTCCGGGTTGTTAGGATCGATGATTGATGGATCAACGGTAAAAAGATCGCCAAGTATAACGACCAATTAACCTTGAATGCAAAAAAGAATATGATGCCGAGCTAGATCGTACGAGAGCCGGCTGGGCGGAGTTTGAACGCATGCGTGTATTGGGTATCGAGACATCCTGTGACGAAACGGGTGTCGCCATCTATGACGGAGATCGGGGGTTGATCGCACATGCGATCTACAGCCAGATAGAGATCCACGCCCAGTATGGCGGCGTGGTGCCCGAACTCGCGTCCCGCGACCATGTGCGCAAGGCCTTGCCGCTGATCCATCAGGTGCTGGAGGAATCCGAGACCGCGCCCTCCTCCATCGATGGCGTCGCCTATACCGCTGGCCCCGGACTGATCGGCGCCCTGCTGGTAGGCTCGGCGCTCGGTCGCAGCCTGGCCTGGGCCTGGGGACGTCCGGCCATCGGCGTGCATCACATGGAGGGGCATCTGCTCGCACCGCTCATCGAGACGCCGGCACCGGAATTCCCATTCGTCGCGCTGTTGGTCTCGGGCGGGCACACCCAACTGGTCGACGTGGCCGGGATCGGCGAGTACCGCGTCCTCGGCGAATCGCTCGACGATGCCGCTGGCGAGGCCTTCGACAAGACCGCCAAGATCCTCGGACTCCCCTACCCTGGCGGCCCCGAATTGGCCAAACTTGCCGAGCACGGCGATCCGGCGCGATTCCGCTTCCCGCGACCCATGACCGATCGTCCGGGACTCGAGTTCAGCTTCAGCGGACTCAAGACGTTCGCGCTCAACTGTCTGCGCACCGAACTGCCGAAAGCGGAAGACCCCGAACAGACGCGCGCCGACATCGCCCGCGCCTTCGAGGAGGCCGTCGTCGACACGCTGGTCATCAAATGTCGCCGTGCACTGAAAACCGCCGGCAGACGCCGACTCGTACTCGCGGGTGGCGTCAGCGCCAACCGTCGACTACGCGAGCGGATGAACGCGGCCATCGCGGCCGAGGGCGGAGAGACCTATTACCCGCGCCCCAATTTCTGCACCGACAACGGCGCCATGATCGCCTACGCCGGCTGGCATCGACTGCAGGCCGGTCAGCATGAGCCGCTCAACTTCAGGCCTAAGGCGCGCTGGCCAATGGAAGGGCTGTCATGCGTCCAATCCGCCAACCCCTTGATCTAACCGCTCCTGACCGACAGCCGTCGGGTCGGCCTCGGGCAGCGGCAGCGTCAGACAAAACACCGCGCCCTCGGCATTTCCGGGGTCGGCCCAGAGACGACCTCCGTGCGCCTCGGCGATCGAACGGCTGATCGCCAGCCCCAGCCCGAGGCTGGAGTCGTTGGTGGACTCGAAGATATCGAACACCGTTTCGTGCCGACCGTTCGGCAGACCCGGCCCGCTATCACGCACCACCATGAGGATCTCCGTGTCCCCCGGCACAACCTCGATGCTCACCTCACGTCGCGGCGGATCGATCGCATCGATCGCCTGGACCGCGTTGCAGATGAGATTCACCAAAATCTGCTCGATCTGGACCGGATCGATCAAGAGTTCCGGGAGTTCATCCGGGACCGCCAGTCGGAGCAACACCTTGCGGTCCGAGGCGAACCATTGCACGAGGGCGAAAGCGCCCCGCACTACCTGATCCAGAGAGGCAGTCACCTTGTGCATCTTGCGACCGCGCAGAAACACCCGCAGACGCTCCATGATATCTCCCGCCCGCTGGATCTGCCCGCTGACGCGCCCGATGACATCGACCAGACGCGCCGGGTCGGCCGCCGGTCCCTCGGCCAACTGCGAGGCCGCGCTGCAGAAGAAACTCGCCGAACTCAGCGGTTGGAGCAGTTCGTGAATCAAGGATGAAGCCAGGATTCCGACCGCGTTGAGCCGGGCGACCTGAGCCAGCGCATCGCGGGCGCGACGCGCGTCCTCCTCGGCCAGACGACGCTCGGTGACGTCGACATAGGACACCACCGCGCCCTCCTGCTCGCCTTCGAGCGCAACGGCCCGCATCACGAACCAACGCTTGCATTGAGCGGTATGGCAGGGGTATTCGGCACTGAAGGCAGTACGCTCGCGATTGAGCACCTGAAGAATCCCGCTGGAGGATTCGCCCTCGCCCCGAATCCGATCGGCCTCCCCCGAACAACAGGCGATCAAGTGGTCGGAGCGAACCGCGTTGCGCAGATCCTCCGAAACACCGCTTTCCTCCGCAAACTCGCGCCAGGCGCGATTCGCCGCGATGATGTTTCCGGCACGATCCAGCACCGCGATCTGAGACGGCAAGGCATCCAAGACCGCCTGACGCAATCGCTCGTTCGCTTGGCGCTCGGCCTCGACCCGATGCTCTGCGGTAATGTCGAGCAGGACGGCCATGCATTCGGGTCCAGATACGGCCTCGCGTCTCACCGAGCACAGCCGCACCACGCGAACGCCATCCGAATCGGCGAAATGCAGGGTCAGATCGCAGGATTCACCCAAACCATCCGACGCATCGAAGACCTCTCCGAGATGCGCGAGAAGATCGAGCGGTTCCGAATCGACGACGAAATCCAGCAACGAGGCACCTTCCAGCTCGGACGCAGGGCGGCCGATCAGACAGGATGCCGCAAGATTGACGGCACGGATCCGCCCCTCCCGATCGAAGACCACATAACCGACCGGGGCCTCTTCGAACAGACGCGCATAGTGATTGCGCGAAAGCTCGAGCGCCTTCTGGGTCTCGCGCAATTCCCGACCCTGGATTTCGAGTTCGATCTGATGGCTCTGCAGATCCAGCATCATGCAGCGTTGGGCGTCATGGGCCTCGCGCGCGGCGCCCAGTGCGGACACCAATGCATCGAACTGGGCCTCCAGCGAACCCCGGTCCAGTCGCTGCAACTCATCCAGACCAAACCCCTCGGAACTCCGCTCGCTCGACCCTGAACCCGCGCCCTTATCACTCATCGAAGCACCCCAACTCTTGCTTTACCATGCCATCCGCCCCCCCGGACCCCGTGTGCGCCCCAGTATAGCGAGCGCAACCGCTGACGTACCGGCGGCCCCCGGCAGGCCATCCCGAGCCGCCGCACTGTCGAAAACACTCAATCAGTCAAAACGGCCATTCAATCAAGGACAACACGATGAGCGACGTCTACACACAAACGACAACGACCTCCTGGTTCGGACGCCTGGGAGGCGCATTCAAGGGCATTCTGTTCGGCATCATCCTGGTCGTCGCATCCGTTCCGCTGCTGTGGTGGAACGAGGGACGGGCGATCGATCGCACCCATACGCTGGAGGCCGGGCAACGCGCCGTAGTGTCCATCGACGCCGATCACCGGGATCCAGCCAACGACGGGCAGTTGGTCCATACCGGCGGACTGGCGACGACCGATGAGATGCTCAGGGATCCAACCTTCGGCGTCTCCGTCAATGCGCTCCGGTTGCAGCGCAGGGTCGAGATGTATCAGTGGAAAGAGGAGAAACACAGCTCCACCAGTCGCGGATCCGGCGGCAGCGAGACGACCGAGACCACCTACCGATATGACATGGGCTGGTCTGACCACTGGATCGATTCGGGGCACTTCCAATACGCCGCCGGCCACCAAAACCCAGCACAGATGCCCTTCAATTCGGAGAGCTACCAGGCATCCAATGTCAGGCTCGGAGATTTCCGACTGGGTCCGTCCTTCGTCGCGCAAATCGGCCCTTACAGCACCTACCGCCCGACCGACGCATCCGACCTGCCCACGGGGTTCGAGCCCTACGGGAACGGCTATTACCGAGGTACGCCCCAGAGCCCCCAGATCGGTGACGTCCGGGTCGGATTCGAGGTAGTCGAACCCACAACCGTCAGCGTGATCGGCAAGCAGGTCGAGGATGGCATCGAGGTCGCGCGCATGCCGAAAGGCACCATCGCGCTACTGGATCTCGGACGGGTGGATGCGGACACCATGTTCGCCAAGGCACTGGATGCCAACGCCGCGCTCACCTGGGGCCTGAGATTCGCCGGCATCCTGGTGATGTGGATTGGGCTCAAACTCATCCTCAATCCACTCCGCGTTCTGGTGGATATCGTTCCGTTCATCGGACGTATCGTTGGCGCCGGAACCAGCCTGATCGCCGGACTAATCGCCTTCTCGCTCGGGTTTCTGACCATCGCCGCCGCTTGGATCTTCTATCGCCCGCTCTTGGCGGGAGGACTGATCGCGGCGACCCTGGTTCTCGTGACGGTAGGCGTCTTCAAGGTGAGACGGTCGAACCCAGCGCCGACGGCCACGCAAAAGCCACTTTAGGGTATGCCGCTATAGTCATGCAGTGCGGCGATGTTTTGAGTCCCCCGCTCCGGTCCTGACGAGCGGAGGGACACCTGAGCGTTCCGCTCTAGTCGGAGCTTTCGGTCAGACGGGTTTCAGTCCCGGCCAGCAGGTTGCGGATGTTGCTGCGATGACGCCAGATCAGCAGCCCGGTGATGATGAGCTGCATCCCGATCAGAGGCTTGTCCGACCAGAACAGCCAGACGAAGAGTGGCGCGAGGGCCATGGAAATGAGGCCCGAGAGCGATGAGATCTTGAGCACCTTAGCGACGAACAACCAGACCGCCGCGACGCAGAGACCGATCGGCCAGTAGAGACCGAACTGAACCCCGAGCGCCGTCGCAACGCCCTTGCCGCCACGAAAACCGAAGAAGACCGGATACAGATGCCCAACGAAGGCCGCAAGGCCGACACTGGCCAGGGCCGCCGGACCGAGGCCCAGAAGATGGGCGACCAGCATAGGAATCAGACCCTTGAGGCTGTCGCCAACCAGGGTGATGGCGGCCGGTTTCTTGCCGCCGATGCGCAACACGTTGGTCGCGCCTGGGTTGTTGGAGCCCTGAGTGCGAGGATCGGGCAGCCCCATCACGCGGCAGACGATGATGGCGCTGGACACGGACCCCAGCAAATAGGCAGCAATGGTGAGTAGAGTCGCGGTAATCATGGTGCGCCATTGGACCCGCGAAGCCGCCTCAGGTCAAGATAGTGCGTTCCATACCATCACACCCGGAGCACGACGATGGACATCGTCTTCATCCACGGCCTCACCATCGAGACCACCATCGGCATCCACGACTGGGAGAAGCGCACGCGGCGCCCCATCGTCCTGGACCTGGAGATGGCGAGCGACATCGCGCGCGCCGCCGCTTCGGACCGGATTGAGGACGCGCTCGACTACGATGCCGTCACCCAACGTCTGAAACGCGAGGTCAGCGAAAATCGCTCGGAACTGGTCGAGACCCTCGCCGAGCGCTGCGCCACGATTCTGCGCGAGGAATTCGGCATCCCCTGGGTGCGCCTACGACTCAACAAGCCGGGGGCCGTCGGCGAAGGGGTGGATGTCGGCATCCTGATCGAACGCGGAGACCGTCCGACAGGAACGGCGAGCCTCTAAGTTCGATCCAGCAAGCCGTCACGACCGGCTCACCTATTCACCCGAGTCCAGACCGCCGATACGCAGAAGCTGAGCGACCAACTCCCCCGTGTCATCCGTCTGCGAGGCACGCTCGGCCGGCGTCCAGGAATAATCCGTCTCAAGCCGGTAGGACCCGAGGAAGGGATACGGCGGGGTCCCGCCCCACTCCTGCGGCGACAGCATCGAGAAGAAGGTCTGGCCATTGGCGCGGCGATAGAGATGATAGGTCTTGCCCGGGATACGTTTGAACGCGCAGGCGGCATGGTTCAACGCCTGCTCGTCGCGTGCCTCGTCCAAGACCTTACGCGCCTCTTGCTGCAACAGTGCGATCTGATCGGCGATGACCCGCAGCTTGGCCCCGGTCCGTGCGCTCAGCATGGACTCGGCCTTGGCGACCTCTGCGGACAACGCGCCGGTATCGAATGATGGAGCCAGTCGACTCACTGGATAGGGCGATGAATGGGCGTCGCCCCGGTGGAGAATGTCCTTGTCTTGATCGCTCATCGTCGTTCGCTCGTGCTTGAATTCACCGTTCACCTCATTCTATCCAATCTGGCACGATCGCCTTCCAACCCAGTATGACGCCTTGAGAACCCCATGACCCAGCACGACACGCGCCGCCAACCGCCCGACGAACCGAACGACACCGACACCTTCGCGGCAGAGATCAACGCCCGGCTCCAGGATCGCATCCGCGCCGAGATCGCCGAGTCTGCCGGATTGCTGCCATTCGACCGCTTCATGGAGCTCGCACTCTATGCACCCGGCCTGGGCTACTACGTGGCCGGAGCGGAGAAATTCGGACCAGATGGCGACTTCACCACGGCCCCCGAACTCTCCCCACTGTTCGGCCGCAGTATCGCCAACCAGTGCGCCGAGGTACTGGAGCGGATACCTGAGGCCGAGATCCTGGAATTCGGCGCCGGCAGCGGCGCGCTCGCGATTCAGATCCTGGGCCGGCTCGCCGAGATCGACGCACTGCCCAAGCGCTACCGCATCCTAGAGCCGAGCCCGGAGCTGCGTCGGCGCCAGCACGACCGCATCCAGCAACGCCTGCCTCATCTGATCGATCGCTGCGAATGGCTGGATGGGCTCCCAGAGCGCATCCAGGGGATCGTCATCGCCAACGAGGTGCTGGACGCCATGCCGGTGCACCGCTTTCGTCTGGACGACGCAGGCGAACCGCTGGAGGTCTGCGTCGGCGAGCGCGAGGGCGCCCTCACCGATGTCGATGCACCGATCCGCTCGCCCGGACTGGCAGAGCGCATCGCGGCGCTCCAGGCCGACGGATTCGCTCTGACACCAGGCTACGCCTCCGAGATCAATCTGCGTCTCGCGCCCTGGCTGTCGGCCCTGTCGGACGTCCTGGAGCGCGGACTGGCCCTGTTGATCGACTATGGCTACAGCCGCTCCGCCTACTATCAGCCGGACCGCTCCATGGGCACCCTCATGTGCCATTACCGTCACCAGGCCCACGAGGATCCCTATCGGTACATCGGTTTGCAGGACATCACCGCCCACGTCGATTTCACCGCCGTCGCCGAGGCGGGTCTGGGCGCGGGGTTCGAGCAGGCCGGCTTCACCACCCAGGCCCATTTCCTGATCGGATGCGGGATCGACCAGCTCCTGAGCGAATCGCCCGACGCACTGGAGCAGACGCTGGCCGCCAAGCAGTTGCTCCTGCCCACCGAGATGGGCGAGCGCTTCAAGGTGATGGGGCTCGACAAGGGGATGACCGAGTCCTGGCGCGGATTCTCGGTTAGGGACCTGAGCGACCGACTCTGACCCCGCGGAGCATCGCCCCAAGTCGATCCCACGGCACGCGAAAGGCGAGCAGGATCGTCAGCACCGAGGCATAGATGAGCGGCTCGCGCAGATCCGCCTTCACCAGCCACAGATAGTGCACCACCCCGAGCACGGCGATGACGTAGACCGCGCGATGCAATTGAGTCCAGCGCCGACCGAGTCGGCGCATCCAACCGCGTGTCGAGGTCAGCGCCAGCGGAATCAGCATCAGGAAGGCGACGAATCCGACACTGATATAGGGTCGTTTGATGACGTCATCGACGATCGTCGACCAGGCTAGCTCACGATCGAGCCACAGATAGACCGTCAGATGCAGCGCGACATAGAAGAAGGCGAAGAGACCCAGCATGCGCCGCAACCGGATCGGCCAGACCTGCCCCGTCAGCCGTCGCAACGGCGTCATGGCCAGCGTGACCAGCAGCAGACGTAGCGCCCAATCGCCCGTTCCATGCAGCAACGCCTCGACCGGATTCGGTCCCAGCGACCCCGAGACCGCGTCCCAGACCAGCAACCCGCACGGCGCGAGACAGGCCGCGAAGAGAACGACCTTGGCCAACGGCAAGACCCGTTCGGCTCGACTTCTAGCCATCGACTGTCCCTCTGATACCATTTCGAGTCGGAAGCGGAACCAAGACCGTCCCAACACGCTTCTTCGCGTCCTTTGCGGTTCAATTCACGCCTCAAAAATACCGCCTCAGATCCATCCCGCTGTAGAGACTCGCCACCTGATCGCCATAGCCGTTGAAAGGCAGCGTCTCGTGCTTGCGGGCGAACAGACCCTCGCCGATGACACGGTGTTTCTTCTGGCTCCAGCGCGGATGGTCCACAGCCGGATTGACGTTGGCATAGAAGCCGTATTCGTCGGGCTGCATCATGTTCCAGGTCGCCTGAGGCTCGCGTTCGGTGAAGCGGATCCGCACGATCGACTTGATGCTCTTGAAACCGTACTTCCAGGGCACGACCAGACGCAGCGGCGCACCATTCTGATTCGGCAGCAGTTCGCCGTAGAGACCAGTGGCGAGGATGGTCAGGGGATGCATGGCCTCGTCCATCCGCAGCCCCTCGCGGTAGGGCCAGTCGAGCACCGAGCGGCGCTGTCCGGGCATCTGTTCTGGATCCAGCAGCGTCTCGAAGGCGACATAGCGGGCCTTGGAGGTCGGCTTGAATCGCCTAAGCAGATCGCCGAGCGGGAACCCGACCCAGGGCACCACCATGGCCCAGGCTTCGACGCAGCGCAGCCGATAGACGCGCTCCTCCTGGGTGAAGCCGGACAGCAGGTCCTCGATCCCGATCTCGCCGGGTGCCTCGCACGCGCCGTCCACGACCAGGGTCCAGGGACGTGTCTTGAGCGTTCCGGCGTTGGCGGCAGGATCGCTCTTCTCGGTCCCGAACTCGTAGAAATTGTTGTAATGGGTGACGTCGTCCAGACTGGTCCGCTGTTCGTCGGTGCTGAACGGGCTGGGCCGAACGTTTGGAATCGCTGTTCCACCGGAGGTCTCGGCCAGCACCGAGCCTCCCCCGAGGAGCAGCGGTCCGGCTCCGGCCAACCCGATGCCCGCAGCAGCGGCCTTGATGAACTCGCGTCGGCGGCGATAGATCTCGGGCGGCGTGATCTCGGACGAAGCGATGTCCGAGGGTCTCTTGATCAGCATGAGCGGTCTCCGGATGGTGCGCGTGGACGCATAACCCGTATAGATGCGATCGAGACACCCAAGTTCTAACCCGTCGCTTTCCCTCCGAAAGATACGTGATTACCCAGCCTGAGCGCGGATGCGAACGAACGCAGCCTGCTGCCGTCATCATCCCGCATTGCGAAATCTCAGCGTATCGCGGTCGGAAAAGCACCGATACTGGGCCGCCATTCAACGACGACCTCCGACGCATGCTCATGAACCACGCCTTTGCTCTCGGCGCGCTGCTCGCCGGTTCAATCATCTCCAACGCGGTCTGCGCCGAACCGCCCGAGACCTACACCGACGCGCTCGGAATCCGCTTCCGACTGATTCCAGCTGGCGATTTCCAGATGGGCTGCGATACGACCCGCTATCGCTGCGACGAGACCGAGCTTCCTGCCCATCGGGTCACCTTCGCCGAGCCCTTCTATCTCGGGGAGACCGAGGTCACGCAGCGTCAGTGGACGGCCGTCATGGGCGAGAATCCCGCCTATTTCAAACATCCAGACAACCCGGTCGAGCAGGTGTCCTGGGAAGACGCACAGGCGTTCGTGGACGCGCTCAATAAGCGCCCGGAACTCGGAGGCGGCTATCGCCTGCCGAGCGAGGCCGAATGGGAATATGCCACGCGAGCCGGAAGCCAAACCGACTACTGGTTCGGCGATAACGATCAGGATCTCGGGCACTATTTCTGGTATCTCGACTCATCGCACGAGCACCCCCACCCCGTCGCCCAGAAACCGGTCAACCCCTGGGGACTCTACGACGTGCACGGCAACGTCTGGGAATGGGTCGCCGATTGCGTCCATCCGAACTATGTCGGCGCACCGACCGACGGCAGCGTCTGGAGCCAGGACTGCCAGCGCATGGCCAATGGCACGCCCTTGCGTATGGCGCGCGGCGGAGCCTGGTTCCTCTATCCCGAAGGTGCCCGCTCGGCACTCCGCTTCCGCTATGCCCCCAACGTGCGCCACTATGGCTTCGGGCTACGCCTGGCCCGATCCGTCGAAGCCAAACGATGAAGACCTACCTCGACTGCTACGCCTGTTTTCTCCGACAGGCCCTCAGCGCCGCTCGACGCGCCGACGCCTCGCCAGAGCAGCAGCACCGCATCCTGATCCAGACCATGGATCACCTGCGATCGCTGCCAGCAACCGCGACACCGCCCGAGATGGCCGAGACCATCCATCGACTGGCTCGCGAGGAGACCGGGAACCCCGACCCCTACCGCGCCGCCAAGCAGGACGCGACCCGGCAGGCGCTGGATCTGCTACCGCACCTGCGCGATCTGGTCCGCGCCTCTGCCGATCCGCTGGAGACCGCCGTGCGTATTGCCATCGCCGGCAATATCATCGACCAGGGCGTCGCCGAGTCCTTCGAACTGGAGTCGACCCTGGAGCGCGTGCTCACGCAACCATTCGGCATCGGCGGACTCGCCGAGCTGCGCGCGGCGCTGACCACAGCCGACACCATCCTCTATCTGGGTGACAACGCAGGCGAAACCGTCTTCGACCGCGTCCTGATCGAACACCTCGCCAAACCGGTGACCTATGTCGTCAAGGGCGCGCCGATCATCAACGATGCCACACGCGAAGACGCCATCGCCGCCGGCCTGGATCAGGTCGCCGAGCTCATCGACAACGGCTCCGAGGCACCCGGAACCCTGCTCGAGCGCTGCTCCGACGCCTTCCGCGCACGCTTCGAGCGCGCGAGACTCATCATCGCCAAGGGCCAGGCCAACTACGAAACGCTCAGCGAATCGCCCGCGCCCATCTTCTTCCTGCTACAGGCCAAATGCAGCGTGATCGCGAGCGACATGGGAATGCACACCGGGGATATCGTGCTGCTACCCAATCTCGCGCATCGCCGCTAAGGTCGTCTCCATATCCGACTCGCTGCCGATGCTGATGCGTAATCCGTGCGCGAGCAGCGGATCGCTGAAATGACGCACCAGGATCTTACGCTCGAACAGCGCCTGATAGACCCGCCCGCCGTCGCGGTCCGGCGGCGACGCAAACACGAAGTTACCCTGGGAATCGATGACCCTGTAGCCGATGGCACGCAGCTCGGCCGTGAACCGCTCGCGAGTGGCGCGGATACGCGCCAGCGTCTGGCGCAGATAGTCCTGATCCCGTAACGCGGCGGTTGCGGCGACCAGTGCCAGGCGGTCCAGGTGATAGTGATCGCGGATCTTGTCCAGCGCGGCGATCACCCAAGGCCGCGCGACGGCGAGTCCCAGCCGCATCCCGGCCAGTGCATAGCTCTTCGAGAAGGTCCGGGTCACGATCAGGTTCTCGTGCTCGCGCACCAGATCCAGGACATCCCCGTCGGCGAAATCGGCATAGGCCTCGTCGACCACCAGCATCCCCGCACAGCGCTTGGCGAACGCGGCGATCCATTCCCTGGAAAAGGCGAAGCCGAGCGGCGCGTTCGGGCTGGTGAGGAAGAAGAGCTTGCCCTCGTAGCGCTCGGGGAAGTCGGCCAGCTCGAAGTCCTCGGTCAGACCGAAGGTGCGCACCCGCGCGCCCTGGATCTCGGCCAGGGTCGAGTAGTAGGAATAGGAGGGATGGACATAGCCGATCTCCTCGCCCTCCCCCGCGAAGGCCCGGATGAGATTGTTCAGCAGCTCGTCCGAACCATTGGCGCTGATCACCCAGTCCGGGCTCACGCCGAACAGCTCGGCCGCCGCTGCCCGCATCTCCCGGCTGGCGGCATCCGGGTACTTGCGCAGACTGCCACCGTCTGCGCCGACCTCGGCCCGAATCGCCTCGGCGACCTTGGGTGACGGCGGATAAGGATTTTCGTTGGTGTTGAGCTTGATCCAGGCCGACTCATCGGCTGGCTGGAAACCGGGGACATAGCCGTTCATCTCGGCGATGTTGTTACGTAAGGGATTCATCCGTCTTGCGCGAGAAACCCCGCCGTTCAGGGCGGGGAGGGATAGCGCACCGTGCGCAGCACGGTTAGGCCGCCTGTCTCGCTTCCTCCTTTGGTGTTGGGTTGAATGAATAGCCATAGCCATCGGCGCGTTGCAGCGTTCGGCAATAACGGTAAGAGAGGCCTTGCACGACAGCGCCAGCGGTTTGGATGTTGAAGCTGCCGGTGGCGCGAATGGCCACGCGCCCAACATAGGTTCCAGCCTTCTTGCCGGTCGGCACGCAGGCGATCACGCGGTCGCCGGTCTGGAAACCGTGGACGCGCTTCTGACGCATCAGGACACCACGCGGAAAGCCGAAGCGATCCAGGCGGGTGCGTTGGTAACTGCCGCGCCCGGTGGCCTTGATCGCCAGCGTTGGGCACTGCCAGCCATGCAGAGCATCGACCTGACCGACGCAGGCGGCATCGAGCGCGTGGGTCTTGGGCACGCCCAGGCGCATGCGGTTGAACTTGGTGCATCCGCCCGAGCCGGTCTCGACCGGGAGTCCCGTGGCCTTGAGCGACTCGAACAGTGCCCAGCGGGTCGCGTTGACGGCGGCCGCATCGCGCAGCGGTGCACTGACGTGCGCCTGAATGCGCTTGAGTCGGTCCGGCTTGTTAGCGAGAAAGACCGTGACCGGGCGATTGCCTTTCTTTTGGTTGCAGGGCGCGCAGGCCAGCGTCAAGTTACTGATCCGGTTTGAGCCGCCCATTGACTTGGGCTGGATATGTTCGATCTGCAGTGGAATGTCCTTCGCGCCGCAGTAGGCGCAGGTGCGGCGCCATTTTTCGAGCAGGTACTCCCGGACCTCGTACCCGGCCAGCGTTCCCTGTTGGTATTCCAAACCGGAAATCTCGGGGTTCTGCATCGCCTGCATATCGAAGCGCACCCGCTCCTGACTGATCGCGGTGATCGGAGCCAGGCGGCGGAGGCGCTCGACCCAGGTGACGGTCGTCTCGACGCGATGACGCAGACTCGGCGCGAGCCAACCGCACGGCTTGGTGCGGTTGTCGAAGCGCGGGGCGCGATGACGCAGGTTGGCGGTGCGACGACGCCGACGCATGGCGCTTCGCGCCGTCAATGCCTCGCGAATCTGGTGTCCGCGATGGGTCAGTTCGCCGAGCCAGACGACGTGCGCCGTACGCGTGACCTCGCCCGTCTCAGGATCGACGATCTCCTCCTCGCGCACCAGGGCGAGCCCGGTGGTCTTGCTGCCGGGATCGAGCTTGATCCGCAGCGGTTGGGTCGCCCCGCCGACGCGATCCTTGAGGCGGATGGTGAACGGCGCCAGGCGCACCACCACGGCACGCTCACGCTTCAGCAGCAACCGCGCGCGCTTCTCCGAGCAGGGCATCAGCGGGCGTTTTTTCTTGTCCAGCACAAACACGGCCATCAAAACCTCCAAAAAGCCCTTACGGGCCTGGTGACGGAGCCTTGCGGCTCGCTCCCCTCGGGAATGTCTACAACCCGCTCCTGCCTCGCAGCAGCGATCAGAACCTTCGGCGCTTTGCCTTTCGCCAGCATGATCCCGACCTTCCAGAGCGGCGAACTGAGGAAGCATTCGCCGGTGGGTCTTAACGACGTGTTGTAAACGGAGCGGGTTGGGTACCGCTTTCCCTGGTCAACCTGGCTCTTCACACGCTCCGCCCTTCAGGGCGGGGTAGTTGACTGGACAGGCACTTCTCGGCAGAAAGCCCGGACGCTCAAGACCGCCGCGACATGCTGCGGCACGCTCCGGGCATGAAGGCGAAATCATCGCACAGGATGGGCGGCAAAGTTTCCTTGGTTTTGTCGCCCGAAGGCGGGGTAAGCTCGGGCCGGCAACGTTCGAGACCAAGTACTGGCGCAAGCATGCGAAATCTTAGAGCATCTCGATACCCTGGATGGACGGACCGTCGATAATTGTGGATTCTTCGCCATTGATGATCTCCACAGCCTGACCGAGGAGCAGCTCTATGACCGGATGCTTCAGGAGTTTCCCGACTGGCTGCGGGACGCGCGAGCCAAAGGCATCATCCGCTGACCCGGATGGTGTGAGCGCATCTTTGCCAACCCATCGCAGCACGCCTCGGCCATGAATCGGCCTCGACGGAGCACACGCTTGCCCGAGCTTCGCCGTCGGCTCGCCAAAGAACTGGATCCGATGCTGCGGGACAAGACCGGCCTCTCCCGAACGAACCGGTTCATCTGCGCCCTGATCCTCGCATCATTGCTGATGACGATCCTGCGCACCGAGATCACGATCTACGCCGGCCGTGAGGACCTGTTCTTGATCGTCGATCTCGTGCTCACGGGCTTGCTCGCCATCGAATACGGATTGCGCGTGTGGGTATGCACGGAGAATCCGGCCTATCGATCGCGCCTTGCCTTCGTCCTGACGCCGTCGGCACTGATCGATCTGCTCGCGGTGCTGCTCATCCTCTTCAGCCCCATCGGCAACCAAGGATTCTTGTTGCGACTGGCCAGACTCGCGCGCATTCTGCGACTCGCGAAACTGGGCCGCTTTTCATTGGCGTTCCATTCGGTCACACAGGCCGTTGGGCGACGTGCGTACGAGCTGTGGCTCAGCCTGGCCTTCTCCGCGACCCTTCTGCTGGTCTCGTCGGCGTTTCTCTATTTGATCGAAGGCGGCATTCAGCCCGAGGCATTCGGTAGCATTCCACGCGCAATGTGGTGGTCGGTGGCCACACTCACCACGGTGGGCTATGGCGACGTGTATCCGGTGACGGCTGCCGGACGGTTGTTTGGCGCTCTAACGGCGATCATTGGAATCGGCTTGATCGCCATGCCGACGGGCATTCTCGCAAGCGCCTTCAGTGAGGCGTTTCAGGAGCGCTGCCGACACAACACCGCTGGGACGGACGATCCTATGCATCCGCCCGCCGAGCAGTCGCGTACAACAGAGTAGAAAAGAGCGTGATGGCGTTGCGCTTCGCTCGAAGCGCTGTCGAGGTCGATGCCGTCACCCCGAGCGGCCGGTTTGGGCGACGCGCTCGGAGCGAGGACGATCATCGCTGGCCTACCACTTCTTGTAGGGTAAGAATTTGCCCGACATGGTGACCTTGACGCGATCGCCCTTGGGATCCTCGACCTTGTCGACATCCAGCGTGAAGTCGATGGCGCTCATGATGCCGTCGCCGAACTTCTCGTGGATGATCGCCTTCAGCGGCATCCCGTAGACCTGCATGATCTCGTAGAAGCGGTAGATCAGCGGATCGGTCGGGACGACCGGCCCCAGCCCCTTGAGCGGATACTCGGTGAGCGCCTGGGTCAGCGCGTCGTTCAAGTCCAGGGCCTTGGCCAGCGTCTTGGCCTCATCCTCGGACGCACTCGCCTGACCGTAGAACAACGCGGCGATCCAGACTTCGTCACGACCCAGAAGGGTCTCCAGATCCGCGAAGCTCAGGCCTTTCTTCCGCTTCGCCGCCAACAAGAGGTCGGTCGTCTCGTTCGCCGTCATCACCTATCTCCGTGCTCTCGGTTTGAAAGGGTGCGAGGACAGGTATCCCTCGCACAGTCGAAGTCTCGTCGTTGGTCAGTCATCGCGGCTGTTCGATGCTACGCTGCTGCGATCACGCTCGTCCTCCTCGGACACCATATCCTCGACATCTGCGGTGATCTGGGTCCAGGTCCCCGGCAACGCTAGGTCGTCGCTGCCGAGTTCGCCATCGATCACCGGCGTAATCAGGCTATAGGCGACGCGCCAACGGGTCGTGCCGACCTGGATCGCAGCGGACTTGGGATTGAGCTTGATCACCTGACCGAATTGCTCGCATCCGGAGCGGTCCTTGAAGGCCACGCGATCGCCGACCTTCAGCGTGTTGCGATCCAGAGGACGACGCTTCTCTGCGGCAATCTCAACGTCCTGTCCGTCGAGATTGATGAGATAGAAGGGGATGGTCCAGTATTTGCCGTCCTCGAGGTTCTGTATCGACGCGCGGGTGCGGTTGATCTTCACCAGACGTGCATCGATCAGACGGTTCTCCTCCGCGTTGAACCAGCTCACCGTCTGGCCGACACGCAGCGCCCGCTTTACCGCACGGATGCGCTCCGGGGCGTCGAGTTGGTTGCGAATAGCAGCGTCGAGCCGATAGAGCTCGAACAGGCTGGCTTGGTTCAGTGCCTCCAGGATCTCGGTGTAGTTCATTGATGAGAGCCAGAATGTTGATGTCGAAAGGGCTGGAATGCCACCTGGCAGTCGTGCTCGACCACACGGGTCTCGAGAACGGAATGGATCTGTTGGGCGTCGGACGGCAACATTATGCCCTCCGAGAATTCTGAATTCATATCGATCAGCGAAAAGTCTTGCGCTCCAGACCGTACTTGTTCATGCGCAACCCCAGCACCCGGCGCGTGAGCCCGAGCCGGTTGGCGGCCTCAGTGGTATTGCCACGAGACGCCTTGAGCACGTCGACGATCATCTCGTACTCGACGGCGTTGAGCTTGGCCTCCAACGAGCCGATGGCCGAGGTCTCCGAGACGACCGGGGTCTGCAAGGAAGGCGGCAGATTGTAGGCATGAATGACGCCGTCCTCCGCGAGGAGGATGGCACGCTCGATCACGTTCTCCAACTCGCGCACGTTTCCCGGCCAATCGTAGCAGCGCAGCATGTTGATGGCCGAGGTCGAGATGCGCGTGACCTCGATGCCCATCTCCCGTGAAAATCGGGTCACGAAATGATCGGCCAAGGCGATGATGTCGTTCCCTCGGTCGCGCAACGGCGGAATGGTGATGGGGAAGACGTTCAGCCGGTAATAGAGATCCTCGCGGAAGGTGCCCTGCTCCACCATCGCGGCCAGGTCGCGATTGGTGGCGGCTAGAATGCGGATGTCGACCTGGATCGGCGTATTCCCTCCCACCCGCTCGAAGGCGCGCTCCTGCAGCACGCGCAGCAGCTTGGCCTGCATCGAAGGGGACAGCTCACCGATCTCGTCGATGAAAATGGTACCGCCACTGGCATCCTCGAAGCGGCCCTTGCGCTGCGCCGTGGCGCCAGTGAACGCGCCCTTCTCGTGACCAAACAGCTCGCTCTCGATCACGCTTTCGGGCAGGGCGGCGCAATTGAATTTGACGAATGGACCGGACGCATTGGGTCCATGGTAATGGACGGCGCTCGCGACCAGCTCCTTGCCGACCCCACTCTCGCCGAGGATCAGTACCGTGGTCTTGGAACGGCTCACCTTCTCGATCAGATCGTAGACCTCCTGCATCGCTTTGGAGCCGCCGATGATGTTGGAGGGCTTGAACTTGGCCTTGAGCTGACCGCGCAAACGGCGGTTCTCCGCTTCGAGCGCGACCCGCTGGACGTTTTCGATCAGATAGAGCTCGACCGCCTGGGCCACGGCGGCGGCCAGAATGGTAAGGATGCGGCCGTCCATCTCCAGCAAGCGACGATTGTCGTAGACGCGCTCGGCACTGATGGTGCCCATGATCTTACGTCCGCGCCGAATGGGGACACAGAGGAAAGACAGATCGGTCGTGGCGATATCGCCATGACTTCCGGTGCGGTTGAGGAAATCGGGCTCGTCGGCAATGCGCGGTATCACCATCGCGCGGCCGGTCTCGACCACCCGTCCGGTGATCCCTTCGCCGAGCAGATAGACCCCGCGCGAAACCTCGTCCTCGCTCAGTCCGAAACTCTCGTGGATGAAAATCTTACCGGAGTCGCGGTCGTAGAGGCTCACCACCCCGCACACCAGCTTCATGTGCCGTTTCATCAAACGCAGCAGGATACGAATGATCGAGGACAGATCGCCGGCCTCGGTGACCGTGCGGCTCATCTCATGGAGCAGCGGCAACAACTGTGCACGGCATTCGCCGAGACCGCACTCGCAGGCATGGGGCGTCGCCAGGTCGATGGAATCGACGGGGGAAGGAGAATCACCCTGGCGCCGTGTCGGGGAAATCTCGGAGGCCCGGCGTGCCTCTCGATCCTCGACGGAGGCCAGTGGATGTCGAATCGTCATACCGAATAGTCAACTCGCGGAAGATGCGCCGAGCAGTGCTCGTCTGCTCGTGGAACGGGCTCGGCGATAGGTGGGAGCAGATGCCCGACCCCGGTTCCAGAGCACTGAGGATCCCGGCATCCGTCATCGCTATATATACTCGCATATAACGATAGGCAAGTAACGGGCTGACCCAAGGATGAGGATGAGGGAAAAATCACATGGCAACCGGACCGAGATATGCCAGATCCAGCTCGCCTCGACGCAACGCCTCGCCGGTCGCCACATAGTTGTGTCCGACCACCAGTTCGACCGGCCGACGCAATCCGCGCTCCAGACTGATGACCTCCTCAGGTGGCCCGGCCTGGATTCCGGTCTGCACCCAATCGGCAAAGGACTGTGGCTGCTCGATATCCTGCTCTTCGTCCTCTTCAGCACGCTCTACGCCACGCGCTGGACCCTGTTCGGACAGGAGGCCAGGCGGATCTTCAGCCATAGCCTGATCGGCACCATCCCCGTGGGTCTGGCTGCTGCCCGTGGTCGCAGCGGAGGGGCGGTGCTGGATCTGGCGTTCTTCTCCAGCCTGGGCACGGTGCTGGTCGCGGCGCTGGCGCTCATGTGGTCGGTGGTCGCCGCGCGCACCCTGCACGGCGGCTGGCAAGGCAGCCTATTCGTCTCACCTTGCATCGCGGCCGCCAACTGACAGGCGGTACGATCGCCGTTCTGATGGCCGCGCGGGTCGGCGCACTCACGATAAGAGGCAGATGCTGCCTCGCGTCGCGTATGGAAACGATTGCTTGCACTTCACGACCGTTGCGGGAGGTTCCACATCGGCAAATTCTCTGTTGGAGAGAGTGAGAGCGAACGCCCGCCCAGGGCCGACGGCTCACCCCCTCCTTGCCCGTCGCTCTGCTCCGGGCCGTCGGGGGTGCGCCGTTGGCCCCCGCCCACCTGCCCGAGGGTCAACCTCCGGCAAGACGCAGGCCGATGAAGTCGAAGCGGCTGTCCGGCGCGCTGCGGCGGCGATACGCCGAGCGCAGGAGGCGCCCGCCGACGCTCCACGAACCGCCGCGCAGCACGCGGGAGGCGCCATCCGCCGGCCCATTAGGATCGAGCACTGGTCCGGCCGGATAGTCTCCGAACCAGTCCGCGCACCACTCCCAGACATTACCGTGCATCTGGTACAGGCCCCAGGGATTGGGTGCGAAGCTCTGCACCGGTAGCGTCCGTTCATAGTTGCCGTCATAGTTGGCCTGCTCCGTGTCCAGCGCATCGCCGAAGCTGAACGCGGTTCGCGTCCCGGCGCGGCAGGCGTATTCCCACTCGGCCTCGGTCGGCAACCGCAGCACCAGGCTGTCGTCGCGCAGCCGGTTGACGCGGGCCAGGAAATCCTGGCAGCGGTCCCAGGACACCTGCTCCACCGGATGCTCGGGATCCTCCCGGAAGCGAGCGGGATTGTCCCCTATCACCGCCTGCCACAACGCCTGGGTGCAGGCGGTCTCGGCCAGCCAGAAGCCGCAGGTCAAGGCCACCTCATGCTGGGCTTCGTTGTCCCCACGCTCCGGCTCGTCCGGCGGCGAACCCATCAGGAAACGTCCTGGCGGACACCAGCGCATGACCTGGCGCACCCCGGCGATCTCACACGCCTGCCAGAGGCCATAGACGTCCTCGCCCCAGGCGATCGCCCAGTCGGCCGGGAACAGCGGGGGGCTAGGGTCGAAGAGCATGGCCGGCTCGCATGGAATGATGAGGCCGACGCGACATCCACAGCCAGGGGCAAAAGAAGCGGCCCAACGGCAGGGTCTCGACCATCGGTCTACTGCCGCGCCGCGGGCCTTGGGTTTGTCCACCCGCGCGGTGCGGGCGAAACCGGACCGGACGCTGGTTTGTCGACCCTTCGGCAGTCGGCAAGGCTCCGGCAAGACGCAGGCCGATGTTGTCGTTGCGGTTGTCCGGCGCGTTGTGGTTGCGATACGCCGAGCGCAGGTTGCGCCCGTTGTTGTTCCACGAACCGCCGCGCAGCACGCGGCCCCGCCTGGTTTGCGTCCGGCCCGCAGCAAGCATGGCAGATCGCAGGTGCAGTGTCACAAGCGTCGCGTCAGACATCGATCACCTCGGACCGGGTCAAGCAGCGTCGGCGCCAGGGGGGATCGTCCGCCGGCAGCAGGATGGCGCGCACCGCGTCATAAGCGCGTTGCAGATGCAGCGCATCGATCTCACCGGCGCGCCAGCGCTGCTCCCAAACGTGCAGCGCGGCCCGATAGCGAAGCCGCCGACGCTGGCTGGGACGCAGCCAATGCGGGTGAATCCGAACCCCGCAGAAGAGGAAACCGCGCTCGCAACGCTGGATCAAAGGCGGTTTGATGGTCAGCGCAAGCCGCTCGCTCAGGTAGGCCGCAAAGGCCGAGCGCAGCGCCAGCAAAGGCGTCTTCTCGGCCGCGAAGAGCAGATAGTCGTCCATGTAGCGGACATGGGCACCGATCCCGGGCTGTGCCAGGCACCAGCGGTCGGCATCGTTCAGGTAGTGATTGGCGAAGTGCTGGGAAGTCAGTGCGCCGATCGGCAGGCCCAGACCCTGATTCCCCTGGTGCGCGTCGATCACGGCATCCACCAGCCGTAACCCATCGCTGCGGAAGCGGCGTCGGAGCTGCCCGCGCAGGATCTCGTGATCGATGGCCGGGAAGTAGTGGGCGATGTCCAGGTGCATCACCCAGCCGAAACGGCGCGCGTCACGCTGCGCCGCGAGCACCGCCGCCTGCGCCCCCTTGCCGGGCCGGCAGGCATAGACGCTCGGCAGCAGCACGCGCTCGAAGACCGGCTCCATGAAGCGGACCAGGGCATGATGCGCAACGCGGTCAAGAAAGTCGGCGGCATGGATCACACGACGCTTGGGGTCGCGAATCACGAAGGCGCTGAAGGTGCCCACCGGCAGGCGGCCGGCGCGCAGTGCGATGCAGACTCGGGCGATGGTCGCCTCTGGCCGGGCCAGCGCGGAAACCACCTCGGGCGTCTGGCGCTTGCCGCGAGCGGCGCGGTGCAGGGCCTGGGCAACGTTGTGCCAGTCACCAATCGCGGCCAGCGCAAGGGGCTTGATCCTAGCCATCGGCCGGTTCGCGCAACGCCGCCAGGAAGGCATCGGCGTACTGGGCCAGGCGCTTGTCCCCGACCCCTTCGATGCCGGCCAGCGCCTCCCGCGACGGACTGGGCAATTGCGCCATCGCCGCGATCTGCTCGTTGGTGAAGATGGCGAAGGGCGGTGTGCCCTGTTCCTCGGCCAGACGGTTACGCAACGTCCTGAGCCGGGCGTAGACGGCGAAGACCTCCGGGCTCAGCACCTCACGGTAGTCGACGCTGCCGCGCTTCGGCGTCTTGCCCGAGATCGTGCCCGGTAGCGCGCCAGGCTCGACCAGGGCGATGCAGAAGGACAAATAGCTGTTGGCACCGTCCGCGATCAGCTCCCGATCCACCGACAGGACCGGGTGAGCGGCCAGAAAGGCGTTGAGCCGCTCGCTGTCGGCTGCGGGATCGATGCAGCGGACGGTGAAGAAGTGGTAGCGCATGGATAGCTCGCTCTGAATTGCCCTAGCCTGAAGCGTCATTTTAGGGTGCCTAACCCTTGTCGCCACTGCGTAAACGCCGCAGCCAGTCGCGGAGCAGACCGGTTTTGGGGCGCTGCTCCGGATGCCGAGACGCCGGAGCACTGGCCCCGCCTGCGCCTTGACCACCGACCGGCCGATCGCTCCGCTCTCGGCCGTCGGCGTTCATGGCGCCGGCGCCGGCCTGACTTGCCTGCCGGTCGACACCTCCGGCAAGACGCAGGCCGAGGCTGAGGTCGCGGCGGTAGCCCGGCGCGTAGTGGGCGCGACACGCCGAGCGCAGGTGGCGCCCGTTGAGGAACCACGAACCGCCGCGCAGCACGCGGGAGGAGCCATCCGCCGGTCCGGTGGGATCCGACACCGGCCCGGCCGGATAGTCTCCGTACCAATCCGCGCACCACTCCCAGACATTGCCGTGCATCTGGTACAGGCCCCAAGGGTTGGACCTGAAGGTCTGCACCGCCAGCGTACTCATACGACCCTCGCCCTTGGGTCCGTCGTGGTAGGGGAAGTTGCCGTCGTAATTGGCCAGTTCCGTATCCAGCGCGTCGCCAAAACTGAAGGCGGTGCGGGTGCCGGCGCGGCAGGCGTATTCCCATTGGGCCTCGGTGGGTAGCGCGGGCTCGAGGCCCGTCACCATGCTAGCCAGCTTGGCGACGAAGCGCTGACAGTCGTCCCAACTGACCTGTTCCACCGGCAGATCGTCGCCCTTGAAGCGGCTTGGGTTGTTGCCCATCACCGCACGCCACAGGGCCTGGTGTACCGCAGTCTCACCGAGCCAGAAGCCGTCGGTCAGCGTCACTTCATGCTGAGTCTCGTTGTCTCGGCGCTCCGGCTCGCTCGGCGGCGAGCCCATCAGGAAGCGGCCCGCCGAGATCCAGCGCAGCCGATAGGACACACCACTCACCTCGAGCCGCGCCCAGAGGCCGAAGCCATCGGCGCCGATCTCGGCGGCCCAGGGCCAGGGATTCCGCTCCACCTGCCAGGCGCCGACGGGCCGGCCCGGCGCGGCGGGCTGCCAGCGCAAGATGGCGTTGTCGGCATGGGCGGTGAACAGGCTCCGGCCGTCGCTCCAGACACGCTCGGCCCAGCGTGGACGCGTGGTGGTCGCGAGGCGCCAGCGGTGGCCGCGATCGATGATCGTCAGGGTGCGCTGGCCAGCCAGCGGCGCGCCATCGACGAGCCGGCCGGTCTCCAGGCTGTAGGCGCGCGGGCCGATGGGCAGAAGTCCGTCGCTGCCTGGCTGCAATTGGAGATCAGCACCGCGCTGGACCAGGGCGTGGGTCGGCGCCTCGGCATCGGCCAGCCCGGCATCGGCGACCGTGCCGAGACCGACGAAACGCCGCAACTGGTCCGCGTCATGCTGGACGAACAGCCAGCGCGGATCCCGGATCTCGTCGAGCACCGGCAGCATGCTGGCGAGCTGGGCACGCGCCATGCTGCTCGGCCCGTCCAGCCCGGCGGCGACCTCCCTGGCCTGCTCGACCAGTGCGCGATACTCCTCCGGCACACCGGGGTCGAGCAGGCTCGACTGCAGGCGCTCAATGGCCTGGGCGCCGGCATCCAGTCCACGGCGCCAGTCCTCGATGACCCGTCGCACCGGCGCGTGCCCGGGCAATCCGGCAAACGCATGGAGCCAGACCGCCAGCCGATCCGGGTCCAGCCAGAGGTGGAAGGCGTCGTGAAGCACATCCGGAGCGTTGTAGGCACGCAGCTCGGTGTGCAGGTCCGCGCCGGGGATCGCGCGGCGCAGGTGGCGCAGCCGCGCCGGGGTCGGCAGCCAGGTCTGCGACAGTGCCGCGAGCAGGGTGTCGCGGAGCGGATCGGCGGCATCGCGGTCGGTGCGACCCTGCGCCGGGTCCAGCGGGGCGGCCGGCAGCGCGGTCTGGCGCAGCGGGCACATCGGCACCAACAACAGCGGATGGCCGGCGGCGCCTAGACGGGTGAGCAGGCGCTGCCAGTCAGGGTCGATTTCGGCGCTGTCGAGCGCCCCGAAGGCGCCGATCAGGACCACCAGCGCGCACTCTGGGATGGCGTCGAGGTTGGCGTCGATGCCGAGCGCGGCCGATGGCCGTTCTGCCACCGCTGCCACCTCGCCCGGCGATGCGAGCCAAGGTCCCTCCGGTCCGGCCGGTAGAAGGAAGGTCTGCAAGTCGCCGCCGAGCAAGGCCGCGAGGGTGCGCTTGGCGAGCCGCATGTCGTCCCACACCGGGCGCAGCGCGGCGGGACGATCGAGGACGAGGGTCACCGAGCGATTGAATCCCCGTCTGGACAGGCGCGGCAGATCGCGCAGGGGTTCGGCACGCGCCAGGCGGCGCAGACTGGCGCGCAGGTCGATGGCCCGGCCAGGCCGTCGGGAGGACGGCAAACGGTCCCAGAGGTTCTGCCATTCACCGGCATTCAGCAGCGGCGGGATGCGGGGATCCGGTGGCGGAGCTGGCTCGGGTACGGCCTCGGATCCGGATCCGGCCCGTGCCGGATCATCCTGCCGATCCGCCGCGGTCTCACCGGTCAACGGCTCGCAGCCGACCAGGTACCAGTAGACCGGCGCCGGCCGCGCCAGATAGCGCACCGGGGCACTGGTGCCCACCGGGGCAGCCGAGGGCGACGGCGCCGAGACGGCACCTGTCTCGCTGACCTCGTGACTGTCCCAGCCGAGCAGACGCGCGATCGGGGCCGGCGGCACGCTCGGGGCTTTGGCCAGCACCCGCAGCAGATCGGCGCGCGACAGTTCGCTCGGCATCCGGGGCGGCATCGGGGTCAGCCGGCGTGGCTCTTCTTGAAATAGACCGCCAGCCGCTCCAGCCACTCGAGCTGGCCCTCGGCATCGGCGGCGACCTCGCGCAGCGCGCGCAGCAGGTCCAGGTACTCGGCCAGGCCGGTGCGCGCGGTGGCGGCGCAGGCGGCGCGATCGGCCAGGATCTGCTCGGCGGCGGTCGCCAGCACGCGCGGATCCAGGTCCGAGAAGTGGGTCTCGCCACGGTCGACGAAGTGGCCGAACAGATCCTCCGGCAGCGGCATGCGCAACACCACGCAGCGTCGCAGCAAGGCCGGCGGCAACTGGCGGGTGTCGTTGCTGGTGAGCACCACCAGCGGCGGCGGATGCGTCGTCGAACTCACGGTCAGACCCAGCGGCGGCACCGCGAACTGACCGTTGCCGAGCACCTCCAGCAGACCATTAGCGAGCGCGATGTCGGCCTTGTCGATCTCGTCGATCAGCAGCACGCTGCCGCTCGCCTTGGACCAGGCAGGGTCGATGTCGGACGGCGGATTGAAGTTGTGGCGGCAGCGGCCGGACTGTTCCTCCGCGCTTGCCCAGTCCAGCGCCCACCAGAGTGCGCCTGGGCCGACGTAGTTCCGCACCTCACGTACCCTGTCCCGCTCGCCGAGCTGAGCGTCGGCCAGCCGGGCGGTGTGGTCCATGGCCCACAGCAGTTCCTGGTATTCGCTGTCCGGCTGCACCACGAAGGCCAGGAAGGGCCGCCCGAGCAGATACGCGGCGACGCGGGCGAGCTGACTCTTGCCGACGCCCGGCTCGCCGCGCACCAGCAGCGGCCGGCCAGCTGCCACGGCGGCGATGATGGCGTGGGCCGAGGACGCGTCGA
>NZ_AFWT01000015.1 GCF_000224065.1 Thiorhodococcus drewsii AZ1
CAGGAACTCGCGATGGTCTCAGTATGCGCCGACTCAGCACTCGTAGGCTGAGCTTCGTAAATAATCAGGAGAGCTGATTTCCGTTTAATCCATCCATAATCACATCCCATGGCAATAAAAAATCTATTACGCTTCTCGCCACGTCCACCTGACTTCTTAGATCTTCATCAGGCTGGCCGACCGGCCTGGAGTGCGGGACGGGGAACGAAGCATCGCTTCTGACTGCTCATTTCAACTTGCCAATAACTACGCAGTAGAAGGCGGACTAAATACTCGCTCTTACCCGATTAGGCGATTGATGCCGCATTGATTTACTGACGAATAAAATGCTCTCCAGACCCTTTGATCAGGCATGATTATTTGATTATAGGGTATCAAGCAACCTAGAAATATTACCGACAGCTGTATCACAAGCACTGCTATCGACTGTGATCATTTCCAGCACTTGTGCTCCGAGAAAGCGAAGTTTTTCCTGTTTCGCAGTCGTCAGTTGACTATATACGATCCCACGCCGAGCTTGTTCGGCAGCAAAGGCCAATCCAACTTGAACCCGATAACCAAAACGTTCCATATCGCTTGCCGCTTCGGCATTCGCCCAACCGCCTTCAATCAAGGCGATGATCATTTGATTGCGCTGTACATGACCGGAATTGAGTTCGGCCAACCAGTACGCATAGCCAGCTTCATCTGGAGCGCGCCCGAAGAGATTCTGATAGAGCGAATCGATGAATGAGCCATAACCTTGGTCGATTGGATACATTTCTTGAACTAGTGGTCCATCAAAAAAACTCTGAGCCACATCATTCGGCGTCCAACTACCATTTTGAAGGTTATTCACCCAATATTGCAGCCCTTCGTTATCAGGAGCATATCCAAGGGTAGCCGTATAAATCTCGACTACACGCCAAGCTGAGTCGCGCTGGATATCTCTTCTACAAATATCGGTTGCGGGATTCCAATAATTAGCAGTGACAGCAAGCAAGGCGAGCAAATTAATAGAATCCTCGTAATAGTCTTCCGTTTCATTATGGATGTAAGTATATATTTCATTCAGAAAATCTTGTTGACTTCCATCTAGCATGGCAGCCACAGCAAAGGGTGCAGCAAAGAAAGTCGTGGAATAATCACCTATCGCTGAACCATCAAGCTTATAACCAGCCTTGATATTATTGGCGTTACTGTTGGTGCTGACAGCCAACCAACTAATCATTTTCTGTGCTTCTGCTCTAGATTGGACATCATCGTTTAATAAAGCGTCCAAACCGATACGCCAAGGGGCACGTCCTGCGTTGTAGTAATAGTCGCCATCATTAGGACCTTCAAGAAAGCTTTCATTGGCAGGACGGCAGTTATCAACGCTTTGACAATTAATAATAAAATCAGGCAGCAGACCTGTTGAGCTACTGTAGTTATTTTGAATACTATCAATGACTGCTTGAGAATTTATAACAATATTATTCCATACCGCATCACCTGTCGCACGGGCAAAGGCATGGAAATGCGCGGGCATAAAGTCTGAAGAGCGTGGGGTATACTGGTTGTAACGGCTACCAGAATCATCTGTCCAATCCCCTAGCTTTGGCAGAAGGCTGTCTGCCCCAATGGTTGAAGCCAAAATACCATCTATGACTTGAGCCGCCTCCGCTTGGTAATTGAGATCACCGGCACTGCCCCATTGTTCATGAGCAAGAAGCAGACCATAGGCAATATCAACATCACCATCAAATGCACTGTCATTCCTCCCAACAATACTTCCGTTCTGAATTTTCCAGCTCATTAGACGACCATCTATGCCACTTGGGAATTCACGTGAAAAATACCAGAGCCCATCAAACAAATTTTGTGCGTCGGGATCATGCCCCGCCATCAGAGCCACAATAACCATTCCATAGCCCTGACCTTCAGAAACAGTGACATCAGAACCTTGTCCAAAAGCAACTCGGTACAAAATCTTTCCTGCTGAGTTTGTTCCAGCAGAAACTAGATAATGGCTTTTCCAGTAATCATAAAAATTACGTACATGCTGGTCCTGTTGAGCTTGAGAAAAATTAGAAGGATAAATCGTGCCAGAAGCATAACTGACATGTTGAGGAAAAGGACGTTTTGGGTCTGCAAGAGAAATTGAAGAATAAAACGACAAAAAACTGTATATGACAAAAGTTATTGTTGTGAAGAATTTTAAAAACACACAAAGTTCCTCTATGATTTTTATCAAGCGGAAAACCAAATATACTGGCAATAGCAAGGAGAAAGAAGCATCAAGCTTCACATATCTGACGTATTGGAGCTATAAATTTCAATAAAAAGAGTTTCAGTTATGGGACAGATTACCTCTCCATAACCAACTGTTACGTCCCGCGTGATTATCTGCCGCAGCGGAGCTATCCTTTGTTCCGAGCCCGCGAGGTGCTAGGCCATCTGGTTCACGAAGCCGCCGCTCGCGGAACGACAGTCTACAGCCCTCGACCCTTGCGATGTGATCCGCCCATCCGATGCTGAACCCGTCATTCCGCAACGTCTCGATGTTCATTTCGCGCGCTCCCATCCGTTTGAGGACACCAACCGTACTGCACCGACATATTTCCCTCAGGGGTTTAATTCTTATGAATAATTAGCGAGCGATACAAAGCAATCGTTGCAACCCGCATGTGACCGATAACGCTTTGCCGGTTATCGGATAACAGACTACCCTTAATCGTTGCCCGATAACGAAGGCAAGGGTATCCCATGGCTACCAACGCAGAACGTCAACGCGCCTACCGCGAGCGTCTAAAAACGCGCGGATTGATTCGGGCAACGCTTTGGTGTGACCCGAAAACAGCCAGCGCACTAGGCAGGATGAGACCGGAAGAACTCACGGCTCTGGTGGCGGGAGCCAATCGCCCACCTGTTACCGACAACGCCGAACTGAAAGCCGCACGCGCCGAGATTGAGCGCCTGAAACGCGACATTTCAGTTATGAGCGCGATGATTCAAAATCTACCGCCCGAGCGTCGCCCCGCTCCCGCGCCAGCACCTAGCAGGACACCCCCCTACCCGGACGACGCCAAAGCCATAGCGGTCAGGATGAAGAGCGAGGGGCACGCTTACCGCGACATCTGCGCCATGCTGGCCGAGCGGGTCGGACGCGCTCCGAACCCGTCGAACATCGGCAGGCACCTGAAGAAATGGTCTGCCGATCCCGCCGTCCTGGCGATCTTGAACCACCCTACATCACACAATGACATTGTGTGATGTAGAGGAAGAGACGGTGAACGAAGTCGATGCCATCGCCAACAAAGCCGAGATCGCGCTAATCCGGGAAACCCGCCGATGCGGTTTTTTGTTGTCCGCGCACTCTCAATACCTCGCAACATGCACGGCGACCAGACCAATCCCGGCAAGCTATTTGGCTTGAACGCCAGTTCATGTCGATCATTCTCCTTGGGAGTCAGAACCGACCCTTAAAGCCGGCACAAGATGACCAGCCTTGCCGCCCTCGCCCCTCGTCCCTATAGTTGACTCCATGCGAATCCCCCGCCGCCCAGCCGCTCTCATCCTGATGCTGACCCTGCTCGTGCTGCAGGCGCAGGTGTGGGCGGCAGCGATACTGGGCTGTCGGCATGAGGGGCAGATGACCGCGCAGACGATGACGATCTGCCAGCATCATCTACCGGGCAGCATGTCGCCGGAGCCAGCACGCTCCTCGCTCTTCGACTGCCAGAAGTGCGCCCTGCACAGCCTGGTCACAGTCGCCGTGCCGATGACATTCGCGCTTGCGGTTCCCGACCGTTTCGATCCGCCAACGCCTGTCGTCCGGGCGGAACAGCATTTCTATCGCTTCGTCCCACGACTTCCAGAACGACCTCCACGCGCCTGACGTCCTTGCGAACGACCGATGCGGTGATGGCCCCGAGCCGCCACCGCCCTTGACGTTTGTCTGCGGGAGACACCCATGTTCACCCATTCGAAGACCCGCATTGGCGCGGGCCTCGCCGGGGCTGCTGCCCTGGCGCTCATCTGTGCGGCCCTCTCCGGCTGCGACGGACCGGCATCCGATGTCGGCTCGACCGACACAGAACACTCGGCCCAGGAGACGGC
Organism: Thiorhodococcus drewsii AZ1; assembly: GCF_000224065.1. GTDB lineage: Bacteria > Pseudomonadota > Gammaproteobacteria > Chromatiales > Chromatiaceae > Imhoffiella > Imhoffiella drewsii. The sequence continues at coordinate 4,081 of NZ_AFWT01000015.1, forward strand.
GCTGGAGCACGCCGCCAAGCATCTGGACCCCACCTACATCTGCCCCATGCACCCGCAGATCCAGCAGGACCATCCGGGAACCTGCCCCATCTGCGGCATGGATCTGATCGAGAAGCGCGTCACGCCGAAGACCGCAATGCCGAAGGTCGATCCGCATCCCGAAGTCGCGCTCAGCGGCACCATGCAACAACGCCTGGCGGTGCGCACCGCCAAGGTGGAGCGCGGAACGCTCGCCCGCCAGATACGGGCCGTCGGCCGGATCGCCTACGACGAGACCCGCCTGGAGCATCTGCATCCGCGCGCGACGGGCTGGATCGAGAAGCTGAACCTGCGCGCCGAGGGCGAACCGATCACACAGGGCCAGACACTCGCAGAGCTCTATGCCCCGGACATCCTCTCGGCGCAGGTCGACTTCCTTATCGCGCTGGAACGACAGGGCGGCAACGCACCCAGGATCAAACCGGACAAGGCTCGCAATATCCTACGTCTGCTGGGGGTGCCCGAACCGGTGATCCGCGACATCGAGCGAACCCGTCAGACCCGCAATACCATCCCGGTTCTGGCCCCATCGGATGGCATCGTCACCCGGATGACGGCCCGCGACGGCATGTACGTGACCCCGGCGAGCGAGATGTTCACCATCGCCGCGCTCTCTGACGTCTGGGTCATGGTCGACGTTTTCGAGCACCAGCTGGCCTGGGTCCAGCCCGGCATGAGCGCAGAAATGCGGGTGCCGGCCTACCCCGGTCGGACCTGGACGGGCAAGGTCGACTACCTCTATCCGGATCTGGACCCCGAGACCCGCACGCTGCGGGTGCGACTGGTCTTCGCCAACCCAGGGCTCGATCTCAAGCCCAACATGTTCGCCGACCTGGTCATCGCGGGCGAACCCAGGCCGAACGTACTGAAGATCCCGCGCGACGCACTGATCGTCACCGGCGAGCGCGAAAGCGTCGTCAAGTCGCTCGGCGAGGGGCGCTTCCAGCCGGTCGACGTGGTGAGCGGGATGGAGTCAGAGGACCAGGTCGAGGTGATCTCGGGTCTCGCGGCGGGCGATGAGGTCGTCGTCTCCGGACAGTTCCTGATCGACTCCGAGTCGAGTCTCCAGGCCAGCTTCCGGCGGATGCGGTAAGCCTATGAGTCAGATCATCGACTGGTCGATCCGCAACCGTTTCCTGGTCCTGCTCGCCACCCTGATCCTGACGCTCTGGGGCATCGCGGCGGTCAAACAGACCCCGTTGGACGCCATCCCGGACCTCTCGGACGTGCAGGTCATCATCCGCACCAGCTTCCCCGGCCAATCGCCGCAGGTGGTCGAGGATCAGGTCACCTATCCCATCACCACCACCATGTTGGCGGTGCCAGGGGCGCAGACGGTACGGGGCTATTCCTTTTTCGGCGACTCCTACGTCTATGTCATCTTCGAGGACGGCACGGATCTCTACTGGGCGCGCTCGCGGGTGCTGGAATATCTGAACCAGGCGGCCTCGCGCCTGCCCGATGGCGTGAGCCCACGGCTGGGACCGGATGCCACCGGGGTCGGCTGGGTGTTCAGCTATGCACTGGTCGACCGAACCGGCCGGCACGATCTGGCCGAGCTGCGTAGCCTCCAGGACTGGTTCCTCAAGTTCGAACTGCAGACCGTCCCCGGCGTCGCCGAGGTCGCCTCGGTCGGCGGCATGGTGCGCCAGTACCAGGTGGTGGCCGATCCGGAGAAACTGCGCGCCTATGGCATCCCGCTCGCCAAGCTGTCGAGCGCCATCCGCAACGCCAATCAGGAGGTCGGCGGCTCGGTCGTGGAACTGGCGGAGGCCGAATACATGATCCGCAGTCGCGGCTATCTGCAATCGGTCGCCGATATCGAGACCATCCCGATCGAGGTCACGCCAGAGGGCACGCCTCTGCTGCTGCGCGACTTGGCGCGGGTCCAGATCGGGCCCGAGATGCGCCGCGCGGTCGCCGACCTCGACGGCGAGGGCGAGATCGCAGGCGGCATCGTCGTGATGCGCTACGGCGAGAACGCGCTCAGCACCATCGCGGCGGTCAAGAGCAAGCTGAACGCGCTCGCACAGGGGCTGCCCGAGGGCGTCGAGATTGTCCCGACCTACGACCGCTCCGAGCTGATCCTGCGAGCGGTGGACAACCTCAAGGACAAGCTGCTGGAAGAATTCATCGTCGTGGCACTGGTATGCCTGGTCTTCCTCTTCCATCTGAGGTCGGCCTTCGTCGCCATCGTCAGCCTGCCACTCGGGGTCCTGGCCGCCTTCATTCTCATGCAGCACCAGGGGATCAACGCCAACATCATGTCGCTCGGCGGGATCGCGATCGCCATCGGGGCCATGGTGGACGCCGCCATCGTCATGATCGAGAACGCCCACAAGCACCTGGAATGCTATCGCCATACCCACGGCAAGGCGCCGCGCGGCGAGGCGCACTGGCGCGTCATCGGCGCGGCGGCGACCGAGGTGGGGCCGGCGCTCTTCTTCTCGCTGCTGATCATCACACTGAGCTTCCTGCCCGTCTTTGCCCTGGAGGCTCAGGAGGGACGCATGTTCGCGCCGCTGGCCTTCACCAAGACCTACGCGATGGCGGCAGCGGCCGGACTCTCGGTGACCCTGGTGCCGGTGCTGATGGGCTATTTCATCCGGGGGCGCATCCCGAGCGAGGACGCAAACCCGTTGAACCGTACGCTGATCTGGATCTATCGCCCGCTGCTGCGGGCTGTGCTGGCGGCGCCGCGCACGACCATCCTGATCTCGACCCTGATCGTGGCGAGTCTGCTGGTGCCGCTCCAGGGCGTCGGCGGTCTGCTCGCACCCCTGAAATGGCCGTTCCAAGCGGCCGAACTGGTCCGCCAGGATGCAGGGGCCTCGACGCTGGAACGCCTCGACGGCTGGCAAAAGGATCTGTCGAACGGCTGGCGCGGCCTGACCAGCGGTCTGCCTTGGCTTCAGCGGCTGGGGACAGGGCTCGGCTCCGAGTTCATGCCCGAGCTCGACGAGGGCGATCTCATGTACATGCCGACCACCTTACCGGGACTCTCCATCGGCAAGGCCCAGCAGCTGCTGCAGCAGACCGACCGCATGATCGCCTCGCTGCCCGAGGTCAAGCGGGTCTTCGGCAAGATCGGCCGGGCCGACACCGCCACGGATCCGGCACCACTGACCATGATCGAGACCCTTATCCAGCTCAAGCCGCGCGATGAATGGCGCCCCGGCATGACGCTGGACAGGCTGATCGAGGAACTGGACGCGACCCTGGACATCCCCGGGGTCACCAACGCCTGGGTGATGCCGATCAAGACGCGCATCGACATGCTCGCCACCGGCATCAAGACCCCGGTCGGGATCAAGGTCGCGGGACCGGAGCTGGACGAGATCGAGCGTATCGGCGAAGAGATCGAACGTGCGCTGCGTGAGATTCCCGGCACGGCATCGGCCTTCTCGGAGCGGGTCGCCGGCGGTCGCTATATCGAGATCCAGCCAGACCGGGTCGCAGCGGCGCGGGTCGGGCTCAACATCTCGGACATCAACGCGGTGGTGGCCGCCGCCGTCGGCGGCGTCAACATTACCCAGACCGTCGAGGGGCTGGAACGCTACCCCGTCAATCTGCGCTTTCCGCGCGAAGAGCGCGACGACCCGCACAAGCTCCGCGAGCTGCCGATCGTGACCCCGACCGGCGCACAGGTCCCGCTCGGCCAGATCGCCAGGGTCGAAATCGTCGACGGCCCCCCCATGCTCAAGAGCGAGAACGGGCGGCTCAACGGCTGGACCTTCGTCGACATCCGGGGCGTGGATATCGGCAGTTATGTCGCCGCCGCACAGATCCGGATCCGTGATCTGGTCAAGCTGCCGCCAGGCTATTCCATCACCTGGTCGGGACAGTACGAGTACATGCTGAGGGTGAAGGAGCGGCTGACGCAGGTCGTGCCCTTCACCCTGGTCATCATCTTCGTGCTGCTCTATCTGATCTTCCGCCGGCTCGGCCAGGTGTGGCTGGTGATGCTCTCGCTGCCCTTCGCCCTGGTCGGCGGATTCTGGCTGATCGCGGTGCTGGGGTATCACCTCTCGGTCGCGGTGGCGGTCGGATTCATCGCCTTGGCCGGCGTGGCGACCGAATTCGGCGTGGTGATGCTGGTCTATCTCGACAACGCCCTGAACGAACGGCGTGCACGCAAGGCACTGCGCGACTCCCGGGATCTGGAGGCCGCCATCATGGAGGGCGCGGTGCTGCGGGTGCGGCCCAAGGCGATGACGGTCGCGGTCATCATCGCCGGCCTGCTGCCCATCATGATCGGACATGGAACCGGATCGGAGGTGATGCGGCGCATCGCCGCCCCCATGGTCGGCGGAATGCTGACCGCCCCCCTACTCAGCCTCTTCGTCATCCCGGCCATCTATCTGGTCTGGCAGCGCAGGGGCCTGAGCAAGACGACCGACGGCCGACCGCCCGAGGCCGACGACACCATCGACACGACCAAACGAGGAAACGGATGAAAACGCTGATCGCATTGACAACAGTAATAAGCCTGAGCGCCTTTCCGGCCGGCGCCCAGACCATGGACCATCAGACGATGGGCCACGAGGCCATGGGATCCATGGAGCAGTCCGAGCAAAGTGGCGTGACCATGGGGAAAGGGGTGATCAACTCGGTGGATGCCACCAAGGGCGAGGTCAACATCAGCCACGACCCGATTCCGGCCCTGAGCTGGCCGGCCATGACCATGGACCTTCCGGTCACCGAGCAGGTCGATCTAACGGGTGTGAATCCGGGCGACAAAGTCGACTTCGGCATCCTTCTGGGTGACGACAACGTCTACCGCATCACGGAGCTGAAACCGCGCGACTAACCTCGCTCGCAGCAAACGTCGAGCCGGCGCTCAGACCGGCTTGGCGTTCATCATCCAAATCGCGATGATGAGAGGGACGCTCGCGATGATGCCCCAAACCACCCAACGTAGCGCGTCGCGTTTGTAGGTCGCCGGGATATCGCCATCGACCGCGAAGACACGGGCCTGACGCGCTTGTCGAATCTGTGCGGGAACCAGTATGCCGAGCCAGAGCCCGCCGGAGAGGAAGAGCATCGCCTGCCCCCAGACCAGCCAGGTGCTGCCGAAGAGGTCGAGCCCGCCGACTGCGGCGGCCCCGTAACCGCCAACCATGAGGAACGCAGCGCCGCCGACGGTGAACCACCAGTCGGTGAGCGTGACCAGACGTTGGCCAAAGGCAACGAGTCTCGGGTCGTCGGTACGATCTGCGGCCATCTTCCAGATCATCGTGACGATGGCGTTGCCGAGCAGCATAATCACGCCGAATACATGAAGGGACTTCAACAAGGCGTACAGCATCCGTATCTCCTGGCTTTCCGAACAGTAAGTGGAGCCGCATCCCAGTTGCGCGGCGGGTTTTTCAGCTCATTCGCTTATGAGATACTTTCGAGGTAAATAGGGCAGCCTGATCGATCCTAACAGGATCGTTGAGCCTGACGATGGCGGAGCTCGATGGCCTGCGGTCGGAAAACCTGGGACGACATCCGCACCCTCCTCCCGCACAACCTCCGCTGCCACCGATCGACCGGAGGTACCCACGTTGCTTTCCCTCCTATCCATCTTTTCAGGCGCCGGACTGGGCGCGCTGCTGCGCTGGTATATTGGGGCGCGGCTGAACCCTGTTTTCCCGACCCTACCGATCGGGACCCTGACGGCCAACCTGCTCGGCGGCTTCCTGATCGGCCTGGCGATCACCTGGTTCGCGCGTCACCCGACCGTGCCCCCGGAACTGCGCCTGATGGTCGTCACCGGATTTCTGGGCGGGCTGACCACCTTCTCGACCTTCTCGGCCGAGGTGGTCAATCTGCTGATGCGAGGCGAGTATCTCTGGGGACTCGGCGCCATCGCCGCGCATCTGACCGGATCGCTGAGCATGACCGCCGTAGGCATCGTTCTGGCTCAGTTGCTGATGCGAACCTGAGGGAATGCCCGGCTGGCCTCCGCAGGTTTTGCGGTGCTCCACCCAGGCTACGGAATGAAGTGAAACCTGGACGACCCGAACGTCCGTCACTGTTGCCATGACCGAGAGGGCCTCAACCATGTCTGGCTGTTTTCTCAAATTCTACGTGGCCGAAAACCGCCACCACCAGCACAAGCTGGCCTATGAATGGCTGCTGGAGGAGGCGCAGACGTTCGGTCTGAGCGGAGGCTCCGCCTTCCGCGCACTGGCCGGCTTCGGTCGGCACGGACGGTTGCGCGAAGAACATTTTTTCGAACTCGCCGGAGACACCCCGATCGAGGTCGGCTTCGTGCTGACCGACGACGAAGCCGACCGTTTCGTCGCCCATATCGGCCAGCAGGGACTGAACCTCTTCTACCTGCGGGTACCGGTCGAATACGGATTCACCGACACCAAGCAGGACTGAAAAAGGCGCGAAGAAAAGACGGCTCCGTATCGCACGCATGCCTTGACGCTGGCAGCCCCCGACCGCGAGCTGCATGCCGTTGCAGCTCGACACTAGAACCCATTCCACCATTCGCACCGTACGTGCGATTCAACCCACCAAGGAGACATCCCAATGCCAAGCGTCCCGAGCAAATCGCTCGAGATCTTCCCCAATCCGCAACCGGAGCGCGACTACACCATCCGCATCCGGGTGCCCGAATTCACCTGTCTGTGCCCCAAGACCGGCCAGCCGGATTTCGCCGAGCTGACCCTGGAGTACATCGCCGAGCAACACTGCGTCGAACTCAAATCGCTCAAGACCTATGTCTGGTCTTACCGTGACGAGGGCGCCTTCCATGAGGCAGTCACCAACCGCATCCTGGACGATCTGGTCGAGGCCACTCAGCCACGCTTCATGCGCCTGACGGCAGACTTCAATGTGCGTGGCGGAATCTACACGACGGTGGTCGCCGAGCATCGGGCCAGCGGCTGGCAGGCACCGACGCCCGTATCGCTGCCCTGATTGCCCCCTAAGGAATCGTCGAAAGACAGATTCCCGATTTTCATAGGTGCGAATGTATTCGCACCTCTGCCGTCTCACCCCGCACCAACCATCTCCATCGACTTCGGACAGTCCGTCCGCTCGTCGCGAAATCTGCGTTCCGCCGGATAGGGAAAGACATCCTCCAGATGACCGGCGCGGATGTGCGCCTGGCGCTCGCGCCACCAGGCAGGATCGAGCAGTTCGCTGTGCAGCTCAAGGAAGACCTGGCGGATACGCGGATCCGTGAGCAGAAAGGTCTCGAACTCCTCCGGGAAGACGTCGTCCGGCCCCGGCGTGTACCAAGGCTCGTCGCTCATTTCCATCTCCGGATAGGGCGCCTCCGGGATATAGCGGAAGTTGCACTCGGTCAGATAGCACAGCTCATCGTAGTCGTAGAAAACGACGCGGCCGCGACGGGTCACGCCGAAATTCTTGAACAGGAAGTCGCCAGGAAAGATGTTGGCGGCGGCGAGCTGCTTGATGGCATCACCGTACTCGCGAATGGCGTGACGGACGTCCTCGTCGTCGGCGCCGTGCAGATAGAGATTGAGCGGCGACATGCGCCGTTCGATGTAGAGATGCTTGATGATGAGCTGGTCGCCGACCAGTTCGATGCTCTCGGCGCACTCGGTCTCCAGCAGCTCGCGTAGCTCGGGCGAGAAGCGCTCCAGCGGAAAGGCGACATGCGAGTATTCCCAGGAGTCGGCCATACGGCCGACCCGGTCGTGCATCTTCACCAGCTGGTACTTCTCCTTGACGCCCTCGCGAGTCATCTCCTTGGGCGGCGGGAAGCGGTCCTTGATGAGCTTGAAGACGAAGGGAAAGGACGGCTGTGTGAAGACGCACATGACCATGCCGCGAATGCCGGGCGCGACGACGAAGTCGTCCGATGAGTAGCGCAGATGCTTGAGGAAATCGCGGTAGAACTCGGCCTTGCCGAACTTCTGCAGTCCGATGGCGGTATAGAGCTCGGCCTTGCCCTTACGCGGCATCAGCGGGCGCAGGAAGTCGACGACCGCCGCCGGCGCCTCGGTGTCCACCATGAAATAGGCGCGCGAGAAGCTGAAGACGTCCGAGATCTCGTCCGAACCGGTAAGCAGGCTGTCGATATAGAGCCCGTTGCGCTCATCGTTGAGGATGGGAATGGCGAACGGGATCTGGTCGGCGCCATTGATGGCCTTGCCGATGATATAGGCGCCCTTATTGCGGTAGAAGGGCGCGCAGAGCACGGCGAGCTGGAAATTCTGATGGATGGCGCGATTGGTCGGAAAGCGCGTGCGAATCGCGAGCAGCAGGCAGCGGATGTCGCATCTCAGATCGCGGAAGGGCCGCTTGAATCCCATGTCGCGCAGAATGCGGAAGATAATCCGGGTAAAGCCGTCGCGCGCGGGATAGTAGGGCCGAAAGATGGGGACCTGAGCCTCCAGATGCTCGGTCGAGATCAGAGGCCAGACGAAGATATAGCTGTTGTTGTAATAGTGCCGGTCGAACAGGCGGCAGAAGACCGAGTTGTAGAAGGTCTCGGCCAGCTCGGGCTGATTGAGCTGAGGCAGCAGACGCAGATACTCGACCTTGATCCGGCGCCAAAGGATGTCGCCCGGATCGCGCAGATGAAACTCGCGCTGCAGCAGCGCCACCGTTTCGCCGACCCGCGTGTCGTAGAAGCCGATGCGCGCGCGCGCGGCGCCCTGAACGGCCGGCCAGTCGGCGGACTCGAAACGCGCCTGCGCGCCCTCGCTGATTTCTCGGAACAATCGATAGTGACGCTCGAACCCTTCGAGGATGGCCTCGGCGATGAGCTTGGCTTCGGTCCAGGCCATGTCTCTCCTACAACTCTAGAATCGGACGATATCAGCCAAGCAGCGACTGTTCGGCGACCAGGATACCGTCCTCGTCGCAATAGACCTGATCGCCTGAGGCGAAGCGCACGCCGGCAAAGGTGACTGGGATGTCGCGTTGGCCCTCGCCTCGGCGCTGACTCTTGCGCGGGTTGGTGGCAAGGGCCTTGACGCCGAGCGGCATCTCGGCAATCTCGGCGCTGTCGCGCACGCAACCGAAGAGAATGACTCCCGCCCAGCCCTGCTCCACGGCGCTGGCGGCGATGAGATCACCGAGCATCGCGCAGCGCAGCGAGCCGCCGGCATCCACGACCAGGACCCGCCCCTCACCGGGCTCGGCCAAGGTCGATTTGACGAAGGAATTGTCCTCGAAGCACTTGACCGTGACAATCGGACCGCAAAAGCGGACCCTGCCACCGAAGTCGCGGAAGATGGGTTCGCAGACACGGAGCGACTCGCCGTGGCTGTCGTAGAGATCGGCCGTTTTGAAGTCCATAACACCCTCACTGACACTGACTGATTCCAACTCCAGGCAGGGTGCAATAGGCCGCCTTCCATTGGCGACGGCATCACGCGGCCGTCGGTGACGTGCTTCATGATCTGCGCCGCCCGAACGTTTGAGGCGGCCGTATTGCGCCGGATGCGGGGCGGCGGAGGGTTCGATCGAAACCTCACCGCCTGTCACATACGGCGCAATACGCTGTCGCTATTGCGCCCGACTCTGGATCAGAGTCCGTACCCCTCGGGGATCAGAACTGCTCTTCCTCGGTGGAGCCGGTCAGCGCGGTGACGGAGGAGATGCCGCCCTGGATCACGGTGGTGACGTCGTCGAAGTAGCCGGCACCCACCTCCTGCTGGTGCGAGACGAAGGTGTAGCCCTTGTCGCGCGCGGCGAATTCGGGACCCTGCACCTTCTCGACATAGTGGCGCATGCCCTCGCCGCGGGCGTAGTCGTAGGCGAGGTCGAACATGTTGAACCACATGTTATGGATGCCGGCCAGGGTGATGAACTGGTACTTGTAGCCCATGTCGGCCAGCTCGTCCTGGAAGCGGGCGATGGTCGCGTCGTCCAGGTTCTTCTTCCAGTTGAAGGAGGGCGAACAGTTGTAGGCCAGCAGCTTGTTGGGATTCTTCTCGAGCACCGCCTGGGCGAACTCGCGGGCGAACCCGAGATCCGGGGTGCCGGTCTCGCACCAGACCAGGTCGGCATAGGGCGCGTAGGCCAGACCGCGGCTGATCGCCTGCTCCAGGCCGTTCTTGACCCGGTAGAAGCCCTCGTCGGACCGGGCGCCGGTCACGAACGGGCGGTCGTTGTCGTCGACGTCGCTGGTCAGCAGGGTGGCCGCCTCGGCGTCGGTCCGGGCCAGCAACAGGGTCGGCACGCCCATGACGTCGGATGCCAGACGCGCGGAGATCAGCTTCTGTACCGCCTCGCGGGTCGGCACCAGGACCTTGCCGCCCATATGGCCACACTTCTTGACCGCGGCCAGCTGGTCCTCGAAATGAACCCCGGAGGCGCCGGCGGCGATCATGTTCTTCATCAGCTCGAAGGCGTTGAGCACACCGCCGAAACCTGCCTCGGCATCCGCCACGATCGGCAGGAAATAGTCGACGAAGCCGTCCTGGCCAGGCTCGATGCCCTTGGCCCACTGGATCTCGTCGGCGCGCTTGAAGCTGTTGTTGATGCGCCGCACCATGGTGGGCACCGAATCGTAGGCGTAGAGCGACTGGTCAGGATACATGGTTTCCGAGGTGTTACCATCGGCAGCCACCTGCCAGCCCGACAGGTAGATGGCCTCGATACCGGCCTTAGCCTGCTGCATCGCCTGACCGCCCGTGATGGCGCCCATACAGTTGACGTAGCCCTTCTTGGCCTCGCCGTGGATCAATGTCCAGAGTTTCTCGGCACCGCGCTTGGCATAGGTGTGCTCCGGCTGAACCGATCCGCGCAGACGCACGACGTCTGCGGCGGAATAGCCGCGAGTCACGTCAGTCCAACGAGGATTCTCTGCCCAGTCCTGCTCGATAGCGTTGATCTGATCTTGGCGGGTCATCTGCAATGCTCCTTGGATAGTCGTTGTCGGCCGCTCGATACACACTTTCAGATCGACTAGACGCAAGTCTCAGTGGTGATATCCGGAAGCGAAGCGACCTTTTGTTTGACCAACATACTTGGTCTTAGATCAAAAACCTACCGGGACGTTCAGCATTTGACGAGTCAATTATCCTAATTTCTTTTATTGGAATTGATAATTTTCAATGAACCCTTATAAGACACATGGTCTTCACCAAACCCCAAAAACACGCGCATTCACATACAGCCGTCAGGAGCGCGCATGAACGCCAACCCGGAGACCCTAAGACGCGAACTGATGGCGCACGGCCTATCCCACTCAGAGCTCGACGCCGACCCGATCCGACAGTTCCAGAGCTGGTACGAACTTGCCATCGGCACGGATCTGCCCGAACCCAACGCGATGAGCCTCTGCACGGTCGGCCCCGACGAACAACCCTCGGTGCGCACCGTGCTACTCAAGCTCTACGACGCGCGCGGATTCGTCTTCTTCACCAACTATGAGAGCCGCAAGTCACGCGAAATCGGACAGAACCCTAAGGTCGCCCTACTCTTTCCCTGGGTCGCCCTCGCCCGTCAGGTTCATATCACCGGACGCGCCGAGCGCATCTCCAGCGCGGAGTCGCTCGCCTATTTCGTCACCCGTGCGCGCGGCAGCCAGATCGGGGCCTGGTCCTCGCCACAAAGCCAGGTGATCACATCGCGCTCCTTCCTCGAATCCAAGGTCGCCGAGATCACGCGCAAATTCTCGCAAGGAGAGGTCCCGCTTCCGGATTTCTGGGGTGGATACCGGGTGGTACCCGAGTCGATCGAGTTCTGGCAGGGACGCGACAGCCGGCTGCACGACCGCTTCGTCTATCGTCGTTCGAATGAGGAAGAGTGGAGGATCGAACGTCTGGCGCCTTGAGCCGAGCGAGCGACTCGCCCAGGCATCCGAGGATCAGAGCGAACGGCCGCTCGGCGTATCAGCGACCAGGATAGGGCCGGACGTCGCAGCGGATAGCGTTGCTCACGCGGTGCTTTCCAGGCTTGGGACCTCGTCGGCCTCGTCGCCATCCTGGTCATCCAGAATCTGAAGCGCGCGCGGGTTGCGGATCTCCCACCGCTGCCCAGTTGGAAAGAGATCACCGCGCAAGGAGATCGCCGATTTGTCCTGGAAGGCTTGGATGACCTGCGGATAGACCGCTTCCTCGAAACGCACCCGCACCCGGCGCGGTCGCTCGTCGATCAGCACACGCAAGGTGGCGTTACCGTCGAACTGGTCGACCGGGCGATCGAGGGCAACCACAAACCCTGTCACGCGACGGTCCGTCATCGGCTCCGAGCGACGAAAGATCGCTGCCGCCTCTCGCAGCACCTCACCCACCTCGGGGGTAAAGTGGACGCTTTGGCGTGGTCGTCCCGCAGGTCGGGTACGCGCCCAGGTCAGACCGATATCAACCCCGCGCGCCGTTTCAGCCAAGCGGGCAATCGCGTCACACAGATTCGCGCTCACTCCCTGCGACACAGCGGCATCAAAGGGGTCAAAGGCATTGTCGGCGAGCGCGCGATCCGCCGCGCGCTTGGCGGCGCTCAAGGCATCGGCCAACCTCAGAGTCACCGTGCGCGCGAATGGCTCCTCACCCAAATCGAGTTGTTGCTGACGACCGAGACGCGGCTGTACCGGCGACAAGACGGTCAGCACATAACTCCCACGCTCGCTCGGCCCGAGACGAACCGTTTTGAGATAGTCGGTCGCCTCGGTTACCTTGCGCAGATGGTAATTGCGTCGCGCATCGACGACCGAGCAGGCCGCCGACAACATCAGGTTTTCGGTCTCGCGATAGAGCACCACACCGTCCTCGATGGCAATCGCACCACTCGCATCGGCGCCCGGCGCACACAGCCGCACCACGTCGAGCCCCGAGGTTGTGAGATCACGATAGACAGCCAATGCCGAGCGTTCCTCCCGCTCGGCGAGGATCTGGATGGCCTCAGCCATGCGTGAGGCATAATCGCCCAGGTCATCCCGGGCCGGTACCAAGATTTCCACCGCATCCGTCGCCGTCGGATCAGGCACATAGACCAGCGCCTTGTCGCCGATGCGCCCGGTCAGATGCCACCCTTGAGCGTCCAGATAGGATTTGAGGTCGCCCCATGGGAGTTGCCGCAAGGCGGATTGGTCCGTCAGTTCGAGTTTCATAGACAGCCCTTCGCTTCGATCCAGCTCATCATTGTCCGCAACATCTCGGGCGTGAATCGCTGTGCACGGGGAATACGGACGGTGACACTGGTCGAATTCTCCCGCTCGGGTGCACCGGCGAGCGAAAGCCAATACCCGCAGTGACGAATGATCAGCGCGTCCTCGCTGTGACTCAGCCAGTCCTCCTCGCACTCGGGCAGCACGACCAGAATCAGCAGGCGCGGGATAATCACATCCATGCGCAGGTCGTTGTAATTCTTCATCGGCAACGGGAAGGTCACGACCTCGTCGCCAACCAGATCGCGCGCCGTGGCCTTGGCCTGAAACTCAAGCCGGGGGCGGCGTCCCTGGTGAGCGAGCAACATCCCATCGACACTGTCGATATCCACCTTCGGCTCGACCACATCGAATCCGGCGTAGGCGGCAACCGCGTTGATGTAAGCCAGTGAGAATCGGGCCTTGCGGTCGTTCGAGTGCATCAGTGCTGCCTACTCCCCATCGAGCCAAGCGCAAAATCTCAGCTTAGAGAACCTCTTTCGATCCGATGCCGCCCGGCATGCTTGGCGGCGTAGAGCGCACGGTCGGCGGCCTCGACGATCTCGCGTGGGCTTGCATGCGCGTCGGGTACCGAGGTCACCACCCCCATGCTGAGGGTGACCCAATCAGCGACGCGACTGGCCGAGTGAGGTATGGCCAGTTCGTCCACGGCGCGATTCAACTCCTCGGCGAGATGCCAAACCTGTTCCTCGTCCGTATAGGGCAGCAGAACCATGAACTCCTCGCCGCCGTAGCGGGCGATGAAATCACCCGAGCGACACAGCCTTTTGGACAGCGTCGAGGCGAGACGCCGCAGACAGTCGTCGCCCGCGCCGTGACCATAGGTGTCGTTGAACTGCTTGAAATGATCCACGTCGAGATAGATGAGCGAGAGCGGACGCCCCGAGCGCTGCGCGCGGTTCAGCTCGCTTTCCAGCATCTGATCGAAGCGGCGCCGGTTGCCGACCTCGGTCAGCGCGTCGACGAAGGCGTAGGACTCCAGCAGTTCGTACTTGTGCTTCAGGTCCAGGTGCACTTTCACCCGCGCCTTGACCATGGGCGGATGGAAGGGCTTGGTGATGTAGTCGACCGCCCCGGCGGCGAATCCGCGCGTGGAGTCCATCACCTCGGAGACGGCGGTGACGAACACCACGGGGATCGACCGCGTCGCCTCGTCTTGCTTCAGGAGGGCGCATAACTCGTAGCCGTCCATCTCGGGCATGAGGATGTCGAGCAAAATGATATCGGGCGGGGTCTCGGCATGGGCGAGCTTGAGCGCGCGCTCCGGCTTGGTGGCCGCGCTGACGCGAAACTCTTCGCGAAAGACCTCCATGAGGAGATCGATGTTCTCCTTGGTGTCGTCGACGATGAGAATCCTGGGTCGGTCATCCCGTTCGGTCAAGGTCCAACTCCTCGGCTAGCGTATGCAGGGTTTCGATGGCGGCATCGATGTCGAAGTCCTCGATCTGATCCAGGATCGACTGAAGCCGCTCCGAGCCAAACCTGCGCTCCAACGGGGCGTGCAACCGATCTAGACGGTCGCGAGCCTGGGCCAAATCCTCGTCGAGCAGCCGGCTCAGCTCGACGATCGCCTCCTTGAGCGCGTCGCCACTCATCTCTGCCTCGGCACCGGAGGCAACGGGCTCGCGCACGGTCTCGCCGGGCAGGGCGCTCAAACCATCGAGCACCTCGTTCAAGGCGACGGCCAAGTTCCGCCAGTCATCGGAGTCGGCATCGCAGCCGCCACCCGAGGCGATTCGCTGTTCGACGATCTGGGCGGCCTCATAGAGTGCGACCGCGCCGATGTTTCCCGCAACGCCCTTGACCGAATGAATCCGTCGACGGGCCTCTTCGAGCCGGCCGGCCGAGAGATCCTCGCGCGTTTGGACCAGCGTCTCGCCCCAAGCCGAGACAAAGCCGCGCAGCAGCTTCAGATAGAGCGCCGAGTTCTGGTTGGCGCGCGCCAGCCCCATAGCGACATCGATCCCCGAAAAATGCAGCCTTGAGAGCCCCTCATCGGGAGACACTTCGACATCCGGCGTCTTGTCCGGAACGCCGGGCGTAACCCGACCGCTCGGGTTGACCCAGCGCGCCAACGCGGCGAAGAGTCGATCCGGATCGATCGGCTTGGCGACATAGTCATTCATGCCGGCATTCAGACAGCGTTCAAGGTCGCCCTTCAATGCATGGGCGGTCATGGCGATGATCGGTATACCGGCCTTCTCCGGATTGGCCCGGATGCGTCGGGTCGCCTCCAGACCGTCCATCACCGGCATCTGCAGATCCATCAGGATCACGTCGTAGCGTGCCGGATCGGCCTCGGAGACCGCTTGCAGACCGTTCTCGACCGACTTCACCTCGAAGCCCGCCGAGGTCAGCCACTCGATCGCCACCAGACGATTCATCTCGATGTCCTCGACCAGCAGAACTCGGCGCCCGGTGAAATCCGGCAGCCCGGTGTCGGTCTGGACGCCGCGCTGGAGCGGCGCGCCGGTAACGGCCGCGTCCTGATGGCCGAACAGCCCCATGATGGTATCGAACAGGAAGGATTGATTGACCGGCTTGTTGAGAAAGGCGTCGAGGATCGAGCGCTCCGCCGGCTGCATCAGATCCTCGCGCGCATAGGCCGACACCATGCAGACCACCGGGGTCTTGTCGAGCTTGAGATCGGCACGCAGACGGCGGGTGGTTTCCAGCCCGTTCATTCCGGGCATCTTCCAGTCCATGAGAACGAGATCGAACGCATGCGCCGGATCCGACATGAGCGCCAGTGCCTCCTCGCCGGAGGCTGCGGCCTGGGCTGACATCTGAAAGGATTCGAGCTGTCCGACCAGGATTTCGCGCGATGTGGCATTGTCGTCCACCACCAGCACCTTGAGGCCGCGCAGATCGAGCGGAGTGGTCGGCATGTGCTGCTGGCGCTCGGGCTGACGGCCGAGCACCAGGGTTGCGGTAAAGGTGCTGCCCTCGTCCAGCCGGCTTGCGACCGACAGGTCGCCGCCCATCAGCCGACTCAGATCGCGCGCGATCGCCAGCCCGAGTCCCGTGCCTCCGTGGCGCCGGGTGATGGTCTGATCGGCTTGAGAGAAGGACTCGAAGATAGCGCTCAGCCGATCCTCGGGGATCCCGGCCCCCGTATCGCGCACCTGGATACGCAGCATCGTCTGTTCTGGCACAAGATCCGGCGGCGGCGGATCGACCAGATCGACCGAGACCATCACCTCGCCCCGGTCGGTGAACTTGATGGCATTCGAGGTCAGGTTGATGAGGATCTGTCCGATTCGGGTCGAATCCCCGATCAGGGCGCGCGGTACCTGGGCGTCTGCCGAAACGATCAGCTCGATCTCCTTCTCGTGGGCGCCGTAGGCAAACATCTCGGTCAGATTCGCCAGTACCTCGTCGAGCGAGAAAGGAGCGCTTTCCAGCTCTAGCCGTCCCGCCTCGATCTTGGAGAAGTCGAGGATGTCGTTAATCACCGAGAGCAAAGATTTGGCCGCGATGCGCGCCTTGCTCAGATAGTCGCGCTGACGCTGATCCAGCTCGGTGCGCAGCACCAGATCGGTCAGCCCCATGACGGCATTGAGCGGGGTGCGGATCTCGTGGCTCATGTTGGCGAGGAAGCCGCTCTTGGCCTCGCTGGCGAGCCGCGCGGCCTCGCGCTCGGTCTCCGCCTGCTGGCGCTGGCGGCGATCGGTGTGATCCGACACCATGCCCTCCAGCATCGGCGGGCCGTCCGCCCGCTCGACCAGCCGCAACGAGATCCCGGCCCAGAAGCTGGATCCATCGATCCGGCGCAGCTCGACCTCAAAACCCGTCACGCTGCCTCGCTCACGGACCTCGGCCAGCAGACGCTCACGGTCCTCGGAACGGGCGTAGAATCGCTCGCCCAGACCGCCCACCTCGGTCAGATCCAGCGACAGCGTCTGATCGCCAAGCATGCGCCGTAGCGCGGGATTGACGGTGACCACCTTGCCGTCCAGTGTGGTCTGAAAGATACCTTCGGCGGCATACTCGAAGATGCCGCGATAGCGAGCGGCGCTTTCCTCGATTCGGATCCGGCTCTCCATCAGCCGTTCGGCCATACGGTCGAAGGCCCGCGCCAGGGTACCGATCTCGTCGTTGCGCGCACTGTTCAGCCGCACGCTCAGATCGCCGCCGGCAATGCGTTCGGCACCATCGGTCAACGTCGCGATCGGCCGCGTCAGCACACGCCCCATCCACCAGCCGGACAGCAGAATCAACGGCAGAGTGGAAAGAAAGACACCCATGGTGAGCCAGATCAGACTCCGCCCGTAGGAGCGCACCACCTCGGCTGAAATATCCGCTCCGAAGACCCCGACCCGCGTGCCGTCGGAGGCGCGGATAGGGGCATAGGCCGAGAGCCAGGTTCCCCAGGGATCGGTATAGAACTCGGTCTCCACCAGCGGGGCGTCGAGGGTCGCGAAATTGGCGCGGAGCAGGTCACTGGCATTCGTATAGAGCCCGCCTAACGGAACCGCCCGCTCCGGGTCGTCCTCGGCATCGACGGCGAAGCGAATGCCACCGCTCGCATCCGCGCGCATACTGTACACATCGTCCAGATCGGGAACGCTGGCGAGCATGGACTGGAATGTCGCCTGCAGGCGTCGGTAAGGTTCGCTTGTGGTTCCCGCCGCGAAGGACAGACTGCGATGCAGATCGCCGTCCAGATTGGCAGCACCCACTCCGACGATGTTCGCCAGCCGCAACCGCAGGACGGACAGGGCGTAGTCGCTCTCCACCCGATAGACTGCGGCCGAGATGACTGCGGCGACCAACAGGGCGATCGCGAAAAAGGTCAGCGAGAACTTCCCTTGAAGACCGAGCCGGCGAAACCCCTTAGCTGGAAAAGACATGAAACTCAAGATAAGCCGTCGAGCAACAAGAAAGGCACAGAATACACCACCGAGCGTCCGGCGGCCGAACCGTCATCGGGGCGAAAATGCCGTGAGCGGTATGCCCTCTCGACTGTGCATGCCAGGGATCTGAGACCAATACACCCCATACCAGACCCACGCAAGCCAATGACCCAGTGCCAACACCCTGAATCGGTCCTGCTCGCTGCGGCAGATTTCGTCTCAGCCAAGATCCGCGACTCCTTCGTCGAGGACCTGGTCGCGCATGCCGCGCGCACGCTCGGACTGGACCACGTGCACATCGCCCTGCTCGACGCCAGCGGTGAACGGATCGAGGTCCGCGCCGCCTGGCACGATGGCGAACCAGTTGACACCTGGACCTACGACATCCCGGATTCGGCCGGCGGCGCCGTGCTGCGCCAAGGCCACCATCAGATCGAGTCCGGGGCGCAAACCGCTCACCCTCGCGACCGCGACCTTCAGCGGCTGGCGGCCGAAGCCTATATAGGCGCGGCCATCCCCGACGCCCACGGACGCGCCGCCGGCCTGATCGTCGGCATCAGCCATGCGCCGCTGAAGCGGCCCGATCTACCACTGTCGGCGCTGCGGATCCTCGCGGCCCATGCCGGAGGCGTCCTCACCGTCTCCGCCACTCATGAACGACTGCGCCTGAAACAGGAGACACTCCAGCGCATGCTCGACCGCGCCGAGCGTCAGATCCGCGAAAGCGAACGCCATTTCCGCCTGCTGGCCGATTCGGGCCAGGCCCTAGTCTGGACGAACGGAACCGACAAGGGCTGCGACTACGTCAATAAGGTCTGGCTCGATTTCACCGGACGTACGCTCGAACAGGAATACGGCTACGGCTGGACAGAGAGCATCCATCCGGACGACCGGCAAGGCTGCATGGATATCTACGTAGCGGCCTTCGATCGACGCGAACGTTTCAGCATGCAATACCGGCTGCGCCGTCACGACGGCGAGTACCGCTGGATCCAGGACGATGGCTGTCCGCGCTATGACGAACATGGCACGTTCATCGGTTACATCGGCCATTGCCTGGACATCACGGCGGCGCGTCGGAGCCAGGAGGCGCTGGCCCAGAAGGAGCGCTACCAGCAGGCCCTGCTCGACAACTTCCCGTTCGCGGTTTGGCTGAAAGACACCGAGCGCCGCTTCCTCGCGGTGAATCAGGCGCTCGCCGACTCGGTCGGAGCCGCGAGCACGGACGCGCTGATCGGAAGAACCGAGGACGATGCGGTCATCTGGCCGACGGGGATCTCGGATCAGCCCATCAGCGATCACGAGGTGATGGACGGACGGCGCAAGCTCAATGCCGAACACGAGATCCTCGGCCCAAGCGGCTCGACCTGGATGGAGATCTACAAGGCCCCGGTGGTCGACGCCAACGGCGACCTGCTCGGGACCGTCGGCTTCACACGCGATATCAGCGACCGCAAGCAAGCCGAACAGGCATTGGTCAAGCAACGTGAGCGCATGCGGCTCATCCTCGACAACGCACCGTTCGGCATCTGGCTGCAACAGCCGTCCGGGCGCCTGGAGTTCGTCAATCGAACCTTCTGCGAGGCGACTGGAATTCCGGAGGAGACATTCCTCGCGCTATCTCATTACAGAGAGGTCATACCCAAGGAATCCATTGAGCAGTGCCTGGAGTCGGATGCACGCGCGATGGCCGAGCCAGGCGTCGTCGTCGCCCATGAGCGTAAGGCCTTCGCGGACGGAAAGATCCACGATCTTAGGGTGTTCAAGCGCGTCAAACGCAACGAACAGGGCGAACCCGAGGCGCTCGTCGGCATCTGTCAGGACATCACCGACGAGTTGCGCAACGAGCGGGCGCTGCGCGAAAGCGAGGCCAAGTTCCACACCATGCTGGACTGGAGCCACGACTGGGAGTACTGGATCCTGCCCGACAGGCGATTCTGTTATATGACCCCCTCCGCCGAACGCGTCACCGGGTATCCGGTCGAGGCGTTCGAGCAGGACCCTGGACTGATCGATGCCATCATCCATCCCGAAGACCGTCCCGCCTGGGATCGACACATCCAGCAATCGCTGAAGGCGACACCGGACCATGACATCTGCGAGTTCGAGCTCCGCATCCGGAGGCGAAACGGCGATTTTTTCTGGGCGACGCACCGCTGTCGCCAAGTCCGGGATGCGGCTGGAAACGACCACGGCCGACGCGTCACTGTGCGCGACATCAGCGCGCGCAAGGAGGCCGAGGAGCAGATCCGCAACCTCGCCTACTTCGACTCACTGACCGGACTGCCCAACCGACGCCTGCTGCTTGAGCGGCTCGGACACGCGCTCATTGCCAGTCGCTGCAACCAGCATTACGGCGCCTTGCTGATGATCGATCTCGATCACTTCAAGACGCTCAACGATACCCAGGGACACGAAAAGGGGGACCGCTTACTGATCGAGGTCGCGCACCGGATGAGCCAGATCATACGTGCACAAGACACGGCGTCGCGTCTGGGCGGAGACGAATACGTGCTGCTGCTGGAGACCCTGGGTCAGGACGAAGCAACGGCCGCCAACAGGGCGGAAGGCATTGCGGAGAAGATCCACCACAGACTCAGCGCCCCCTATGTCATCAGCGGGGACGACAAGACGCACTATTGCACATGCAGCATCGGACTGACCCTGTTCAACGGAGAGGAGGAGCAGACGGTCGAGGTACTGCTCAAACAGGCCGACGTCGCGCTGTACCAGGCCAAGGACGCCGGGCGCAACACCACGCGCTTTTTCAACCCGGCGATGCAGATGGCCATCGAATCGCGAATGGCGCTGGAGACGGCGCTGCGTCAGGCGCTAGCGCGCGACGAGCTGCAACTCCACTACCAGCCCCAGATCGATCAGAACGGCCGTTGCATCGGGGCTGAGGCACTCCTACGGTGGCAGCGACCGGATCTGGGACTGATCTCTCCGATGCAATTCATCCCGCTGGCCGAGGAAACCGGCCTGATCTTTCCGATCGGACGTTGGGTCATCGACACGGCCTGCGCGCAACTCAAGACGTGGGAGGCACAGCCGGCGACCCGCTCGCTGCAACTCGCAATCAACGTCAGCGCCCGCCAGTTCCACCAGCCCGATTTCGTGGCCCAGGTGAGTGACAGTCTCGAGCGTTCGGGCGCCAATCCGGCACGGCTCAAGCTGGAACTGACCGAGAGCGTGATCCTGGAAAACGCCGATCCGGTGATCGAACGCATGCGACAGTTGCACGCGCTGGGCGTCGGCTTTTCCATGGACGATTTCGGAACCGGCTATTCATCGCTCTCCTATCTCAAACGTCTCCCGCTCGACCAACTCAAGATCGACCAATCCTTCGTGCGCGACATCACCACCGACCCCAACGACGCGGCCATCGTACGAGCGATCCTGGCGATGAGCCATTCGCTCGGATTGCAGGTCATCGCCGAGGGGGTGGAGACCGAGGAACAGCAGATCTTTCTGCGCGAGAACGGCTGCGACGCCTTCCAGGGGTATCTCTTCGGCAGACCGATTCCGATCGGCGAGTGGCCGCTCGATCCAAACCAGTCCGACTTCGTCGATACAATCGCTTCGGCAGAACGACTCCGGTCAGCGACGGGGGTCATCAACCGACCCTGAACACCCAAACCAGGCGAAGTCGACCGTCCGTCCACGACCCGACCGACCAGCGTCGCCGAGCAGACTCGGCGACGCATCGCCCGGAATCGGGCTCAGAACCTCGGCTTCGGTGTCGTTGCGGTTTCGACCGGCAGGATCGGATACTCGACCTTGGGCATCTCGCCGGTCAGCGAATTGAGGAAGGCAACGATCTTGCCGGCCTCGGCCTCGTCGATCTCCGCCCCCAGTTGCGCCGCTCCCATGACCTCGACCGCCTGCTTCAGATCCCACACCTGGCCCGAGTGGAAGTAGGGCGCGGTCAGCGCCGTGTTGCGCAAGGGCGCGGCGCGGAAGACGTATTCGTCGGAAGCGGAGTGGGTCACCTTGAAGCGTCCCTTGTCGTTCGGCGGCAGGATGTCGGCGCCGGGGCGCTTGATGAGACCGAAGGGGAAATAGCTCTGACCACCGACGTTGACACCGGTATGACAGGCGGTGCAGCCACGGTCGACGAAGAGTCCCAGTCCATCCTTCTGTTCCGGGGTCATGGCGGCGTCGTCACCCTCCATGAAACGGTCGAAGGGCGCGCCCGGTGTGACGAGCGTGACCTCGAATGCCTCGATGGCCTTGGCCATGTTGTCGAAGGTGACCGGATCGGCCTCACCGGGGAAGGACTCACCGAAGCGCTCGACATATTCCGGCATGCTCGAAAGCGTCTCCACAACGAATTCAGGCTGATTGGCCATCTCGACGCCCGCCTGAACTGGCCCCTTGGCCTGTGCTTTCAGATCCTCGGCGCGGCCGTCCCAGAATTGGGCGACATTGAACACCGCATTGAAGACGGTGGGCGCGTTACGCGGCCCCCTCTGCCAGCCGTGACCGATCGAGGTCGGCAGATTGTCGTCCCCCCCCATCCCCAGGTTGTGGCAGGTATTGCAGCTGATGAGTCCGCTGGCCGATAGGCGTGGATCGAAGAAGAGCATCTTGCCGAGCGTGATCTTCTCGGGCGTGATGGGATTATTGGCGGGCTGCGGCATGGTGGTCGGGAGCGCCTTCAAACCGGCCGAGGCAGCCTTTTCACGCAAGGATTGGTCGTCCGCAGAGGCGGGCGCGGAGGCGATGGCTGCGAAGATAACGAGCGCGAGGACGGATGTCTTCATCTGAGATCTCCTTCGTTCGAGTGGTGAGACACACGTCGAATTCCAGAGATTCATAAAATGATGAAATACTGGATGCGTGTACATCAACCCTAGAAAAAGGATGGACTCAGGGCCAATTCGGATTATCTATCGTGACCATCGGCTAACTCGATGCACGTATGCCGCTGACCGCTCGGGCGAGGGAGGCCGACCCTCGATACCGAGGGTCGACCTCAGGATCGGCGATCAGAGCCCCATGCAGTTGGCGTAATAGGTCACGGTCGCGGGCCAGTCGGAGAAGATGCCATCGATACCGACGTCCCAGGTCAGCACGTCGAGCAGCCTGTAGGTATCACCGTCGTTGTCGATGGCGTCGGTGATCGACTGATAGTAGTAGCCGCCCCCGTCCTTGAGCAGACCGGAGCGCTCGAGTGTCCAGGCGACGATACCCAGCCCGGCCGCCTTGGCCTGCTGGGCATAGACCGAGGGCACGATGTTTTTGTCGGCATCCAGCGTAACCAGCATCCAGGTCGGCGGGGCGATGATATTGACCCCCATGTCGGCCAACTGCTGCATGCTCGGCGACCAGGTCGAGGGCTTGGAGGTATCGAAGGCGGGATCCGAGTCACGACCGTCGAGATAGACCGCCTGCCGCCCGAACGCCGGATCCGCCTTAAGCCAGTAGAGCACGTCGTCCAGGTTGAACGACTGGGCGAACACTCGCTCGGGACGCACCCCCAGACTCTTGTACTCGTCGATCATCTGCTGGGCGTAGGCCTCCTGCGTGTAGTCGCCCTGGAAGGGCATGGTCACGCTGGCCTCCTTGAGTTCAGGGGTGAACTTGGCGCCGAGCGAGGCGATCAGCTCGATACTCTCGCGATGGGTCATGACCGTGCCACAGGTCGCATAGAGATCGGTACGGAAATTGGGCGTGCCGCCCATATAGTCCTCGACCGTGAGGGCATCTGGATCGCTGGCGTCCATCTTGCCGCAGAGCGACTTGAACTCGTCCAGGGTGATATCGCTGGTGCAGCAGACCGCGGACGCGGCCTTGGTGCGCTCGCCGTTGGCGTCGAACTCGGCCGGGGTGAAGGGCTGGGTGCATTTCGCCGCCAGTTCGGGATGGGCGAGGATGTCGGTCGTGGTCTGCAGATCGCACTGGGAGTGACGACAGACCAGCTGACGATCCTTGGTGAAGGTCACGTCGCACTCGATGATGCCGGCACCCATGCGGGCGGCGGCGACATAGGACTCACGCGTGTGCTCAGGGAATTGCAGGGCTGCGCCGCGATGACCGATCGAGAAATCGCTCTTGGTCATCGACATGTCGCGACAGGAATCGAGGGTCGACTTCAGCCAACCATTCTCCATGTCGTCGATCAGATAGAACGGCCGAGGCCCAATTTGGACGTCGGCGAACAGGGTCGGCGCGACCAGGAGGGCGCCAAGTCCAAGGATCCTGCTTATCGTGCGCATTGCGGACTCCGTTATGGCGAGAGAGAAACCGAGAAAAGCGGAGCCTGCAACGATATAGCGCCTCGATGACACGCGTATGCCGCTTGTGTGACGATCACACCTAACGTGCCACGCGGGCTAGGCGCGCGGCGATGCCGATGATTCAGCAGGGCCGAGCCATTTGAGCAGGACGGCATAGACACGCCCAGGTTCGAACGGTTTGCCGATATGGTCGTTCATACCCGCCGCCAGACAGTCAAACCGATCCTCGTCGAAGGCATTGGCGGTCATCGCCAGAATGGGGAGATCACGCGCTCCGGGCAGCGCCCGGATATGGCGGGTCGCCTCGAATCCGCCCATAACGGGCATCTGCACGTCCATGAGGACGAGCGCGTATCCACCCAGCCCCACCCGCTCGACTGCCTTGGCCCCGTTATCGACCACGTCCACCTCCAGCCCCGTGTCCCGCAGCAACTCGACCGCAATCATCCGGTTCACCGGATCGTCCTCGACGAGCAGGATGCGTCGGCCGCGATGCTCTTCGACGAGTAGACGCAGATCGGACTCCGTGCGTGTCTGCTCCACCGCAAGCGGCTCTCCGACGGGAGCACGTCCGAAACGCGCCGTCATCCAAAAGGTGCTGCCGACCCCCAGCGTGCTCTCGACGCCAACCTCGCCCCCCATGAGTTTGGCCAACCGCTTGACGATCACCAGCCCCAATCCGGTTCCGCCATAGCGTCGGGTGGTCGATTCGTCCGCCTGGGTGAAGGCGGTGAAGAGACGCTCGCACTGGCCGGGCGAGAGGCCGATCCCCTGATCCTCGACCGAAATCCGCAGCAGCACCAAATCGACAGCCTCCTCGACGAGCGCGCCCCTGACCCAAATGGTGCCCCGCTCGGAGAACTTGATGGCATTGCCGACAAAGTTGAGCAACACCTGACCGAGTCGCATGGAATCGCCGAGCAACAGTTCGGGCACACCGGGATCGAGCTCCTGGGTCAGGACCAGTCCCTTCTCTCGGGCAGACGCGTCGAGCAGACCGAGCGCCTGATCGAATACACGCGCGATCGAGAATACCCGCTGCTCCAGCGTGAGGCGTCCGGCCTCGATCTTGGAGAGATCCAGGATGTCGTCGATGATGCGCAGCAGATCCGCCGCAGCCTCGCCCGACGTACTCAGCAGATCGCGCATCTTGGGATCGGTCACGTCCCGCAACAGCAAATGATTGATGCCCATGATGGCGTTCATAGGCGTGCGAATCTCATGACTCATGTTGGCGAGAAAGGCGCTCTTGGCGCGATTGGCCGCATCGGCAACATCGCGTGCCTCGATCAATTCATGGGTGCGGGATTCGACGAGGGACTCCAGATGAGAGCGATATTGCTCCAGCTCCGCCTCGGCCTCCTTGAGCGAGCTGATATCGAAGAAGGTCACGACGATCTGGTTCAATCGGCCTTCCTCGTCCAAGAGCGGGTGGGCCTCGCACTGGACCCAGATCGCAGAGGGGTGCCCCTCGTTCGGTCTTCCGATAACAAGCCCCTGCTGCGCCTGGCCGGAAGCCAGCACACGGTTGACCGGATACTCGGGAGGTGACAGACGGCGTCCGCGCTCGTCAAGCAGATGCAAAACCAACTCCTCAGGACAACAACCGATCAGCCGATCCGCGTCGATTCCCATGAGACACGCCGCCATCGGATTGACGAATCGAATGCGTCCATCGGGTCCATGCACCACGACCCCCCCATGCAATGTATCGATGAGTCCGCGATAGTTGCGCTCGCTCTCGCGCAACGCGATCTGGGACTCGAAGCGCTCGATGGCGTCGGCCACGGTATCGGCCACCGTGCAAAGCATCTCCAGCATGGCGGGCGCATCGGGACGACGACGGGAATCCGCTAGGGACAGCGCTCCGAAACAGCGCTCGCCCAGCACCAGCGGAACGCAGACGAATGAACGTACCCCCAGCCGTCTCAACGCATCGAAGCGGTATTCGGGACGGCTGCCGGCATCCAGTTCCACCAGAGGTTCACCGGTGCGCACGACCTGACCGGAGAGTGTGTCGTCGCGCGGCACCCGCAGGCCCGCAAATGCCCCCGGCAGCCCCGTAGACCCGGTAAAGCGCATCTCCGCGCGCTCGGCATCGTAGCGCTCCAGAACCACGATCGGGAACCGGAGACGGGATGTGAGCAGCGGGGGAAGCGCGCCCCGGAAGGCATCGAGCGAATCGGAGGAGACGGCGAGCCGCGCCACGGCGCCGAGGGTCTCGCGCGATAGATCGGCCGCTATCTGCTCGCCGATATCACGTAGGGTCAGAAGGTATCCGTAGCCCTCCAGCGACAGCAGCGTCACCGTGACGCTGAGCCAGGCGACCGAATCATCTGCGCGCAGCAGACCGATCTCGGTTTGATACTCTCCATTCAGGGACTGGCGAGCGCACACGCAAGGAATCTCGTCCGGTGGCATGGGGGTGCCGTCGCGGCGAATCATCCAGCCCGAACGGGACTCGACCTCATGCAGCAGATTGGCCCCTATCGGCAGACCGATCAGACGCTCGGCGGCCGAATTCTGCTCTACGATCAGGTTCTCCACGTCGATGACCACGACTCCGAGGGACAGGCTCGCGAACAGGGTTCGATACTTGGTGAGGGCGACGTCGCGCGACAGTTCAGCGCGCTTGCGCTCGGTGATGTCGGTCATAGAGCCGCGATAGAGGCTGACGCGGCCAGTGGAATCGCGGATCGCCGAGGCGTTGATGGAGACCCAGAACTCCGAGTCATCGCGCCTGCGGCCCCGCACCTCGAACCCCTCGACCTTCCCGTTCATTTCGAGCAGATGCCCCAAGCGCGCTCGGTCCGCCAAATCCGCATACACCTGCCGACCGATGTCCTCGACCTCCGCTCGGAGCAGTGAGGGACTGTCGAAACCAAGGATCCGAGCGAAGGCGCTATTGACGTCCAGATAATGCCCCTCGGGAGAGGTTTGATAGATGCCCACCAACGAGGTCTCGAAGATCTCGCGATACTTGCGCTCGGCCTCAAGCAACGCCCTTTCGGTCTGCTCGTGCGCCGCCAGTTCGCCGCTCAGACGCCGCGTTTGATTGCGCGAGCGTGACAAGGCGAGCGTCAAGGCGACGAGCAACAGGGTGACGACCGTCCCGAAGAGCGCAATCGAGAGCACACGCGGATCCATCCACGCCTGATGTTCACCCTCAATCCAGGCGAACAGCAGGGTCCAGCGATAGCCATTGAAGTCGAGCGACAGACGCTCGGCTCTGGACGAAAATCGTTCGCCCGAACGCGTATCGTAGAGCAACCGGGTATCGGAGATTCGATCGCCGTCATAGATGGCGAATCGGAATGGACGCCCCTGCTCCGGCAGATGCACCGCCGGGATACCCTGCATCAGGTCGCTCGGTCGAAACGTTCCGAAGACCCAGCCGATCAGCGCACGACGGCGCTCATCCACGTCGCCCACCGGGGCACCCGAGCGGTAGACCGGAACGAACATGCGCAATTCGACCCCGGCATCCGAATCCCGCCCAAGCCGGCTGGCGACCACAGCCAAGTCCTCATCCCCCGAAACATCCATGGCAGAGCGCCAAGCCGGCTCGGAGAAGAGGTCGCGTCCGAGGGCTTGAGGATCGCGATCGGAGAAGGACATCCGATAGAGGATAGGAGCATGTGGCGCGTCCCCTGCCCACGCCTCCTCCTCGGCGGCGTGCCCCGACGACACCAGATGCGCGAAGCCGATGTCCTGGATGCCGGCCCCCCCCGGATGGGAGCGGGCGATCTGGACGTAGGCCTGCCAACGCTCGCGCGACACATGACTCGTGACGGACAAAAAAGCGGATGTGCCCCGCAGGAACTGGGCGTGATCCTGCAACCGTTCCCGGACCCAAACTGCCAACTCATCGCCGAATTCGACGAGGGCATGACGATGCACCGCCACCACATCCGACCAGGCGTAGAAGGTCGCAAACGAGGTGATGCAGGATCCGAAAACCAGGATCAGCCAAATCCTCCAGTGACGATACGACAGGAAGCCGATTCTGCTCATCACATCCATCCTCGGCCGCTATTGAGGCGACGCTCGAATCAGGGCGAAGCGGCAACCCGCCCACACAGAGTTCAGGCGTTTAAGGCGAGCCCGACATTCGCCAGCGCCTCGATCAGCCCCAGAAGATCGCGCTCCAGATTCATGATGCCGGAGTCGATGACGGCTGGCGCCGCGCCCTCGCGCAGTGCCAGCTCGATCTCGGCGGCGCGCTGACGAACGGCCTCCGCGCCTAGCGTTGCGGCGACACCTTTGAGCGTATGGGCGAGCAACCTGGCCTCGGCCGGATCTCCCGCGACCAGAGTCTGGCGCAGCTTGGCCGCGTCATCACCGTGGTTGGCGACGAACCGACCCAGCAGCTTGAGATAGATGGTCTGGTTTCCCGCGACCGAAGCCAAGCCTCGGGCCGTGTCCAGGCCAGCAATGACGACGCCATCCAGCGACGCAGGAGGCGTTGCTGGCGTCTTGGAGGCAGAGGCGGCATCGGTCCTCCCCGAGCCGCTCGGAAGCCAGCGCAGAAGCGCCGCGTAGAGCCGTTCCGGCTCGACGGGCTTGCCGATATGATCGTTCATACCGGCCGCCAGACACTGCTGGCGATCCTCGTCGAAGGCATTGGCGGTCATGGCCAGGATCGGCAGGTCGGCCCTATCCGGCAGGCGCCGGATCGCGCGCGTCGCGGAGAGCCCATCCATGACCGGCATCTGCATGTCCATCAAAACCAGGGCGTAATTCTCCTCGCGTACCTTGGCCAACGCCTGCTCGCCGTTGTCGGCGACATCGACCACCAGGGCGGTATTCTTGAGCAGCGCCAAGGCGACCTCCTGGTTGATGAAGTCGTCCTCAACCAACAGAATGCGCGCCCCGGCATGACGACGAGCCAGAATCAGATCGGAGGGCGGCACCGAACCGTCGGATCCGGAAACGGACGGCTCCCCGACCGGAGTCTCGTTAGCCAAATCGAACGGCAAGCACACCCAAAAGGTGCTGCCCCGGCCCACCTCGCTGTCCACGCCGATGTCTCCACCCATGAGCGAGGCCAGACGCTTGCAGATAGCCAGCCCCAGACCCGTGCCGCCGAAACGGCGGGTCGTCGAATCGTCGGCCTGGACGAACGCATGGAAGAGCCGCTCGCGCTGGTCATCGGTCAGGCCGATCCCCTCGTCGCGCACCGAGAGCCGAATCCAGCAGCGCTGCTCCGAAACCTTTTCGGCACGGATCTCCACCAGGATTTCGCCCGAATCAGAGAATTTGACCGCGTTGCTGATAAAGTTGAGCAGGATCTGTCGGAGCCGCAGCGAGTCGCCCCACAGCGCCTGGGGCACCTCAGGCGCCACGCGACGCAGCAACCGCAATCCCTTGGCGTTGGCGCGATCCGCCACCAGGGCGCAGGCGTCTTCGATCAAACGCTCGGGAACAAATCGACTCCGTTCCAGGACCAGCTGGTCCGCCTCGATCTTGGAGAAATCCAGGATGTCGTTGATGACGTCCAGCAGATGGTTGGCTGCCTCCTTGATCTTGGCCACATGCGCGCGCGGGTTCCCCGCCGTAACCTCGCGTTCCAGCAGATGGGCGAGCCCGATGATGGCATTCATCGGGGTACGGATCTCATGGCTCATGTTGGCCAGGAAGGCGCTCTTGGCCTGATTGGCGACCTCGGCCGCCTCCTTGGCCTCGGCCAGCGCGATCTCGGCCCGTCGGCGCATCCGGATCCGCCAGAGGTCCTCGGCGAAGAGCCGCAACTGCCGAACGTCGCTCGCTTCGTAGTCGTTGGGTTTATTGCCGACCCCGACCAGCAGGCGCACCTTCCCGCCCTCCAGCACCGGAACGACGAGATGTCGGATCAGATCGCACTGCCCCAAGGGATATCCGCCTTGGTCGGGAATCTCTCGACAGTCGTTATGCAACACCGGCCGTCGGTCGCGTACCGCGTCCGCCCAAAGGCCCACCCCAGAGACCGCATCCGGGATCTCGTGGCCCACCGAGCACAGCCGCTCGGCACCGCTCGACCAGACGCACAAACCGATGCGTTCCTGATCCTCCTCGACGAAGCACAGATAACCGATCCGGCTCTCGGAGATCTCGACCGCAGCTTCGACGCCCCGTTGCAGTAACGCCTCCTCGTTCAGATCGAAGGCGAGCTGCCTCAGCTCGAACAGCACCTCAAGCCGGCGGTCGTTCTTACGTAGCGCCCGATTCGCCGCTTCCAGCTCGTTCGTGCGCGAATGCACCAGCGCCTCAAGACCATTGCGATGCCGGTCCAATGCCTCCGCAGCCTGCTTGCGCTCGGTGATATCGCGAGCGATTCCCAGCACGCCGATCAGACGACCGGAGGTATCGAACATCGGGGTCTTGGCGGTCTCGAACAGTCCCCGGTAGCCATCCGTCGCAAAGGTCAGCCATTCCTCGTTGAGACGAGGCCCGCTGGATTTCAGCGCCTGGAGATCATTCGTGCGAAAGAAGTCCGCGAGTTCCCGGTCGACGAATTCGTAGTCGGTCCGCCCGATGATGGCCGCCCTCGGAGCCCCAAAGAGCCGCTCGAAGGCCGGATTGCAGGCGAGGTAGATCCCGTTCGGATCCTTGAGCCAAACGAGATCCGGAACGGCATCCAAGATCGCCTGCAAGCGATCCTCGGTCGCCAGGATCTCGGATACCTCGCTCGCGAGCTGGAGGCCATGCTCGGCGAGCGGCGTATCGTTCGACGGACGATCGACCTGATACCAGGCGTGATTCTGCAGCAGGATCGCACTGATCCGCTCCATCAAGCGATGCAGCGTCACCATTCCGATCAGTAGCCCATCCTCGTCGACGACCGCGAGATGCCGCACCTGCAGGTCCTGCATCAGCCGAGCGGTCTCGGTCACCGAGGTGTGGTGCGCGATGACCTGGACCGGCGCCTGCATCACCTCGTGCAGCAACAGCTGACGGCCCGTATAAAGCATCCCGGAGGCGAGCAGCCGCGGGATATCGCGCTCGGTGAGGATACCGCGCGCCAGTCGTCCGTCCGCCGCCAGTGCATAGGAGGTGCGTCGCTGCATCATGAGCGCCAAGGCATCGTCCAGCGGCGCCTCCGGGGAGAGGAGCGGCAGATCGCGGTCCATCGCATCGGTGAGATCGTCGAGTCGGCGCAGGAAACTGAATCCCAGGTGGCGCCGGAAATCGGTCTCGGTGGCGACCCCGACCAGATCGCCCGCGTCATCGACCGCGATCAGATGGCGCACCCGCTGGGCCAGGGCTGTGCGATAGGCATCGGGGAAGGATATTTTCTCAGAGAGCGTGATGACCGGGGAGGTCATCAGCTCGGAGACGGGGGTTCGCGGATCCCTGTGCTGGTGCGAGAAACGCAGCAGATCGCGCTCGGTCATGATCCCGACTGGATGGCCATCCTCCAGCACCAGAAGCGACGAGATGCGCGACACGGCCATCTGACTCGCCGCCTCCTCCAATGGGCAGTCTGGAGGAACATGCCGAATCCGCCGATTCATGATATCCGCGAGCGTCAGATCGGTCACCGAAAGCATGCGCAAATCCCTACAGCAAAAAGAAAAGGGCGCGATGTCTGTGTCTGACAAAGGCGGACACTGCGCCGGATCCCATAAAGATAATGAAGCCCCAGTACTGGCGCCCCACCCCTGCCGCTCGAAACGCCGAACGATGGATGCCGCAGATGCGATGACGGTGAAATGGTCCAGTCTGCCCGTGATCGAGCATCCCCGGCGTCACTGGAATGCGCTCAAGAACCCCTCGCGCTCTTGCGGCGCATCCTAGCATGGCGGCGCAGGTCGTCACCCTATCGTAACAGCCCTACCCCATCCGTCAGGGGTCCACCGATCCGATCCGAGCCGCGCCACGTCGCGGTCGCGCATGCCGAGCAGATAAAGGATGCCGTCGAGGCCCACGTTGGCGATGGAGTGACGCGCCTGTCGGGTGACGATGGGCTTGGCGTGGAAGGCGATGCCCAGACCGGCGATGGAGAGCATGGGCAGATCGTTCGCACCGTCGCCGACCGCGATCACCTGTTCGAGCCGGATACCCTCGCGCTCGGCGATCTCGCTCAGCAGATCCGCCTTGCGCCGACCGTCGATGATCTCACCCGAGACCTCGCCGGTCAGCTTGCCGTCGCGGAAATCGAGCCGGTTGGCATAAACGTAGTCGACACCGAAACGCCGCTGCAGATGCTCGGCGAAATAGGTGAATCCGCCCGAAAGGATGGCAACCTTATAGCCCAACCTTTTGAGCGACGCGATCAGTCGATCGGCGCCTTCGGTGATCGGCAAACGCTCGGCGATCCCGGCCAGCACCGACTCGTCGAGCCCCTTGAGCAGAGCCATGCGACGGCGAAAACTCTCCTGGAAATCCAGCTCGCCACGCATCGCCGACTCGGTGATGGCCGCGACCTGATCGCCGACACCTGCGGCGGCGGCCAGTTCGTCGATCACCTCGGTCTGGATCAAGGTGGAATCCATGTCGAAGCAGACCAGCCGTCGGTTGCGCCGGTAGATGTCGTCCTCCTGCACCGAGACGTCCACGTCGATCACCCGCCCCAGTGCCAGGAACTCCGCGTGCAGGTCGGCCAGACTCTCAACCGCGCCGCGCACCGAGAGTTCCACGGAGGCCAGTGGATGCTCGCGCCGATCGCGCCGCGAGATACGCCCGGTGAGCCGCACGATACGATCGACGTTGAGCCCACGCGCCGCGACCACGCCGGTCACCTTGGCGATATGTCCCGCGTCGATCTCACGTCCGAGCAACGTGAGGATATGGCGCGGTCTGCCCTGTTCATGGACCCAGTCCTCGTAGGCCTCGACGGCGATCGGGGTGAAGCGGATGTCGAGCCCCATTCCGTGGGCGCAGAAGAGAAGATCCTTGAAGACGCCGCAGTCGGCTCCGGCGGCGGGGAGTTCGACCATCAGGCCGAGCGCCAAGGCGTTGTGGATGGTCGACTGGCCAATGTCGAGGACGGGGACGTGATAGCGGGCGAGGATCTCGGTCAGGGAGGCAATGATACCGGGCCGGTCCTCGCCGGTGACGTTGATCAGGACGATTTCGCTCATCGTTGGAATCAGACTGCACTCAGCGAAAAGCGCCTATTGTAGGCGCTCGGCGCCAGCCTGGAACCGCCGAGTTGCACTCGGCGGTTTCACAAGACCCGATGCGACGGACCTCACAGAGGGAGGATCTCGGCCCAAACCCAGAGAGGATCGGGCAGGACCCGGCCAGTGCTATTCCCCAGCGATGGTCATGCGATCGATGAGCCAGGAGCCGGTGCGGGTGCCTCCGGGGAAGTCGCAGTCGTTACCGACCGCGACCAACCCGGCGAACATGTCCTTGAGATTGCCCGCGATGGTGATCTCCTCGACCGGGTACTGGATCTCGCCGTTCTCGACCCAGAAGCCGGAGGCCCCACGCGAATAGTCTCCGGTGACGTTATTGACCCCGTGCCCCATGAGTTCGGTGACCAGCAGTCCCGTCCCCATCTCGCGCAGCATGCCGGCGCGGTCCAGCTCACCCATCTCGATGCGCAGATTGCGCACCCCGCCGGCGTTGCCGGTGGTCGGCATGCCCAACCGACAACCCGAATAGGTATCGAGCACATAGGTCTGCAGGATGCCGTCGCGCACCAGATCCTTGGCGCGGGTCGCGACGCCATCCCCATCGAATGGCGCACTGGAGAGACCGCGCCGCAGATGCGGCTCCTCGTGGATACGGACGAACTCGGGGAAGATGCGTTCGCCGAGCCGGTCGAGCAGAAAGCTGGAGCGACGATAGATGCTGCTACCGCTGATCGCTCCCAGCAGACTGCGCAGCAGCCCGGTCGCCACCTCGGCCCGGAACATGACCGGCGCCTCGCGGGTGTCCAGACGCCGACCGCCAAGCCGCGCCACGGTGCGCGCGGCGGCCCTCTCGCCAACCGAGCGGGCCGTATCGAGATCGGCGGCGCAGCGCGCCGTAGTCCACCAGAAGTCGCGCTGCATCGCGTCGCCGTCCTGTCCGATCACGGCGCAGTTGAGACCATGCCGGGTGGTGGGATAGCCGCCGATGAAGCCCCGACTGTTGCCGGCGATATGGATACCGAAGTGGGTCGAGAGGCTGGCGCCTTCGGAATTGACGATACGCGTATCGTAGGCGCGGGCGGCATCCTCGCAGCTCACCGCCAGCTCGATGGCCTCATCCACCCCGATCGACCAGGGGTGATAGAGATCCAGATCTGGGACCTCGGTCGCCATCAGCTCGGCCTCGGCGAGATGGGCGCAGCGGTCCTCCTGGGTATGGGCGGCGATGGCGCAGGCCGCACTCACGGCGTCTCGGATCGCGCCAGGACTCAGATCGGAGGTGCTGGCCGACCCCTTACTGTGGCCGAAATAGACGGTGACGCTCAGACCGTTGTCGCGGGTGTGCTCGACCGTCTCCACCTCGCCGAGCCGCACCGCCACTTCCAGCCCGGCGCTGCTGCCGACCGATGCCTCGGCATCGCTCGCGCCCTGGCGCTTGGCCTCCTTGAGCATGTCTTCGATGATCTCTTGCAATCGGGTCAGGCGCTCGGCCGTGTCCTCGGTCGTCAGGATGGGCATGGCGGGTTCGAGTCCTCGGATAGACGAAATTGAATGATGAAGCCGGCACTTGCTGGCCGGCTCAAATAACCTGTTGGGTATGCTCTGCGATGCGAACCAACGGCCGAAAGATGGCCGAGTATCGAACGCACGTTACTGGCTGGTTCCACCGACGGTCAGACTGTCGATGCGCAGCGTGGGCTGGCCGACACCGACCGGCACGCTTTGCCCCTCCTTGCCGCAGGTCCCGACGCCCTCGTCGAGCTTGAGATCGTTGCCGATCATGCTGACCCGGGTGAGCACATCCGGACCGTTTCCGATCAGCGTCGCACCCTTGACCGGGCGGCCGATCCGGCCGTTCTCGATCAGATAGGCCTCGCTGGCCGAGAAGACGAACTTGCCGGAAGTGATATCCACCTGACCGCCGCCGAAGTTGACCGCGTAGAGCCCCTTGTCGACCGAGGCGATGATCTCCTCTGGATCGCGCTCGCCAGCCAGCATGTAGGTGTTGGTCATGCGCGGCATCGGCAGATGGGCATAGGATTCGCGCCGACCGTTGCCGGTGGAACGGGTGCCGGTGAGCCGTGCGTTGAGCTTGTCCTGCATGTAGCCGCGCAGGATACCGTCCTCGATCAGGACGGTGTTCTGGGTCACCGTACCCTCGTCGTCCATGTTGAGCGAACCGCGCCGACCCGGCAGGGTGCCGTCGTCCACCACGGTGACGCCCGGCGCGGCGACGCGCTGACCGATCCGTCCGGAGAAGGCCGAGCTGCCCTTGCGGTTGAAGTCGCCTTCGAGCCCGTGGCCGATGGCCTCGTGCAGCAGCACGCCGGGCCAACCGGCCCCGAGCACAACGGTCATGGCGCCGGCCGGCGCGTCCCCAGCCTCCAGGTTGGTTAGGGCGAGACGAACCGCCTCGCGGGCGAAGGTCAATGCACGATCCTCGATTAGGAAATAGCCCAGATCGGCACGGGCTCCGCCGCCGCTCGAACCCTGCTCGCGCCGCCCGGCCTCCTCGGCGATGACGTTGACGCTGAGGCGCACCAGCGGACGCACGTCGGCGGCCAAGGTCCCGTCGTCGGCAAGCACCAGAACCGTGTCCTGGACCGCGACCAGACTGGCGACGACCTCGCGCACCCGCGGATCGATCCGACGCGCCTCGGCATCGACCCGTTGGAGCAAGGCGACCTTATCCGGATCGGACAGACTGGCGATGGGGTTGAGCGGTTCGTAGAGACGGCGCTCGGCCAGGGCCTGACCGATCTTGGCACTGCCGCTCTGACCGGCGCGAGCGATTGCACGCGCCGCCTCGGCCGCCTGAGCCAGGGCCGGAAACTGCAGCTCGTCCGAATAGGCGAACCCGGTCTTCTCGCCACTGATGGCGCGCAAGCCGGCGCCCTGCTCGATGCTGAAGTTGCCGTCCTTGATGATGCCGTCCTCCAGCACCCAGGACTGCAAACGGCTGGATTGAAAATAGATATCGGCGGCGTCGACCGAAGAACTGGCCAGCGTGCCCAGCAGGCGATCGAGATCCCGATCGAGAAGTCCGGCCGGTTCTAGGATGCTCTCGCGGGCGATGACGATAGGGTCAGTCATAATGGGGATTGGCGACTCTCGGTCAGTGATCGGAAGGGGCCGGAGTCCGAGTCGATCGGTCGCGCTCGCACACATGAAAGGGGCGAAACGGCGGTCTTGCGCGCCGTATCCACGCCAATCGGACTCTCGGCCTGTTGGCTGGTGACTTGCGGACTCAGCCGCCGCATTTCAAACGACGGTGGTCGATGGTGGGGAAGCTGCGGCGAACGGAATCCTGAAACTCCTCGTCGATCGAAGCGCAGATGCAACCGGCTCCGCGCGGCAACTGGGCCAACACGGCACCCCAGGGATCGACGATCATACTGTGACCATGGGTCTCGCGACCGTTGACGTGGAAACCGCCCTGAGCCGCTGCGATGACATAGACGAGATTCTCGATCGCGCGAGCGCGCACCAGCGTCTCCCAGTGGGCCTTGCCGGTAATCGCAGTGAAGGCGGAGGGCAGGGCCAGGATCTCCATGCCAGCGTCAAGCATCTGGCGGAACATCTCGGGGAAACGCAGATCGTAGCAGACCGCGACCCCGAGTCGGCCGAAGGGGGTGTCGAGCACCAGCGGATCGCTGCCCGCCTCGATGGTCGCCGACTCGTGATAACGCTCGTCGACCCCCGGCAGGTTCACGTCGAACAGATGGATCTTGTCGTAACGCGCCACCCGCTCGCCGCGAGCGTCGTAGACCAGGCAGGCGGAGCGCACCTTCTCGGGATCCTCCGCAACGAGCGGAATGGTCCCACCGACCAGCCAGATCCCAAGCTGCTTGGCGACCCGCGCCAGGAACTCCTGCAGTGGACCCTCTCCATCGACCTCGCGGATGGCGACCTGATCCCGATCTTCCTTGCCCATGAAGGCAAAATTCTCGGGCAGCACGACCAATTGCGCCCCTTGGTCGGCCGCCTCCTTGATCAACCGCTCCACTTCGAACAAATTGGCACTGACATTGGGGCCGGTCGCCATCTGAACCGCGCCCATCTTATATTTCGTTTTCATGGCATTCACCACCCAGACCAAACAGGGCTGCAAAGCGAACCCGACCGACGAGCCCAGTCGTCTCCAGGACGCAACCGAGACTCGACAGGGTTGACTCAGCGTTGTTGGAACCGTCGGCGTGCACCGCGCGCCGATCGGTCCCGAAATTGTTGCAACGATACCACCAGAGCGGGCCGGTCGAAAACGCGCGGGCACGGTGCGGCCAGCAACAACCTCAATCCACGTCCAAAAAGAGATTGCGTTCCTTGACCGGCGCCGACTTCGCGTCGGACGCATCCGAAGGAGCCGCACCACCCATCCCGGTGAGCGGTTCCCAACCCATCCGACTCAGCTCGGGCTCCCCCCAGGGGCCGGTCACCCGATAGCGATAACGTCCCAGACGATCGATCGGATTGCCTGCGACCTGATCGACCAGATAGACGGCGGCGCCAACCACGGGACCACCGGCGACCGCGCTCGCGAGCGCCACGCTCGACCCCAGCTTGGGCTCGACCGTCACGGTCTGATCGAAGGTTTGAGTCGCGAGATCGGACTGGCCCGCGACCATGATCGTGCCCGCCGGACCCTCGATCACGAAATCGTCGAACCGCGCCTTGCCGGCACCGAGTGCGATACGACCATGCATCCCCTCGAAGGCAAACCCCTGACCGTAGAGATCGGAGAAATCGAGCGCCAGACGCCTTCCGAGCGCACTGAAATTGAGGAACCCCAGGATACGCCCGACGCCAGGTTCGACCTCCAGGAAACGCCCTTTTCCAACCTGCAGATCGATCTCGCCATTGACCTTGGGCAGCGAGAACGCCTCCGGGGCACCAGGCCAGTCGAGCCTCAGTCGCGCCGAGCTGCGCCCCGCCTCCAGGCTGCTGCGTGCATCGAGCGTCTTGAGCAGCGCGCCCAGATCGGGCGTATTCAACACCAGACCGATCCGGCTGCGTCCCCCATCGCCCGAGGAGCGCCAATCTCCGCTGCCCTCCAGCGTCAGGCCCTTGCCGTCGAGACTGAGCTTCGGCAACTCGATGCCCTCCGCGTTCCGTCGCAGATCCAACCCCAGGGTCCCGAGCGAAGCCCCGTGCCAGCGCAGATCGCGCACCCCAAGATCGAGCGAGGGCAGATCGGAGAGGTGCGGCTCGTCCGTGCGCTTGGCGGATCCCGCCGCTCCGCTGCTCTGGTCAACCAGGGCCGACAGATCCAGCCGATCCAGCCGAATGAGGAGCGGCTGCCCGGCTCCCGTTTCGGGAACCACGACCCGTCCATCCAGCGCGTCCGAGCCCAGTTTGAGGTGCCAGCCATCGTCGCGCGGATTGGCGTCCAGCGACAGGTGCGAAAGCTGCAGATCGCCCAGGCGCAGCCGCTCGATCTGTAGCTGCGCGCCGCTCAAGGCGATCTCCGAGCCCTTCGAGCGCGGCGGGAAACGCGACGTCAGCGCCTTGGTCCAAGCCTGGAGATCCAGCTCGCCGAGCGTGCCGTCCAGGAAGAGACCGTTCGTCTCGGACGGGGGGGCTCGGTCGGCCCCGAAACGCAGACGCCCCGAAACCAGCCGAGGCGATCCGCCCTCAAGGTCCAGATTGAAATTCGCGGCCAGCTCCGGGGTTCCACCAGTCAGCACGAGCGAGCGGCCCGGCACGAGGGTCCCCTGGAGCGACAGTGCACGCGCACGCTTGGCCGTCTTGCCCAGCGGACTGGGAAGATCGATGCCCAGACCGCGCAGGTTTGACGAGAGCCTGAAGTCCAGCGGCAGATCGCCCTGTTTGACGTGCCGATTCTGCAGGGTCACGCCCAGATCCCAGGCCAACTCCCCGCTGAGGTCGCGCCACAGCGGCGAGGGGAAACGTCGAGCCAGATCCGCAACCTGGGAGCGGGATGTCGCCTCGACCAGGGTCGCGGATCGATTGGGGTCTCCGGCTCTGCGTGTCTCGATGGAGAGCTTGACCCGGCGCCCCCACAGTAATGCCTGCAAATCATCCGCACTCAGACTGTTCTCGGTGAAGCGCAGAACACCCTTCAAGCGGGACAGCGCGATGGGGCTTCCAGCAATGTCCAAGGTCGCCGGCCCGGGCCAGGTCAGGCTGCCGGACACCCCCAGCTTGCCACCCTTGACCAAGGGCAGGTCGATATCGAGCGCCAGATGCGACTGTCCGCTGACGGTCAGCGCCTTGCCGAGATTTCCGAGATCGGACGCCAGCGGGGTCTCGTTCAAGACGCGGCGCGCATCGGCGAAAGGGCCCTCGGCCTCGCCGTGAATCGGCAGGACATGGGGCCCCCAGAGATCGGGGATCTCGGCGCGACCCGCCGAAAAGGCGCTGTCGTAGATACGCCCGCGATCGACCTGGATCGACAGCCCTTGATCGAGAAAACGCAGATGCCCGGCGGCGGAGCGAATCGGCGGCCAGCCGTCCTGATAATCGAGCAGCAGATCCTCGAAATCCAGCAACAGCTCGAAACGTCCCTGATGCGCGCGAAAGGGAAAATCGGCGAGCCTGCCACGGAAGCTGGCATCGCCCTGCGCCAACCGCCCCGAGACGATCGAGTGCTCCAGCCAGTGGAGCAGATGCTCATGAATGATCCCAGCAGGCAGATAGGGCCGGACGTTGGAGGCGTCGCCGCTGAAATTGGCGCGCAGATCCAGGAAGGGACTCGACCCGTCCGCCGGAATGTCGAGCGCGAGCCGCAGTCGACCGGCCAGATCGTCGGTCTCCAGGCTCGCCGTGCGCACGGACATGGCGAGATCGCCATTCGGGGAACGCCGCCAGCCCAAACGCCCGCTGGCGGCATTCAGATGCAGCGGCAAGGTAAAGAGCGGATTCAGGTCCAGATCGAGCCCGAGCGAGCCGAAACGCAGTTCGCCGCCGGAAGCGTTGGCGGCAAAATCGGCGTTCAGCCCCTTGAAGCCGGGCAGACGCGCATGCTGCTCCACGGCCAGGTCGCGGACCGAACCGGACGCGCTCCAGTCCCACTGTCCGACGAGATCGCGCTCGGCACGGACCCTCAGCGCGGTCGCCTGCCCCTGCAGACGCGCGGCAAGCACCTCGACAGTCGGTTTGGAGTGCGCCCAAGGTCCAGCCCCGAGGATTCCGGTCAGGGCGGAGAGATCCAGACGATCCCCCGACACGGCGAACCGATCCAGACGGCCGGAGTCGGAGAGATCCAGATCCGCTCGGACGCCCGCAAGCTCGGCTCCGGCGACCCTGGCATTCAGATCCGAAAGCTGCAGCCGCCACGCCCCATCGATCCGCTGAAGACGCGCCAACAGACGCGCATGCGCCACCGCGAGCGACCTCTGCGATGCGTCGCCGACAGGTGTGTGGAGCAGCGCCCCGGCCACATCGGCACGCACGAGCGACTGGACCAGGTGTCCCGAACCGATCCGCGACCAGCTTTCCAGAGAGACCTGCTCGGTATCGAGGCGATAGCCGTGCGTGAGCGAGGGCGGCAACAGGCGCCCTAGATCGGTCCCGTCGAAACGGACATAGAGACGACCGCTCCAGGTGCGAAGATCGGCAGGCGGTCCATGCAGCTCCGCGATCAGATGCAAACGATCGCCATCGTCGCGCCGACCCGTGCGATCGGACCGCACGGCCGTGCCTGCCAGGGGACGCGGAGGCACCAGATTGGCCGAAAGCTCGGCGAAATGACGCTGCCCCGCGTTGCGCAGATCGAGGCGGACCCCACGCAGACGCAGGACACGGGCATGCGAATCCGCGTCTTCGATCAGCACCTCGCTGTCGACCAGGGTCAAGGCACCCTGGTCGAGGAAGCGTTCGAGCGCCTTCGGATCGGCGCCCTTCAGGGCACCGAATCCGGCCAGCTCGAACCGTCCGTCCGGCATGCGCTCGACTCGGAGTCGCGCGCCGACCAGGGTCAGGGCACCGATGCGCGGAACCGAGTCGCGGATCGAGTCGAGCGCGTCCAGGTCCAGTTCCATCGCGCGCAGCTTCAGGACAACCGCCCTGGTTTCGCGATCCGAGAACCGGACCTGCTTGAGCACCAGACGGGGTCTCGCGCCAAAGAAGCTCAGTCCCATCCCGCCGATGCTGACCCGATAGCCGAGACGCTGGCTCAGATGCCCGGCCAATGTGTCCGCGTAGTCCGCCGCCAACGGCGCCAAGAGATTGAGGACGGTCAGGGTCAGAGCCAGAATGACCGCCAAGATACCGCCAGATCGCAGAAGGAAGGCCGGAAGGCGTTTCAAAAATCGCATCGAATCAGAGTGGGGTCGAATCGGTCTGAGCATGAGCCCATCGATTTGGAAGCGCAAACCGGACGGACGCGAGGTCGAGTGCACAACAACGGCGGAAGGCCGGCCGGACTCCTAGCCATCGATTCGGGTGGACGTTAGAGCTGGAGACGGGCATGCCGAAACCGCCTCAGGATTGATCGGCCGGATGCGAGGTGAAACGCGGCTCAGATGAGCACGACGTCATACTGTTCCTGCGTGTAGAGCGCCTCCGCCTGTAAGCGAATCGGACGACCGATAAATTCCTCCAACTCGGCCAAATGCGCCGATTCCTCGTCGAGCAGACGATCCACCACCTCCTGCGAGGCCAGTACCAGCAGGGTCTCGACGTCGAACTGGCGCGACTCGCGCAGGATCTCGCGAAAGATCTCGTAGCAGGTGGTTTCGGCGGTCTTGATCGAGCCGCGCCCGCCACAGCAGGGACAGGGCTCGCAGAGCACGTGCTCCAGGGATTCGCGCGTGCGCTTACGGGTCATCTCGACCAGTCCGAGCGAGGACACCTCGGTGATGTGGGTCTTGGCATGATCGCGCGCGAGACACTTCTCCAGCGCGCGCAACACCTGACGCTTGTGCTCCTCCTCGGTCATATCGATGAAATCAATGATGATGATGCCGCCGAGGTTACGCAGACGCAGTTGGCGGCAGATCGCCTGGGCCGCCTCCAGGTTGGTCTTGAAGATGGTCTCTTCGAGATTGCGGTGACCGACGAAGGCGCCGGTGTTGACGTCGATGGTGGTCATGGCCTCGGTCTGGTCGATGACCAGATGGCCGCCGGACTTGAGACTCACCTTGCGCTGCAGCGCCTTGCGAATCTCCTCCTCGACCCCGTAGAGATCGAATAGCGGCCGCTCGCCCTGATAATGCTCGATCCGATTCTGGATCTCGGGGATGTACTTGGTCGCGAAGGGCAGCGCCTTGTCGATCATGATGCGCGAATCGATACGGATGCGCTCCACCTCCGGGGTCACCAGATCGCGCAGCGCCCGCAGCGCCAGCGGCAGGTCGTCGTGGACCAGTCCGATCTGACTGACATAACCGCAGCGTTCCTTGACGCCCCGCCACAGCTTGGCCAGAAAGGCCATGTCCTTGAGCAGAGCCAGATCGCTGACGCCCTCCGCTGCAGTGCGGGCGATGAATCCGCCGTCGCCCTCGTGGGACTCGACATAGCCCTGCAGGATCTCGCGCAGTCGGCGGCGCTCTTCCTCGTCCTCGATCTTCTGCGACACCCCGGTGCTGGCCAGTGCCGGCATACACACCAGATAGCGCGAGGCGATCGAGATGTTGGTGGTCAGACGCGCCCCCTTGGTGCCGAGCGGATCCTTGACCACCTGGACCACGATCATGTCGCCCTCGTGGACCAGTTCGTGGATCTGATCGCCGCGCGGCTCGCCCTGGGGACCGATGATGTCCGAGGCGTGGAGGAAGGCGGCACGCTCCAGCCCGATGTCGACGAAGGCGGCCTGCATGCCGGGCAGCACCCGGCAGACCTTGCCCTTGTAGATACTGCCAACCAAACCGCAACGCTCGGCGCGCTCGATGATGATCTCTTGCACCACGCCGTTCTCGACGACGGCGACCCGGGTTTCGGGCGGTGTGACATTGATAAGGATCTCTTCGCTCACGGATTTTTATTCTCAGTGGATGTCTTGTCATTTATGCCGTGGATGCGACAGCGGGCAAGCAGTCCCGGGCGATGTGCGAAGTCACCGATGACCGAACGCGGACACCGGATTGGGAAAACGACGTCCCTCAACGAGCCATCGATGCAATGCCTGCCTCCAACAGCAGGCGGCCCGTCTCGAACAACGGAAGCCCCATGACTCCCGAATAGCTGCCTTCCAGATTGGCCACGAAAAGCGCGCCGTACCCCTGGATGCCGTAACCGCCGGCCTTATCGGCAGGCTCACCGGTCGCCCAATAGCGGCGCGCCTCCTCCTCGTCGATCTCGCGAAAGTGCACGCGGCTCTCGCTGAGCGCGGTCCGCTCCTGGTCCGGAGTCATGAGCGCAACGGCCGTGAGCACCCGATGGGTCCGGCCCGACAACTCAGCGAGCATAGCCCGCGCATCGGCCGAATCGCGGGGCTTGCCAAGGACGCTGTCGCCCAGGACCACCGCCGTGTCGGCCGCCAGGACCGGCAGGAGATCGCCTCGGCTCAGCCGATCGCGGCCGGCGCGCCCCTTCTCGACAGCGATCCGCAGGACGTAATCCTCCGGGGATTCGTCCGCGAGCCGCCGCTCGTCCGTCTCCAGTGACAGCCGCGCAAATCGCACCCCGATCTGAGTCAGCAACTCCG
Organism: Thiorhodococcus drewsii AZ1; assembly: GCF_000224065.1. Lineage (GTDB taxonomy): Bacteria > Pseudomonadota > Gammaproteobacteria > Chromatiales > Chromatiaceae > Imhoffiella > Imhoffiella drewsii. Next base: position 47,976 of record NZ_AFWT01000015.1, read on the forward strand.
CGCGGCGCGGCGAATTCGAGGCCAGATAGATCTGAGTTCGAGGGTCTAGCACGCGTCAAATGTCTCCGTCTGCTGCGCGGCGACCCAACGTCTCCACACGGTCGCACCGGCCATCCCGCCGAGGAAAATGGACGGCTCTAATGGAAAGCCGCTGATCGAGCGAAAAGGCGCTCGGATGCCTGCGCTAGGGCGCTGAAAAGCGACCGTTTCATTCAAATCGACGCATCGCCCCATAAACCTCAGCGTCGAAAGCGATCCTTTCAACCGCCCCGATGATAGGGGTGCCCCTGGTTCAGGGTCCAGGCGCGGTAAATCTGCTCGGCGAGCACCACGCGCACCAGTGGATGGGGAAAGGTTAGCGCAGAGAGGGACCAGCACTGATCGGCGCGATCGAGACACTCTCGGGCCAGACCATCGGGGCCACCGACCAGCAAGGCGCGATCGCACCCAGCGCCGAGCCAACCCGTCAGATGGCCCGCGAGCCGCTCCGTGCTCCAGGACTGCCCGAGCACGTCGAGCACCGTGACCCCAGCGCCTTTGGGAATCGCCTTGAGGATACGACGCCCCTCTTCCTCGCGTGCCTGCTCGGCGGAGGTCGAACGTCCACGACGAAACGGCTCGATCTCGATCAGGTTCAAGGCGCATTCGTGCGGCATCCGCTTGGCGTATTCCGCATAGCCGTCCTCGACCCAGCCAGGCATGCGCCGGCCGACACTGATGATATGTATTCTCACCTCTGGCCGTTTTCCCTCGCTGAAATGGTTTGCCATGATCGCCCATGCGATCACCCGACGTAAATCCACGAATCCCCGGCTTTTCGGTCGAGTTGGCTTCGGTTATGATTCCAGGGTTAAATTTTAAGTGCGTCCGCATGGTGGACGCGAACTGAAAAGTCTTCACGCACGGGCTAAGGCACAGCGGAGAAACGCATGGGATTCGGTGGCATCAGCATCTGGCAGCTCCTGATCGTTCTAGTCATCCTCCTCCTGTTGTTCGGCACCAAGCGCTTGAAAAACGTCGGCTCCGACCTGGGCGACGCCATCAAGGGCTTCCGCCGCTCGATGGCGCGAGAGGACGACGAAAGCGACGCGCCCAGCACCCCTGATCCGCTCGAACAGGGCACCGCGCGGCGGACCGATCAGTCGGGCCCCGGTACCCAGAGCACGCGCGAAAACGATCGCGACCGCACCTGAAGACATCGCATCGAAACCATCGCTAGCGACCATCAGAGAGACCAGGATTCCCTATGTTCGACATCGGCTTCACTGAACTGCTGCTGATCGGCGTCGTGGCGCTGGTGGTACTGGGTCCGGAGCGCCTACCCAAGGTGGCTCGCGTGGCCGGCATGTGGGTCGGCAAGGCCCGCCGCACCCTGACATCGGTCAAGCAGGAGATCGATCGCGAACTGAAGGCCGAGGAACTCAAGAGCATCCTCGAACGCCAAGCCCAGATCGATCCGCTCGAAAGCATCCTAGAGGAGCCCCCCAAAACGACCTCCTCCCAATCCACCCCGAACGCCAAACCCTCCCCAGCCAAGCCGGAACCTCCCCCGCACGACTGAGCATCCAGGATTTCCCGTTGCGCCGCCGCGACACCCTCGCTTGTCGGACGGCTAGATACTCCATCCGTCCATCGCTATACACCCAGACGACGAGGTCTATCCTTGAATCCGCTGACCACCCAAGAGTCCGGAAAACCGGCTCTAAAATCGCTTTTACCCTGGCGCCGGTCCGCCGTCGCGCTCTTAGCACTGACCGCACTGGCGGCGCCCATCGCGCTCTACGCGGCACCGCCCGGCACCCAGGTGACCCTGCTCGGCATCCCGCTCGAATTCCTGCTCTTCGCCCTGACGCTGGTCGGCGTGGCCGTCTTCCACAACCAGACGCTTCTGGTGGCGCTCACCGGCCTGACCGCCATCACCGCCTACAAATGGGGTATCGCCGGCTTCGAGCAGGGTATGGGGCTCGACGGACTGCTGCACCATCTCAACCATGAGTGGGTCATCCTGACCAACCTGCTGGGACTGCTGCTCGGATTCGCCCTGCTCGCACGTCACTTCGAAGACAGCGGCGTGCCCCGCGTGCTGCCGCGCTTCCTGCCGCAAGGGGCGCTCGGCGCCTTCACGCTGCTGTGCCTCATCTTCGTGATGTCGGCCTTCCTCGACAACATCGCCGCCGCGCTGATCGGCGGAACCATTGCCGCAAGCGTCTACAGATACAAGGTCCACATCGGCTATCTCGCCGCCATCGTCGCCGCCTCCAATGCGGGCGGAGCAGGCAGCGTCGTGGGCGACACCACGACCACCATGATGTGGATCTCGGGGGTTGGCCCACACGAGGTTCTACATGCCTTCATCGCCGCAGGTGCAGCCCTCGTGTTGTTCGGCATACCGGCCTCGATCCAACAGAGCCGTACCGCCCCCATCGTTCGCGATACCTCCGACGATGTGCGGATCGACTGGGACCGACTCTGGATCGTCGGCGGCATCCTGGCTGCAGCCGTCGCCACCAACGTCATCGTGAACTGGGCCTTCAAGGACATTGCCGAGAGCTTCCCCTTCCTGGGCGTCGCGGTCTGGGTCGCCATTCTGGCCGCCATGCGCGTGCGCCAGCCCGAATGGGGCCTGCTGCCCGAGGCATTCAAGGGCAGCCTCTTCCTCTTGTCCCTGGTGTTCTGCGCCTCCATGATGCCAGTCGACAAGCTGCCCGAGGCATCCTGGTACTCGGCCCTGACGCTGGGCTTCGTCTCCGCCGTATTCGACAACATCCCGCTGACGGCCCTGGCCATCGAGCAGGGCGGATTCGATTGGGGCGTCCTGGCCTTCGCGGTCGGTTTCGGCGGCTCCATGGTCTGGTTCGGCAGTTCGGCCGGGGTCGCGCTTTCGAACATGTACCCGCAGGCGAAATCGGTCAGCGCCTGGCTGCGCAACGGCTGGCACATCCCGATCGGCTATGTCGCCGGTTTCACGCTGCTGCTGCTCATGCTTGGCTGGAGACCTGAAACGCCGCACCAAACCACCCATGAGGTCGGCGCCACCACCGAACAGGGCATCGCGCAGCTGGAGCAAAAACCAGGGGCACCGCTTGCCTACCAACCTCAGCATGCTCAGGAGTCGATCCAATGATCAAATTTCTGGTCCCTGTCGATGGCTCGGAATTCGCGGATCGCGCCGTCAAGTACCTGATCAAGATGGCCCAATGCCAGCAGCCGGCCGAAATCCACCTGGTCAATGTGCGTAAATCGATCGATGCCTGGGAGGTCCGCCGCTTCCTCAAGGAGCACGAGATCGCCGAGGCACAGCAGAGCGAGGGCGAAAGCGACATGCAATCGGCTCGCGCCCTGCTCGATGAGGCGAAGATGGACTACAAGGCCCATGTGCTGGTCGGCCCCGTCGCGCCGACCATCGCCAAGCTCGCCGAGGATCTCGGCTGCGACACCATCGTCATGGGAACCCACGGACGGGGCGAGCTGGCCAACCTGGTCATCGGCTCGGTCGCCGCCAAGCTGATCCATCTGGTGAAGATACCCATCACTCTGGTCAAATAACGACCCTCTCGGCCGAGCGCCGCACTGACGTGGCGCTCGGCACTGTGCCGAACGCGCATCCGCCCCCACCTAGGGGTCAACAACAGCTACCTAGAAGTCGTCCGATGCTGCGTCGCCTATTGCCCGTCCTCATCCTCTGCGCCGGAGTCGGTGCCTTTTTCATCCTCAAAGCAACCCGTCCCACCCCACAACCGGTCGAACCCAAAGAAAAGGTGTGGCGCGTCCAGGTCCAGGCCGTCACACCATCGGACCATCAACCGTTGCTGCCGCTGTTCGGGCAGGTCGAAGCGCCGGACCGCATCCGCGCCACCGCACCTGTCAGCGGCCAACTGATCGAGGTCCAGGTACGCGACGGCGAGCAGGTCTCGGCCGGGACGCTGCTCGCCCGACTCGACCCGCGCGACCTGGAGCCACGCCGGCTCAGGGCACGCGCCCAGCTGGAAAAGGAACGGCTGCGCCAGACGCACGACCGCGAGGCGCTCGAACAGGAACGCGAGCTGCTGCAATTGGCCGAGGCCGCGCTCGAGCGCGCCGAGCGGGTGCAGTCCAAGAAATTGGGCTCGGCCTCCAGCGTCGACGCCGCGCGCGAGACCCTGGCCCGCGCACGCCTGTCGGTCACGCTGCGCGAACAATCCATCGCCGAACAGCCCGCGCGAACCGCCATCCTGGAGGCCGAACTGGCCGAGGCCGAGCGCGATGCCGCGCGTGGCGAGATCCGCGCGCCCTTCCCCGCGCGCATCGGCACGGTCGAGGCCGCCGCCGGAGATCAGCTGAAGGCCAACCAGGCGATCCTGACGCTCTATCCGCTCGACGGACTCTATGTCCGCGCCAAGATACCCGGCGCCTACGGCCCCGAACTACGCCAAGCGCTCGCCGCAGGCACCCGACTGGAGGCCCACGGCATGTGGGCTGGCCGACCCGTAACGGCCGTGCTGGAGCGCATCTCGGGCGAGGCCGACGCGCGCGGCGTGGATGCGCTCCTGCAACTGGCACCGGAGACGCAACTGCCGCTCGGCGCATTCGTCCAGCTGCGACTCCAACGACCGATCGCACCGGACACCATTGCAATCCCCTTCTCCGCGCTGCATGGAGGCGACCGTCTGTTCCTCGTCGAGGACGGGCGGCTGCACGCGGTCCAGGTCGAACGCATCGGCGAACTGAACGGCGACGATGGTGCCCAACAGGCGGTGCGTGCGCTCGGTCTAGCGGACGACTCCAAGGTGATGATCACCCATCTGCCCAACGCGGTGGAGAGCCTCAAGGTCGAAACGATCCAGTGACGGGAGAACGAGCGTGAGACGAGGTCTGATCGCGATCTTCGCCCGCCACAGGTTGCTCGCCAACCTGCTGATGGGCGTCATCTTCATCCTCGGCGCCATCGCGCTGAGCCGCATGAACGTCCAGTTCTTCCCCACCTTCGCGCTCGACATCGTCTCGGTGCGCGTAATCTGGAGCGGTGCCGCCGCCGAGGACGTCGAGAACGGCATCGTCATCCCCCTGGAGGAGCGGCTAAAAACGGTCGACGGGCTCAAGAAGCTCACCTCGACCGCCGCCCAGGGCGTCGCCAGTCTCTCGCTCGAACTGAAGGAGGGAACGGACCCGCTGCTCGCGCTCGATCAGGTGCGCCAACGGGTGGACGAGTTCCGCAACCTACCGCAGGACGCAGAGACGCCTCAGATCGTGCGGGTCTCGCGTTACGACTCGGTCGCGCGGCTGCTGGTCTCGGGACCGAACCTGGCCGATATTCGGCCCTGGGTACGACAGTTCGAGCGCGAACTCCTGGCGCGCGGCCTCGACCGCATCGACATCACCGGCCTGCCCGAGGAACGGATCGCGATCGAGGTGCCGGGCGCAGCGCTCGAAACGCTGGATCTATCGCTCGACGGAATCGGCGAACAGGTCAACCGATTGGCGCGCGACATCCCTTCCGGGATCGCCGGCGACGCCGACGGCGCACGCGAGCTGCGCGGACTGGAACAGCGTCGCGACCCGCTCGCCTTCGAGGATCTCGCCATCCTGAGCGACAACCGCGCGCTGACCCGGCTCGGCGATGTGGCCACCATTCTGCGCGAGCCCCGACCGGGTAGCCTGACGCTTTCGCAGATCCAGGACGACGCGACGGCGGACGAACCGGCGACGGTGGAGCTGCTGGTCCAGCGCGCCGAGAACGGCAACTCGCTCACCGCCGCGCGCATCTTCGACGACTGGCTCCAGGACACCAAGCCGACGCTGCCACCCAGCATCGAGCTGACCGTCTTCGATGCCCAGTGGCGCACCATCAAGGACCGCATCGACCTGCTCATCCACAACGGACTGCAGGGCTTCACACTGGTGATGCTGCTGCTCTTCATCTTCCTGCCGGGACGGGTCGCCTTCTGGGTGGCGATGGGCATCCCGACCGCCTATCTGGCGGCGCTGACGCTGCTCTGGGCCTTCGGCGGCACCATCAACATGATCAGCCTCTTCGGCCTGCTGCTGACACTCGGCATCATCGACGACGACGCTATCGTGATCGGCGAGTACGCCGAATCGCGCTTCCGTCAGGGCATGGCTCCGGCCGAGGCCGCCATTGCCGGCGCGCGGCGCATGTTCTGGCCGGTGATGGCCTCGGCTCTGACCACCATCGCCGCCTTCCTGCCGCTGATGCTGGTCGGCGGCATCATGGGCAACATCCTGGGCGACATCCCTTTCGTCGCCATCATGGTACTGATCGCCTCGCTGGTAGAGGTGTTCCTGGTCATGCCGGCCCATCTGCGCACCGCCTTCGCCCATCAGGTCCGCCAGCAGCCCCCCGCCTGGCGCCGCAGGGTCGACGCCGGATTCGATTACGTCCGCGACCGGCTCTATCGCCCCCTGGTCACAGCCGCAGTGCACAACCGAGGCATCACCGTAAGCCTGGTCGCGGCCATGCTATTCCTGGCGATCGGTCTGATCGCCGGCGGACGCATCCAGTTCGTCTTCTTCCCGACACCCGAATCCCAGTCCGTCTTCGCCAATGCCACCTTCGTCGCCGGCACGCCGCGCGAGCGCACCAGCGAGTTCCTGGATGAGATGCAGCAGGCACTGCTGAAAACCGAGCGCGAGCTGGGCGACGATCTCGTCGAATCCGCTGTCGCCCGTCTCGGCGCGACCGTCTCGGTCGACGTCGGCCCCGGCGCCAAGGGCGATCAGCTCGCCTCCGTCCAGGTGCAGCTCGTGCCTTCCGAGCAACGCGATGTGCGCAACGAACGCTTCCTCAAGACCTGGCGCGAGAACATCCAGATGCCCGCCGGGCTCGAAAGCCTGGTCCTATCGGCGCGGCGCGCGGGTCCGCCCGGACGCGACCTGACCGTCCGTCTCACCGGCAACGACGCCATGCCACTCAAATCGGCCGCACTGGAACTCGCCCAAAGCATGGAGGGCGTGCCGGGTGTCTCCGATATGGTCGACGACATGCCCTACGGACGCGAACAGCTCATCTACCGACTGACCCCGGCCGGACAGGCGCTCGGCCTCACCACCGAGAGCCTCGGCCGCCAGCTGCGCGCCGCCTACGACGGTCATCTGGCGCAGCTGGTCCAGGCCGGACAAGATGAGTTGGAGGTCCGCGTTCTGCTGCCGCGCGGCGAACGCGCCCGACTCAATTCGCTGGAACAGCTGCGCATCCGCACTCCCGACGGCCGGTTCGTCCCGCTGACCACGGTCGCCTCCTGGGAGACCCGACAGGGCTTCGAGGCCCTGCGACACGCGGCCGGACGACTGGCAGTGGAGGTCTCGGCCGACATCGACCGGGCGCTCGCCACGCCGGACAACGTGCGCGAGGCGCTCTCGCGCGAATTGCTGCCGAGACTGGCCAAGGATTACGGCATCGAATACAGCTTCGAGGGCCGAGCGGCCGACCAGCGCGAAACGCTGGGCGACATGAAGCTCGGGCTCATCCTGGGGCTGGGGATGACCTACATCATCCTGGCGGCCGTCTTCTCCAGCTGGGGCTGGCCGCTGGTGGTCATGACCGCGATCCCGCTCGGACTGATCGGCGCGATCGCCGGACACTGGCTGCTCGGGCTCGACCTGACCCTGCTCTCGCTGTTCGGCCTGTTCGGGCTCTCGGGCATCGTGGTCAACAACGCCATCATCCTGGTCAGCATGTACCACGAGCTGCGCGAGACCGGCATGGAGGTCGACGAGGCGCTGATCGAGGCCGCCAGCTCACGACTACGGGCCATGCTGCTCACCTCGGCCACCACGGTCGTCGGCCTGGGACCGCTGATCTTCGAGACCAGCCTCCAGGCCCAATTCCTCATCCCCATGGCCGTCTCCCTGGCCTTCGGCGTGACCTTCGCCACCGTGCTGGTGCTGCTCTTCACCCCAGCGCTGCTCTCGCTGCACGAGAGCCTGCACCAGCGCATGAGCCGGCTCTGGGGCTGGCTGCGGGGCGGAGTCGACTTGCGCAAACCGGCAACCGGCTCCTGATCCGAACGGGAGAATCGAACCGCAAAGGCGCAAAGGACGCGAAGAGAGATCAGGGTTCGTAAAGCGTCCGTCCCCCATCTCAAGGATGAGCGTCAGGTACCAAGCAAACCATTGAATCCTTATGCGAACGGGAGAATCGAACCGCAAAGGCGCAAAGGACGCGAAGAGGGATCAGGGTTCGGAAAGCGTCCGTCACTCATCTCTAAGATGAGCGTCAGGTACCAAGCAAGCCATTGAATCCTTTGCGCTCTTTGCGCCTTCGCGGTTCAAACCCCCTTTGCTGAAACGGGGGGATCGGAGGCGAGGCCGTCTCAGCCTAAACGGCCTGACGGCGCTGCCACAGGTAGTAACCGATCAGGATCAGAACGACGAACCCGAGCGCGGCGGCGGTCACCAGCGGCAGATTGCGTTGCAGCAGCTCCTCGTTGCCGCCGATGAAATAGCCGAGCGCGATCAGAACCATCGACCAGAGTCCGGCGCCGAGCGCGGTGTAGGCCGTGAAGGTCGACAGACGCATACGGCAGAGCCCGGCGGGCAGCGAGATCAATTGGCGGATCCCAGGAATCAGGCGTCCGGTGAAGACGGAGATGGCGCCGTGCTTGGCGAAGAAGGCGTCCGACTTGTGCAGCATCGTGGGACGGATGAAGAAATATTTGCCGTAGCGCTCAAGAAAGGGCCGTCCGAGCATGAGTGCGAAGAAGTAGTTGAAGAAGGCCCCCACCAGACTGCCAGCCAGCGAAGCGGCCAGGATAAGGCTCAAGTCCATCTTACCCTGATAGGCGAGATAGCCCGCCGGGATCAGCACCACCTCGCTGGGAAAGGGGATGAAGGAGGACTCGATCGCCATCAGGGTGAAGATACCCGCGTACCCCCAGCCATGGACCGTCATCAGGATCCAGTCGATGAATTCGTGCAGCATTCCAGAAAGACCTCGGTCGGATTGTGATTGGGATTCGTCGAATGGACGGTCGGCCAGCCCTTTGGGAAAACCCCGGGACGCGAATGATACCCTCAATTGGAGCGGGTGAATGGGAGACCGCCGAATCATCTCGGGGCGGGCAGCAGACAAGACCAAAGGGGACGCTATGAGCAAACCCATCGTTCAGCAGGACCTGGATTTCGATCGCTGCCGCCCCTGAGAGGAGCAGACCGCCGAGCTCGAGGCATTCAGCCCAAGAGGCATTGTAGAGCCGTAAGTGAACTGCTCGACACGAACACCTGCATCACCAAGTAGGGCGCAATAGTGCAACGTATTGCGCCGCATGACGGATTGCACAGACGCTAACACAAGAATCGAGCCAGCGTGGTCGGTCCATTCCATTCGGCGGAATACGCTATCGCTATTCCGCCCTACGACGCTGGAACGCCGACCATCCCTGGTAATCGCTCCGCTCGTCCCGATACTTGTCTGGCTCAGGTTCCCTGAACTCGGGCGCAACGGAAGCCGAGGTTGCCGAAGCAGAGGTCGGACGGGTACCCCTCGCGAACCGCAGAACGGCAACACCTCGCCTCGACGCTCCAAGAGCCGCCGCGGACCACTCGCAGCGCGCTGGCGACTGCGGAGGAGCCTATCGGATCAACCTCGAGGCGAGCCTGATAATCCCGTTGGCCGTCGGCACACCATTCCCAAACGTTACCGAGAATGTCGTACAGCCCCCAGGGATTGGGCTGCTTCCTGCCGACCGGATGGGTGCCCGATCTTGGATTCCGATATTGCATCTCGGGCCAGGAAGAGGAGTCGTGACCCTCCTCGAGCTCGAAGTCGACCCTGCTGTTGCCGCCGTACCAGGCGATCGGATCCAGCGCCGGGGCATTGTTTACGCCGAGGATTTCGATCGGGCCGGAGTACAGCGCCGTCTCGGTCCCGGCCCGACAGGCATGCTCCCACTGCGCCTCGGTCGGAAGGCTCAGCCCGAGATTGGGAATCCTGCTATTGATCTGGGCGATGAAGGTCTGCGCTTCGTCCCAGCTCACCTGCTCGACCGGTCGCTCGGGAGTCTTGAAGCGGCTCGGATTCCCGCCCATCACGACCTCCCACAGCGCCTGAGTGCAAGGCGTGTCGAACAGCCAGAAACCCTGTGTGATGTAAACCTCATGCCGGGGATGCTCGCGTTCGAGCCAATCGCGCACCCGCTTCTCTTCGGTAAGCCCACGGGTCTCTTCCTCCGGCGAGCCCATCCAGAAACGCCCCGGGGGAATCCAGCGCAGCCGCTGGGTGACCGCCTCCAGGGTGAAGGCGACGAAGACACCGTAGCGGTCCTCGCCCCACTCGCTGGCCCAGGCGGGGGGACAGCCCGCGGCCAGCGGGTGCCAGGAGAGATCGATCTTGAGGACGCCGGTCATCTCGACCCACCTAGGTTTGGAATGGGATCGGCCCGCCGGCGAGGGTTCGCCGCGCATCGGCTACGGCTACTGGCACACCGGGGCATTGAGTTGCGGTGACCTCGGAAACACACACGTAGGGCGCAATAGCGCAGCGTATTGCGCCGCACGCCAGATCACGCAGGCGCCAATACGAGAATCGAGCCAGCAAAAGATAGCTCCATTCCATTCGGCGGAATACGCTATCGCTATTCCGCCCTACGACAATGCGCGCCAAGGACACATCCAGCTCCTCGGCGACCGACTCGCCGCCATGGATGGGGATGGTGAAGAAGCGCAATTGCATCGGCGGTGTCATCCGTCGTCGAACGAAAGCAGAACAAACAGATAGCGGCGCCAAGGACACCTGCCAACCGCTCCGCGAGCGATCCCGGCCAGGCCCGGCCTGATCCGCTCCGCGGGCCGGTCCAGTCCGGGACCCCTCGCTCCGCTCGTCCCGATGCCTGACCTGCTCACACCTGAACTCGGGCGCACCGGAAGCCGAGGTCGTAGTCGCGGGCGTCAGGCGCGCGCCTGAGGCGGTAGGCGGAACGGCAGCCCCGCGCGGGGTCGCTCCAGGAGCCCCCGCGGATCACTCGGCCCGCGCCGGTCGCGGTCTCATCCCAGGCTGTACCGTCGGTGGGTGCCTCCTGGTAATTCTCATGCCAGGCATCTTGCGTCCATTCCCAGACGTTGCCGAGCATGTCGTAAAGCCCCCAGGGATTGGGCTGCTTCTTGCCGACCGGATGGCTGCCAGACTTCGGATTCGGATACTGCACCTCGGACCAGCCCGACGAGTCGTCACCATCCTCCAGTTCGAAACCCACTCCGCTATTGCCCCCGTACCAGGCTATCGGATCCAACGCTGGAGCATTCCGTTCGCCCCGAATCTCGATCGGCCCGGTGTAAAGTGCCGTCTGCGTCCCCGCCCGGCAGGCATACTCCCACTGTGCCTCTGCTGGCAGAACGAAGCCTGGAAGACGCTCATTCAGCGCCGGAAGGAACCGCTGCTGTATATCGTCCCAGCTCACCTGCTCGACCGGCCGTGCCGGATCCTGAAAACGACTCGGATTCTTCAGGCCCAAGGCCACCCAAAGCGCCTGGGTGCAGGGCGTGTCGAACAGCCAGAAGCCCTGTCCGATGGTGACCTCATGCTGCGGACCCTCGTCATCCCACCGCCCCGGCTCGTCCTCCGGCGAGCCCATCAGAAACCGCCCAGGCGGTATCCAGCGCAGGCGCTGGACGACGGGCTCTCCGCTGCTGGGCTCGATACGGATCTCGGCCCAGAGTCCGAAACGGTCGCGGCCCATGGCGCTGGCCCAGGAGGGCTTGGCGCAGCGGTACAGGAGCAGCGTCTCGCGGTCGGAGCGGATCTCCAGCGCCGGGGCGTCCGGCAGCTCGGCCGACGCCGAGACGGCAATGTCGAGACGCAGCAGACGAGGCCACTCACCCTCCCGTCCGGCTCCGCGAGACGGATCCGTCCCGCCCCGGCCTGATCCGCTCCGCGGGCCGGGTCGAGCCAGCTCCGTTCGCTCCGCCTCTGGCCTGCCTGGCTCACGGACCTGAACTCGGGCGCACCGGAAGCCGAGGTAGTCGCTGCGGATGTCGGGCGCGAACCTGCTGCGGCAGGCGGAACGGCAGACCCGCGCGGTGTAGCTCCAGGAGCCCCCGCGGATCACTCGGTTCGCGCCGGCCTCACCAGCCCCCCAAGCCGAACCGTCAGTAGGCGCGCCTATGTAATTGTCGTGCCAGGCATCCTGAACCCACTCATCGACGTTACCGTGCATCTGGTAAAGACCCCAGGCGTTCGGCGTCAACGCCTTCGCCGGAATGGTCTCCTGGCGATAAAGATCTTTCTTTCCACCTGCGTAAGGAAAGTTGCCGTCATAGTTGACCTGCTCCGGAGTAATGTTCGTGCCAAGGCTGAAAGGGGTGACGGTCCCCGCCCGACAGCCATACTCCCACAGCGCCTCGCTCGGCAGGCTCAGCCCGAGACATGGAAGACGCTCGTTGATGGATTCGACGAAGTGCTGAACAGCGTTCCAGCTCACCTGCTCGACCGGGCGATCCGACCCTTTGAAATGACTCGGATTCTCGCCCATCACCGCCTCCCACAGCGCCTGGGTGCAGGCGGTGTCGAACAGCCAGAAACCCTCTTGGATCCGCACCTCGTGCCGTGGGCCTTCCCATTCCATGCGCTCCGGCTCGTCCTCTGGCGAGCCCATGAGAAAGCTCCCCGGCTCGATCCAGCGCATCCGCTGAATGACGCTCTGGCCTTTCTTGCCCTCGATCCCAAATTCGACCCAGGCGCCGTAGTCGTCCCAGCCCCAGTCGCTGGCCCAGGAGGGCACTTCACAGGTCATCCAGAAGCCCGGCGCCCGCTCCCACGACGGCGTCACCCGGACTAGACCGTTCTGCGTCCAGATCTCAGCCAGCGGACTATCCTGGCCGGATATAGGCTCGGGATCCGCCGACACCCTCAGTTCGAGCAGATTCCCATGCTGTCCCAGCTTCAGACGTTTCGGCGAGACGCCGGGTGTCTCGACCGCAGCCGGATCCAGCTCATAGGGCGGACGGAAATCCGGATCCTCCTGATGAATCCTCCAGCTCAATCGCTGGAGCGAATGCCCCACCTCCGGGTCCCCCCAGAAGGCAGCCCCGGCGCGCCGTTCGAGACGCTCGAACCAGCTGCGGTCGGCACCGGACATGCGTTCGATCGCACCTTCGGAGTCCTGAGCGAATCCAGCGAAATAGCGTCGCGCCAGTGCCTGATCCTCCGCCAGATCGGGATGGGTGCGCAGCGGCTCCGGGAGGTTGAGAAGCTCTTCGAACCAGATCTCTTCGGGCAGATGAGCCCGCCAGGCGCGGAGCAGACGGGCGAAGCCCAGTTGCAGATCGGACGGAAGGCGTTCGGCAAAGAGACACCGAAGCCGGCGCGTATGCTCCGGGCTCAGACCGGCACCAGCAGGCGAGCGGGCCAGCAACTCGCTGCGCTGCCAGACATCCGATTCGGTCCCCGCATCCGCGGCACCGGGCGGCAACAGCAGACGCGCGGCACGGAGCAGACCCGGCTCGATACGCACCGCGGGCGACACCAGGATCAGAAGACGCTCGGCGCGCTTCTCCCGATCCTCCTCGGGCGCGCGCGGGCGCGGGCGCTCCCAAGGGATGAGATCCCAGACCCTGGTCAGCGCCACCGGGCAAAGCTCCAGAGGGGCCGGCAGCAAGGCGACCGGGACACAGCCGGCGGCCCGCAGATCACGACCGAATCGCTGCCAGGCATGGACCAGCTCCGACCGCATGCCGGCGAGACATCCCAAATCCCCGAGCACCAGCACCAGCGATCCGGGGGGCGGCAGCCCCTGCCCTGCCGCGCCGGAAACCGCGAGACGGGCGGCCGGATCCTGCCCCTCGTGCAGGACCAATCCCTGCAGCGCATGCTCGGGAAGGAGCTCGCTCAGCGCATGCTGCACGGCGAATTGGTCACTGCGGTAGGGGACCAGCCGTTCGGCCCGATCCTGGATCAGATAGAGCCTGGGTCCCCAACGGCGGCGGCGCTCGGGCGGCAGCCGGTCGATGAAGCGACCACGGCTGATCCGGTGCACGGCGGAATCCAGATCGGGTCGGCGGCCCGGCTGGAACAGACAGAGCACCCGGCGCAGACGCGGCTCGAGCTCGCGCCATTCGGCCAAGGGGATCAGCGCCGGAGCGGTCCGTGGCCGGTTGGTCCAGCCGCTGTAGGGGGCCCCCCCGACATCCGGCCGAATGATCTCCGTCGGGGCAATCGGAAGGTTGGACTCGAGTGTCTGCACGCGCCAGAAGCGGGCCGGAGACATGGGCAGGGCATCGATCTGGGGTACCGTGACCGATGCAGCCGCACCGGACCCGGCGGCCAGGGACTGGGTCAGCGCACGGGAATCCGCCACCTCCGTCTCGGGCGAAGGCGGAGACCAGATCCGTCCGCTCAGCTCGGCGATGGCACGCGCCGTCTCCAGGTCTCCGGCCGCCAGCGCCTCGACCAGATCGGCCCTGGCGCAAAGGCCGGCCGGACTAGTCCTGGTCCTGTTCTGGGATCTGCTTGAAGGCATCCGGATGCTTCTTGAGGACGAATTCGGCCACCTTGTCGAGCAGCGCCTCCTGCTCCTTGGCCTTGGAGACGCTGGTGACGACGGCGCGCACCAGATCCAGATACTCGGCCTGACCGGGTAGCGGGAGCCAATGGTTCTCGCGCGCGGTATCCCGATCCTCGATCAGCAGCTCGGCCGCCCGCTCCAGCACTCTGGCCGATGCCTTGCGGCCGAAATGGACCCGGCCACGCCCGACCAGCAGCTCGGCGAGCCGCTTGGGATCGGTCGGCAGGCGCAGATGCAGCACCAGACAGCGCCGAATGAAGGCATCCGGCAGCGCACGTTCCTCATTGGTGGTGATGACGACCAGCGGCGCCCGTCCCACGGCGGTCACCTTCTTGGACCAGCCCTGGGGCTGGAAGCAGCCGGCACCGAGCGCCTCGAGCAGGCCGTTGGGGACGTCGGCCTCGGCCTTGTCGATCTCGTCGATCAGGACGACGGAGCCCAGGGCGGCATCGCCCGCGTCCGGCTTATCCGGCGGCTGGATGCCGACCCGTTGGGCCTGTTCGAGGGCTCCTGACCAATCGAAGGCCCACCAGAGCACGCCGGGCTGCAGAAAGCGGCCGACGGCCAGCCGTTCGCGCGCCTGCCGCTCCGCCAGGTCGCACCGAGCCGCTGGATCCGCCGGCGCGTCTGGGCCGCAGGCACCGAGCCCCAGACCAGCCGTCGCGCCGATCAGCTGGGCCTCGGCAAGCCGGGCAATGGCATCGAAATGCCACAGAAGGTCGCGCGACTCGGTGCGGGCATCGACGGTGTGGACGACGAAGGCCCGACCGAGACGTTTGGCGGCCGCACGCGCGAGCTGCGACTTGCCGATCCCCGGCTCGCCGCGCACCAGCAAGGGCCGGCGCGCCGCCAGGGCCGCGTTGACGGCGCTCACCTGGCGCGGGGTGAAGGCATGAACGGCCTCAGGCATATCGCCCGTCGCCGCCAAGCGCACCACCGGGTCGTCTCCGATCTCCAGAAGGTTCATGGCGCTGATTCCGGTGGTTCGTAAAGGATGGAGCGCAGCCGACCGTAGCGGGCCGTCTCGGCGGGCAGGGGCATCTCGCCGGCCAGGCGCAGAAAGACCAGATGGGGGAAATCCCGCTTCAAGGCGGCGATGTCGGCCTCGCGCTGGCGGCGCACGTCGGCACTGTCGCCCCGCGTAAAGGGCACGATGTAATAGAAGGTGACAGGCCGATCTTTATCTTCGGACCGGGATTGGAGTTCAAAGGCAACGGTGTCGAGCAATTCCTGCTCGGCATCCGCCCATTCGGCCGAGCGCAGGTCGCGCTGGATGAATCTCTCCTGCAGATATCGGCGGAAGAGACCGGCGAAACGTCCATCGTCCCTGGCGAATGCCTCGATGAGCGCGGCGCGCCAATCCTCGCGAAAACGCTGCCCGTCCGCGTCTCGACCTCCTTCGGGCGGCTCCGGCAGATGGCAGGACCCTTCCGGCCACTGGGCTTCGGTTGCGGCCGGCAGGCATTCGGCTGGCCGCTGATCTGCCGCCGCCATGATGATCTCGGCCAGCGTCTTGAGTTTGGTCGGTAGCGCCAGAATCGGGACCTGCTGCGCCGCCCGGTCGCGACGGACTTGGGCAACGACCGATGCCTCCTGGAGCACGGGCAGGATCGCGAGCGTGAGATCCCCTGCGAGCCTGGCGCCGGTCCTGTCGTCGGCGTCCCGAAGCCGACCCTGAACATCCAGAACCAGCGAGAAGAGATCATCGAGCGGCGGCGTCTCGTCGAGAATCCTTTTCACGAGGGCATCGATCTCGTGCGCGCAGTGAAGGGCCAAGGCGAGCTCGCGGGTCAGGGCCTCGCTTCGGGTCAGCAGCTTGAGGAGATAGCGTCCAGCCCGCTCGCGACGCTCCCTTGCCTCGTCGAGACCGAGCAGTTCCCGAAACCTAGCGTTTTCGAGCAAACGAAAAGAGGGAACCGCCTCCAGCTTCTGCCCCCGGTAATTGGACGGAACCTGCTTGACGACGCCCAAGATTGCGCCGTCGACGAACACCGGCATCCCGGACGCACCTCGCCAATCCTGTTCGCACTCGGGCGGAGCCCGCTCGATCACTTCGAAGAAGGCGGCGTTTTCGGCCATGGAGCGCAGAGTCCCATCGAAATTGCCGGGCTCGCGGACCCCGTTGCGCTTATCGGCACGGGCGAATCCGACGCTCTGCCAATAAGCATCCGGTTGAGGAAGCGTCTCGGTCAGTCGACCGCAGGGATGACGACCGACTGCATCGGGAATGGGGCAGCAAATCAGGGCCGCGTCGAGATCGCCCTCTCCTTCCCAGACGACAGCGTCATTGTCGATCGACTGCCAACATCTATCGGAGGCACAGCTTCCGCTTCCCGGGCGCGCGTAGTACCAGCACACACGGATCTTGGCCCGTCGGTTGCGCCGAGGCGGATTCAAGACATGGGCCGAGGTCAGAACGAGGTCGGCGGCCACCGGATATCCGGTACCCAGGCTTCCATGATGACGGCTGCTCGAACTCCCCGAGTCGCTCACTGTAGGGACGAATATGGCGACGATCAGATCCTTGTGCATCGCTTGTCCTCCGAACCGCTCCCGATCAGCCCGGGATGTCGTCCTCGTCGGAGATCTCGAAGGGCGCCCCGTCCTCGGCCCGATGCGGCTTGAGTCTCAGCCTGAGACGATGGGTGCGGACGTCGGAGGCTTTGACATTGGCCTCGGCTTCGTAGACCCAGAACTTGACCCCACCGCCGCCGCCCGCCTCTTTGGTCGTGGCGATATCGATCTCCAGTTCGACGTCCGCGACCTCGAAGCGTAGCTCGGAGTCCTCTCCTTCAGAGCGTGCCGCAACCAGCTCGGCCCTAAGATCTCTCAGCATCTCGGACAAGGCGATTTTGCCCATACGGCTTACCTCTCAGTCGTGTGAATACCCGTCTCAAATCACCCCGATCGCGTGGAGGAAAACGATCACCACCAGTGTCGGCGACACATAGCGCACCAGGAAGCGCCACCCGCGATAGGCGAAGGATTCGCCCATCTGGAGCTCATCGCGCGTCGAGGCGCGGGACATAATCCAGCCGGCGAAGAGCGCGATAAAGAAACCGCCGAGCGGCAGCAGTATGTTGGCGGTTAGATAGTCGACCAGGTCGAAGATCGTCTTGCCGAACAGCTGGAACTCTTCGCCCGACATCACATTGAATGACAGCAACGTCCCAAGCCCCAGGAACCAGGCCAAGGCGCCGACGAAGACGGAGGCCGAGACGCGCTTCATGCCGTGATTCTCGACCAGCCAGGCAACGGCCGGCTCGATGATCGAGATGGCGGACGACCAGGCGGCGAAGACCAGCAACACGAAGAAAAGGGTGCCGAAGAGCTGGCCGAAGGGCATGGCGCCGAAGGCGATCGGCAGGGTCTGGAAGATGAGTCCGGGTCCGGCGGCCGGCTGCAATCCGTTGGCGAAGACGATGGGAAAAATGGCCATACCGGCCAGGAGAGCGACGGCGGTATCCGCAATCACGATAGCCAGCGTCGCGCGCGCGATCGAGGCATTGCCCGGCATGTAGGAGCCGTAAACCATGATGGCGCCCATGCCGAGACTCAGGGTGAAGAAGGCATGGCCGAGCGCGACCAAAATGGGCTCGCCGCTGAAGCTGCAGACCTCGGTACCGACCGCATCCAACTCGCAATGAAAGAAGACCTTGCCGAAATCGGGACTGAAGAGAAAATCGAGCCCCTTGCCGAAGGCGCCCAGACTCATGGAATAGGCCACCAAGATCAGCAGCAGCAGAAAGAGCGCCGGCATCAGTAAGGTAACGGCCCTCTCCAAGCCGCCTCTCACACCGCGCGCTACAACGAACATGGTCATGACCATGAAGAGGCTGTGCCAGACGAGAAGGGTCGCGGGCGAGGCGAGAAAACCGTGAAACAGATCCACGACCTGCTGGGCGTTCGCGCCCGTAAACGAGCCGGCTGCGGTCTGAAAAACGTAAGAAAGCGCCCAACCGGCGATGACGCTGTAATAAGACAGGATCAGAAACCCTGTGATGACGCCGCCCCACCCGAGCAGGCTCCACGCCGGATGTGCGCCCTCATCCTTGACCAGCGCGCGCATCGTGTTGATCGGGCTCTGACGGCCTCGCCGACCGAGGAGGATCTCGGCCGTCATGATGGGCGCACCGATCGCTGCGATACAGCAGAGATAGATGATGACGAAGGCGCCGCCCCCGTTCTCTCCGGTGATGTAAGGAAATTTCCAGATGTTCCCCAGCCCGACGGCCGAGCCGACGGCCGCAAGGATGAAAACGAACCGGGACGACCATTGGCCGTGAATGGAGCTTCGCTGTTCCGACATAGTCGCTCGCCCACCACTGACTGTTGCTGACCCGCCACATTTTCCGTGAAGCGGATCGGCGTAACAAGTTGAATAACCTTGAAACCAAGCGACGAAAACGGGCACCACACAGGTGCATAACGCACCAGGACACGCGCTTGCATCGCACATAAAAGAAGAGCGCAACCCGAGGGGTGCGCTCCATGCTGGTGTTGGCCGGGGCATGCCCCGGCCAGACGCACTGGATCAGAGCAGAGGAACCAGCAACAAGGCCACGATGTTGATGATCTTGATCAGCGGGTTGATCGCCGGACCTGCGGTGTCCTTGTAGGGGTCGCCGACGGTATCGCCGGTGACGGCCGCATGGTGGGAATCGGAGCCCTTGCCGCCGAAGTTGCCTTCCTCGATGTACTTCTTGGCGTTGTCCCAGGCACCACCGCCGGTGCACATCGAAATGGCGACGAAGAGACCGGTGACGATGGTACCGATCAACAGGCCGCCCAGTGCACGCACGCCAGCACCGTCACCCATCAGGATATTCATGCCCACGGCGATCGCCACCGGCACCAGGATGGGCAGCAGCGAGGGGATGATCATCTCCTTGATGGCCGCGCGGGTCAGCAGATCGACGGCACGCGAGTAGTCGGGCTTGCCTGTGCCTTCCATGATGCCCGGAATTTCCGCGAACTGACGACGAACCTCGACCACGACCGAACTCGCGGCACGACCGACCGCTTCCATCGCCATTGCACCGAAGAGGTAGGGAATCAGACCACCGATGAAGAGACCGATGATGACGGCCGGATCGGAGAGACTGAAGAGTTCCAGCTTGCCGGCCGCTTCGAGGTTATGGGTGTAGTCCGCAAACAGCACCAGCGCGGCCAGACCGGCCGAACCGATGGCGTAGCCTTTGGTGACCGCCTTGGTGGTGTTGCCGACCGCGTCGAGTTCGTCGGTGATCTGGCGCACCTCGGGAGGCAGGCCGGACATCTCGGCGATACCGCCGGCGTTGTCGGTGATGGGACCATAGGCGTCGAGGGCGACGATCATGCCGGCCATGGAGAGCATGGCGGTGGCGGCAATGGCGATGCCGTAGAGACCTGCGACGCTATAGGACGCCCAGATGGCCGCACAGACGGCCAACACCGGCAAGGCGGTGGATTTCATCGACACGGCCAGACCGGCGATGACGTTGGTGGCATGCCCCGTCTGGGATGCCTCCGCCACATAACGAACCGGCGCGTACTCGGTCGCGGTGTAGTACTCGGTGATGACGACCAGGGCTGCTGTCAGAACCAGACCGATCAGGCCGCAGAAGAACATCGAGAAGAAGTGATCGCCCATGAAGATGGCCGTCATGATGGCGAAGCCGATCAGGGCCAATCCACCGGCGACGATCATGCCGCGATAGAGCGCATTCATGATCTTGCCGCCATCGCTGGCCTTCACGAAGAAGGCACCGACGATGGAGGCCAGAATGGAAACGCCGCCAAGCACCAGCGGATAGAGGATGTAGCTCATGTCGATCGAGCCATCGGCCGCCTTGAACAGGAGTCCGCCCAGAACCATGGTGGCGACGATGGTGACCGCGTAGGTCTCGAAGAGGTCGGCGGCCATACCGGCACAGTCGCCGACGTTGTCGCCCACGTTGTCGGCGATGACCGCCGGGTTGCGCGGATCGTCCTCGGGGATACCGACCTCGACCTTACCGACCAGGTCGGCGCCGACGTCCGCGCCCTTGGTGAAGATACCGCCGCCGAGACGGGCGAAGATGGAGATGAGCGAGCCGCCAAAGGCGAGACCGATCAAGGCATGCAGCGCGGCCTCATCGGCACCGAGGAAGGCGAAATAGCCGGCGACGCCGAGCAGACCCAAACCCACGACCAGCATGCCGGTGACGGCGCCACCGCGAAAGGCGACTGCGAGCGCTTGGTTGATACCCAGCGTAGCGGCCTGCGCGGTGCGCACGTTCGAGCGCACCGATACGTTCATACCGATGTAACCGGCCAGCCCGGAGAGTACGGCACCGATGGCGAAGCCACCGGCGGTCGCGAGACCAAGCGTGAGCCAGAGGATCAGGAAGAGCGCGGCACCAACCATCGCAATGGTGGAGTACTGACGATTGAGATAGGCCTGAGCACCCGCCTGAATGGCCGATGCAATTTCCTGCATGCGTTCCGAACCAGCGGACTGCTTAGTGATCCAGGCGACGAAGACCAGGCCGAAAATGACGGCTAGGGCTCCGGCGCCGATGGCGAACCAAAGGGCAAAGTCTGTCATGAACATCCCCCCGTTACGGGTTTTCTCGTTGGTTTGAGCCGAACGATTGGGCGGCAATCACAACGTCGGGATACGGACGACGACGCGCCGACCGCCGCTAAAACGGCACGGAACTTTAACATAAAGGTCTTGGTGTTTTTCCGATCGCCCCTTGTTTATCAGGCGCCCGAGCACTATCGGGCCCTGCCGGGCTGAAAACCCAACGAGACACCCGCCGCCAACGCCCCGAATCTCGCCAACTCACCCACCGCGCAAGCCCAAATTTTTCATCGACTTGCCACCAAGCGGCCCCATCGGAAGACTAAGAGCATTCAACACATGGGTTCCAAGCTCCAGGTTCCCGAACGGGTGAAAAAATTCGTTAATGCTCTGTATTGGCTCAAAGACCAAACACAGCTGGCGTTGATGGAATAAGAGACGATTGCGGCGACATGGGTGCAGTCAGCCGATCAAGCGGGAGAATGAACACCTGACGTGACAGCCCCGGCACGGTTGCACCGCAACGATCATACGATGCCCCAAGACAAGACCGGCAAGACCGAAGGTAGAGACCTGGGAATGGCTGTAAAAAGGCGGGATCGGAAACGCGAAAAAACCAAACGACAAAAGGCCGGGAATAATCCCGGCCTTCGTTTCTCGGTGGATCCATTCGATTCAGCGGATCAATGCGCGATCGAGACGGATCCCCTCGAACATGCGGCGCTACACGGTTAAGCCGCCTTGGCCGCCTCCTGCCGATCCGAGGCATCCTCGATCGCCGGACCCTGCTCGCCGCCACGGATCTCGATACGACGCGGCTTCATCATATCCGGCACCTCACGCACCAGATCGATGTGCAGCAAGCCGTTCTCCAGGCTGGCGTCGACGACCTTCACATAGTCGGCGAGTTGGAACTTACGTTCGAAGCCACGGTTGGCGATGCCGCGATACAGGAAGTTGCCCTCCGCCTCGGTCGCCTTGCGCTGACCGGACACCGTGAGCATGTTTTCCTTGGCCTCGATATCGAGTTCGGAGTCGGTGAACCCAGCGACCGCGAGCGTGATGCGGTAGCTGTTCTCGTCCTGGACCTCGACGTTGTAGGGAGGGTAGCCGCCCGGTTCGGTCCGGTAGGCAGTTTCCAGTGAATCGATCAGACGATCGAAGCCGATCATGGAGCGGAACAGCGGCGAGAAGTCGAGCGTTGTCATGACATATCCTCCAATGAGCAATATGAGCCATATAGGCAATATCAACGATGAAAGTGGCGTTCTTGCGAACCGCCGGTTTCGCAGCCCCCAAGCGGGCGACTGCTTACGTTATGTAAAGTAGAACCTGATTAGCACTCTGTCAAGGGGAGTGCTAAACCCTGCGCTCGACTACACGTCGTATTCGGCGATGCGTCGCTTGAGTGTCGAGAGCGGGATACCAAGCTCGCGTGCGACCGCTGACTTGTTGTGGCGGTTGCGCTGCATGGCGTCGAGGATCATCTGACGCTCGATCGCCTTGAGCTGCGCGGGCGAGTGGACTGAGACCGGAGCGACCTCCTCGATCGTGGCCGGCTCCTGAGTGCCGCTCAGATCGACCAGGCGCAGATGCTCGGGTCGGATCTCCTCGCCGCGACAGAGCACCGCCGCGCGCTCCATGACGTTACGCAGTTCGCGCACGTTGCCCGGCCAGGCATAGCCCATGAGCGCAGTCAATGCCTCTGGAGTCACGCGACAGGGAAGCCCCAGCGTCTCGCCGAAGTTCTGGATCAGGAGCGGGATGTCCTCCTTGATATCGCGCAACGGCGGCACACAGAGACTCATGACCGACAGACGATAGTAGAGGTCGGCGCGGAAGGTCCCCTCCTCGACCATGGCCTCCAGATTGCGATGCGTCGCGGCGATCACGCGCACGTCGACCTTGACCGGGCGGTCCGAGCCGACCGGCGCCACTTCGCGGCTTTCGAGCGCGCGCAGCAGACGCGGCTGCAGATCGAGCGGCAGTTCGCCGATCTCGTCGATGAAGAGCGTACCGCCGTCGGCGCAACGGAAGGCCCCCTCCCGTCCCCCGGTCGCTCCGGTGAAGGCACCCTTGATATGGCCGAACAGATCGTTGCGCACCATCTCGGGATCGGCCACCGAGGCATCGAACACCACCAGCGGCCCCTTGCGGCCCGACAGGGCGTGAAGGGTCGTGGCGACCATCTCCTTGCCGGAGCCCGATTCGCCCCGGATCAACACCGTCGTCGGGGTCGGAGCCACCACCCGAATCAGACCATAGAGCTCGCGCATCGGCTCGCTGCCGCCCACCAATGCGCAGAGACCGGATTCCCGACCGACCTCATAGGCGCGCTCCTCCATCCCCATGCGAACACGAATCTCGGATCCGCCCAGCGAGAAGAGGGTCGAGGGTTCGAGAAAGGCCTCCCGGACCCGGAGATCTCGTAGAAAGATCCCATTGGTGGAACCCAGGTCGCGCACCAGCAGCCCCTCGGGGAGCGTGCGAATCTCGGCATGATGACGGGAAACGGTCCGATCGGTGAGCACCACATCGTTGTCGGCCGCCGTACCGATACGGATGCAGGGCAAGGCAAGTCCGAATTCGCGACCGGCGTCCGGGCCGGACAAAACCTCCAGTTCGATTTTATCGAACAGGATTTTACGCTCGGAACGAGCCGTGGCCGGCATGATATAGGTCGAGTTGGGATCCAGATTCGACATCGATACTCCCGAAAACGCTGACGCGCCTGTCTATCAACAATCTTAGCAATCACCGCGACCACGGCGTGCAACGGTGTCGTCTCGGTTACCATCGACGACCGCAAGGGGCCGACAGCCGAGGAGACGATAATCCGTTCCAGACAGGGCCCCGCACGACGAACCAGCTAGAGGACACATGTCAATGCACGACTCCCCGTTCGAGCTCGCCAATGATGCTGCCTACCAACACTGGCGCGATGAGAAACTGAGACAGGCCCCGACGGATCTTTCACAGCTTATCGTGGAGATCGGCGATCCTCGCGAACTCAGCGCCACGGAACACCAGGCCATCCTAGAGCGCTGTCGCATCGCCAACATGGCGATCTATGTCGGCAAGACGGGAGACGATCCGGCGAAATCCATCCCGCGCGACCTAGGGGCCAGATTTGGACTCACTCGGCTGGACCATAACCCCGGAGCCGATGAGGACGCCATCACCTCGCTGACCGTGCAGACCGACCGCCAGCATCGCGACTTCATCCCCTACTCGAACCGTCCCATCTCCTGGCATACCGACGGCTATTACAATAGCCCGGACCGCCAGATCAGAGGTCTGCTCCTGCACTGCGTCCGACCGGCGGAACAGGGCGGCGCCAATGCCCTGCTCGACCACGAGATCCTCTACATCCTACTGCGCGACCGTAACCCCGATCATATCCGCACCCTGATGCATCCGGAGTGCATGAGCATTCCGGCACATCATGTCGATGGAGAGGAAGCGCGCCCGGAGCGCACCGGCCCCGTGTTCTCGGTGCAATCGGATGGATGTCTGCATCTGCGCTATACCAACCGCGCGCGCAATATCCGCTGGCGCAACGATCCGGGGACCGGCGCCGCCGTCGCCGCGCTCAGGGAGATCCTAGAAGAAGAGTCGCCCTGGCATTTCAACGCACGCCTGGAGCCCGGCTGGGGCCTGATCTGCAACAACGTCCTGCACACCCGGACCGGATTCGACGACGGAACCAGCCAGCGCCTCATCTACCGGGCACGTTATTACGATCGGATCAGCGGAACCTGAGGCGCTCAGATCACGGCCTTCAGCGCCTCGACCATGGCTGCATTCTCCTCGGGCAAACCGACGGTCACGCGCAGACAATCGGCGAGCATGGGATGCGCTCCGTCGAGATTCTTGATGAGGATCTTGCGTTCCTTGAGGCCGTCGAAGATGGCGCCCGCCTGTCCGGCCGGGGCACGCATCAGGATGAAATTGGCCTCGCTTGGAAAGAGATGCAGTCCGTCGATCCCGCTCAGCGCCTCGAACAGATGCACGCGCTCGACACGGATGGATTGGGTCTGGGCATCGAAGAGCGGCTTGTGCTCAAGCGCGAAGGTGGCGGAAACCTGGGTGAGGACGTTGACGTTGTAGGGCAGACGTACCTTGTCGATCTCGGCCAGCCAAGGCCTGGGACCGACCAGATAGCCGAGCCGCAGACCCGCCAGCCCCATCTTGGAGACGGTGCGCAGGACCAGCAGGTTCTCCCAGTCGCCGAGCAGCCCCAGGAAGCTGCAGTCGGTGAAGGGTGCATAGGCCTCGTCGACGATCACCAGACCGGGAGCGGCCTCAATGATGCGAACCATGTCGTCCGCATCGAAACGGTTCCCGGTCGGGTTGTTCGGATAGGCCAGATAGACCAGCGCTGGCTGTTCGCGCTCGATGGCCTCCAGCATCGCCGGCAGATCCAGCGAGAAGTCTTCGGCCTGAAGCGGGACGCTGACATAGTCCATCCCGGCGAATAGCCCGATCATGCGATACATGACGAACCCTGGATCGACCGAAAGCACCTTGCGTCCGGACTGTGCGACCGTCAGGGCCAGCATCTGGATCAGCTCGTCCGAACCGTTGCCGAGCAGCACCCCCATGTCGTCGGGAATCCTCATGGCCTCGCGCAGTGCATCCTGAAGCAGCTCGCATTGAGGATCCGGATAGCGGTTCAGCTCGACGCTGCGCAGCGCTTCAAGCCACTCGGAGACCAGGGATTCGGGCCAGCCATAGGGGTTTTCCATGGCATCCAATTTGATCAGGCCAGCGGCCTCGGCGACATGATAGGCGTCCAGCGCGAGAATTTCGGGCCGAACGAGTGACTCGATCCGTGCCTTCAAGTCTCCTCCTCGCCTCGATATTCGGCCGAGCGGGCATGAGCGGTCAACCCTTCGCCACGCGCCAAAACGGATGCGGTGCGCGAAAGCGTGGCTGAGCCGGCGCGCGAGGCCATGATGAGACTCGAACGCTTCTGGAAGTCATAGACGCCCAGAGGCGAGGAGAAACGCGCGGTGCGGGAGGTCGGCAGCACGTGGTTGGGGCCGGCGCAATAGTCGCCCAGCGCCTCGGCCGTGTAGCGGCCCATGAAGATGGCGCCGGCGTGACGGATACGCCCGACGATCGCCTCGGGATCCTCGATCGACAACTCCAGGTGCTCCGGGGCGATCTCGTTGGCGACCCCAATGGCATCGTCCAGATCGCGGGCCAGGATGAGCGCGCCACGCGCACGCAGCGCGGAGGCGATGATCTCCTGGCGCTCCATGGTCGGCAGCAGTTTGTCGATGCTGGCGGCAACGCGGTCGAGGAAGGCGGCGTCCCAGCTCACCAGGATGGACTGGGCGTCCTCGTCGTGCTCGGCCTGGGAGAAGAGATCCATGGCGATCCAATCCGAATCGGTCCCGCCGTCGCAGACGACCAGGATCTCGGAGGGACCGGCGACCATGTCGATACCGACCTGACCGAAGACGGCGCGCTTGGCGGTGGCGACATAGATGTTTCCAGGCCCGACGATCTTGTCCACGCCCGGAATCGTCTCGGTGCCGTAGGCAAGCGCTGCGACGGCCTGCGCACCACCGACCGCGAAGGCGCGATCGACGCCAGCGACGTGCGCCGCAGCAAGGACCAACTCGTTGAGCTCACCGTCGGGAGTGGGCACCACCATGATGAGTTCGGAGACGCCGGCAACCTTGGCCGGAACGGCGTTCATCAGCACCGACGAGGGATAGGCTGCCTTGCCGCCCGGCACATAGAGCCCGGCGCGATCGAGCGGCGTGATCTGCTGACCCAGCAGGGTGCCGTCGTCCTCGCGATAGCTCCAACCGGCCATCTTCTGATGCTCGGCATAGGCACGAATGCGCTCGGCGGCCAGCTCCAGCGCCTGGCGCTGTTCGGCCGGAATGGAGGCCCAAGCCCGAGCCAGACGCGAGCGCGGCAATTCCAGATCGGCCGCAGATGCCGGCGTCCAACGGTCGAATCGGGTGGTGTATTCCAGCAGCGCGGCATCGCCACGCGTACGAACTTCGCGGATGATCTCGGCGACGGTGCCTTGCACCCGATCGTCGGAGACCGAATCCCAGGCTAGCAAGGCCGCGAGTTTGGATTGGAAATCGGCGTCCTGGGTGGAGAGACGTTTGATATCGGTCACGGTTGTCTCACTCATGTTTGATTGGTAGCTGCCAGCTTCCTGCCACCAGCCACCAGCGGATGTATGTCTTTATGGACGACCCCTTTCCTCATCCAGCCAAGCATCGGTCAAGGGATCGAGATTGGAAAGCGGCTCCAACCAAACTGGCAGCTGGAGGCTGGCCGCTGGAAGCTGGCCACTCCCCAATCACTCGCCGTCGACGGACTCGCGCAGCGACGCCAGCAGGGCGCTCACCGCCTCGTGCTTCATCTTCCATGAGGCCTTGTTCACCACCAGTCGCGAGCTGATGTCGGAGATGTGCTCAAGCGGCACCAGGCCGTTGGCCTTGAGCGTGTTGCCGCTCTCGACCAGATCGACGATCAGGTCGGCCAATCCGACCAGAGGCGCCAGCTCCATGGAGCCGTAGAGCTTGATGATCTCGACCTGCTGTCCTTTCGCGGCGAAATAGCGCTCGGCGCTATGCACGTATTTGGTGGCGATGCGCAGTCGACGGGAGGTCGGCGTCTGGGTATCCGGCAATCCCGCCACCATCAGACGGCAGCGCGCGATCTTGAGATCCAGCGGCTCGTAAAGCCCCTCGCCGCCGTGCTCCAGCAGGACATCCTTACCCGCCACACCGAGGTCGGCCGCGCCATATTGGACATAGGTCGGCACATCGCTGGCGCGGATAATGACGAACTTCACCTTGGGATTGCTTGTTTCCAGAATCAGCTTGCGGCTGGTTTCCGGATCGTCCAGCGGCTCGATCCCGGCATTCGCCAGCAGCGGCAGAGTCTGCTCAAAGATCCGCCCCTTCGACAAGGCAATGGTGAGAGAGGCATTCAAATTCATGGTGCGATCATCCTCTGGCCCCCGCGATGCGCTGGATGCTCGCACCCAAGCCCAGGAGCTTGTCTTCGATGTTCTCATAGCCGCGATCCAGGTGATAGATGCGGTCGATCAGGGTCTCTCCCTCGGCCACCAGCCCGGCCAAAACCAGGCTAGCCGAGGCACGCAGGTCGGTCGCCATCACCGGCGCCGCAGTCAAACGCTCGACACCATGACAGATGGCGATATTGCCCTCGACGCGGATGTCGGCGCCCATGCGCTGCAATTCAGGGACATGCATGTAGCGATTTTCGAAGATGGTCTCGGCAATCGAGCCGACACCCTCGGCGATGCTGTTGAGCGCGCAGAACTGGGCCTGCATGTCGGTCGGGAAGGCCGGATGCGGCGCCGTGTGGATGTCGACAGCTTGCGGACGTCGGCCGTGCATGTCCAGCTCGATCCAATCCTCGCCAACACGCACCTCAGCACCCGCTTCGCGCAGCTTATGCAGCACGGCATCGAGACAGTCGGGGCGCGTCTCGGTGACGCGCACGCAGCCGCCGGTCATGGCGGCCGCGACCAGAAAGGTCCCGGTCTCGATCCGATCGGGCATCACCCGATAGCGCGCCCCCGACAGCCGCTCCACACCCTGGATCTGAATCCGGTCGGTGCCGGCGCCCTCGATCCGCGCGCCCATGGCATTCAGAAAATCGGCCAGATCCGTGATCTCGGGCTCGCGGGCCGCGTTCTCGATCAGGGTTTCACCCTCGGCGAGGGCGGCGGCCATCATGAGGTTCTCGGTCCCGGTCACCGACACCAGATCCATCACCACGCGCGCACCGCGCAGACGCCCGGCGCGCGCGCGGATATAGCCGCCCTCGACGTTGACGTCCGCACCCATGGCTCGCAGACCCTCGATATGCAGGTTCACCGGACGCGCCCCGATGGCACAGCCCCCAGGAAGCGAGACGTCGGCCCGGCCATAGCGCGAGACCAGGGGGCCGAGCACCAGAATGGAGGCCCGCATGGTCTTCACCAGCTCATAGGGCGCAACGAAGCTGGTGAGGGTGCGCGGCTCGACCTGCACCACACCCTCGCCTTGCGGTGTCAGGCGCGCACCCATCCGGCCCAACAGGTCGAAGGTCGTCGAGATGTCCCGCAACTGCGGGACGTTGTCGAGCGTCACCGGCGCATCGGCGAGCAAGGTCGCCGCCAGAATGGGCAGCGCGGCGTTCTTGGCGCCGGAGGCTCGCACCCGACCATTCAGGGGAGTGCTACCGGTGATGAGGAGCTTGTCCATGGTTTTCGTTGAATCGAGAACAGAGAGGAATCGAGAGAAACGGCAGGGGATACACGGGGTCGAGCGCGCGCCGATTCAGGCGGCAACCGGCAGCAGATCCTGCAGATTCGAGAAGGCCGCGATCCGCAGCAGCGAATCGGGGACGTTGGCGTAGGATAGATGAATGCCACGGGCACGCGCCATGTCCGACCACTCCAGCAGCAGGGCGAGCCCGGCGCTGTTGGCCGACTCGACCTCGGCGAGATCCAGGATCAGCGCGCCGCCTGGAGCCGGACCGGAATCCTTGAACAGCCGTTCGCCCGCTGTGGCCAGACGGGGCACGGTTGTGAAATCCATGGTCCCCGCCAGACGCCACCGGCCGGATTCGACCGGCGTCAAACGTGTCTCGGTCACTCCTGCCCTTTCCTGTTCATCTCGTCCAGCTTGGCGATCAAACCATCGATGCCGTTCTGGCGGATTTCGTTGGCGAAGCTGCTGCGGTAGTTGCCGACCAGACTGGCATTGTTGATAACGACGTCGTACACCTTCCAGCCGCTGCCGTTGTCGAACATGCGGTAGTCGACCGGAATCGGCGCCGCGCCCGCCTCGCGCACCTCGGTCGGCACCGTAACCCTATTCGGGCGACTCCCCGGCTTGGCGGGAAGATAGCGGATCTCCTGGCCGGAATAACTGAGCAGCGAGCGCGCATAGGTGCGAACCAGTACCTGCTTGAATCCATCGACCAGTTGGCGCTGCTGAGCAGGCGTCGCCTGACGCCAGTATTGGCCCACAGCCCCCTGGGTGATGCGCTCGAAATCGAAGTGCGGCGCCGCGATGCTCTCGATCATTCCGTAGATCAGGGACGGATTGCGCTCCGCCTCGCCCCGCCGGGCCTCCAGGGTTGTCAGCATACGGTCGGCGGTTCGCTTCACCAGCGCGGAGGCGTCCTCCTGGGACGCGAAGAGGCTGCCACTCCACACCAGCGGCATGAGGACCAGCAACAATAGGAAAACATGACGTTTTTGAAGCATTAGCCGCTTTCACCTGCTTTCTTGAAGAGAAACTGCCCGATCATCTGTTCGAGGAGCAGTGCCGATTGCGTGTTGGCGATTTCATCGCCGTCGCGCAGGAAATCCGGACTTCCGCCAGGCTCCAGCCCGATGTACTGCTCGCCCAGCAATCCGGCGGTAAAGATATTGGCGAAGGTATCTTCGGGAATCGAGTCAATACCCGCATCGATACGCATGGTCACCAGCGCCTCGTAGCGCGTCTTATCGAACCCGATCGACTCGACCCGACCGATACGCACACCCGCCATGGTCACGGGAGAACGAACCTTGAGACTGCCGATGTTCGAGAAACGTGCCGTCAGATGGTAGCCGTCGCCGCTGGATGCCTGGCTGAGATTGCTGACCTGCATCGCCAAAAAGAAGAGCGCGACGACGCCCAGTACCACGAAGGCCCCGACCGTAACCTCGATCGTGTGCCGCTTGCCCATTGTCATCAGCCTCCAAACATCAACGCCGTCAGGACGAAATCGAGCCCCAGCACCAGGAGCGCGGAATGCACCACAGAACGCGTGGTCGAGCGACTCACGCCCTCCGAGGTAGGAACGGTATCGTACCCCTGGAAGAGCGCGACCCAAGTAATGGCGACACCGAACACGAGACTCTTGATGACGCCATTGACGATGTCCTCCTGAAAGTCGACCTTGGCCTGCATTTGATTCCAGTAGGCACCGTCATCGACACCAAGCAGCCCCACACCGACGAAATAGCCGCCAAGCACGCCGACCGCACTGAAGATCGCCGCCAGCAACGGCATGGCGACCACGCCCCCGTAGAAACGCGGCGCCAGGATGCGCCGGATCGGATCGACCGCCATCATTTCGAGACCCGCAAGCTGTTCGGTCGCCTTCATCAGACCGATCTCGGCGGTCAGCGCCGACCCGGCGCGACCGGCCACCAGCAGGGCCGCAACCACGGGGCCGAGCTCACGCACCAGCGAGGCGGCGACCATAATACCAAGGCTCTCGGCCGCACCGAACTGCGCCAGCACATAATAGCCCTGCAGCCCCAGCACCATACCGACGAAAAGCCCGGAGACACCGACGATGAGCAACGAGAGGACACCGACATTGTAGATCTGCTCGAACAGCAGGCGCGGATGGCGCAGGACCTCGCCGCTGCCGGCCAGGATCGCGAACAGCAGCAGATGCGCCCGCCCCAACCGTTCTAGCGCGCCCAATACACCACGACCGAGCACGGCGAAGGCCTCGAATCTCATCGTTTTCTCCCCTGGGCACTCAGATCCTCGGCCAGCGGCGGTGCCGGGTAATGGAAGTGGACCGGCCCGTCGGGCAGACCATCCATGAACTGACGCACCGATTCGGATGCATCGAGGGCAATCTCTTGCGGCGTCCCCTGGGCGATGACACGCCCTTGAGAAATAAGATAGAGAAAATCGGCGATACGGGTCGTCTCGCGCACGTCGTGCGACACCAGGATACTGGTCATGCGAGAGGCGTCGTTGAGCTGGCGAATCAGCGTCACCAGCATGCCCATCGAAATTGGATCCTGACCGGTAAAGGGTTCGTCGTAGAGGATCATCATGGGATCGAGCACAATCGCGCGCGCCAAGGCGACGCGGCGCGCCATGCCGCCGGACAGCTCACTCGGCATCAGATCCCGCGCGCCGCGCAGGCCGACCGCCTCAAGCTTCAGCAAGACCAGCTTGCGCAGCATCGAGGGGCTCAGATCGGTGTGCTCGCGCAGCGGATAGGCGACGTTCTCGAAGACGCTGAGATCCGTGAGCAGCGCGCCGCTCTGAAACAGCATCCCCATGCGCCGGCGCAGCCGGTAGAGTCCTGCCTTGTCCAGCCGCAGCACGTCCTCGCCATCGACCTCAATGGTGCCCGCGTCGGGATGCAGCTGTCCGGTGATCAGCTTGAGCAGCGTGGTCTTGCCCGTACCGCTCGGCCCCATGACGGCGGTCACGGAACCTCGGCGGATATCGAGATCCAGGTCCTCGAAGATGACGCGGGATCCGCGACTGAAATGGAGCCCGCGAATCTTCACCAAGAGATCTTGATCGGCCAGATCGCGATCGGTCTCACCGGACATGAGCATCCCCCGCCGTCATCGAAATCGGCATCGATTCATGGATGAGCGCATACAATGCCCATGCGCGACCTGCCGCGCCCCGAGCCCTCGCTACCGCCCCTCGCCTATGCATGATGATGGATTCGCGCAAGACGCGTCATTGACGAAAAATAGGTGATTCTCGCGACCGAACCCATGGGCGTCAAGGCGAACCGTACGGCCCGAATCCCCGGAGACGGCGCATCATCGACGCAAATGCCGGGGCGCAGGGGACATCCGAGCCGCCCATAGTGTATTTTTGTGCATCATCCGAACCCCATGACGACGAACACGCGCTAACCCAGGACCCCGGCAAGCATGACAGAACGCAGACAACTCGGCGCGCGCGAGGCCGTGCTGGCCGACGGCCAGGCCGAAAAGATCCTCGAACTCGGTCGCGCCGTGATCGAAATCGAGGCCACCTCGGTCGCTGCTCTGGGCGCGCGCATCGATGCGACCTTTCTCCGCGCCTGCCGCTACATGCTGGCGTGCGAGGGACGCATCGTGGTGCTCGGCATGGGCAAGTCGGGGCACATTGGCGGCAAGATCGCCGCGACCCTGGCCAGCACCGGCAGCCCGGCCTTCTTCGTCCATCCCGGCGAGGCGAGCCACGGCGATCTGGGCATGATCACGCCGCGCGACGTGGTGCTCGCCATCTCCAACTCGGGCGAGACGAACGAGCTTCTGGTCATCCTGCCGATCATCAAGCGGCTCGCCGTCCCCATGATCTCCATGACCGGCCGACGCGACTCGACACTGGCGCGCGAGGCCGATGTCAGCCTCGACATCAGCGTCGCCAGCGAGGCCTGTCCGCTCGGCCTGGCCCCCACATCGAGCACCACGGCCGCACTGGCCATGGGCGACGCACTGGCGATCGCCCTGCTCGAAAGCCGTGGCTTCACGGCCGAGGACTTCGCGCGCTCGCATCCGGCCGGAACGCTCGGACGACGACTGCTGCTGCACGTCCGCGACGTCATGCACCACGGCGAGCGACTGCCGACGGTCACGCTGGGCACCAGCGTCATGGACACGCTAGAGGTAATGTCGCGCGGCGGCCTGGGGATGAGCGCGGTCCTGGCTGACGACGGCACACTCGCCGGAATCTTCACCGACGGCGATCTACGCCGCACACTCGATCGCGGAATCGACGTCCACCAGACGCGTATCGATTCGGTCATGACGCCCGACTGCGTCACACTCTCGCAAGACGCGCTCGCCGTGGAGGCCGTACGACTGATGGAATCCCTGTCCATCAATGGCCTGCTGGTACTCGACGCCCAGCGCAGACCGATCGGGGCGCTCAACATGCACGACCTGCTCCGAGCGGGCGTGGTGTGACGCCGACAGACGGCGTGCCGGGCACCCAGCCCCCCATCCGATCCACAGCCAATGAGGTCAGCCAGCCATGCAGGACATTCGAGAACGCGCATCCCGGATCCGACTGGTCATTTTCGACGTCGACGGCGTGCTGACGGACGGGAGTCTCTATCTCGGCGACGACGGACTCGAGTACAAGGCGTTCAATTCGCGCGACGGTCACGGTATGGTCATGCTCCAGCAGAGCGGCGTGCGGCTGGCCGTCATCACCGGACGCACCTCCAATGTGGTCCAGATGCGCATGGCGAGTCTCGGGGTCTCCGACGTCTTCCAGGGCTATCGTGAAAAGCTGCCGGCCTACGAGGAGCTCAAACAGCGTCTTGAACTGCCAGACGAGACGATCGCCTATGTCGGCGACGATGTGGTGGACCTGCCCGTGATGCGCCGTGTCGGACTCGCGGTGGCCGTCGCGGACGCCCAACCGCAGGTCCGCGACCTGGCACACTGGTGTACCACCGCACCCGGCGGGCGCGGTGCGGCGCGCGAGGTGTGCGAGATGATCATGGATGCTCAGGGCACGTTCGAGCAGATGATGTCGCGCTATCGATGAGCGCCTATTTCGGCTATTTCGACCGCCCCTTCTGGAGCGGACGGCAACTGATGCTCGCGATCCTGTTCGCGATCATCGGGGCCATCGCCTGGTGGCAGCTCAAGACACCGGACGAGGATGCCGGCGCGCACCGGACGCGCCCCCGACTGCCCGACTATGTCGTCGATCGATTCTCGGCGGTCGAGACCAACGACAGCGGACGGCCGATCCGTCATCTGAAGGCGATCGAGCTGCGGCACTACGCGACGGAAAATGTCTCCGAACTGGACCAGCCGCGCCTGGAGCTGTACCAGATCAAAGGACCGTCCTGGCACGCTAAGGCCGACCGAGGCACCATCTACGCGGACGGCGATCAGATCCGCCTGGAGGGCAATGTCGAGCTGAATCGAGCGGGCGACGACGAAAACCGCCCCGCGCATTTCGAGACCGAACGCCTGGATATCTGGCGCAAACAAGGATTGGCCGAGACCGATCTCGAAGTACGGGTCAACAGCGATGGCGACGTCCTGACCGCCAACGGAATGCGTCTCTGGTATAACGAACCGACCCGCACCACATTCCATGGGCGCGCGCGCATCCGGCTCGCGCCCGAGTCCGATCCCGAGCAGGATCCGTCCCCATGATAACCTTCAAAGCCGACCGGACCCGCACACCCAGGCCCATCGCACGCCTACTCCTAGCCGCGCTCACCGTCTTGAGCGCCGGACAGTCCTGGGCGCTGAAGGATGACGCCAAACAGCCGATTCTGATCGAGGCCGACGACGTCGAGGTCCGCGAAAGCGACAGCACCAGCGTGTATGTCGGCAACGTCCAGGTCGACCAGGGCAGCATGCAACTCCTGGCCGATCATGTGACCGTCTACCATCGCGAGGACCGCCAACCCAAGTTCATCATCGCGCTGGGCAAGCCGGCACGCTACAAACAGCGGCTCGACGGCGACCAGGGCGAGGTGCACGCGTTCGCCAAGCGGATCGAATACAACGCCGACAAGGACGAACTCGTCCTGATCGGCGACGGCGTGCTGATCCAGGGAGAGGACCGACTGACCAGCGAGCGCATCATCTACGACCGCGCCCGCGCCCAATTCCGCGCCGGAGGCTCGGGACGGGTCAAGATCACCATCACCCCCGAAGAGCAATAAGGCACCCGCGATGAGGAGGCCCGTTTGATCGCACTGCGCGCCGAACATCTGAAGAAACACTACCGTCGGCGGCAGGTGCTGCAAGACGTCTCGGTCGAGGTCGAACCAGGCGAGGTCGTCGGCCTGTTAGGACCCAACGGTGCCGGCAAGACGACCTGCTTTTACCTGATCGTCGGGCTCATCGCGGCCGACCAGGGCCGGATCCTGCTGAACGACCAGGACATCACCCGCATGCCGATGCATGCGCGCGCGCGCGCCGGACTCAGCTATCTGGCACAGGAGCCCTCGGTCTTCCGCAAGCTCTCGGCACGCGAGAACATCCTGGCCATCTTGGAGACCCGACGCGATCTCAAGCGCGCCGAGCGCGAGACGCGCTGCGAGCAACTGCTCGAAGAGCTAGGCATCGCGCATGTCGGCGATTCGCTCGCCCTGAGCCTCTCGGGCGGGGAGCGAAGACGGCTCGAAATCGCCCGCGCGCTTGCAGTGGATCCGGTTGTCATGCTGCTCGACGAACCCTTTGCGGGCGTCGATCCCATCGCTGTGGGCGATATCAAGGCCATCGTCTCCCATCTGCGGGACCGGCGCATCGGCGTCCTCATCACGGACCACAATGTCCGCGAGACACTCGATATTTGCGATCGAGGCTACATCATCAGTAACGGAAACGTAATCGCCTCGGGCCAGCCGCACGAGTTGCTCGCCAACCAGCAGGTTCGAGACGTCTATCTCGGCGCCGACTTCTCGATGTAGACGGCGATCTCACGAAGCATCCATGACCCGATATATCGCAACCAGCCACCAGCCGTCAGCCGCCAGCGCCAGTCCATCATGGACGTGGCGGTGCTCGACCTCGCCCCCCACTTATCGGCCGAGCGAAGACAATAAAATTCTTTCAAAGCAACCGCTTAATCTAGTGACCGGCGACTGGCGGCTCTTTTCGCCGAAATGGGCTAGAATGGCGATAGGCACTCTTATTGCTTTAGACCTCAAGCGGTTCACCTCAAGGCGCATACGCGATCGATGAAGCAATCCATCCAGCTTCGCCTCAGCCAACACCTCACCATGACGCCCCAGTTGCAGCAGGCGATCAAGCTGCTGCAACTCTCGACGCTCGAGCTCCAGAAGGAGATCCAAGAGGCACTCGAAACCAATCTCATGCTCGAAGAGGGTGACGAGAACGAACGTTTCGCGGCCAGCGAACGGAGCGACGCCCGGCTCGACCAGAGCCAAGCCGAGGCGGAGCCCCAGCACGGCGAACAGGACATGGCCGTGGATCGCGAGATCCGCGCCGAGTCGAACGAGATGCCAAACGATCTTCCGGTCGACACCCAGTGGAACGACGTCTTCGACAGCTATCTGCCGCCCACCTCGCACGGCAGCGACGACAACTCCGATTTCGATCCGTTCGCCCAGCAGAGCCGCCCGCAAAGCCTGCAAGACCATCTCGCCTGGCAGCTGAATCTGAGCCGGCTGAACGAGCGTGACTTCATGATCGCTCAAACGGTCATCGATTCGATCGATCAGGCCGGCTATCTGCGCGCGGACGTCGACGAGCTGCTCGCCTCCATCGACAACCCGGATATCAGCGTCGAGGAGATCGAGACGCTGATCCACCGCGTCCAATCACTCGACCCGCCAGGCATCGGGGCGCGCAGCATCCAGGAATGCCTGACCATCCAACTGCGCCAGTTGTCTGACCAGTTTCCCGCGCGCGATCTGGCCGTCAGGGTCTGCGTCGAGGGTTTCGAGCATTTGCCGAGAGGCGACCTTGGCGCGCTCGCCCGTCTGCTGAAGGAACCGGAGGAGCGCATCGCTGAGGCGATCGCACTCATCCGCCAACTCAATCCGAAGCCGGGGACCTTGATCGAAGAGGCGCCGCCGGAGTACGTTGTCCCCGACATCTTCGTCCGTAAAGGGGAGGGTCGCTGGCACGTCGAACTCAATCCGGAGTCGACGCCGAAACTGAGAGTGAACGCGGATTACGCGCAACTGATCAGGCGCTCGGATCAGAGCGCGGACAGCACCACGCTCAAGAGCCATCTGCAGGAGGCGCGATGGTTCATCAAGAGCCTGGCCAGCCGCAACGACACGGTTCTGCGCGTGGGATCCAAGATCGTGGAGATGCAACAGGACTTCTTCGAACTCGGCGACGAGGGCATGCGCCCCATGGTTCTGCGCGACATCGCCGAGGCGCTCGAACTGCACGAGTCCACCGTATCTCGGGTCACCACCCAGAAATACATGCACACACCGCGAGGCACATTCGAGTTCAAGTATTTCTTTTCATCGCACGTCAACACCGCTTCTGGCGGCGAGTGTTCATCCACGGCGATCCGCGCCCTGATTCGCAAGCTGATCTCAGGGGAATCCGCCAGAAAGCCCCTGAGCGACAGCAAAATCGCGCAGGAACTCGCTGATCAGGGCATCAAGGTCGCACGCCGAACAGTCGCCAAATATCGCGAGGCAATGGGCATCCCACCCTCGAACGAGCGCAAACGCCTAGCATGAGCAGGCTGTTTGAACCTAAGGAGTCAAATGATGCAGATTAACCTGACGGGTCACCACATCGACGTAACCGAAGCGCTGAAGAGTTATGTCGACAGCAAATTCGAACGTCTAGCACGACATTTCGACCACGTCATCAACGCCCATGTCGTCCTCAGCGTTGAAAAGCTCACCCAGAAGGCGGAGGCGACACTCCACATCAATGGAGGCAAGGTGTTTGCCGACTCCACTCATGAAGACATGTACGCGGCCATCGACGGGCTCATCGACAAGCTCGATCGACAAGTGATTCGCTACAAGGAGAAGAAAAACAGCCACCGACCTGGCGCACCGATCGTCACCGCCGAGGAGGAATGAGGCGATTGCCGGAAACGCTCATTCCAGATGACGCCGAATTGGCGCTCGTTCTCTGAGAGCGTCGGCGGGAGCATGGCCAAGCGCCGTGCCCCTAGCCCGACACCGAGGACGAACGTCAAGACACGCCAGCTCACATGAACGTTGACCGAAATCGCCCACGATCCCGATACGCATTGATCTGACCGCTGCGCCGACTCGCTAAGGCGCGCGACACCTCGGACGGACACAAGGAAGGCCGTTCGAGGTGTTTTTCATTGAGACGATGACGACTGAGCACATATGATGCACCCGTCATCCCATGCACCCGTCATCGGGCCGATTTCGAGGAAACCACGACTCATGACCAGAACCACTTGTCCGCGATGCCTCTGGCAACCATCGCCAAGCGACACGATCGCCGTGAAACGCGCCGGTGCCTGACAGGAGTTGACCCCATGTTCAGCCCCGATCTGATCAGCGAATCCCGCATCGGATGCGGCCTTGAGATCTCCAGCAAGAAGCGTCTGCTCGAAACACTGGCCGAACTCCTGGCGACCGATCACCCTCGACTGCAGACCGAGACCGTCTTCGAGCGCCTGCTCGAACGCGAGCGTCTCGGCAGTACCGGGCTCGGTCACGGGATCGCGCTGCCTCACGCGCGCCTGAAGGAGGTGTCCGACGTCATCGGCGCCTTCGTCCAGATCAGGCAAGGGATCGATTACGATGCCGCAGACGGCGAGTCCGTCGACCTGGCCTTCGCCCTGCTCGTCCCGGAGGCGGCGAACGAGGAGCATCTCCACTTGCTCGCCCATCTGGCCAGCCTCTTCAGCGACCCCGAGATCCGAGCGCAACTGCGCGAGGCCGACTCCGCAGCCCGCCTTCTGAGCGTTCTGAACGCACGATAGACCGCCCGGCGAGACGCCAGCAATGATCGACAGTCTGCAACTCCTGATCGCTCAGACGGCGCCGCAACTCAAGCTCCGTTGGCTCACACCCGAGCCCAAGGAGCCACGCCCGCTGCGCGGCGAGACCCCCGCGCATGGGAGTCAGTCTCTGATCGGGTCGCTCAACTGCATCCACCCCAACCGACTGCAGGTGATCGGCCATCCCGAGCAGATCTATCTGACCGAACTGGGAAGCACCGCCTTTACCGAGACCATCGAAAAGCTCTTCGCCGATCGTCCCGCAGCGGTGCTCTTCTCCGATGACATCGAGCCGGATGCCGCCCTGCGAGAGGTCGCCGAGCGTACCCAAACCCCGCTTCTCAGCTCATCGCTCGGCGATCAGGATCTGATCAACCATCTACGCTATTTCCTGACCCACGCCTTGGCAGAACGCGAAACCGTTCACGGCGTCTTCATTGAGGTGCTGGGCATGGGCGTGCTGCTGGTGGGCAATCCTGCGGTGGGCAAGAGCGAGCTGGCCCTGGAGCTCATCACGCGCGGTCACCGCATCATCGCCGACGACGCGCCTCGATTCGCCCGCATCGCGCCCGAGGTACTGGAGGGAAGCTGTCCCGAGACACTCCGAGACTTTCTTGAGGTCCGCGGACTTGGCATCCTCAACATCCGGGCCATGTTCGGCGAGGGCGCGGTGCGGCGCGACAAGACGCTCAACCTCATCATCGACCTGCAGCCACTGGACCACCAACAGCTCGAAAGCATCGACCGGCTCAGTGGAAGTCTCACGGCAATGAACATCCTGGGCGTCGCCATCCCTAAGATCGTGATGCCGGTCGCCCCAGGCCGCAATCTGGCCATCCTGGTCGAAGCGGCGGTGCGCCACCAGATTCTACGGATCAGGGGCTATGATGCCGGAGTGGATTTCATCGACCGCCAGGCTAGAGCGATCAGCATCGACCGACCGGATCCACCGGCACTCCGACGCTGAAGTCGCTGGACCTCACATCCAAATGTCTCACATCAACGATACCCGACGCGAAGACATGCGATGAAACTCATCATTCTCAGTGGCCTCTCAGGCTCCGGAAAGAGCGTTGCGCTCCACACGCTCGAGGATCTGGGGTACTACTGCATCGACAACCTGCCGCTCTTCCTGCTGAAGGATTTGGCGCTGGGGCTCCACAACACGCTGGATACCGCCTTCACCAACACGGCCGTCGGAATCGATGCCCGAACCAACAGAGAGGCGCTGGTCCAGCTCCCCGAGTTGGTGATGACGGCATTGGAGCAAGGCATCGACTGCCATGTACTCTTTCTGGAGACCCAGACCGAGACCCTCATCAAGCGTTTCAGCGAGACACGCCGCAAGCATCCGCTGACGCGCGGCGATCGCCCCTTGAGCGAGGCCATCCAGCTGGAGCGCGAACTGCTCAAGCCGATCCGGGACTGCGCCGATGTCCAGATCGACACGACTCAAACCAACATCCACGAACTTCGCGACCGGGTTCGCGGCTGGGCGATGGGCAACGCCTCGCCCAAGGCATCGATTCTGCTTCAGTCGTTCGGCTTCAAGCACGGGGTCCCACAGGACGTCGACTTCGTCTTCGACGTGCGCTGCCTACCCAATCCCCATTGGCAGCCCGAGCTCAAGCGACTGACCGGATTGGATCCGCTGGTCGAGGCGTTCCTGGAAAAACACGCCGAGACCCGAGACATGCGCGACGACATCCTCGCCTTCTTCGAGCGCTGGATCCCGCATTTCGAAACCGACGGCCGAAGCTATCTCACCATCGCCATCGGCTGCACCGGAGGCCAGCATCGCTCGGTCTACATGACGGAGCAACTGAGACGCCATTTCGAGCAACTCGGACATAGCGTCATCGTCCGACATCGAGAACTGGCGTGAGCGTCGGCGTTCTGCTCATCACCCACAGCCCGCTCGCCGGGGATCTGCTGCGGATCGCAGGCGAGATACTCGGCACCGACCCAGCCGGTGTCGAGGGTGTGGAGGTCGTCAACGATACGCCGCGTGAGGATCTGATCGAGGAATGCCTGCGCCGCCTAGATCGGCTCAACGAGGGCGACGGTGTGCTCATCCTGAGCGACCTCTTCGGCTCTACACCGTGCAATGTGGCCAACAGGCTCCAGGAACTACGGACCAACGTACAGGTGCTCACCGGCGTGAATCTGCCCATGCTGTTGAGAGCGCTGAACTACGCCACCCTCGATCTGGATGCCGTGACCGAGAAGGCACTTCAGGGCGAACGCGATGGCGTCCAACTCTGCAAACACGACTGAAAACCGCGATGGGACCACTCGCGCAACAGGGATTCATGCCGGATGATTCGCAAAGAATTCGAAATCTGTAACAAGCTGGGCCTGCATGCGCGGGCTGCAGCCAAGCTGGTGCAATGCGCCGGACGCTTCAAGAGCCATATCGAGATCGAACGCCGAGGCCAGAGCGTCAACAGCAAGAGCATCATGGGCGTGATGATGCTGGCCGCCAGCCAGGGCACCAAGGTGAGGGTTCAGGCCGAGGGCGAGGACGAGCAGGAGGCCATCGACGCGATCGAGACGCTCATCCGCGACCGTTTCGGAGAGAGCGAGTGACGATCGCGTTCCAGGGCATCGGGATCGCCTCGGCCTGCTCGATCGCCCTGGGCCCTGCCTTCATCGACGCCCGCGACCAGCATACCGCCGCCCATCGAGCCATCGCGGCCGATCAGGTCGAGGCCGAACTGACCCGATTCGATCAGGCCCTTGATGCCGCGCGCCAGGCGCTGCGAATGGTGCGGGACCAGATTTCGACCGACAGCCGGATCCATGCCGCCGAATTCCTGGACGCGCATCTCCTGATGCTCGACGACCCGATGATGACCGGTGCGATCCAGCACATCGTCCAGAGCCAATTGTGCTGCGCCGAATGGGCGCTACAGATCCACTGCGAACGACTGATGCAGGTGTTCGACGAGATGGACGACACCTATTTGCGCGCGCGCGGGGACGACGTCCAGCACCTAGTGCGTCAGATTCAGGGATTCCTGCGCGAGGACGCCGCCCCACCCGTGCTCGCCGATCAGGACCTGATCGGCCATATCGTGGTCGCTCGGGATCTCACCCCGGCCGACGCCATTCTGCTCCACCAGCGTGGCGCCGCTGCCTTCGTGACCGAATACGGCGGGCCCACGTCGCACACCGCAATCCTGGCCCGCAGCCTCGGTATCCCGGCGATCGTTGGGATCCACGAGGCCACGCGCTATCTGCGACCGAACGAGTTCCTGATCGTCGACGGCGAGACCGGCACACTGCTGGCCAGCTCGGATGACAACACGCGCCAGCATTTCCGCCAACGGCTGCGGGCTATCGAGCAACGTCAGCGCCAACTGCGCGACCTGGTGGACCTGCCCTCTCGGACCCGCGACGGTGTACCCATCAAGATCATGGCCAACCTGGAGCTGTCCGAGGATGTCCAGGTCGCCCGGGCCGCAGGGGCGGACGGAGTGGGCCTCTACCGCACCGAGTTCCTCTACATGAATCGGGACGACCTCCCGGACGAAGAGGAACATCTGGCCAACTACATCGAGATCCTGGAGGGACTCGATGGAATCCCGCTCACCATCCGCACGCTCGATCTGGGCGTGGACAAACGCACCGACGCCATGCCCGGCCCGAGTGACAACGCGACCAATCCAGCGCTCGGACTGCGCGCAATTCGGCTCTGCCTCAAGGAACTCGAACTCTTTCGCCCGCAGCTGCGCGCCATACTGCGCGCCTCCGCGCTCGGACCGGTCAGACTCATGCTCCCCCTGGTGACCAATCTGCATGAGGTGGACACGGTCCTCGACCTCATCGGCCAGATCAAGCGCGAACTCGACGCAGACGGACTCGACTACGATCCCCGGATGCGGATCGGTGCCAT
The DNA here is from genome assembly GCF_000224065.1 of Thiorhodococcus drewsii AZ1. Taxonomy (GTDB): domain Bacteria; phylum Pseudomonadota; class Gammaproteobacteria; order Chromatiales; family Chromatiaceae; genus Imhoffiella; species Imhoffiella drewsii. The sequence goes on from NZ_AFWT01000015.1 coordinate 91,119, forward strand.
GATCGAGGTGCCAGGCGCCGCGCTCGCGGCCAGACCCATCGCCCGCCGACTGGATTTTCTCTCCATCGGCACCAACGATCTCATCCAATACACGCTCGCCATCGACAGACTGGACGACGCGGTCAACTATCTCTTCGACCCAACCCATCCGGCCATCCTGCGGCTGATCCGCATCATCATCGAGGCCGGCGCAGCCGAGGGCGTCCCTGTCAGCATGTGCGGCGAAATGGCCAGCGACCCCCGCTTCACCCGACTGCTGCTCGGAATGGGATTGCGCGAATTCAGCATGCAACCAGGCGCTATTCTAAATATCAAAGAGACCGTGCTGAACGCCGACACCCAGAAGCTGAACGCGCGCGCCGAGTTCCTTTTCACGCGCCTGGACGACGCCGATCCGAGTCTTCTGCTCGATGCCCTGAACGCCGACTGAGTTCGCGAAGATCGCCGCTCGGCTCTGGTAGCATAGGCGCCATCACGGCATTGCGTCCGCCATCTCGCGACCGACAGGGCTTCTATGACCGTCCCCGTTCCCAGCAACCCCGACAACACCCGACTCGAGGATCTGCAGCAGGTTCTGCAGCAGGGTGGGATGCGTCGGGCCGCGCGCATGCTCAACGCACTACAGCCGGCCGAAATCGCCCATCTGCTCGAATCGCTCCCACCCAAGGAACGCGAACTGGTGTGGAATCTGGTGGAGGCCGAATACGACGGCGAGGTCCTCACCTATCTCCACGACGATGTCCGCGAGCATCTGATCCGGCTGATGGACACCGGCGAGCTGATCGCCGCCATGGGCAGCCTGGACACGGACGACCTGGCCGACATGCTGCAGGACCTGCCGGTCGCCATCACCCAGGAGGTGGTCAAATCGCTCGATCAGCAGCGACGCGACCGTCTCGAAAAGGCCCTGTCGTTCGACGAAGACAGCGCCGGCGGTCTCATGAACACCGACACCGTGACGGTGCGTCCCGAGATGACGCTCGACGTGGTGATGCGCTATCTGCGCCGACTCAAGGACGGACTGCCGGACATCACCGACAACCTCATCGTGGTCGACCGCAAGGGTCACTATCTCGGGGTCCTCTATCTGACCGACCTGCTCACCCACGACCCGGAGGACACGGTCGCCGAGGCCATGACGCTCGACGTACAGGCCATTCCGGCCTCGTGGAGCGCGCGCGAGGTCGCGACCCGATTCGAGCAACACGATCTGGTCACGGCGCCGGTCGTGGACGAGGACGGAAGCCTGCTCGGACGCATCACGGTCGACGACGTCATGGACGTCATCCGTGAGGAGGCCGATCACCAGTTCCTAGGACAGGCCGGTCTGTCGGAGACCGAGGACATGTTCGCCCCGGTCCTGCTCAGCGCCCGCCGCCGAGCGCTCTGGCTCGGCGTCAACCTGCTCACCGCCTTCCTCGCGGCCTGGGTCATCGGACGCTTCGAGGCAACCATCCAGCAGGTGGTGGCCCTGGCCGTGCTGATGCCCGTGGTGGCCAGCATGGGCGGCATCGCCGGCACACAGACGCTCACGCTTGCCATTCGCGGGCTCGCGCTCGGACAGCTCTCGATCAACAACGCACGCTGGCTCCTGTGGAAGGAGATGGCGGTCGCCGGCATCAACAGCGTCATCTGGGCCATCGTCGTCGCGCTGGTCGCCAAGCTGTGGTTCCACGACACCGACATCGCACTGGTCATCGGCGCCGCCATCAGCATCAACCTGCTGGCCGCCGCCTTCTCCGGCGCCCTGCTCCCGCTGGCACTCGAACGCTTCGGAATCGACCCCGCGCTGGCCGGTGGCGTCATCCTCACCACGGTCACCGACGTCATCGGCTTCCTCTCCTTCCTCGGCCTGGCGACCATCTTCCTGCTGTAAACAGCTACCAGCTACCAGCTACCAGCTACCAGCTACCAGCAAGATTATAGTGCTGGCGGCTGGCGGCTGGCGGCTGGCGGCTGGCGGCTGGCGACAAAATCATCGCCGCCAGCTTGCGAGGATATCCATGCAGGTCGCGTTCATGTCGCGGGCCCGCTCCGGTGAGTCGGCCTCGGTATAGGCGCGCAACTCGGGTGCGTTGCCCGAGGGACGCAGATGGGCGATCTCGCCGCTGGCGAATGTGATCCTCAGACCATCGGTGACATCGGTTGATACGACTGAGCCAAAAGACTCGCCGAACAGGGCTTCGATTGCGACCTTGTCTTGGGGGAAATCGCCACTGACCAGCGTGGCGATGCGCGCCTGGCTGATATGGGTGGGAAAATCCTTGAGCCGATCGCTGTAGGTGAAGCGGCGCGGAAGATCGCTCGCCAGGTCCGAGAGCGGCTTGCCCTGCTCGACCGAGGCCTGCAGGATGGTGACGGCGACCAGCACGGCGTCGCGTGTGGGTAGGGGCGCCAGCCTGCGTCCGTCGATCTCGATGGGACTGGCGAGCAGGAAGCCACCGTTCGCCTCGTAGCCGACCACCGGACTCAGTCCCCGATCGATCAGCGTCTGCATGCCCTCGATAACGAAAGGCGAACCGATACGGGTCCGCAGGACGGACTGAAAGCAGCCGCATTTCTCGACCGCCGTGTTGCTGCTCACCGGCGTCACGACACCAGTGGCGCCCAGCTGCCGGGCACAGAGCACGCCCGCGATATCGCCGCGCAGCCAGATACCCTGCTCATCACCGATCAGCGGACGATCGCCGTCGCCATCGGCCGAGACCAGGGCATCGAAGCGGTCGTTCGTCGCCCATTGGCGCGCCAGATCGATGTCCTCCGGGCGGATCGCCTCGGTATCGACCGGAACGAACTGCTCCGAGCGCGCGAGGCGGACGATCTCGGCCCCGAGACCGCCAAGTACATCGGCATAGGCCTCGCGCGCCACGCTCGAATGCTCGTAGATTCCGACCCGCAGACCCGCAAGGCAACCCGACGGGAAGAAGTCGAGATAGCGGGCGATATAGTCGCGATAGGCCGAATCCTCGCGCGGGGGGAGCCGGGCGGCATTCGCATCGATGAAGGCGCCAGCCGCATCGAACAGTCCGTGCGGCCGCTTGACCTCCTGCTCACGGATGCCCTCCTCGTCCTGTTTGAGGATCTCCCCGGTCGGTAGATTGAACTTGATGCCGTTGCGATCGTCCGGGATGTGACTCCCGGTTACCATGAGCGAAGGAATGCCGTGCGCGATGCCATTGGCTGCAAGCGCCGGACTCGGGATGAACCCGAAGTTGACCGGCCGGCATCCCTGGTCCAGCACCGCCTGTGCGCAAGCGGCCATGATACGCGGCGTGCTCGGACGCAGATCGCCCGCGATCCCGACCGCCTGCCCCGCAACCAGGACGCCGACCTCTTGGAGATAGCGCAGAAAACCAACCGTATAGGCATAAGAGACCCAGTCGGTCATCTCCGAGGCAAGACCTCGGGCACCGCTGGTGCCAAATTTGACCCCACTTTCGGCCATCAAATCGCCAATATGCATGTCGCTCCCTTGGGCGGATCGCGCTCGCCGCCAATCGCTGCAATGAAAATTCGATTCTAGCCTAGGCGCTCCAGGTTGCTCGCACAGGCCACCGTGACATCGCGCCAAGCGGCGTCCGGCCAACTCTCTCAGTTCGCCGGCGGTGGCACCTCCAGCCAGCGGTCCAACACCCCCTGAACCGACTCGACGCCCTGGCGCTCCAGGGCCGAGAAGAGCTGCACGCTGACACGATCGCTGTGATTGGAGACGGCGCGCTCCACCGCGAGCTGCGCCGAGCGCGCCGGGCCGCGCTTGAGTTTGTCCGCCTTGGTCAGCAACAGGAGCAGCGGCATCTCGCCCTTCAGCCCCCAGGCCAGCATCTGACGATCGTAGTCGGTGAGCGGGTGCCGAATGTCCATGACGATCACCAACCCCACCAGCGAGCGCCGACAGTCCAGATAATGCGCGAGATGCTGCTGCCACTCGCGCTTGACCGACACGGAGACCTTGGCGAAACCGTAGCCGGGCAAATCGACCAGACGCCGTTCCTCGTCCAGCTCGAAAAAGATCAGTTGCTGGGTGCGTCCCGGAGTCTTACTGGTCCGAGCGAGCGCATTCTGATGACAGAGCACATTGATAGCACTCGATTTTCCAGCATTGGAACGACCGGCGAAGGCGACCTCGCGACCGCTGTCGGCCGGGGCGTGGTCGAGGCGGCTCGCGGCCGAGAGAAAATGAGCGCGCTGATAAAAGGGATTCATCGTCGGAACGCATCCTGGATGTAAAACGAGAGAAAGACGGCGGGTGCCCGCAACGATGACGGAGAGGATCGAAAGGCGGGATCAAGGATTCGGGACAGAGGCATCGGGATCGCGCCTCCAGAGCCCGGAGCGGCCTCCCGACTTCTCGACGAGCCGGATATCGGTCATGCACATGCCGCGATCGACGGCCTTGCACATATCGTAGATGGTGAGCAGCGCGACCTGAACGGCGCACAGCGCCTCCATCTCCACGCCGGTCCGGCCGTTGGTCTCGACCGTCGCGCTGCACTGCACGGCACACTCGCCATGCCGAAGCTCCAGTGCGATGTCGACCCGGCTCAGACTCAGCGGATGACAAAGCGGAACCAGGTCAGCGGTCCGCTTCGCACCCATGATTCCGGCGACGCGCGCGATTGCGAGCACGTCGCCCTTACCATGTCCACCCCGCTCGATCAGCGCAAGCGTCTCCGGCTCCATCCGGATCCACCCCTCGGCCACGGCCCGACGTCGGGTCACGACCTTGTCGCCCACATCGACCATGTGGGCGTCGCCCGATGGAGTGAAATGGGTCAGAGACATCAGAAGGCCGGCTTATCCGGGGCGTCTTCGAACATCTTGACGCTGTTCATGATCTCCTGATACGCCTCTTCCCGGCCGCCCCAACCGCCGACACGGACCCACTTGCCTTCGTCGAGATCCTTGTAGTGCTCGAAGAAGTGCGCGATCTGATCGAGTAGATGCTGCGGCATGTCGCGGAAGCTCTCGATCTGACGATAGCCCTTGTAGAGCGAATCGACCGGAATGGCCAGGATCTTGGCGTCGTCGCCCGACTCGTCGGTCATCTTGAGCACGCCGATCGGCCGGCACTTGATGACCGAGCCCGGGATCAGGGAGTACGGCGTGGCCACCAGCACGTCCACCGGGTCGCCATCCGGAGACAGCGTATGCGGCACATAGCCATAGTTGCAGGGATAGTACATGGCGGTGGACATGAAACGGTCGACGAACATGGCGCCCGTCTCCTTATCCATCTCGTATTTGACCGGATCGGAGCGCGCCGGAATCTCGATGATCACGTTAAGCACGTGGGGAAGATCGCCCCGGGAAACCTTGGAAATATCCATCAATGACCTCTGAAAGTCTAAGTAGAGAGGGTGAGTTGAAAAACTGTTCGGGTGATTGTCGAAATGTCCTATCCGGTTGGGGCGAGCGAGAGCGAATCCCGACAGCGGCGCACTCTTGGGGTTCGTTTCTCACCCCAAGCGGCAGATGGGATGTTTTTCGTCATTCACCTTTAGGTCTCTAAGGATGGTGCCAGCAGGGACGTCGAGGCCAAAGAAAAAAGGCCCCGGAAGGGCCCGCTGGAACGTTTAGCCGGCAATTGTAGTCTATCGAGCCACCGAAAATCCCAATGCTTGAGATTTTCAAGGAATTGTTGCGGCCCGATTGCGAATCGATGACGCCCGAGACGGCAACGGAGGATGCCGCATCCGACGGCAGCCTCCGCGTGCGGAACCACAGCGCGGTCAGAGCTCGAAGGACGGCAGCCTGCGCTCGACCGAGGCGTTCTTCAAGGTGACGTACTTGGGCAGCCCCTGCTCGAACGGCGGATAGTCTTCGCCCTGGATCAGCGGAATCAGATACTCCTTGCAGATGGGCGTGATGCCGAAACCGTCTTCCGAGATGAAATCGCGCGGCATGAATTTCTCGACGTTGGCAACCTCGGACAGCGGCGCCTCGCCAACTTCCCAGGCGTAGGGATCGCTGCTCAAGCGCTTGACGGTCGGCATCACGGCATTGTGGCCGGCGAGCGCGAACTCGACCCCGGCGCGCCCCATGGCATAGGCCTGTTCGACATCGGTCTTGGAGGCCAGATGACGTGCAGCGCGCTGCAGATAGTCCGCCACCGCCCAGTGGAACTTATAGCCGGTGGCATCCTTGATCATGTTGGCCACGACCGGGGCCGCACCACCGAGCTGGGCATGACCGAAGGCGTCCCGTGTCCCCTGCTCGGCCAGGAAACGTCCATCGGGATACTTGGCGCCCTCGGACACCAGGATGGTACAGAAGCCGGAGCGCTCGACCTTGTCCTTGACCGAGGCGAGGAAACGCTCCTGATCGAATTCGATCTCGGGGAAGAGAATCATGACCGGGATGTCGTGATCCTCGATCAGTCCGCCGGCGGCGGCGATCCAGCCGGCATGACGTCCCATCACCTCCAGGACGAAGACCTTGGTCGAGGTCTTGGCCATCGATCGCACGTCGAAGGACGCCTCCAGGGCCGAGGTCGCGATGTATTTGGCCACCGAGCCGAAGCCGGGGCAGTTGTCCGTAATCGGCAGGTCGTTATCCACCGTCTTGGGGACATGGATCGCCTGCACCGGATAGCCCAGTGCCTCGGAGAGCTGAGAGACCTTGTAGCAGGTATCGGCCGAATCGCCACCACCGTTGTAGAAGAAATAACCGATGTCGTGCGCCTTGAAGACCTCGATCAGACGCTCGTATTCGCGCCGATTGGCCTCCAGGCTCTTGAGCTTGTAGCGGCAGGAACCGAAGGCGCCGGACGGAGTGTAGCGCAGCGCAGCGATGGCCTCGTCCGACTCCTGGCTGGTGTCGATCAGGTCTTCCGTCAATGCGCCGATGATGCCATTGCGCCCGGCATAGACGTTGGCGATCTTGTCGGTGTGACGGCGGGCGGTCTCGATCACACCGCAGGCCGAGGCGTTGATGACGGCGGTGACCCCACCGGACTGGGCATAAAAGGCATTCTTCGCAGACATATTCGTCCCCTCTCGTTCTGATTCAGCGTAAATGAAAAACGGCACCGGCCGCGTCAGTCGCGCCGCGCGGGCAAATCGCCCCGCTACTCGGCGGCTTGACCGGCCTGGGCCTGCAGCAGAGCGACGGCACATTCGGCGCTGCCCTGCTGCATGTAGGATCTATAGAAGAACGGGCAGCGACAGGTCCGTTCGCCGGCCTTGAAGATGACGAAGCTGCGGCCGAAACGGCGGCAAGCCTAACCAAAAGCGGCGGTCGGTCCAAATCGAAAATTCCGCCGCATGGATGAATCGAATCGATCAGTGCCCGATCCAGGGCCGCGCCAGCGGCGGCAAATCCTGGCCGAGTCCAAGCGCCCGGTCCATGAAGCGACGCTTGAGCGGAGCGAACCGGTCCGCAATCCGCAACCCCAGCCCACGCAGACTGACCATCGGCTCGCCATCCTGACCGAACAGCCGCTTGAAGGCATCCATGGCCGCGAGCATCGCCAGATTGTCGCCGCGCCGAGCACGCTCATAATGGCGCAGGGTCCAGAGACCGGCCGGCGAGCGCCCGGCGGACTCGGCCAGATCGAGCGCGGAGGCCAGCTCGGCCGCGTCCAAGAATCCAAGGTTGACACCCTGCCCCGCCAGCGGATGAATGGCATGCGCGGCATCGCCGACGAGCGCGAGTCCGGGCCGGACGTACTGCTTGGCATGTTGGAGCCTGAGCGGCACCGCCGCCCTAGGTCCATCAAGGGTCAGGCGCCCCAGGCGCGACTCGGAGGCGGCGGTCAGCGCCTCCGAGAAGGCGTCCTCGTCCATCGCCAAGAGCTCGGCGGCACGCGCATCGTCGGCCGACCAGACGATGGAACAGCGTCCGTCGGCAAGCGGAAGCAGGGCCAGCGGGCCGGTCGGCAGAAAGCGCTGCCAGGCGGTCTCCTGATGCGTGCGTTCCGGCCTCACGTTGGCGACGATCGCCTTCTGGCCGTACTCCCAGCCCTCGGTCGCGATCCCGGCGAGTTCGCGCACCAGCGAGTCGCGCCCATCGGCGCCGACCAGCAGCGGGGTCTCGACCGAGCGGGCATCGGTGAGCAGCAGACGCCATCCAGCTTGCGTCCGCTCCATGTCCGAAATGGCGGCCGGACAGAGCAGGACTACATCCTCGGCGGCCTCCAGCTCCTCCCAGAGCGCCAGCTGGATCACTCGATTTTCGACGATGTGTCCGAGATCGGCCTCGCCGACGTCCCGGCTGTCGAAATGGATCTCGCCACCGCCGAGCGCGTCCCAGACATGCATCTGGCGATAGGGGCTGGCGCCCAGTTCGCGAATGCGATCCCAGGCATCGAGTCGCTGCAGCATCCGTTGGCTCGCACGGCTCAAGGCGGAGACACGCAGATCGATCTCGCCCTCAGGCCACTGGCGGGCCGGCTCGCGCGGCTCGACGACGGCGATCGAGCGCCCCTGCCCCGACGCGGCGAGTGCGAACGCCGCGCCGACCATGCCGCCACCGACGACCACCAGGTCGAATGTCGCATCGGCTTCTGTCATGAACGACCTCCATCGAGCGAGAGTCCGCAGGCCAGGCGCGGTTGACGGCCGCCCAGCCCCATGAAGCGCCTGGCCAACAGGTGACGGGCCGGAGGGATGAGATCCACAGCCAGCATGCCGGCGGCACGGGCCATGATCAGCGGCGTCCAGTCGGGCACGAAGAGTCGCGCGAGTGCATCCGTCATTCCGGCGGTCGCCATCTGGTCGCGACCGCGCCAGCGCCGATATCCGGCGAGCGTCTCGGTCGCGCCCGGATCGTCCCCGGCGGCCGCGCAATCCGCCAGCACCTCGGCCAAACCGGCGACATCCCTCAGACCCAGATTGAACCCCTGACCGGCCACCGGATGCAGGGTATGGGCCGAGTTCCCGATCATGACCAGACGATCCTGAACCGAATCCCGTGTCAGCACGAATTTCAAGGGATAGGCGCGGCGCGACGCCACCTGCCCCAACCGACCGAGCCGAAAACCGAAACGCACCTGCAACCGGTCCAGGAAGTCCTGGTCGGACAGCATCAGCAGATCTGCGGTCTCGGAATCGCGACAGGTCCAGACCACCGAATAGCGCCCCGCCGTCATCGGCAGCATGGCCAGGGGACCCGTATCCGTGAACCGCTCGAAGGCGACACCGCGCAGAGGACGGTCCGGGGTGACGGTGGTGATGATGGCATCCTGTCCGTAGGCATGCTCCCTCACCTGCAGATCCAGTCCGGCCCGAATCCCGGACTGACCGCCATCGGCCGCGACCAGCAGCCGAGTCCGCAAGGAGACCGACTCGCCGTCGGCGAGCAGGTTCAGCTCGACGCCATCGGCGCCGACACGATGGGTCAGCAGCTGGGCCGGACAGAAGATCTCCAGGTTGCCCGCATATTTGAGCGCGGTTTGGATCGCCGCCCCCATGGCGCGGGCCGGGATCACGTAGCCAAGCGCCTCGACGCCCTCCTCGGCATGATCGAGTCGCGTGAAGGCGCAATGCCCGCGATCGGAAACCCGCACCTTGAGGATCGGCTCCGCCTCGGGAGCCATCTCCGGCCAGACCCCGATCGCCTCGAAGATGCGCTGGCTTCCCAGGGAGAGTGCGATGACACGCTCGTCATAGCTCGGACGCGCGCGCGATTGCTGAGAGACCGCCTCGATCAAGGCGACCCTGAGCCCGGTATTGGCCAGGGCGCAGGCCAGACTGCCGCCGACCAGACCGCCTCCGACAATGGTGACGTCGTATTGGTACATGTCGTTCACACCTGACTTGATTCGATCCAAGAATGGGTTGGGGTCGGCCATCACTCGGGCCAAGCCCGCGAGGACAGCAGGGCAGCGACTCCTGGAACGAGACAGCGAAACGCGCCTGTAGATCCCGGCCCGGCTAGCGGGCCATCAATGCCTCGATCTCGTCCGGATCCTTGGGCACGTCGGCGGTCAGGATCTCGGTGCCGTCCTCGGTGATGAGGATGTCGTCTTCGATGCGGATACCGATACCGCGATAGGGCTTCGGCACGGCCTTAGTGTCCGGCAGATAGAGGCCCGGCTCGACGGTCAGGACCATACCGGGCTCCAGCGCACGCCAATCGCCACCCGACTTGTAGTGACCGACATCATGCACGTCCATCCCCAGCCAGTGACCGGTCCGATGCATGTAATAGGGCTTGTAGGCCTCCTCCTCGATCAGTTTCCCGACCTTCCCCGACAGGATGCCCAACCGAACCAGGCCTTTGGTGAGCACCTTGACCGCCGCCTCGTGCGGCGCGTTCCAAGACACTCCGGGACGCGACGTGTCGATGGCGGCACGTTGCGCCTCCAGCACCAGTTCGTAGAGCGCTCGCTGCGGCCGGGTGAAACGGCCATTGACCGGAAAGGTCCGGGTGATGTCCGAGGCGTATCCATCCAGCTCGCAACCGGCATCGATCAGCACCAGGTCGCCATCGCGCAGGGTCGCATCGTTCTCGACATAGTGCAGAATGCAGCCGTTGATGCCGCCACCAACGATGGATGGATAGGCGAGATGGCGCGCGCCCTGCTCGGCGCAGGCATGCTGGAACTCGGTTTCCAGGTCGCGCTCCTCAAGCCCAGGGGCCGCGAGGCGCATCAGCCGGCAGTGAGCCTGGGCCGAGATATGGGCCGCGCGACGCATGACCTGCTGCTCGGCGCGGCTCTTGCGCAATCGCTGCTCGTGCAGGAGCGACTCGATCGCGACGAAGGTATCCGGGGCGGTAACACCGAGCCTGACCTTGGAACGCACCTTGTTCACCCAGCCCATAACCTGTTGGTCCAGACCGGCATCCATGCCAATGGGGTAATAGAGCCGCTCGCAACCCTCGATCAACTCGGGCATGCGCTCATCGAGTTCGCTCAAGGGATACGCCTGATCCGCACCGCAAACGGCAACGGCCCCCTCCACGCCGAGCCGCCGACCGTTCCATTGCTCGCGCTCTGGATCGCTCGGGCGGCAGAAGAGGACGAATTCGCCATCCTTGCGCTTGGGAATCAGAACGGCAAAGGCGTCCGGCTCGGGGAATCCGGTGAGATAGGCAAAATCGCTGTCCTGGCGAAAGGGATAATGGACGTCGCGATTGCGCACCACCTCCCGCGCCGCAGGCAGGATGACGACCGCACCTCGCCCGAGCGCCTTGGCCAGGGCACGCCGGCGGCGCTTGTGCTCGGCCGCTGTCATGTCGGCTCCCCGGCGGACGGCAGCGGCGGGGCACTGCGCTCCTCCTGGATGAGCATGGCGGCGACCCGGACGAACTCGGTGATTTCCACGAGCGCCTCCTCGTTTTCCTCGGTCTCTTCTAGATCGGAGAGGTCCATGCGCGTCAGGTCGGCGAAATCGCGGATGACCTCGCGACTCTGATCCGAGAGGTCGTTCTCTTTCAGCTCGAGCACGCCGACAGCATAGAGAAAGCCGCGCACCCAGTCGTAGATTCCGGTCGCGCGCTCCAGCAGCGGCCCCTCCTCGGACGGCAGCAACAGCGTCAAACCATCGCCGCGCGCCTGAACCTCTTCGGCAACCGAGTGAGCGAACACCTGGAGCCCGCCACGCGCCTCGGACAAGGCGTCATTTTCGGCCTCCTGCTCGGAGAGTAGATGGTCGAGCCAGAGCGCAACGGGATCTTCCGCTCCAGCGCACACGAAGCCAACCAGGATGCCGTGCGCCTCGCTCGGAGACGGGACGAGATGGGTGGCCCGCAGCAGTTGCTCGACCTCGTCGTATTGGTTATCCGTGGAATCCCCCCGGCGCAATGAAAACGCCTGATTGCTGTATCGACGCTCGATCATAGCATGCGCTCCGACGCGATTGACCGCTCACGGCGCCCCTTCTATAGTGCGCAGAATTTCAACGGAGTCGTGGACTTTGGCCAGCTTTGACCTCGACCAACTGGAGCAGCAGGTGACCGCCCTGATCCACCTGAACCGACGGCTCCGAGACGAAAATACTTCGTTACGGGCGCGCCAGGACAGCCTGGTCGCCGAACGTAGCGAGTTGATCGAAAAAACCGAGCAGGCACGGAGCCGCGTTGAGGCAATGCTGTCCCGGTTGCGCGCGATGGAGGAAAATCTGTGATAGAAGAGCCCTTGCAAGTCAGCATCAAGATTCTCGAAAAGGAGTATCGCATCGCCTGCGAATACCATGAGCAGGACGACTTGAGGGCGTCGGCCCGTCTACTCGACAACCGTATGCGCGAGATCCGCCAGTCCGGCCGCGTCATTGGCACCGACCGGATCGCGGTCATCGCCGCCCTGAACATTGCGCACGATCTCATTCAGATCCAACGCTCGCGGCCGAATTATGGCGAAGACACCAATCGGCGCCTCAGACAGCTTCAGGATCAGGTCAATGCCGCACTGGTTACCGAGCATGACGAGCAGCACCCAGAGCCGCAGCGAGACGCCGAACAGCACACCGCCCAGACGAGCACCGAGCCCCCTCTGGACGCATCGGACGAAAGAGTATAGCCTTGCTTTCAAGACACCCCCTGTAGTGTTCGACAGCGGCCTGGGTATTTTCTTGAGCCTAATCACTACCCCGGGGATATGACGGAATAGCTGTTGCGCAAGTCCGCCTTCGAGCGGAAAGCCTGAAGCGGCTACGACTGTCCCCACTTGAACCGTCTGGTTCAAGAACGAAGGCCCGCAACGGCACAAATGGGGGGTGTCCCTTCCTCTCCAATGCAGTCACTCCCATCGACAAGACGCGCGCTGAGGCACGCAAGGCGCGCACTGAGCCCACGAGAACAGCGGCGCCACGCCATTGCTGTCGCCAGACGACTCCGGCGAACCCCCCTCTTTCTGCACGCACACCGCATCGCCTTCTATTGGCCGGCGGACGGCGAGCTCGACCCCATCCCCTTGATGGAGCATGCGCTGACGCTTGGCAAAACCTGCCTCCTCCCGATTCTGGATCGGGCATCCAACAGCACATCACGCCGTCGACTCCAATTCGTCCGCTTTCGGAGCGGCGACCGGATGCGCCCTAACCGATTCGGCATACCGGAACCGAGCGCCCGAGGCCGACACCTGACACCAAGCCAGGCCATCGATCTGATCATCATGCCGCTCGTCGGATTCGATGAACGCTGCAACCGAGTCGGAATGGGCGGCGGCTATTACGACCGCACCCTCGCCTTCCTAAGACGACCCAAGCGCTGGCGGCACCCGAGGCTAATCGGAGTCGCACATGAGTGCCAGCGTCTGGAGCGAATCGAGCCGCGAGCGTGGGATATTCCGCTCGATGCCGTTGCCACCGAATCCAGTCTCTATACACCGAGACGACGGAAAGAGATCGATTCCAAGGGCGCTCTGATATGATCGGCACCCCAAAAATAACCAGACCGGAGGACCAAAGATGAACCAGGACGACCTCAAGCGACAGGCCGCAAAGGCAGCGCTCGACTATGTCGAGGGCGGCGTGATCGGCGTAGGAACGGGTTCAACCGTCAACCACTTCATCGACGCGCTCGCGACCGTCAAAAATCGCATTGAGGGTGCCGTTTCGAGTTCGGAGGCATCGACCCAACGTCTGCGCCAGCACGGCATCGAGGTGCTCGACCTCAATGCGGCCGGCGAACTTTCGCTCTACGTCGATGGCGCCGACGAATCCAACGCACGCCTCGAATTGATCAAGGGAGGTGGCGGCGCGCTGACGCGCGAGAAGATCGTCGCCGCAGCGAGCGCACGATTCGTCTGCATCGCGGACGAATCCAAACTGGTCGATCGGCTCGGGACCTTTCCCTTGCCAGTCGAGGTCATCCCCATGGCGCGGAGTTATGTCGCTCGAGAGATCGTACAGATCGGCGGAACCCCCGCCTGGCGAGAGGGATTCGTCACCGACAACGGCAACCTCATCCTCGACGTGCACAACCTCCAGATCGACGCGCCCGCCGAGCTGGAAACCCGGATCAACGATATCGCTGGGGTGGTGACCGTCGGCATCTTCGCGTTGCGACCGGCGGACGTCCTGATCCTTGGCTCGACGCAGGGAAACAAGACGCTGACCCGCGACTGAGGAGCACGCCACACGATCGCGCTCGCCCCGTCGAGACGAACGATCCGAAGCAACGAAAACGGGGCCCGAAGGCCCCGTTTTTCTTCTCAAGCGATGAGCGGATCGCTTAGAAGTTGTGGATCATACCGACGGAGAAACCGTCCCAGCCAGCATCAGGCGCATCGTCGTCGACCTGGGTGTAAACCGCATAGGCCTTGGTACGCTTGCTCAGGCTGTGATCGAATGCGATCGCCCAAGTGTAATAATCGCCTTCGATGGAGTCCTTGAACTCATCGATGGTGTTGGCGTCGTTGAAGCGACCGTCACGATTGCCGCTGCCGTACATGGCCTTGACCATGTTGTTGCCGAAGGAGTAGCCGGCCTGGATCTGCCACATCTTCAGCTTCTCGGGCTCGGTCGAGGGCGAGAGCTGGCCACCCGGAAGGTCGGAGTCTTCTTCGTAGATACCGGTCAGGGTGAAACCGTTCCAGTCCATCAAGCCAAGACCAACACGCCACTTGGTGTAATCGTCATCGACGTAGTTGGGGCTCAGCTTGCCCAACTCGCTGGCGGCGGAGTTCATGAACAACTCGTTGCTGAACGACTCGTAGGCCAAGGACGCGTAGAAGGGGCCGTTGCTATAGATACCGGCAACGGAATAGGCCTCGGCCAGGCTGTCGGAGTTGATGTTCTCGCCATAACCAGCGGTGGAGGAACCACCAGCGACGACAGCAGCAGCCAGCTGGAAGCCGCTCAGGCTGGGGCTGATGTAAGCGATGCCGTTGTCGGCGCGCACGTCGTCGAAGCCGACGGTGCCGTTGTAGTCAGCCATGGTGTCGGAGAACAGATCCAACTTGCCGGTGGAGATCTTCATCGGGGTGTCGTGACGACCCACCAGGAAGGTACCCCAGCCGCCGGCCAAGCCCACGTAGCTGTTACGCATGGTGATGGAGTCGTTGCTGCCGGAAGCGAGGTTGCCGGAAGAACTCTCCTCGGTCATCTTGACGCCGAGCTCGACCTGGTAGATGGCCTTCAGACCATTGCCCAGATCCTCGGAACCCTTGACACCGATGCGGTTGGCACGACCCACGCCCGGAACAGAGCCACCACCGTTGAGGCCCCAGCCTTTGAAGCCAGACTCGACATCGGCATAGTCAATGGACATGTGCAGCTTGCCGTAGAGGATCGCATCGGCCATCGCGGCGGTCGGAGCAACCATCGCGGCGGCGACCGCCAGGGTAAGAAGTTTCTTGTTCATGCTGTTCTCCGCTATGTTGTGAATTTGTCAGATTGACTGCAGAAACCGAGCGCAATCATGCTTTGCGCTGTGAACTATAGAGGACGACATGGCGTTTTGCAACAGATTGGGCGGAAAAAAGACACACCAGGCAATTGTGTATCTTTTTTGCACTCATCAAGCCCTCGAATCGCTGTACGCACGCCTTAACGGCTTGAAAAATGACCCATCGATCGATTGACGTCAACCTGCCAAATACCCTAATCACGTCTCAAGAAAGCCCCTGATGCAGATCAGGTCAGTCGAACCCGCCCCATACCCTCGGCATGTGACGCAAAACAACGAGACAGGAACTCGGCTCCCACCGAACGCATGACGAGCCGCGACACAGGAGCATATCAGTAGCCCAATTCGCCTCCCGAGTCGCCACACAAACCGGCGTGGATCTCCCGCGATACAGATCGCAAACGTGGGCCCTATTGCGAACAGAGCACCGAGACGCGCTCGGATTCTGTCGCCCAAGGGGGCGATCACATGCGATCTGATTCCCCCCTGCATCCAAGGATCTAAAATCATTGGGCGGACGGTATCGTCGAGCATCCAACGCAGACAGGCTCGGTTGCGGAATGCGCGATGATTTCGAAGGCTCGCACGGACAATACGGCTTGGCCTTGTCGACAAGTCCAGCGTACAAGGGAACTTGTTGCTCGCTGAACACCCACGACCAGGCTCATCATCCAGGAAACCGCATATGGCCAGAAAGACCCGATCTGGCGGGGATTCCCCTACGCCAACGCAACCCGACGTATCGAAGCCGTCCTCTACCAACGGAAGCGACAACGACGCGTCGAAGGCACCCACAGCGTCTTCTAGCCCATTGGCACCGGACGCCATTCACATCGCATCGACCGAGCAACGCTTCCCGGTTGTCGGCATCGGCGCCTCGGCCGGCGGTCTTGCGGCATTCGAGTCCTTCTTCTCCGCCATTCCAGTGGATACGGAGACCGGCATGGCCTTCGTGCTGGTGCAACACCTCGCGCCCGATCACAAGAGCATCCTGACCGATCTGGTGAAGCGCTACACCTGCATGCAGGTCAGCGAGGCCGAGGATGGGATGGCGATCGAACCGGACCACGCCTACATCATTCCGCCCAATATGGACATGGCCCTCTTCAAGGGGGTATTACATCTGCTCGAACCGAGCGCGCCACACGGATTGCGCCTACCGATCGACTTCTTCTTCCGCTCGCTGGCCCAGGATCAGCATGAACGGGCGATCTGCGTCGTACTCTCCGGCACCGGCAGCGACGGCACCCTGGGAGCACGCGCCATCAAGGGAGAGGGCGGTCTGGTCATGGTCCAGGCGCCGAACACCGCAACCTATGACGGCATGCCGCGCAGCGTCATCGCTACCGGGCTGAACGACTTCGTGCTCGCGCCGGCGGAGATGCCCGCGCAGCTCATGGCCTATGTGAACCACGCCTTCGGCAAGAGGACACCGACGGTCGCCGCGAGCGGCAGCACCGAAGATGCACTGACCAAGATCTGCATCCTGCTGCGCGACACGACCGGGCACGACTTCTCCCAGTACAAGCAGAGCACGCTGGTACGGCGGATCGACCGACGGATCGCGCTGCATCAGCTCGATCGTCAAGGCGACTACCTGCGCTATCTACAGCAGGACCCCGAGGAGATCGAGGCCCTGTTTCGCGATCTTCTGATTGGAGTCACCAATTTCTTCCGCGACCCCGAGGCCTTTGCCGCCCTTCAGCGAGACGTCATCCCACGGCTGTTCTCCGATAAGCCTGCGGGAACGCCCGTGCGGGTTTGGGTCTGTGGCTGCTCCACCGGCGAAGAGGCCTATTCCATCGCCATCCTCTTGCAGGAACATCTGGAGACCCTGAAGAAAACCTATCGGGTCCAGGTATTCGCCACGGACGTGGACGCGCGCGCGATTGAGCAGGCCCGTAGCGGCCTCTATCCGGCCAGTATCGCCGCCGATGTCTCCCCAGAGCGTCTCGCCCGCTATTTTTCACAAAACGCGGACGGCGAGGGCTATCGGATTCAGAAGGTGGTCCGCGATCTCCTGGTGTTCTCCGAGCAGGATCTGATCAAGGATCCACCCTTCTCCCGGCTGGACCTCATCAGTTGCCGCAACCTCCTGATCTATCTCAACAGCGATCTGCAAAAGCGGCTCATCCCACTCTTTCACTACGCACTGAACGCGCAAGGGGTGCTGTTCCTCGGCAATTCGGAAAGCATCGGCGAATCCTTGACCCTCTTCAATCCACTGGACCGCAAGTGGAAGATCTACCTCCGACGCGAGCAGGTCGTCGGCCTCCCGTCGACCAGCCTGGGTCAATTCCTGCCGGCCGCCTCGACCGCGCGCACCACCCCGCCGACGGCGCCCGCGCAGGAATGGCGCAAGAGCAAACCCGATCTGCGCGGTCTGACCGAACAGGCGTTGCTCGACCACTATGATCCGGTGGCGCTTTTGATCGGTGGACGGGGTGAGATCCTCTATATCGTCGGCCGCACGGACGCCTATTTCAAACTCCCGACGGGCGATGCCGACATGAACGTCCTGACCATGGCACGCGAGGGCCTAGCACGGCCCCTGACGACCGCCCTGCATCGGGCCGTCGCGGCCAAGGAGGTCATCGAGATACCCAACGTGCGCGTCGAGATCGATGACACTGTCACGCGCGTCAACCTGACCGTGCGCCCCCTCCCGCCCCAATCGCCCGACGACACGCCGCCCGATCTCTATCTCCTGGTCTTCGAACCGACGCCAGCCGCCGATCCCACATCACACCCTGATGCCGTGGCGCCCGATGAGGGGGCCGCGAGCGCCTCATCCAATGCGCGCATCACCAAGCTTGAACGCGAGTTGCAAGCCAAAGAGGAATACCTCCAAAGCACCCTGGAGGAGATGGAGACCGCCAACGAAGAGCTGAAATCGACCAACGAGGAGATGCAATCGGTCAACGAGGAACTCCAATCCACCAACGAGGAACTGGAAACCTCCAAGGAAGAGCTTCAATCGGTCAACGAGGAATTGGCCACCGTCAACGTCGAGCTGCAAACCAAGGTCGCCGATCTCTCGCGCGCCAACAACGACATGAACAACCTGCTCGCCGGCACTGGCGTGGCAACCCTGTTCGTCGATCACCAGTTACGTATCACCCGCTACACACCGACCGCCACCCAGTTGATCAAGCTGATCCAATCCGACATCGGGCGCTCGGTCGGCGACATCGTCTCCAACCTCGTGAACTACACTCATTTTATCGAGGATGTCGAAACCGTCCTAAAGACATTGGTCCCGCACGAGCAGGAGGTTCAAACCCAGGAAGGGGCCTGGTACCTCATGCGAATCGGCCCGTATCGCACACTGGACAATGTCATCGAGGGCGCCGTCATCACCTTCGCCGACATCTCCGGCAGCAGACGGAGCGAAGACGCCCTGCGCGTCGCGCACCACTTCGCCGAGACCCTCTTGGACGCCGTGCCCACCCCCCTGATCGTATTGAACGAGGATCTGTGCCTGATGTCCGCCAACCAGGCCTTTTACAGCTATTTCCAGATCGCTCGGACCGACATCCAGGGCCAAAGCCTGTTCGCGCTCATCGATCGCCACTGGAACACCCCAGCGTTGCGCCAGCTCCTGTCTGAGGTCCAGTCGACGGGCATCGGCGTCGAGGGTCATGTGGTGGAGCATGAGATCCCGGGGCTCGGGCGTCGCTCGATCGAGCTGAATGTCAGCCGTCTCGATCCTGGCGAGAAACAGCCGGGGACCGTCCTGATCGCATTCGCGGATGTCACCGAGCGTACCGCTCGCCCAATCACTGACCCGTCCGAGCCACCAGGAAGTGACCATGAGCAGCCACGAGAATGAGCAACTGCGCCAGCGCGCCGAAGCCGCATTGCGGGAAGGCGACGAGCCACCGGAGCAGGCGATCACGGCCGAGAACGCCAAACGGCTGATCCATGAGTTGCGCGTGCATCAGATCGAGCTGGAAATGCAGAACGAAAACCTGCGTCGAGCCCAGGAGGCATTGGAGCAATCGCGCCGCCGTTACTTCGACCTCTACGACCTCGCCCCCGTCGGCTATGTGACGCTCACGGAACATGGACTGATCCAGGAGTCCAACCTCGCCGCCGCCAAGCTTTTCGGTGTCCTGCGCAGCGCGCTGATCGGCTGGCCACTGAGCCGATTCATCCTCCCCGAGGACCAGGACACCTATTACCACGACCACCTCGACCACGATCGCCCCTTATCCACAGGCACACACGATTCGGATACACTCCGTTCTTGCGAGCTGCGTCTAAGGCGCGGGGATGCGGCCACCATCTGGGTCAAATTGGATATCCATCTCGGCGCCCAATCCACAGACAAGCGATCCGTCCATTACGTCACCCTAACCGATATCGATGCGCGCAAAACCGCCGAGGCCGAACTCAAGCGACATCGCCAACACCTGGAGACACTGGTGGCATCGCGCACCCAGGAGCTGGTCGATGCCCGCGACGCCGCCGAGGTCGCGGCTCGGGCCAAGAGTACCTTTCTGGCCAACATGAGCCATGAAATCCGCACACCGATGAACGCCATCCTCGGCCTGAACCACCTCTTACTGAAAACAGTCGACTCACCGCTGGAGCGCGACCGACTGCTGAAGGTTGGCGAGGCGGCATCGCATCTGCTGCAGATCCTCGACGACATCCTCGATATCTCCAAGGTCGACGCCGGCCGCCTCACCCTGACGTCCCAAGCGTTCACGCCGGCACAGCTCATGGAACAGACCATCAGCCTGCTCGGCGAGCGCGCCAGGTCCAAGGGGCTGACCCTGATCCGGGTGATCGACCCCGACGTCCCACCCCAGCTGCTCGGAGATCCACTGAGACTCGGTCAGGTTCTGATCAACTTCCTCAGCAACGCCATCAAATTCTCCACGCACGGAGAGATCCGCGTGTCCATTGGGCTGGATCGGGACGAGGGCGAGACGGTCTGTCTGCGCCTGTCGGTCGCCGATCAGGGCGTCGGCCTGACGGCCGAACAGCAAGCCCACCTGTTCCAGGATTTCGTTCAGGCGGACGCCTCGACGACACGTCAATACGGCGGGACGGGGCTCGGCCTGGCCATTGCCAGACGCCTCGCCCACCTGATGGAGGGAGAGGTCGGCGTCGACAGCCAGCCAGACTGCGGCAGCACCTTCTGGATGACCGCGCGCCTGCACCGACCGCAGCATCCGAGTGCCGCGTCAACCAGTGCACTGGACGCCGACACGCACACAGACCATCTGGAACGACGCATCGCCCAGCGATACACCGGAGCGCGCATTCTTCTGGCCGAGGATGACCCGATCAATCAGGAGGTCGCGCTCTTCCTCCTCACAGACACCGGACTATCGGTCGATGTCGCCGACAATGGCCAGCGTGCCCTGGACTTGGCGCGCGAACGCGATTACGCCCTGGTACTGATGGACATGCAGATGCCGGTGATGGACGGCCTGGATGCGACCCGGGCGATTCGGGCGCTCCCTGGGCGCGAATCGCTGCCCATCCTGGCGATGACCGCCAACGCCTTCGACGAAGACCGCCAGGCATGCCTGACGGCGGGGATGAACGACCATATCGGCAAACCGGTGCAGCCCGCGCGGCTCTATGCGGCCCTGTTGCACTGGCTGTCGCCACCCGTCGCGAACGCGGAGGAAATGCCCCTAGATTGAGGTGAGGAACGAACCCCAACATGACGCCGCGCCCCATGCCGATCGTTAGGTCGCGTCAAATCCAGTAAGGCACGCAGTCAGACACGGACGTTCAGATCGATACAACGGCACCCAACGTGCCAGGAGATCAGCATGAACAGCCACACAAGGACGGGGCAGGATTCGCCAAAGGGCCAGGAACTGCGCCAGCGCGCCGAGAAGCATCTGAGGGAGACGCAGCACCCGCAGGATCGAACGTCCACGCCGAACGAAAGCGAGCGCCTGATCCATGAGCTGCAGGTGCATCAGATCGAGCTGGAGTTGCAGAACGAGGAATTGAGGCGCATCCAAGAATCCCTGGAGTTCTCCCGGGCGCGCTATTTCGATCTCTACGACCTGGCGCCGGTCGGCTACCTCACGCTCGCCGATCACGGACTGATCCGGGACGCGAATCTAGCCGCCGCCAGCCTGATCGGCGTGCCGCGAAGCCTCTTGATCGATGCCCCGCTGTCACGCTTCATTCACCCCAACGACAGCGATCGGCTCTACCATTGCCGCCAGGACATCATGGTCGCGGGCGGACGACAAAGCTGTGAGGTCGGTCTACGCCGAGACGATGAGACGACCCTGCCCGTCAGACTGGACATGAGCCTCGGGATCGACCGTGAAACAGGCCTCGCCCAATACCTGACCATGCTCACCGACATCAGCGAGCTCAAGTCAGCCGAGGCCGCGCGACAGGAGGAAGACCGCCGCAAGGAAGGATTCATCGCCTCGCTCGGGCACGAGCTGAGAAACCCGCTGTCCCCGATCCAACAGATCGCGAATCTGCTGGGTTCGGATGCGGTGCTCGATCCCAGCCAGATCCGACACGCCAAGGACATCCTCAATCGTCAGGTCGGCCATCTCACACGGCTGGTCGATGATCTACTCGATGTCGCCCGGATCGGCCGAGGCGGCATTCCGCTGGCCAAACGCGGCTGCGATCTGCGCGAGGTGGTACAGATTGCCGCCGAGCAGTTGCGTCCGCTGCTCGAACAGTCTGGCCAGCGGCTGGATCTGAGCCTGCCGGATACGCCAGCGAACGTGCATGGGGATCCGGTGCGACTCGCCCAGGCGATCTCCAACCTGATCCGAAACGCCAGCCAATTCAGCCGGCCTGAATCCAGGGTCACACTGGAGATGGAGTGCACCAAGAGCGACGTGCAACTGCGGGTGCGCGATCAGGGCGTCGGGTTCCCCGACTCCGCCTTAGACGGGTTATTTACGCCATTCAGACACACCGACCAGACGGAGACCTATTCCAGCGGCGGGTTGAGCATGGGGCTCGCGCTCGTCAAGGGACTGGTGGAATTGCACGGGGGAGAAATCACGGCCAGCAGTCCAGGACCCAACCAGGGCAGCACCTTCGAGGTACACCTGCCCTTATCGCGCCAGGAACCGGTCGACGTGATTTCGCCGCACCGGGGCGTACCGATTGCGCCTCATCGCATCCTGGTGGTCGAGGACAACCCCGATGTCGCCGAGGCCCTCCTGCTGTTACTGCGCATGCTCGGCCAGCAGGCCGAATCCGTGGCCGATGGACTCGCCGCACTCGCGGCGTCGAAGCGCCTGAACCCCGATCTGATCCTGATCGACCTGGGATTGCCGGGAATGGATGGCCTGGAGTTGGCCCGCCATCTGCGAACGACCGATACGGGACGACGGGCACGGCTGGTCGCCGTCACCGGATATGGTCGGGATCGCGAGCGCTCGAGACGGGCGGGGTTCGACGAACACCTGCTCAAGCCGGTCGGACAGGTCGCCCTGGTCGACATCCTGGCCGACTGTCCGTCGTCCACACTGAGGCATTGATCCTTTGCCTGGAGGGAACCATGAGCCACTCGAAGAAACCCGAGACCGAGCCACCGGCCGATTCCACACAGACGTTACAGACGTTGCGCCATCGCGCCGAGACGCAATTCGCCGTCTCGAACGCCCCAGCACTCAGCAACCTGACACCCCAGGGGGGCGACGAGCTGGTTCAGGAGCTGCAGATCCATCAGATCGAGCTGCAGATGCAAAACGACGAGCTGCGACGCGCACAAGAGGCATTGGAGCAGTCCCGCACACGCTACTTCGACCTCTACGACCTGGCGCCCGTCGGCTACATCACACTCGATCAGAGCGGAATCATCCAGGAAGCGAATCTCGCAGCCGCCTCGCTCACCGTTACCCCTCGAACCAGCCTGATCGGCCAACCGCTGAGTCGTCTCATCCACAGTGAGGATCAAGATATCTGGTATCTCAGCCGCCAACGGTTGCGATCAACGGGCGATCGCCAGCACTGCGAACTGAGGCTACAACAATCCAACGGAACAACCCGTTGGACGTGCATGGACACCCGCCTTGAGACACCCACCGATCCGAACACCTGCTCCTGGATCATCCTGACAGACATCACAGAGCATAAAGAGAGCGAACGCCAGTTGCTCGAAACGCAGGCACGCCTGCATCGGATGATGGAAATCGCCGAACTGAGCTTCTGGGAATGGACGCCTCACACCAACGCCATCTATTTCCCACCCGAATGGCGCCGCCAGACCGGGTACGGGGCGGGTGAGCTACCCCAGAGTTTCGAGGAATGGGCCACGCTCCTGTATCCACAGGACCGCGAACGGATGCTCGAACGTCTCGACGCGATCGCCGCCGGGCGGATCTCCACCTGTGAGATTCAATACCGACTGCGCCACAAGGACGGAGACTATCGCTGGTTCAGCGCGCGTCTGGAGCCGATCCTGAATGACTCCGGGCACATCGAACGGATCTTGGGCGTCCACCAGAACGTGACCCAACGCAAACTGGCCGAGGATCAGGCGCTCCAACTCGCCCAACATGACCCGCTGACCGGGCTACCGACACGCGGGCTGCTCGAACAGCTCGCCAACCGCATGCTGGTCAACGCCAAGCGTTCCGGGTCGCAGATGGCGGTCCTGTTCGTCGACCTGGATCGCTTCAAGGCCGTCAACGACACCTACGGGCACGCCGTCGGCGACCAGTTGCTGCAGTCGGTCGCGCAGCGGCTGCGCGAGACCTTTCGCGCCCAGGATCTGGCGGCACGCCTCGGCGGCGACGAGTTCGTCGTCGTACTGGCCGACATCCGCGATGGCGAGGACGCCGCCCGCGTGGCGCAAACGGCCATCGACTCACTGTCGCGCCCCTACCCGATCGATGGCTTGGATCTGATCGTACGCCCCAGCATCGGCATCAGCCTCTACCCCGAGGACGCCCAGACCATCGGCGATCTGATCCAGCGGGCAGACCTCGCCATGTACCACACCAAGCAGGTCAGCCCAGGACACTATCAATTCGTCACCGAGGCGCTCAACCGGCAGGCGCAAACGACCCTGGCATTGGAACGGCGTCTGCGCGAGGCGATTTCTCAGCAGGCGTTCAGGCTCGTCTATCAACCGATGCTCGATTTTCAGAGCGGCGACATCGTCGGCGTGGAGGCCCTACTGCGCTGGCCGCAGCCCGACGGAACCGAAATCCCGCCCTTGAGTTTCCTGCCGCTCGCCGAGTCGATCGGCCTGATCCATGAGCTGGGCCAATGGGTATTCGAGGAGGTGTGCCGACAACATCACGCCTGGCAAAAGGCCGGCCTACCCCTGGTGCGGATCGAGGTGAATGTCTCGACGCGCCAATTTCGTCATCAGTCGTTTCTGTCCCATCTCGCTCAGACCCTCCGAACCAGCGGCGTCGAACCCTCCGTACTCTCACTGGAATTGGGCGAGGCCACATTGCTGCAGGATCTGCCGACCGCCCGGCACACCCTGGCGGGCCTGCATGATCTTGGGGTTCGCGTCGCGCTCGCGGACTTCGGCATGGGCTGTTCCTGCCTGAGCGAATTCGACGATCTGTCGCTCGACCGGCTCGGGATCAACCGGGCCCTGGTGCGACGCCTGGATGGACCGAACATGCAAGCCATCGTCGAGACCATCGTGCGCCTGGGCCAGCGATTGCAGCTCGACGTGATCGCGGTCGGCATTGAGACGGAGGCGCAATTGGACTTCTTCCGTGACCTCGGCTGCAATCAGGTGCAAGGGTTTTCTCTGGGAGCACCCATGACGGGAGATGCCTTCGTCGACTGGTGCCACGACCGTTCCGCCGGGCCCTGCTGAGGGACGGCCGGAGCCTGATCCGAGCGCGCCAGGCTCCAGCGGCACGGGATCAGGCGGCCGAACCTCCTTGGGCCACGGATTCACACAGCCGCACCCAGTCGTCGTCCGCAATCTTCAGCTCTCGCCAAATCGCCTCTTCCTCGGAGCAGATCTCGGACATGTCGAGCGAACCCTCGGAGAAGGCGTCCAGCCGATGCGCCAGATTCGCCAACGCGACCAAGGCACGCACCTTGGGGTCGTCCACCTCGGCGCACTCGACCCGGTGGTGCAGATAGATGGCCAGGGCCATCTGATCGGGCAGCTTCCAGTTACCGGCGAGCAGAAAACTGACGGTCGGATGATCCACGCCAAGATGCTTCATCTCGAAATCGATCAGCTCTTCGGTATCCGTGTGTCGATGAAGAATGAACTCGGTGCTGTAGGACTCGAACAGGCCGGTAAAAACCAGGCAGCCAACATCGTGCATCATGCCGAACAGATAGGCCTCGTCCGGGGTCACGCCCCGCGACAGACGCGCGATCTCGACCATGACGCGCGCCTCTTCGAGGATGGAATCCCAGACCACCTTCGCCTCTCCACCCTGATCCGCGAGCATGCGGTCGATCGCCTCTGCCGTCACCATGTTGGCCAAACGACGCAGCCCCATGATGGATACGGCCTGCTGGACGCTCCCCACCTTGGCGGACAGACCGAACGCGGGCGAATTGATGGTCTTGAGCAGCTTGCCGGTGATGGCGATATCCTGACCGATGAGTTCCGATGCCTTCTGCATGTTCGGATCAGGGCGGTCCAACTCTTTCTTCAGTGCCAACACGATATCCGGTATCGGGGGAATCTTGGCCTTCTTGACGACATCGAATGCCGCCTCCAGCGCCGGTCGCGAGGGATAGAGCCGGTTGTCGGTGGATGTCGGAGCACAAGCCCCTGTCGTCATAGCCATTCGAAATCACCATCGGAACATGAAGTTATTCTGAGATGTTGGGACCTGGCGCGCACCGAAGCAACCCCGGTCACGGAGAGTGCTCGATGGACACGACCAGCGGGAACGGAAGCCGAGCGATCGCTCGAATGATACGGATTGAAATCGCCCCAAGGCCAAGACATAGTGCGCAAAACGACACACGAGTCGACATGGCCGAACCGATCCCACTCGTGAGACCCTGCAATCGGCCACACAACGCCAAGTCCCGGCGAACCTCGATGAAGGAGCCCCATCATGGACGTCTACCCGACCGCGAATAGACCGTCACAAGCGCCCGGAGTCGACCGAACCTCGACGAGACCATCAGGCAGCGCCGTGAATCCACCCCATTGGGCCTTCTGGGCGGCCTGCATTCTGTGGCCGAGCATCGGCCTGGCGAACGCGGACCTGGAGGACGGCCTCGCACGCTGCGCGACCATCTCCGAGTCGAGCGCCAGACTGGCCTGTTTCGATTCACTGGCCAAGCACCCACCGAGCGCCCAGCCCAGCATCGCGGTCGCCCCGATCCCTCTGCCGGCGGCTGAAACGAAAGCGGTCGCGGCCCAACCCATGACCGCGGCCACCGCGCCCTCGATACCCGACATCGGGGAGGAGGCGAATCAGCGGCGCTCGCTCGGAATCCGTCCCTATCGACCGAATTACCTCCTGCCGGTCTCCTACAACGACAATCCCAACCGCAACCTACCAGGTCAGGAGAGTATCGACATCCCCTTCCTCGGCGATGCGCTCGACAATGTCGAGATGAAGTTCCAGATCAGCTTCGAGGTGCCGCTCTGGACCAACATCCTCAACCGCGAGCTAGATCTCTATTTCGCCTACACCCAGCTCGCCTTCTTCCAGGCCTACAACCAGGAATACTCGTCGCCCTTCCGCGAGACCAACTACGAGCCCGAACTGGGCCTGAATTGGCAGCCAAATCTCTCCGCGCTGGGCTGGCGCCTGTACTCGGCGCGGGTGATGCTGAATCACCAGTCCAACGGCCGCTCCGACCCGTTGTCACGGAGCTGGAACCGGCTGATCGGACAGTTCGAGGCCGAACAGGGTCCGTTCCAGCTCGCCCTGAGGGTCTGGTCGCCGCTTGAGCCCAGCCCATCCGACAACCCGGACATCTACGAGTATCTGGGCTACGGCGAGCTCCACGGCGGCTACGATCTGGGCAAGCACCATTTCGGCGTCATGTTCCGCAACCCAACACACCCCAGCGTCCAGCTCGACTGGACCTATCCCTTGAGCGACACGATCAAGGTCTACGCCCAGTATTTCAACGGCTACGGCGAAAGCCTGATCGATTTCGACCACTCGGTAAACCGCATCGGAGTCGGCTTCCTGCTGAACGAGTGGCCATAGGCTCCGTCCACAGTTTCCGCTTCCCAGTCATCAAAGCGGCCATCGACCGACCTCCCCCACCGGCGGCTTACATGGATGTAATCCGCCCGCCAGCGTTCGTTAAGGTGCCCTGACGGATACTGTCAGCGTCGGTAAAGAAGACTCACGTCGAAACAGGATCGCGGCGCCATTGCGGCGATCCATCGGTTAGATGCCAGCCATCAGACACAAGGGGAGACTTCGATGAAACGCACCTATCAGATCACCGCCGCCACACTCATCGCACTGGCCTTCGTCGGCGTCACTCGGCAGCACGCCCAGGCCGAGAGCACGACGGCGTCCAGCGACGCCAGCACCATCACGACCATCGTCACCGGCGGCCCCAGCAAGAAACAGGCGGCCGAACTCTCCGAGCACGGACTGGCCGCCGCCAATGCGATCCATCTGGCGCGGCTGGCGATCAACGACGGCTATGTTGACAGCGCCAAGAAACTGCTCGCCGACAGCCGCAAACTGCTCGATGAAGTCAGAAAGGAAGACCGTCCGGTCACGGTCACGACCGATGTCAAGAACGCGGGCAAGAAGGTCGAGCAGGCACAGAGCAAGGAACGCATGGACCTGATTCCCATCCTGTCCGAGCTCCAGGTCGTCGAGGGCTTCGGCGCGCCAGCCAAGGCGGCGACCGATACGGCCAAGGACACGCCACAGACCTCGGCGGACGCCAAGCAGGCCGCAACCATGGACAAGGCATCGAAGCAGCAGACAGCCGCGCGGACCCAGGCGGAAGACAAGGCCATCTCAGAGGCCAAGGAGCATCTGCGCCAGGGCGACCAGCAGGCCGCAGCCAAGGCGCTGAAATTGGCGGATCTGACCCTGGTCACCCGGATGGTCAGCCTGCCTCTGGAGGAGACCACCCAAAAACTGGATGCTGCCATCAAGCTCGTCGACCAAGGCAAGCTGCATGAGGCCAATCTGGAGCTGAAGCAGATCCAAGATAGCATGGTCCTGACCACGTCGGTCGTGTCCGAACCGGTCGCCGCGACCGATGCCGCACAGAGCGACGCCCACAACCAGACGGCCCAAAACGACCAACACCAGAACGGTCAAACCGATTCGGCCAAGACCAAGATCAACTGATCGCGCCCCCGAGGGAAGGCCGCCCGGCCTTCCCGCAAGACCAGAAGCGGGATCGAAAGATCTCGCTCCCTCTTCATCACTCCCTCTCCCCCTTCCCCCTCAAAAGCCCGCCCGGCGCTCCCGCAACGCCCAGGCTGAAACTCAGCTCACTTCGCCAATCTCACGGCAGACGTTAAACTCCGTCCCTCAGGCTCGCGCGCTGTCACGCCCCCGAACATGGAGACGACGCCTAACCGGATAGCCCTGCATCGGCTGACAGTCCTTGCCCAATAAACACAGCCGAAGCGCGGGCCGATCATTCGCGCAACCGAGAGCTCCATGGTTGAAAACTCCCTCCCGGCCCATCGCTGGGCCAGGCTTCCTGAGGCGGCCCGGGAATCCGGACGAGCGCTTTTAGGCCTGCTGACCCGAGCAGGAGACCATCCGCTGCTCCTCTCGATCCAGCGCGGACTCGCCTTGATCCTGCCGCTCATCATGATCGGCGCCTTCGCCACCTTGGCTCGGGACATCCCGTGGCCGTCACTGCACCAGATGCTCGATGCCAACCTCGGGCCGACGTGGCGAGTCGTCTGCGACAACCTGATCGACGGCTCGTCCGGAATCGCCTCGCTCGCACTCTTGTGCACGCTCGCCGGGACCATGACGACCCTGCACAACCAAACGCACGCTCGGCATTTCGTCAGCCCCATCATGACGGTGGTCGTGGTGCTCTCCTGCTTCTTCGTCATCACCGCACCAAGCGAACCGCAGAACGAGGGAGTGCGGTTGTTGTTGAATCGCGGACTTCTGCTCTCGATGGTCATCGCCACGCTCGGCTCCTGGATCCTGCTGCGCCTCGCTCGAATCAGGCTGCTGCGAACACCCTTCCGCAACGTCGGAAGCGATCCGATGATCCGCGACGCGCTCGCCCTCATGCCCGCCGGGATTCTGACCATCGCCTTGTTCGCCGTCCTGAGAGGGTTGCTCAATGTCGCGGAGCTCACGAGCTTCGACGCCAGCCTGAGCGAGTGGCTGATAAGCCCCTTCGTCGAGATGGAAAGCAATCTCGGAGCCGGACTCGCCTACGCCGGCTTGTCCCAGATCCTCTGGTTCTTCGGCGCGCATGGCCCCAACCTGCTGAGCGCCTTCGAAACACATCTGCTGATACCCGCCGACCTGGCGAACGCGGCCGCCGTCCAGCTTGGCGAGACCCCAAGCTTCATCGTGACCAAGAGCTTCATCGACGCCTTCGCCCGGCTCGGCGGATCCGGAAGTACGCTCAGCATCATTCTGGCTATCCTCGTCGTCAGCCGCGACAACGGCAGCCGCCGACTCGTCGTCTTCGCGCTACTCCCCGCGCTCTGCAACGTGAACGAGCCCCTGCTGTTCGGCATCCCCCTGATCCTCAATCCGAGCTACCTCATCCCCTTCATCATGACGCCCCTGATCCAGACCCTCACCGCCTTCGTGGCGACGGCGCTGGATCTGATCCCCCACACGACGCATCCACCGAATTGGACGACGCCGATCCTGGTCAGCGGATTCGTTACCACGGGCTCGCCGTCGGGGATGGCGATGCAACTGTTCAACCTCCTGCTCGGAACGCTCATCTATATCCCCTTCGTTCGGCTCGCCGATCGGGTCCGGGAGCAGCAGGGCAAAAGGGTCATGAACGCACTGCTACGGGCCGCAGAAGGACCCGAGGTCGGACCGGGCGGAATCAAGTGTCTCGACCGACCGGGCGAGGAAGGACGGCTGGCCAAGGCGCTCGGCGAGGATCTCGACCTGGCGCTGAGGGAGGGACACGAGCTCTTCCTCGAATACCAGCCCCAGATCCACATCGACGGACCCCGCGTCCACGGGGTCGAGGCGCTGGTGCGTTGGGAGCACCCCGTCTACGGACGCGTTCCCCCCCCCGTGATCGTCGCTATCGCCGAGGACATGCGCATCATCGACCGGCTCGGCGCCTTCGTGCTCGCCACGGCCTGCCATCTGCGCTCCCAATGGCGCGGGCGGGTCCCCGACGCGCTGGTCATCTCGGTCAACGCCTCGCCCCAACAGCTGATCGACCCGGCGTTCGAGCGCACCGTCATCGACGTCTTGGAAGACACCAAGCTCGCCCCCGCACTGCTCGAATTGGAGATCACGGAATCGACCCTGCTCATCCCGGACGCGCCCGCGCTGGAGGCACTGCGACGATTGAGGGCAACCGGCGTGCGGATCGCCATCGATGACTTCGGCATGGGACATACCTCGCTGCGCTATCTGCGCGAGCTTCCGATCGACACGGTCAAGATCGACCGCTCGCTGGCTCAAGGAGCGCCGGGAGGCATCGATGAGTACATCATCCGCAGCATCAACGACCTGAGTCGCTCGCTCGGTCTCTTCACCATCGTCGAAGGCGTCGAAACCGACCGACAACTGCAACAATGCATCGCGCTCGGCTGCGAGGCCTTCCAGGGCTATCTCTTCAGCCGACCGCTCTCCGCCGATGCCTGTTTCGACTTCATCGCCGCCGCCTAGCCGCCAATCAGGCCCATCAGCTCCAGGCCGTCGCGCGCCAGCAGACCGGCCAGAAGCATCAGCAGCAGGCCGAGCAGACGCATGAGATTGCGGTAGACCCTTCCGCTCAGATAGGAGCGCGACCGACCCGCGAGAATCGCCAGCGCCACCTTGGATCCGACCAGCAGCAGATAGAAGGTGACCACGAACGCCCAGGGCGCCGCCGCGCTCGCGGCCGACGCCTCGGAGATGATCGGAGCCCCGACACCGAACCAGAAAAGATAGGGATGCGGGCTCAAGAGATTCGCTAGGACACCCTTGGTCAGCGACTTGGCCGGCCCCTCCGGGGACGGCACATCGATACCGCTGGTACGCAGACCTGCGTACCCCATCGAAAAAACGAAGGCCGCGCCCAGGAGCGAGATGAGACCGAGGATGAGGTGGAAATCCGCGAGCCGCGACACCAGGAACCAGACCGCCAGGATGATCGGCAGATCCGTGAGGACCGGAGCGAAGGCGATCCGTACACCCGCCCGCACGCCGTGACGCAAGGTCTCGGAGATCACCAGGGCCAGCAGTGGACCCGGCGCCAGCCCAGCGGACACGCCGAGCAAGGCTCCAACGGAGAGGTAATGCACGACATCCGGATGCATGCCGTTACGCCGAATACGCCTCGGCGACCCCGATCACTCGCGTCCCTTGGGTTTCAGCGGCATCGGGAAGGGGGTGATGGTCGCGCCCTCGCTCGTGCCGACGATGCGGTTCTGTCCCTCCTTGCTGACTTCGTCGATGCGGATGACGGCATGCATAGGGATGAAGGTCCGCTTGACGCCCTC
This sequence comes from Thiorhodococcus drewsii AZ1, assembly GCF_000224065.1. Taxonomy (GTDB): domain Bacteria; phylum Pseudomonadota; class Gammaproteobacteria; order Chromatiales; family Chromatiaceae; genus Imhoffiella; species Imhoffiella drewsii. The sequence continues at coordinate 122,974 of NZ_AFWT01000015.1, forward strand.
GAATTCGGCCTTGAGCTTCTCCTCCGAGGGATCGACGAGGATCTCGGAACGCTCGCCGAAAAGGATGTCGGCGACCTCGACGAAGGCGTACAGACTGCTCGAATCGACGCTACGGGCGTGGAGCTGATAGATATCCCCCTGATTGAGGAAGCTGATGCGGTAGATGCTGTGGTCACTCATATGGAAACGTCCTGACATTGGCCGTCGTCGACTCGGAACGGGCGCGCGCTGTCGCACCCGAGGCCGCAGCCTACGCTAGAGCCCTTCATCCTCCAAGAGGCCGACGCGCCCCTCATGCGGCTCCAGCGACGATCGGTCGACATCAGGTTCGCGCCAATGGCCAGGGCCGACAGCATCGGACTTGATCGACGAGACGCCCCGACCGATAGTGGGGACCAAGACTCGGAGATCGGATCAAACGATGACGCGAACGCCCAGCGATTCCCGGCCCGACCCGAGCGGCAGCACGCCGCCCGGAGAAGAGACCCCACGTCCAGGACACAGCCACCGGCACCCAAGAGCGGCACGGCATCGCCACACCCGTCGGCTGTCCCGACCGCGTCTGCCGAGGGCCAAGCGAGCACCGCCCGGACTGCCGGCCGGCATCGAATATCACGAGCTGACCGCAACCTCGCCGGATACGCCGACCCGCATCCTCTGCACCGACTACAGCCCTGAGCGCATCGAGACCCAGGAGGTCGGCGACGTCGCCGCCTTCCTCGCCATCCACCGTCCGAGCTGGACCCAGGTACGCTGGATCCACGTCGAGGGACTCCAGGACCAGAGCGCACTGCGCACCCTGGCCGAGAAATACAAGCTGCACCCGCTCGCCATCGAGGACATTCTGGACCGGGGCCAGCGGCCCAAGCTGGAGGACTATCCAGGGGAGGACGACTTGCCGGGACGGCTGTTCGTCATGGCGCACGGTATCCAGCTAATCGAGAACCAACTGGTCTCCGAACCCACCGGATTCTTCCTCGGGCGCACTACGCTGCTGAGCTTCCAGCACAGCACCTGTCCAGCGATCGGGGAGATCCGCAAACGCCTGTACAGCCCGCGCTCGCGGGTGCGCCAGAACGACGCCAGTTTTCTGCTCTACGTCCTGATCGACGCGATGGTCGATCGCTACTTCCCCATCCTGGACGCCAGCTCGGAACGCCTGGAGTCCGCCGAGGACGAGGTTCTGACCCGGCCCGACGGGCTGAGCCTGCACGCCATGCACGAGATCAAGCGCGACCTGGTCATGATCCGCCGTAGCGCCTGGCCGATGCGCGAATTGGTCGCCCAACTCCAGCGCGACCATCACGAGTGTCTGTCCGAGATCGCCCAGACCTATTTCCGCGATGTCTACGACCATTGCGTCCAGATCATCGACCTGATCGAGACCTACCGCGAGATCGCCAGCGCCGTGACCGAGACTTACGTCTCGATCGTCTCGAACCGCACCAACGACATCATGAAGGTCCTGACCGTCATCGGGACCATCTTCATCCCCCTGACCTTCCTCGCCGGGGTCTACGGGATGAACCTCGAAATGCCCGAGACCCACTGGGCGCCGGCCTACCCGCTGTTCTGGGTCGCCTGCCTGGTGATCGCCGGCATCATGCTCTGGCGCTTCAAGCGCGGCGGCTGGCTCTAAGGCGAACGACCGCGCCCGATCTCAATCCACACCAGCGAGGCATGTCCACCATGACCGACAGTGCCGATCCAGCCAAGGTCTCACGCAGCCTGGGCATCGATTTCCTACGTGCCGTCTGTATCCTCTACATCGTCGGCTACTGGCATCTGATCCCCTACACCACCGCCCTGCCCGGCTACGCCAACTGGTTCACCGAAGGGCTCAAATACGTCGCGCTCTCGACCTTCGTCTTCTGCTCCGGCTATCTGCTCGGACGCGCCCGCATCCAACTCGACCCGAGCGGACTTTGGTCCTTCTACCAGCGGCGTCTGCTGCGCATCTATCCGCTCTATCTGATCGCGCTGGTGGCGTTCGGTCTCTACGGCATCGCCAGCTGGGGACAGGTCCGCGACGGCGCGCTCCTGACCTCCATGTTCACGCCCCCGGCCATGCCGACCCTCTGGTTCATCACCATGATCATGGTGTTCTATCTGGTCGCACCACTGCTGATCCGCGTCGCCGACCGTGCACTGCCAACCCTACTCATCGGCCTGCTCCTGGCATCGGCGCTCGCCGCGCAGCATCTGTGGGTCCGGCACATCGACATCCGCATCTTCATGTATCTGCCGGTCTTCGTGCTCGGGATTCTCTACCAGCGCCAGCCGTCCTGGCGCGCCCTGGCCAAACGCCATCGCTGGGCGCTGCTGACGCTCGCACTGCTCCTGCTGCCGAGCAGCCGTTTCGGCAACGAATGGACCCTGACCGGCGGCCTCACCATCATCCCGCTGCTGCTGGCGAGCGCCACCACCGCCGTCCTCTTCGCCGACCGTCTCGCCGCCCGGCTCCATGCCGGAACCATCGGCCTGCTGGCCTACACCAGCTTCGGGCTCTACCTGGTGCATCGGCTGATCTTCAAGGCCAGCATCGCCGTCTATTTCCCCACCGAGGGCTGGAACCAGGTCGGCTATCTGCTCGGTGTCGCCCTGCCGCTCAGTCTGGCGATCGGCTACGGCATGCAGCGCGGCTACGACGCGCTCGCCACGCGCTGGAGCCAGCGCCCATGAGCGCATCATGGATCCATCGTCCCAAGGAATCCTGAACGAGCCTTCGTCCCAGACGGGCCCGGCCGACTGACGCCTCCGAACCGGCGTGACTCGCCATCAGACCCGAAAGTGTCCGATCTGCTCCTGCATCTCGGCCGCCAGGTGGGCCAGGGCATCGCTCGCCTGAGCCAGGTTCTCCGAGCCGGATGCCGTCTGATCGACCGTCTTGGTGATGTGATGGATATTGCGGTTGACCTCTTCGGTAACCGCCAACTGCTCTTCCGCCGCATTGGCGATCTGAGTGTTCATGTCGTTCAATGCGGTTACCGAGGTACTGATCCGCTTGAAGGATTCGCTGGCGCGTCTGGCGTCCTCGACGCTATGCATGGCGCGCTCCTCACTCGTTCCGATCGCCTGGACGACGCCCGACGCGCCGACCTGAACCCGCTCGATCTTCTCGCGGATATCCTCGGTCGAGGCCCGGGTCCGGATCGCCAGTGTCCGCACCTCGTCAGCGACCACGGCGAAGCCACGCCCCTGCTCGCCCGCGCGTGCCGCCTCGATGGCCGCATTCAGGGCCAGCAGATTGGTCTGCTCGGCCACGCCACGAATCACATCCAGCACCGCACCGATCTCCTCGCTGTCCCCGGATAACCGAGCAACCACCTGACGGACCTGTTCGATCTCAGTGGCGAGCGACTCGATGACGTCCACCGCCTGCCGCGCCATGGCATCGCCCGATTCGGCCTCCACGTGCGCCTCGCGCACCAGGCGCGCGGCCTCCGCCGCGTTGCGCGCCACCTCCTCGACCGTCGCCGTCATCTCGTTGATGGCCGTCGCCACCTGATCGGTCTCGTGCTGCTCATCCTTGACCTGGCGATTCGTCTCGCCACTGTTGACGGACAGTTCCTCGGCGGCAGACGAGAGTTTGGCGGAGATGCCGGACAGCCGAGCGACCAGGGTCTGTATCTTGCCGACGAAGGTATTGAAGGCCCGCGCCAGATCCGCCAGCTCGTTGCGTCCATCGGCGGGCAGTCGCAGCGTGAGATCACCGTCACCCTCGGCGATGGCCGCCAGACGCTGCATCGTGTTCCTAATTGGCCGCGAGATACCGCGCGCCGTGATCCAGGCCAGCAGCAGCCCACCCAAGATCAGCAAGACACCGACACCCAAGATCGAAAAAAGCGCGCTCCGGTGGACCGCAACAACCTCGGAGCGATCGAGCGCGAGCTCCAGAACACCCACTGGATTGCCGGAGAAATCATCCACCTGGCGACCGTAGACCGCGACCGGAACCCCCTTGAGATCGAGCCGTTGAACAAGCACCTCGCCGGCCATGATGCGTTTGAGCTGATCCGGCGCGAACAAAGCGCCATCATCCAGCGTGCTAGCGAAGGTCTTGAAGCCCGATCCGTCAGGGATCTGCAAGCCGGCATCAACGCCGGTGTTCTCCTTGAAGCGCTCGAAGAACGCCTGGCCGAATGACATGCCGAACTCGACCACACCGATATGGCGCCCCTGATAGAACACGGGCTCGACGCCCCGCACGCCGAGCCCGGCCACGCCGCGCTCCAAACCGCGCACCGGCTTTTGAGATCGGTTCGCCTCAAGGATGGTCTTGCGGATCGCGGACAGGTCGTCGCCATGGCGATCCAGCATATGCACCCGCAGAAAGGAGGTCGCCGGAGGAAGCAGGAACTGGAACTGACGCACGGCATGATGCTGCGACATATCGTCGAAAATTGGACGCGTGATCTCCGCAAGGCCCTCTCGGTCGCCCTCCGCGAAAAGCCGCTGGACGATCGGCATGTGGGCGAGAACGGCGCTCAAGGACTGTGCTAGCTCGCCCTGCGATTTGATCTCTCCGGTCAAGGCGAGATAGTGGTTTTCCAACTCACGCATCTCGGCATGATCGGACAAGGTCGCCAGCTTCGACAAGGCGAGCGGCAAGATGAGCCCGACGCTCAAGACGCTCACCAGCGCCGACCCGATCAAGACGCGCGACCCGATATTCAGATTCTTCAACAACATCTGTTACTCCCCTGTCTGTCTCATTGTCTTCACGACGACCAAATCCGGTCACGCTCTCCAACGCATGCTCAGGAAACGATTCAGCTCCCAGACCCGCCGCATCATCGGCGAGAACACCGCGTCCGCCCGAACGCCTCTCGCAAACGTCCAAGCTCCAAGATAGACGGGGACGACTCGACCACAAGTCGTGTCACGCATTAACCAGGGCGTCGGCAGGCCAGATTCAAGACAGACCGTATGTCGCTGCATGCTCGAACGCCGTGTCTGACGAGACTTGCGCCACGGCTAAGCCCGGAGTCCAATCGACGAAGACCCAGGCCGAACGCATGAGAGGAAGTCGACAGATGCCTCAGTCATCCGCCCGACCGATCAGGATCCGAGGACTCGGCCGCCTTCTGGTCGGCACCATCCTGTCGGTGCTTCTGCTGATTGGAGGTGCGCTACTCTGGATCCGCGCCAGCCTGCCGCCAGTCGACGGCAGCGAGACACTGGCTGGACTGCACGCAGTGGTCGCGCTCGAACGGGACGCGCGCGACCGCGTCAGCATCCTGGCGTCCGATCCAGAGGATCTCGTGTTCGGACTCGGCTACGCCCACGCCCAGGATCGCTATTTCCAGATGGACCTGCTACGCCGGGCCGGAAGCGGAACGCTCGCCGAGCTGATCGGATCGGGCGGCGTGGCCATCGACCGTGGCGCCCGACTGCACGATCTGGCCGGCACGGCGCGCGCATCGCTCGCCCGACTCGACCCGAACGAGCGCGCACTGCTCGACGCCTATGTCCGAGGCGTCAACGCGGGTCTGGCCAGCCTCACGGCACCGCCCTGGGAATATCTGCTCCTGCGTCAATCGCCCGCACCCTGGCGTCCGGTCGACAGCCTCCATGTGATTCTGGCCATGTTTCGCGATCTCCAGGAGGAGACCAACCGGGCCGAACGCGCGCTGGACCTGGCATCGCGGACGCTGGATCCGAGCGTCTTCGCGCTTTTTCGCCTCTCCCCCGGTCCCTGGGAAGCACCGATCGAGGGCTCCGCCGGCACCTGGCCCAAGGCCCGTATCCCAGCCTCGGGACCAGCCACCGAGCCGACCGCGTCGGATCCAGCGTCCATCCCCGACCCCATGCCGGCCGGCAGCAACGCCTTCGCCGTCGGCGGCGCGCTCACCCAGGACGGTCGCGCACTGATCGCCAACGACATGCACCTGACGCTACGGGTGCCGACCGTCTGGTACCCGGTCCGGCTCCAGCGTACCGGCAGCAATCCGCTCGACGCGGTCGGGGTCAGCCTGCCCGGCGCTCCGGCGCTGGTGGTCGGCAGCAACGGACACATCGCCTGGGGCCTGACCAACAGCTATGGCGACTGGCTCGACCATGTGGTTCTGGAGCTGGACCCGAGCGACCCGAGCCGCTATCGCACCCCGGACGGCTGGCGCAACCTGGAACGTCGCACCGAATGGATCCCCGTCGCCGGCCAGGATCCGGTCCGCTTCGAGATCCAGCAGTCGATCTGGGGACCGCTGGTCGGTCATGACCCAGACGGCCGCCCGCTTGCCCTGCACTGGGTGGCCCAGGAGCCGGAGGCGCTCAATCTGCGACTGATGCGGATGGTCGAGCAGACCTCGGCCGAGTCGGCCCTGCAGCTCGCGCCCAGCTGCGGCGTTCCGGCCCAGAACATCCTGGTGGCCTCGGACAGCGGCGAGGTCGGCTGGACCATCCTCGGTCGCGTCCCGCGTCGACGCGGGCTCGATGGCCCCCGCCCCCAACGCTGGGCCGACGGCCAGACGGGCTGGTTCGGCTGGCTGGAGCCGGATGAGGTGCCCCGGATCGGACCGGATCGCGCGGCGCGTCTCTGGACCGCCAACGCCCGGGTGATCGACCTGAACGAACAGCATTTGCTCGGCGACGGCGGCTATGATCTGGGCGCCCGTGCACGCCGCATCCGCGATCGGCTCATGGAGCGCGACTTCTTCGATGAGTCGGCGCTCTTCGACATCCAGCTCGACGACCGCGCCGAACTTATGGAGGGCTGGTATCGGCGACTGAACGCCTTGGTCCAGGCCCGACCGGCGTCGCTCGAACGGTCCGCACTGCTGAAACTCCTCTCCGACTGGGACGGCAGGGCGAGCATCGACTCGGTCGCCTACCGTCTGACACGCGAATGGCGCACAGCGGTTTCGGCGGCCGTGCTCGACGCACTCAACCAGCCCCTGACCCGACTCTCGAACGATTACCGGCTTGCCGACCTACCCCGCACCGAGGTCGCGGTCTGGTCCATCCTGCGCGATCCGCCAGACTGGGTCCCACCCGGCTATGGCGACTGGACCGAGCTGGAGAATCGCTGTCTGGAGCGGGTGATCGCCCATCTGGGGACAGCCGAACGCTGGTCGGAGCACACCTGGGGCGCGCGCAACAGGACCGCCATCCGCCACCCCTTCTCACCGCTGCTGCCGAGCTGGGTCCGACCCTGGCTGGACCTGCCGCCGCGTCCGGTTCCCGGCGACTCGAACGTCCCGCGCGTCGCCAGCCCCACCCACGGAGCCTCGGAGCGCCTGGTCGTCGCCCCCGGCGCCGAGTTGCGTGGCATCCTGCAACTGCCGGGCGGACCCAACGCACATCCCTTCTCCGCTGCGCGCGAGGGCGACTATGACGCCTGGGTCGCTGGCGAACCGGTCGCACTGCTGCCCGGACCGGCCAGGCACCGACGCATCCTGCGCCCCATCGCGAACGACTGATGTCGGACTGTCCCCGCCCTCAAGGCTCCGCGAGCCGAATCAGACGACATACGGCGAGACTCGGGCTGTGCGCCTCCATGCTCCTGTTTTCGTGCCAGACCAGCGCCGATGACATCGAGCTGAGCGGAGAAGCCAGTGTCGGCTATGACACCAACCCCGCGCAGAGCCACGCGAGCGAGGACCTGGCCTTCGCCCATATTGCACTCGGCGCCGTGAAAACACTGAACCTGGAGCAATCGGATCTGAGATTCGCCCTCGACGGCTGGTACCACGACTACGAGGCCGACAACGACAGCTACCGCCTGTCCCTGAGTTCCGCCTGGTCGCGCCCCATAGCACGCGACAGGGGTCTGCTGACGTTCTCGGTCTCGGGGGCGATCTACCGCGACGCACTGGTCCCGGCCGACGCGCGCAACGAGGGCGCGCTGACCCTGCGCTACGATCACATCCTGAACGCCCGCGACACCGTCGGTCTCTCGGCCGAGGTGCGTCGACTCGACTATCGCAACCCATCCTTACCCTGGTCGGGTCGGCCCGGATCCGGCTCGGGCCGACAGAACTCGGGCGGACGCTGCAAGCCCTCGGGCAGGCAGGGACCGAGACGTCGATCAGCAGCGCTGGAACAGCGCCGGAACGACCAGCGCTCGACCATCGCACTCGACGCCACCCACGCATGGTCACCGACCCTCTCGACCCGAATCACCCTGGCCCATGCGCGCAACGCATCGACGGTCGCGCTCGAATCCTACGATCGCAACGGCATCGGCCTTTTGGCCCAGTTCATGCTGAATAATGCTTGGCGGCTGGAGTCTGGACTTGGCTGGTCGCGCTCCGACTACAGCCACACCCAACGCCGACTGGAGCGCCGGGACGAGGAATTGAATGCGGCGCTGGTCATACGACACCGGCGCGGCGCACGCGAACTCTTCTGCAGTCTGGATTGGATAGACAGCGATTCGACAATCGACGTTCACTCCTTTCGACAACAGGTGGCCCAGTGTGGCATGGCTTGGTCTTTCTAACCGCCAATCGAAGCGCCTCGCCGCGCTGGCGCTCTGCTGCGTTTCGAGCGTCTGGGCCGATGAGCCCTGGCTGGCGCGCGTACAGAGCGTCGAGCCAAATCGGGTCACGCTTGCGATCGAAAACGCAGCCGAGAGCGGCCCCCACAGCGCCGTGGTGGCAGTCGACCCGCAATCCGGTCCGAGCGGGATCGCACCGGGACAACTGATCCAGGTCTGGCCTGGTCAGCCACCCGGCCCCGATGGCATCTGGAATCAGGCGCGCCTGGTGCCCTTCGAGCGCGGTCCAGGCGTCACCGACCGTACCGGCGTGCGCGCCCGCATCATGTTCGGCGCACAGCGCGGATTCGGCGGAGGTCGCGGTGGACGCTGAGCAGGACAGCGGACGATTGCCACCACTCTGGCTCGGACACCTGCTGGTCTTCGGACTGCTGTTCGCGCTGGTCCTGACCTGGTTCTTCGTCCAGACCCGCCAGGCGCAACGCCTCTTCCTCGAAGATGCCAGCGAGCACGCCCGGCTGTTGACCGATGCGGTCACCCTCCATGCGCGCGGGGCCGTCATGGCCGAGGAGATGACGGCAACGCTGCTGACCCGCTCACTCGCCAACTCGGCGCGCTTCGTCGCCTATCTCGACACCATCGCCCCCTTTCGCGCCGACGAACTGAGCGCATTCGCCGCCGAGGCGGGACTCTCGGTGATCCGCATCATAGGCGCGACCGAAAGTGTCCAGGGGCCGCCCGACTGGACACCGAGCCGACCGCTCGATTGCAACCAGCTCGACCAGCTCATTCGCATGATGCCCGCGCACACCCTGCTCTACGGCCTGGCCCGCGAGAGCGGAGAAGGCTGCGTCCTGGTCGGCATGGACAGCCGCAACAGCGAGGCGCTGGAGGCAGCGATCGGTCTGCCCAAGGCGTTGGAGTCGGTTGCGGACCTACCCGGCGTGGTTACCGTTCGTCTGGAGGGCCAGCCCCGCCCCCACATGACGCAACCCCTGGAATGCAGCCTGCCGCAGGTCTCCATCCGACAATTCCCAAACGGACTGACGGTCGCCCAGGCACGCGCCTCGGTGGCTGGGGCAAGTCTGTTGCTGGAACTGGACGCCGGTCCACTGATCGAGATGCGCGAACGGCTGTGGCTCGAATTCCTCGCCTTCATGGCCGTGCTCGTCCTGGCCGGAGGCGCCGCGACCTGGGTCCTGTTTCGCCACCAGCGCGCCCATGAACGCCAGCGGCTCGACTACGAACGCCGACTGTACCGCCAACGCGAAGAGGCCGCCCTGGGTCGCGCCGCCGCCGCCATCGCCCACGAGATCCGCAACCCGCTCAACGCCATGGCGATGGGGCTGCAGCGTCTGCAACTGGAGGCCGATGAACTCGACCCGGAGCATCGGCGTCTGGTCGAGCTGGTCGCCCAGGCGGTGCGGCGCACCAACGGCACCGTCACCGGGCTTCTGGACTATGCCCGACCGGTACGCCCACGCAGCGAGCGCATCGCGCTCGATCGGCTGGTCGAGGATCAGCTGAGCCTCTATCGCCAGCGACTCGACGACAGCGGCATCCGACTCGATCTAGCCTTGCGCCCACAAACCTGGATCCAGGCCGATCCCGACCTGCTGAGACAGGTTCTGGACAATCTCTTCCGCAACGCCCTGGAGGCACAGCCACGAGGCGGCGAGATCCAGATCGACGTCGAACTCAATGGCACCGAGGCCCGCCTGGTCATCGCCAATCCGGGACTGGATCTGGATGCCGACGAGGTCGAGCGTATTCTGGAGCCCTGGTTCACCACCAAATCCGACGGCACCGGACTGGGACTGGCCATTTCGCAGCGCATCGTCGCCGCGCACGGTGGACGGTTGGAGATCAGGGTTCCGACACCGGGACGGCTGAGCCTCTCGGTGACGATGCCGATACGGGGAGCAACAGACTGATGCGTCGAGAACCGAGTCTCGTAGGGCGCAATAGGCCGCCGTCAACGGGTACCTATACCCCTTCGATGCCGGCGATACGCTCGACGCATTGCAGACCGATCGACCCCGGAGCGGCCGTATTGCGCCGTATCGCCGTATGCAAACAACGAACGGGGTCGAAAGTTCAATGCCCTTCCCCATGCGGCGCAATACGCTATCGCTATTGCGCCCTACGCCGGGTCGCAAAACGCGCTTGAATGCGCGCCGACACCAGATGGATCGAGAGCCATGAACATCCTCATCGCCGATGACGACGCCATGCAACGCGAGCTGCTCGGCGGATTTCTGGAAAAGCAGGGACACCGGGTCTTCGCCGCCGCCGACGGCGAGGAGGCGCTGCGGCTCTTCGGCCAGGAGCACATTCAACTGGCCCTGCTCGACCATCGCATGCCGGACATGACCGGGGATCAGGTGCTGGAGCGGATGAAGGCGCAAAACCCGCTTGTGCGCGCCATCATGATCACCGCCTACGGGGCCGTCTCGACGGCGGTCAGCGTTATGAAGCTCGGAGCCGACGACTTCCTCGAAAAACCGGTCGACCTGACCCAATTGCTGGTCAAGATCGACGCCCTGGATCAGCAGGTCGCCATCGCCGACGACGTGAACGAACTGGTGCAAGCGATCGAGGAGGCACCGTTGCCGCTCGACATCATCGGCTCCAGCCCGGCGATGCGGGAGACCCTCTCGCGGGTGCGCCGTGTCGCCGACAGCCCTTGGAGTGTGCTCATCCAAGGCGAAACCGGCACCGGCAAGGAACTGATCGCGCGGCTCATCCATCTGCTCGGTTCAACCCCGGACGCGCCCTTCGTCGAGGTCAACTGCGCCGCCATCCCCGAACATCTGTTCGAGAGCGAGCTCTTCGGACACGAGAAGGGCGCCTTCACCGGAGCGGACCGCCAGCACAAGGGCCGTTTCGAGCAGGCGCGCGGCGGCACACTCTTCCTCGACGAGGTCGGCGAGCTGCCCGCCAGTCTCCAATCCAAGCTGTTGCGCGCACTGCAGGAGAAGCGCATCAGCCGGGTCGGCAGCGAGCGCGACATCGCCGTCGAGACACGGGTGGTCGCCGCCACCAATCGCGACCTGCGCACCATGGCCGAGGACGGCGGCTTCCGCGAGGATCTCTATTTCCGACTCAACGTCCTGGACGTCCCACTCTCCCCGCTACGTCAGCGGCGCGAGGACATTCCAGCACTGATCGAACACTTCATCGCCCGCTACGCCCGACGTCCCACCCAGCTCGCGCCCGAGGCGCTCGACGTTCTAATGCGTTACCACTACCCGGGCAACGTACGCGAGCTCAAACACATCATCCAGCGCACGCTGACTCTAGCGCGCGGCAGCCGGCTCCAGGCATCGGACCTGCCCGACGAGGTGCGTCGGGCCGAGCCTCAGGACCAGGGCGCACTCCAGGAACGGCTCGACAGCGTCGAGCGCGAAATGCTCGTCGCCGCGCTGGACGCATGCGACTGGATCCAAACACACGCCGCCGACAGACTCGGCATCAGCGAACGGGTGCTGAGATACAAGATGGGCAAATATGGGATTCGGCGAAAGGAGTGATGCGCGGGAGGTTCGGTCGGTCATCGCAGCCGAATGACAAGACCAGAACCGGATTATTGGAGTATCTGCCCATGCGATGGGACATCCGGTTCAACGCGAAACCCGAGTTCCAGACGTAGCCGGACTCGACATTTATGTCGAGCCAAACCGCCAATGTCGAATCGAACTCTCGTTTGAACCCCGAAAAACGCCGGCTCGATAGGCGTTTGCACAATGGCACAGCTCCTGCTCAACAGCATACGAACACGACAGAAAGTTCACTGAAAAGGAGCGTCCCGATGAGAACCGAATACACACTGATCCCGTTCGCCCTAACTGCCATCCTGTTCGCGGTCCCAGCATTGAGCGCCGGACCGCACGGCCCCGGCACTGGGCCAGGCACCGGACCTGGGCAAGCCATCCTGAGCCCTCTGGACGCTCAGGAAGTGAGCACTCTGACCTTCATGCGAGAAGAAGAGCGGCTGGCACGCGACGTCTACATCGGAATGGATGACCTCTGGCAGCTGCTACCATTCGAGAACATCGCCCAGTCCGAGCAGAAACACATGGACGCGATCAAGAACGCCATGGACAACTACGGGTTAGAGGATCCATCGGATCCGAACCAGACCGGCGTCTACACCGACGAATCGTTGCAGCAATTCTATCTGGATCTGATGGAGCGCGGCGACAGCTCCTACCTTGAAGCCCTGCATGCCGGTGCACTGATCGAAGAGGTCGACATCCAGGACCTGGAAGATGCCATCCTCGCGACCGACAATCAGGACCTACAGAACATCTATTCCAACCTGTTGCGCGGCTCACGCAATCATCTACGGATCTTCGTCTCGACGATCGAAAGCCAAGGCGTCGTCTATGAGGCGCAATCGATGGATCAGGACGCGGTGGACGCCATCGTCGACACCCCAATGGAGCGCGGTGGCAAGTGGCGTTGATATGATCCTCTGAGCCCTACCCCGCTTTAAAGAGCACGCATCGGATACGCACTGCGGGTCCGATGCGTATACCAATCCATCCACCTGTGCCTAACCAGGGGACTAGCACAGCCAGATCGGAACCGGCGAGGCATCAATAATCTCATAATCGAACACGGATGAGTGATGCGTAACAAAAAACCATTGATTGATAATGGAAACCCAAGGAAATATTTCTACACAATGGATGTTGCCGCTCAGTATGACGAAGAGCGATCCAACGAGAAAAAATGGAGCGCCGAACTTACGATAATCCTCAGCACAGTACAAAACGAATAGCTTCCCCAGCTAATACAGCACGCGCCTCATGTCATGTTGGACGTTGAACGGTCGCCCATCGAGCATGAAACCGAGGACGCAGAGCAGTTCGGCAGCGAAGCTGGCCTGCAGGGTGATGAGGCGCTGAAGGAGGTCGAGTCCGTAGCGAAAGAAGCTGAACTGAGGGCGCTCGAGTGTTTTTTTGGCGAATCGGCTGTTGCTCGTGCGCCCAGACACCGGTATGAAGCG
>NZ_AFWT01000014.1 GCF_000224065.1 Thiorhodococcus drewsii AZ1
GAAACCGATAGCCCGCCTGCGTCTCCGACCAGCCGTTGCAGGCCCCCGGAATACTCGCCGTCGGATGCTCAGCCAAGCGCTCGATCAACTGAATCGCGCGCCGGTTGCGGCGCGTGTCGCCCAGATCAATCGAGGCCAATTCTTCCGACGCCCAGCCCATCGTGTGCTCCAACATGTCTCAGAAAAAATAGTTCGCTATCGTACACTCAGAGTTCTGTGTAATGGGATGGGTTTGAACCCTAGATATCGAAATCAAAACGTTATTCGCAGCGAAAGCGTATGAGTCCACACGCCTCCAGCGCTGTTTGGTATGACGCTCACGAGATACGGGAACAAAATTTTCCATGACTCTCCTCAACTGAAAATTATCGCTTGAGCGGCATTAGATCATCGTTCCGGTCACTTGGCATCGGCCTCGCTTCTAGAATCAGATCGGTTCGAGACGCCAGCGAGCGTCTCTCCCCGCCCCAGCGGTCTAACACGATGGACAAGATCCTAAAACCGAATCACAAGAGGCGCGCTAGCCGCGTCGAGATCGCATGAATTGCCTCATTACGCGAGACGGGATCTTCCGTGACACCGACCAACAACTCACGCCCGATTTGACGCAAATAGGCCTGATCGGAGGAAGAAAGCTCGGCGTAGCGAATATCGTGCTCAGCTTGATAATCGGCAAAGGCCAAGCTGACTTCAACGCGATTGGCAAACCTCGCCATATCGTCTTTTGCATCGGCGTTGACCCAGCCGCCCTCGATCATGGCGATGATCATCTCGTTACGCCCGATGCGCCCGGACTCAAGTTCAGCCAGCCAATAACTTCGGCCAGCATCATCCGCCGCCCGATCGAACAGGTTTTCGTAAAGCGCGTCGATCAACCCACCATAACCAAGCGCCTCGGGATATTGAGCCTGCACCAAGGGCTGATCGAAAAAGCTCTTGGCGACCTCGGTCGGAGTCCAGCCCGAACCGGACGCCAAGGCATCGACCCAATATTGCAGCCCCTCCTCATCAGGGGCGTAACCAAGGGTCGCGATGTAGATCTCGGCAACGCGCCAGGTGTCGTCACGCAGTTGGCCGGCGACGAGCGCGCTGCCATGCAGGTCAACAACCGCAGAGTCCGGCGTGGATGCATCTGGAACGTGAACGAGGTTGGTCTGCGCCAAGCCATAGCCAGGATTAGGGGTGAGCCGAACGGTAGCGATCACTCCATCGGAAATAGGGGCATTGTCGATGCTGTAAAACAGCAACCGCACCCACCCCGGCTCGATCAGGTTCACCGTCATCGACTTACCGCTTGCCTGAGCGGAAGCCCCGATCACGGCGTCGGCACCAGAGAAGGCCTGGGGGTCATAGGTGATGTCCGTAGTCAGCGTAGCAATTTCCTGACCTGCTGCGCTCAGGTTCAGATCCGTCTCGATAATCGAACCTCGGAGCCTGGCTGCGCTGAAAATCAAAGATGGATTGGTAGTCGACACGTTTGCGCGAATAAGGCTCCACCAAGGCGGCTTAGGAGCGGGGGGATTCTGACTATAACTATTGTTTATAATCTCGGTTAGATCCACTGCCCTCATTGTTGAACCGTAATCACTAACCATACAGGTCGGGGCACTAAGGTTCTTACCCGCAAATAGAACGGCACGCTCGAATTCCCATGATCGAACCAAGCCATTATAGTCGCAGTCGCCGAGCAGATCACTACGTCGCCGGTCGATTAAAATCCCGCCTCGCATCGTCCATATAGGAAGTTCAAGTCCGTTCGTATCAGCCGCCCAAGGATGATCGAGCTTCAACAGCAACTGTTTAGAACCGCCCCACTCACTTGGGGTGTGAGAGACCGCTGTCGCCGCAGTGAAGCCAGGATCGAAAAGGCCCGGCTGAATACTGAACGTCAGGGTCAACTTCATGCCATCCAGATCAAGCAGACTCCCGTTAGTCAAGGTTTCCTGACGAACATCGATTTCCAATATTCCGGGAGTATTCAAGGTAACCCCATCATCCTCCGTTGGAATCAACCCCCCCGTCAAACCATCAAAACCATCAAAACCAGACGGCTTTTGCCCCGACCAGACAAAAGACGCGAGCGCCAACTCGCTCAAATCATAATACAGCCTAGTACTGTAGGCACTGATACCGTCAGGACTATTGTTTCTATTGAGAGTCAAAACGACATCGATTTGAGGCGCCGGAAAATCATTATCGACCTCCGGCGTCGTTGTGACGAAATTGAACGCCAATGTTGGCACATAGGAGGTAAAGCCAACCCCTGTCAGCTTGGCGACGAATGTATCGACACTACCCCCATGCGTTGGATAGAGCGTGCCAATCAAAGGAAAAGAGTCGGTTGAGCTCGACTTCGTATTACCCGCAACAATGATACCGCCCGTCACAGAAGCCGCGCCAATATAGGTGATAACATCATCCTTAACGCCACCGAAATAAGAAGAATTCAACACACCCAGGCCATGGCGGTCGAGCTGCATCAAAAAGCCATCCGTACCCCCAGCGTGATATGTTTGATAGGCGTTCTCGACCGGGAAATTATTGGATGAAGTCTCACCTCCTACGTAGAGATAATAGTTTGAATCGAGCGCGAGCGCCATTACCTTGTCGTCTTTTTCAGCGCCGATAAAGGTGGAAAAACGCATAAATTTAGCGGAGCGATCGATCTTTAGGACAAAACCGTCGCTACCTTTATCGGTGTCTTGCACGTTCAGTACGGAATCCAGTGCATTCTTGGTCGGAAAATCCTTGGAAGCCGTATAACCACCTAGAAAAATATTGCGATCAGCATCCAATGCCATTCCTGTGAGGTTGTCATCGCTTTTACCACCGATATAAGTCGATGACACGAGCTCTAAAGATGCTCGTGAAATTCTCGCCAAAAAAACGTCAACTTTACCGCCGTAAGCCTGAATATTGTTAATAGCAGGCAGATCACTTGACGCAGTCTCTCCAGACAGATAGGCGACTCCATCCTCATTGATATCTATAAACTTTATACTGTCATCCTTGGATCCGCCAAAATAAGTCGACCAGTAGAGCACATCTCCACCCAAGCTGAATTTAGCCAAAAACCCATCAATTCCACCCGCCAAGCGGGCATAAAGCGGATCTCGCAGCACCAAGTCACTCGAAGACGTCTGCCCCGCAATGTACAGATATATAGGAGTTCTCGCGCCAGTCGCTCCAGTATATTCGAGATCGATTGCCTGACCCGCATCGGCTCCAGTACCGCCAAAATAGGTTGCGAATTCGATCGCTTGGCTTGCATCAAGCTTGACGATAAAAGCGGCCTGCGACTTGCCCCCTGGCAAAACCGGATACATTGATCCAGAGGTGGTTGGAAAATCCACTGAATTCGTTTGACCAGTCAGATAGATCTCATCATTATAGATCACGAAGTCATTGATCTGATCGTCTTTGGCGCCACCGATGATCACCACGTAATCAACGTCCGATCCATCTGTGGCGATTTTGTATAGAAGCCCGTCTTTTTTCTGGATACTCTCATTCCCCCCAGGGAAATCGACGGATGCAACCGTTCCCGCCACAATGAGGCCGCCATCACTCGCAACAGCCGCGACGCGCGCATCCTCGTCCTTACTGCCTCCCATATAGCCTGAGTACAGGAGCGTGGGATCGATGACGAGAGGCTGGGAGACATCATAGGCCGCGACCTCGAACCCGAAGACCGCCCCACCCTGCCCGGAGCCGGACGACTGGATCCTGAAACGTCCCGCGACCGGCCGACGCTCGCCGTCGATCTCCTGATAGATAACCGGCGCCTTCTGTCGCATCTGACGACCATTGGGCAGAGTCATGATCATGGCGCCATCCTCGGCGAGCGCCAGTTTTTCGACACCTTTTAGCGCGACCTGGATACGTTCGGGTTTGGCACCGGGCGTGAGCACGAAGTCGTAGGCCAAATCGTGCCCATCCTGACGAAAGACCAGGTCCACGCCCGGATAGAGTCCCTGATAGAGGATCGAGTCATAGCTCGGCACGCCGCTGCGCCATTGGCTCGGATCCTGTCCGCGCAGATAGCTGAACCGGGTCTTGAGTGGTTGGCCCGGCAAGATCTCGGCGTCCGACTCGACGCCGAGCAGACGCATCGACACCACGGAGGATTGGGACTCGCCATCCGGCACCACGAAGGCCACGTGATCGGCGGCGAAGAAGACATTGGACCCAGGGGTCTGAACGAGGAAGGCAAGATCCGACTCCCACTGCCCCCGGTTAGGTACAAACAGCAGTGGAAAGTCGGGCGACGACTTGGGACTGAGCCGAGTACCCGACGAGTCGGCCGACATGGCCACATCCGGCGCCATGGCCATAACCTGTCCCGACAACAGGATGAGCAGCGCCAGCGCCAGAAAGGCGCGCCAGCGCGCACGCTTGATGGTGGTGATCCTAGACATGAATGCCTCCCTCATTGAAAACGGTGCTAACACAGCGGAAGTCAGCCGCTTCATACGTGACTGTATCATTGAGCGTTTGACTGCTTTGAGTGATTAAGCAAGAAACAGGCCGCTTTTCGACAACACGCAAACCGCTGCTCAGCGATTAAGCAACGACCGATACCACACCGCATAGGGCTGAGCCAGCCACCATTTCAGAGGCACGCGACCATGATGACGACGCACGACATTGATGGCCTCTCGATAATGCAATCGCCGCTGGCGCCGGGTCTTGGTTTGATCGTGCTCGCGATTGACGGCGACGAAGGCATCGACGAATTCCAGGTGACCACAGGATTTATGCAACCGCCACCATAGATCGTAATCCATGGCCATATGCAGGCTGACATCCAGGCCGCCGACCGACTCCCAGGCCGAGCGGCGGATCAGGGTAGCCGGTTGGGAGACGAGACAGAGGTTGGCGAAGAGCCATTCCCGGAACCGCGCGACCAGGGCCGGACGGCGGGTGCCGGTCGCCTCGTCGAGATCCCAGGCCCGACCATAGACGGCTACAGCCTCTGGGGCCGATTCCAAAGCGGCCGCCAGGGTCTTCAAAGCGCCCGACAAAAGCAGATCGTCACTGTTGAGCCAACAGACAAAGGGCGCGCAGCCGGCTGAGACCCCCTCGTTGATGGCCGCCGACTGACCGGCATCGGGATGGCTGCGCCAGCCAGCGAGCCGATCCGACCAACGCTCGATGATAGCGAGCGATTCGTCCGTCGAGCCACCATCCAACACATAGACCTCGACAGGCACGTCCTGGACGAAGATGGACTCCAGCGCCTGGTCGAGATAGCGCCCCTGGTTGAACGAGGGAACGGCTATCGTCACCAAGGGCGCATCGGATCGGGCCGTCATTCGTGATGATCGAAGGTCTGGAAGCCGTGGCGCTTCACCAACTCATCGCGCTCGGTCGGCTGCTGGAATAGGTGAGATCACCATGATGGAGCACGAAGCGACGGTTGGTCTCGTGCGGATCCTGATAGAGATGGTCGATACGGTCGGTATTGAAGAGCGAGGTGCGACGCTTGATGCCGTGCACCAGATAGCCTTTGCCGAGGAGGAATTCGGCAAGATAGGCGCCGTCCTGCCCAGTGATGCCCGTAATGAGGGCGGTCTTACGCTGAGTCATGTTCTAGCGATCTATTAATCGAGATGAGTCAGTTGCTCGAGTTCGCCCCGAGTCATTTCTTGAATGAGATCCTGAAAGGAGGTTTGAGGCGCCCAACCGAGTTGAGTCCGCGCCTTCGAGGCATCTCCGACCAAATGAAGCGGTTCGGCGGGCCGCATAAAACGCTGATCGAAGCGCACGTAATCACCCCAGTTCAATTCGACCGCCGCGAAGGCGACCTCAATGACATCTTGGACACGATGCAGGATTCCGGTCGCAAAGACGTAGTCGTCGGGTGACTCATGACGGAGCGCCATCCACATGCCACGCACATAGTCGCGAGCATGCCCCCAGTCGCGCTGTGCGCTGGTATCTCCAAGCATCAGTTCCTGCTGCACCCCCGCCTTGATGGCGGCCGCTGCGTGACAGATCTTGCGGGTAACAAAGTTCTCGCCACGCCGAGGAGATTCATGGTTATAGAGTATGCCGTTGACCGCGAAAAGGCCGTGACTCTCCCGATAGACACGCACCATCTGGGTCGCAAACGCCTTGGCGCAGCCGTATGGATTGACCGGCGCGATCGGCGTCTCTTCGCTCTGCGGGCTTTGGGCCGGACGACCGAAGATCTCGCTGGAGGTGGCATGGAAAAATCTGGGCGGCTCGGGGAGATCGCGCAGGATCTCCAAGAGACGCAGGGTGCCCATGGCGGTGAATTCGCAGGTAGTCTCGGGGATTTCAAAGCTCAATCCGACATGGCTTTGGCCCGCCAGATGGTAGAGTTCGTCCGGGCGAACCTGATTGAGCACGCGACGCAAGGTCGTCGGATCATCGAGATCCGCGTAATGCAAAAACAGGGTCTGCTTATAGATCGACTCATCGGCATAGAGGTGCGCCAACCGACTCCGTTCCAATGTACTGGTTCGGCGCACGGAGCCATGGACCTCGTAGCCTTGCTCCAAGAGCAATTCGGTTAGATAGGAGCCATCTTGTCCGGTGATGCCGGTAATAAATGCCTTTCGTGTCACGTGTCGATATCCATGATGTCAGCGGCCAAACGGCGATAAAAGAGCCGTCATTCGACCTGTTCGCACCCAAATCCTCTCGATCGAAAATATCCCATCAGGACGCTAGCGGCCTGACGCATCGTCTAAACTTAGCGCTTCGCGGAAGACCTTCCAGTAGGCATCCGCCATGCGGCGCGTATCGGCATAGGCCCTCGCCCGCACATAACCGGCCTCGACCAGACTGGCGCGCCGCTCATGATCTGACGTCAGCACCAAGATCGAACGCGCGATCGCCGACGGCTCGGTCGGATCGAAAAGCAGCGCCGCATCGCCGACGACCTCTGGCAGCGCGGTCCGGTCGCTACAGGCGACAGGAACACCTAACGACATCGCCTCAATGACAGGCAAACCGAACCCTTCATAGAGCGAGGGAAAAATAAGACCCGTTGCCCGAGACATGAGTTCGGCGAGCGCTTCGTCGGACACATAGCCGGGAAAGCATACCCGATCAGCCACGCCGAAACCCACGACCGACTCCTGGATCGCGTCGAGTCGTGCCCCCGGAGCACCCGTGCAAACCAACTTCAAATCGTTCGGCAACCCCATCTCTCGGGCCATGGCAAACGCCTCGAACAGCCGGACGTGGTTCTTGTGCGGCCAAAAATTGGCCGGATAGAGCAGATAGCCCTCGGCCTCCAATCCAAACCTATCAAATACCCCAGCCCGGGAACATGGCTCCACGACCAAACGTCGAGCCAAACGCAACGGAATGGTCAGGACACGAACAGGATCCAGATCGGCTGCGGCGATTGTGGAGGCACGCGCATACTCCGAGATGGCAACCAACAGCGTCGCGCGCCGACAAGCGTCCCTGAAAGTCGCCTCCCGATTAGCGACGTCCTCGGCTGCGAAAAACTCAGGATAGGCCCTGTACTGAAGGTCATAGAGGACGGAGACGACCGGCACGCCAGGCTCCCAATAGGTCGGAGCCGTGAAAGGGCAAAAGAGAAGCTCCGCGCCCAGATCGCCCAGCAGCCCACCCGTGCCGGCACGCTTCAGCAACCTGTTTAGGCCATAACCCAATCGGCTCAACAGCGATCTTGGCCAAGCAGGCAGTCGCGGCAGAAGACGCCCCGCCAGGGCAAGCAGGCGTGGACGCAACCCATTGCCAACCAAATCCCCGACCACCAAGCGACGCTCGACATTGGATCGATCCAGTTCCGCCAAACCATCGTGCGATGCCGCCTGAGTCAAGAGCACAAACCGCGTCGAAGGCGCCAATTCAGACAACCGCCTGACCAGTTCGAGCACAAAGATTCGAGCCCCGCCATTTTCCCCTCCTGGGAGAACAGGCGTCAGGTCGACTGCAATCGTCCTAGGGGACCAACGCGGTTTATCGTGGGACATGAAGACTCTGGGACAGCAAAGGCGCAAATCGGGGCGGAGAGATGGGGCGCTATTCTATACTCGATCGGGATCCCTAGCCCGGATGCCGCGTGCTGCACAGGCATACAGCGAATTTCTCACGAGGAACCCGAGATGCGAGCGATCACAGCGACAATCCTCTCGACATTGATCACGGCACAGTCCCACGGCGCCGTGCAGCCGCCCTGCGCCGACACCTGTCTGGCCGGAACCCAAGGCACTGAAGCCAATTGCCAAATCTGGGATGGAATCGCGGGCGATTGGGATGCCTCGCTCACGACATCGAGCGACAGCCTACTTGGACGCGCCCGCAACTATACGAGCTGGCTGCATACCTGGATGATGCCCGCCGGCGGCATTACCAGCACCCAGTTCACCGACGCATCGCTCAACCAGGTGCTGGCCTACGGTGGTCGACGCGACTCCGCGATCTGGACCGGGGCCTATCTGGCTGCGGAGTCGCTGCATTTCATGGACACGGGGGCGCCGGATGCCGCGCGCTGGATGCGGCAGACCGTCGAGACGCTGCACCGCTGGTGGCACATCTCAGGCGATCGCGGCTATCTCGCCCGATACGCCGCACCGGCCGACAGCTCCGAGCAAATCCTGGCCTTGCTGCCCGCAGACGACCCGGAGGTGCATCGGGATGTCGCCTTCGAGGGCTCGACCTGGCACTGGCGGGGCAACATCAGTCGCGACCAGTATCAGGGGGTCTTGCTCGGCTACTCGCTGGCCTACTCGGCGACCAAGAGTCCCGCCTTGCGCGAAACGATCCGCAGCGATGTCGTGCGCTTCGTCGAGCAGCTGATGCAGAGCGAGAGCCAGCCCGTATCGCTCCGAATCAACGGCTCGACTCTCTCCACCACCGCACACATTCCCTACGCCGTCTTCAGCCATGCCGACGCGCCCGATGGCGTACCGACACTGACGCTGCAGACCAGCCCCTTCGATGCGGCCGGCGAGGGCATCCTCTTCTTCACCGCAGACGCGGCGGATCTGATCCGGCAGGTGCCTGGATTTTCATTCTTCCCCAGCACGCCGCAACCGACCCAGGCGATCCAGCTCGGCGCCATCTTCCGAATCGCGCTCCAGGTGACCGAGGGCGTCCCGGATTACGCTCAACGGCGCCAGGCGATCGCCGAGCACTATCAGCGGCATGTCGGCGAATGGCTGAACATCGCCGAGAAATGGCGTAACACCAACCGCTGCGACAGCGGCTACTTCGGGCTCAACATCGGGTTCATGCCGCTCTATAGCTGGATCCGGCTGGAGACCGATCCGACGATCAAGGCCCGCCTGCAGCGCAAGGTGCTGCGCGACGCCATGTGGGCCGAGGTCGCCGACCACAAGAACGTCTTCTTCGCCTTCATCTATGCCTCACAGGCGCCCGCCGAGGATGCGGTTCAGTCCGTCATCACGACCAACGCCGCCCAATTGGCACGCTTTCCGATCGCGCCCAATCTGGCCACTAGTCGCGATCTGCGCGGCATCTATCCGGAGAGCGAGGAATGCCCGGGCACCTCGGCCGTCGCCGTCAATGTCGACGAACGGGTTCCGGCGACCTTCGTCTGGGAGCGCCACCCTTGGAAGCTCTACGATCCGGGAACGCCGAATCTGGCCTACGCGGGTGTCGACTACCTGCTCGCCTACTGGATGGGACGCCAGTACGGCTTCATCGAGGACGACGCGCCCGGAACCTGTCTGCGATGGGCACCGAAATAAGCGCGCCCCCATCAGGCGGTTTCAGCGCCGACCACGCCCCGGCTTCGGTTTGAACGCCCGCGTGCGCGCGGACGAGGGCTTGACCTGAGCCCGAGGCCGGCGCTGTCCCTCAGGCGCCCCTCCGGTTCCGGCCGGCTGGAAGCTCGGAATCAGGTGGCGCTTGCCGTTGCCGATGAGATCCGCCCGCCCCATGTCCTTCAGCGCCTGACGCAACAGCGGCCAGTTATCGGGATCGTGATAGCGCAGGAATGCCTTGTGCAGCCGGCGCTGGCGCTGGCCGCGCACCACCGGCACCCTCGGTGCGCCTCGGGTCACGCGCTTCAGTGGATTGCGCTCGCTGTGATACATGGTGGAGGCAATCGCCAACGGCGTCGGCAGAAACGACTGCACCTGATCGAGCCGAAAGCCGTTGCGCTTGAGCCAGAGCGCGAGATTGAGCATGTCGCGGTCGGTCGTCCCCGGATGGGCGGAGATGAAATAGGGGATGAGATACTGCTCCTTGCCGGCCTCGCGCGAGTAGCGCTCAAACATCTCCTTGAAACGATCGAAGGTGCCGATCCCGGGCTTCATCATCATCGAGAGCGGCCCCTCCTCCGTATGCTCCGGGGCGATCTTGAGATAGCCGCCCACATGGTGCATGACCAGCTCGCGCACATAGGCCGGAGAGCGCACCGCCAAGTCGTAACGCAATCCGGAGGCGATGAGCACGCGCTTGACCTTGGGAATGGCGCGCGCCAGGCGGTAGAGCCGAATCAGCGGCTCGTGATCCGCATCGAGATTGCGGCAGATATCCGGATAGACACAGGACAGCTTGCGGCAGGCGGCCTCGATGCGTCGGTCCTTGCAGGCCATACGCCACATATTGGCGCTCGGGCCGCCAAGGTCGGAGATAGTGCCGGTGAAACCGGGTGTGCGATCGCGGATATCCTCGACCTCGCGCAGGATGGACGCCTCCGAACGGCTCTGGATGATCCGCCCCTCGTGCTCGGTGATCGAGCAGAAGGTGCAGCCACCGAAACAGCCGCGCATGATGTTGACCGAGCAGCGAATCATCTCCCAGGCCGGCATGCGAGACTCGCCATAGTCGGAATGGGGACGCCGACTGAAAGGCAGCTCATAGACCCGGTCCAATTCCTCGGTCGTCAGCGGGATGGGTGGCGGATTGAGCCAGACGTCCCGGTCGCCGTAACCCTGCACCAAGGCGCGTGCATTGCCCGGATTGGTCTCCTGATGGAAGACGCGCGAGGCATGGGCGTAGAGGACCTGATCGTCGCGCACCTGCTCGAACGACGGCAATCGCACCACGGTTCGCACACGATCGGCCGGGCGCACCCGACGCGGCGCGGGCGCCTCGCCCTGGCGCTCGCACTCAGGCTCCGGCTCGTAGGGATTAGGATGGCGCTTGGGCGCAACCGGCCCTTCGACCTGGCTCATGTCCAGCTCGCTCCAGCCATCCAGACAGCCACGCGTCATGAAGGCGCTGCCGCGCAGGTCGCGGATCTCTGAAACCGACTCGCCACGCGCCAGCCGATGCGCCAGCTCGACCACCGAACGCTCGGCATTGCCATAGAGCAGGATGTCGGCCTTGGAGTCGAGCAGGACCGAACGCCGCACCTTCTCGGACCAGTAGTCGAAGTGGGCAATGCGCCTCAGACTGGCTTCGATCCCCCCCAGTACGATCGGTACGTCCCTGAACGCCTCGCGCGCCCGCTGGGCATAGACGGTCACCGAACGGTCAGGCCGCCGGCCGGGCTGCGCGTCCGGGGTATAGGCATCGTCCGAACGCAGACGCCGATCGGCGGTGTAGCGATTGACCATGGAATCCATGTTGCCGGCGGTCACGCCGAAGAAGAGATTCGGTCGACCGAGACGCCTGAAGTCCTCGGCCGAGGTCCAGTCCGGCTGCGAGAGGATGCCGACCCGAAACCCCTGGGCCTCCAGCAGACGACCGATGATGGCCATGCCGAAGGAGGGATGGTCCACATAGGCATCTCCGGTGACGACGATGACGTCGCAACTGTCCCAACCCAGCCGATCCATTTCGGCGCGTGACATGGGGAGCTCGGGCGCGACGCCGAAACGGTGCGCCCAATATTTACGGTAGGAGAAGATGTCGGGAGCGCTTTGCATCGTTGTTCGGGTCCTTCGGGCCATCGTGGATCGACCATTGTAGCTGCGGACGACGGCTAGACCCGAACAGCACAATCACTGGACAATAGCCTATAGGGTACGCGGGGGCGTACCCTACCTACGCTAGATGTTCCCGGTCGCGACCTGGGTCTATCGGCATCAGCGGGGTCGAGCCCTGCATGATTGAATCACTGACGTAGAGGACAATAACGTGGATTTGGCGACCCTATTGGGAATGCTTGGAGCAACCGGCGTGATGATTGGTGCCATCGTGCTCGGCGGCGATCTCATGGTCTTCGTCGACGTTCCCTCGATCGCCATCGTTCTCGTCGGAACCATGTTCGTCGTACTGTTTCGGACCACGCTTGGCCAGTTTCTGGGCAGCTTCAAGGTCGCGCTCGGCGCCTTCCTGCACAAATCGATCTCGCCGACGGCCCTGGTCGAGGAGGCCGTATCCCTGGCCAATACGGCCCGCCGCGAGGGACTGCTGGCGCTCGAAGGCAAACCGATCTCGCACCCATTTCTGCAAACCGGAATCTCGCTGTGCATCGACGGCCATCCGCCCGAGGTGGTGCAGAAGGTTCTGGAAAAGGACATCAATCTGACCATCCAGCGTCAGGAGGCCGGCTACGGTGTTTTCAAAGCCACGGCCGAAGTCGCTCCGGCCATGGGGATGATCGGTACACTCATCGGACTGGTGCAGATGCTGGCAAACATGTCCGACCCCAAGGCGATCGGTCCGGCCATGGCCGTGGCGCTTCTGACTACACTCTATGGCGCGGTGCTGGCGAATGCCTTCGCCACCCCGATCGCCGAGAAACTCAAACTACGCAGCGGCGAGGAAAAGCTGTCCAAGTCACTGATCCTCGAGTCGATCGCAGGGATCCAGGAAGGACTGAACCCGCGCGTTCTGGAGCAGCTGCTCATGACCTATCTGCCGGAACACCTGCGTCAGAGCTCGGACAAGGGCTAATACCGCTGAATTTCAACCGGATGAGGTCGATGCCGTGACAGAAGAATGCGAATGCCCCGATCCGCCGGCCGGCGCACCCGAATGGATGGCCACCTTCGCCGACCTGATGTCGCTGATGATGTGCTTTTTTGTGCTGCTGCTGTCCTTCTCCGAGATGGATGTCCAAAAATACAAACAACTCGCCGGATCCATGAAGGCCGCGTTCGGCGTACAGCAAGAGGTCGAGGCGACCAGCATCCCGCTCGGGACCAGCATCATCGCCCAGGAATTCTCGCCCGCACAGCCTGAAGCGACCGTGGTCAACGAGGTGCGCCAGCAGACCATGGACGAGATGAAGCAAAATCTAAAGGTGGAGGAAGCCGCCAAAGCGGAGGATAAGGCCGAGGAACTCAAGGAGATGCTGAAGAAAGAGATCTCCGAGGGATTGCTGGAAATCTCGACGATCGAGGATCAGGTGATCATCCGCATCCAGGAGAAGGGCTCGTTCGAATCGGCCTCCGCCAAGGTCTCGCCTGGATTCAGAGGGACGCTGAACAAGATCAGCAACGCGCTCAATCAGGTCGAAGGCAAGATCATCGTGGCCGGACATACGGACAACATCCCGATCCAGACCTACGAATTCCCCTCCAACTGGGTCCTCTCGGCTGCACGCGCCGCCGCCGTGGCCGATGCCATGACCCGCGAGGACCAGATCGACCCGAACCGGGTCGAGATCCGCGCCTACGGCGAAAACAAACCGATCGACTCCAACGATACCGCTATGGGTCGCGCCGCGAACCGCCGCGTGGAGATCATCGTGCTTGGAGATCAAAGCGTGAGCGAGGCGCTCGAAGGGATCCCCGAGCTGAACATAAACTCAACGACGAAGACCACCCGATGACCGAAGACAAGCCCTCGACGGCGGAACAGGAACGGCGACGCTTCTTCCGGATCGACGATGAGGTCGGACTCGTCTTGACGCCCGTCGCTGCATCCGAGGAAGAGGCGGCCATCGCCACCCACCAGGGGAATATCAACCGAGTCGGTCTCCTGAACGAGCTGCGGGGCATGCGCTATGAGCATCTTCCGCAACAGCGCAGCCTAGAAAGCAAATTCCCGACGGTTGCCAGCTACATCCGCATCCTTGAGCGCCAACTCGACATCCTGGCCCGGGCAATCGATGGCCAGGACGACTTCCCAAACGAGCCCAACACCACAGCCAACATCAGCGCTCAGGGATTGAGCCTGATCACCGATACAGTCTTTACCATGGATTCCATGGTGAGCGTAAAGCTGGCCCTGTTCCCCGATCATTGCCGGATTGAGGCGTTGGGTCGCGTCGTGCGCGGCGAGACGACCTCATCGAAGGCCGACGTAGCGATCGAATTCACCCACCTGCGC
Source organism: Thiorhodococcus drewsii AZ1 (assembly GCF_000224065.1). Taxonomy (GTDB): domain Bacteria; phylum Pseudomonadota; class Gammaproteobacteria; order Chromatiales; family Chromatiaceae; genus Imhoffiella; species Imhoffiella drewsii. Next base: position 14,203 of record NZ_AFWT01000014.1, read on the forward strand.
GAGGCCGACCGCGAGGCACTCATCCGACACATCTATCTACTACAGAGACAACGCCTTCAGGCCCGTTACGAGGACGATTAAGACAGCTCGATCGCTTCACCCAGGATTGAGTCGACGCTCCTGATCGGGCCAACCCGTATCGACCGCTCGAGAGTGATATTCCCTCGCCTCGAGCACATGCCCTGCATACTCCCGCCCGTGCAATGCGGCGATGAGGGACTCCCCCGCCTCGCGGCTGTCGGTCCGAACGACCAGAAAGTGATAGCCCCGCTCCTGGTGATCGCGTCCCTGGTGCACCCGGAAGTCGGGGCGCACCATAATGACTTCGAGCAAGGCGTGGAGATCGAGCAACGTCGCCGTTGCCGGCAGATTACCCACGAAAACTTCCACGAACCGTCCCCTTTGTTGGCCAAGAAAACTGAATTCCTGGCCTCAATTAGAAACGGAATGAGGACGAAAAGCCATGCCTGGATCGCCCTCGGGCGACACCAGGCATAGCCGAATCAATCCGTCGACGGTTTGACCGTGGATGGTTTCATACGCCCTCGGATCAGCACGAAGAAGAGCGGAACGAAGAAAACGCCGAGCATGCTGGCCGCAACCACGCCGCCGAGCACGCCGGTCCCGATGGCATTGCGCCCACCGGCTCCGGCACCCGAGCTGATCGCGAGCGGCAACACACCGAAACCGAAGGCCAGCGAGGTCATGATGATGGGACGAATACGCATCCGCGCCGCCTCCAGTGCCGCAGACAAGGCATCGGCGCCCTGCTCCTGAAGCGTCTTGGCGAACTCGACGATGAGGATGGCGTTTTTGGCCGAGAGACCGATGGTGGCCAGCAGACCCACCTGGAAATAGATGTCGCTCGGCAGTCCACGCCCGGTCGCGGCGATCACGGCGCCCAGCACGCCCAAGGGCACTGCCAACATGACGGCGAAGGGTACCGACCAGCTCTCGTAGAGCGCGGCCAGAGCGAGGAACACCACCAGCGCCGACAGCGCATAGAGAGCCGACGCCTGGGCACCGGCAGCGCGCTCCTCGAAGGACAGCCCGGTCCATTCGATACCGATCCCCTTCGGCAGCTTCGAGGCCAGCTCGGCCACGGTTTCCATCGACGCGCCCGTGCTCAGCCCCGGCGCGGCCTGGCCCAGCACCTCGAACGACGGCAGTCCGTTGTAACGCTCCAAGCGCGGAGACCCATAGGTCCAGTGCGCCGAGGCGAAGGCTGAAAAGGGCACCATCTCCCCTTTACCGTTACGCACATACCAGGCATCCAGATCCTCCGGCAGCATGCGATAGGGGGCGTCGGCCTGTAGATAGACCTTTTTCACCCGGCCCTCATGGACGAAGTCGTCGACATAGGCGCTACCCCAGGCGATCGAGAGGGTATTATTGATGTCGGCCAGAGACAGGCCAAGCGCCCCTGCCTTGGTGCGATCGACCTCCACCTGATACTGAGGCTCGTCCTCGCGACCGTTGGGACGCACGGCCACCAGATTCGGGTCCTTCATCGCCATGCCGAGGAACTGGCCGCGCGCGGCCACCAGGGCGTCATGGCCGAGGCCGGCGCGGTCCTGCAGCTGAACATCCCACCCCGAGGCGGTACCTAGCTCGATGACCGCTGGCGGCGCGAAGGCGAAGACCCGGGCATCGCGGATCTTGGAGAAGGCCCCCATCGCCCGCCCGGCAATCGCCCCGACGTGCAGGTCCGGTCGGTCGCGCTGGCTCCAATCCTTCAGCCGCACGAAGCCGATCGCCATGTTCTGACCCTGGCCCGAGAAGCTGAATCCGGCGACCGTAATCATTTCCTTCACGGCCTCCTGCTCGTTCTCATTGAAATACTTCTCGACCTGGGCCAGTACGTCCAGGGTTCGCTCGCGGGTGGCGCCGGAGGGCAGTACGGCCTGGATAATGAGAATTCCCTGATCCTCCTCAGGCAGGAAGGAGGTCGGCATACGCTCATGCAGCGCGATCATCGCGCCCACCAGCAAGGCATAGACGCCCAAGAACAGCCAACGCCATTTGACGATCCGCTCCACCGCCTCGCCGTAGAGATCGACGCTGCGACCGAAATTGCGGTTGAACCAGCCGAAGAAGCCGCGTCGCGGTCCATGAGGAACCGGCTTGAGCAACGTGGCTGTCAGTGCCGGACTCAGGGTCAGGGCCACCACCACCGAAAGCAGCATGGCCGAAACGATGGTGATCGAGAACTGACGATAGATGACGCCGGTCGAGCCGCTGAAGAAGGCCATGGGGACGAAGACCGCCGAGAGCACCAGAGCGATACCGACCAGGGCGCTGGTGATCTGATCCATGGAGCGGCGCGTCGCCTCCTTGGGCGGCAATCCGTCATCGTGCATGACCCGTTCGACGTTCTCCACCACCACGATGGCATCGTCGACCAACAGACCAATGGCCAACACCATGGCGAACAGCGTCAGGGTATTGATCGAATAACCGAACGCAGCCAGCACGCCGAAGGTTCCGAGCAACACCACGGGCACCGCAATGGTGGGGATGAGGGTGGCGCGGAAGTTCTGAAGGAAGAGATACATCACCAGAAAGACCAGGATGACCGCCTCGAACAGGGTCTTGACCACCTCGCTGATGGAGATGCGCACGAAAGGCGTGGTGTCGTAGGGATAGACCGCCTCCATCCCCGGCGGGAAGAAGGCCGAGAGTTCGTCGATCTTGCGCTTGACCGCATCGGCGGTATCCAGCGCGTTGGCACCGGTCGCGAGACGAATCGCCATGCCGGCGGCCGGCTTGCCGTTGTATCGAGCCGTCTTGCCGTACGTCTCGCTGCCCAAGGCGACGCGCGCCACGTCACGCAGCAGGACGGTCGAGCCGTCCTCCTCCGTGCGAAGCCGGATGGCACCGAACTCATCCGGCGTGTTGAGACGGCTCTGCACGTTCACCGTCGCGGTGAGCTGCTGACCCTCCTCGGCCGGGATGGCGCCGAGCTGCCCAGCCGAAACCTGGGCGTTCTCGGCCTCGATGGCCTTGGCGACATCCGTCGGCGTCAGCCCGTACTGATTCAGACGGTTGGGATCGAGCCAGATCCGCATGGCGTACTGAGACTCGAACAAAGTGATCTCGCCGACACCCTCGACACGGCTGATCGGATCCTTCACCAGACTCGCGGCGTAATCGCCCAGATCGGCGCTGTCGAGACGGCCATCATTCGAGACGAAGGCCACCACCATGAGGAAGTTGCGCACCGACTTGGCGACCTGGATGCCCTGCTGCTGCACTGCGGACGGCAACAACGCATTGGCCAGCTGCAGCTTGTTCTGGACCTGCATCTGGGCGATGTCCGGATTGACATCGTTATTGAAGGTCAAGGTGATGGTGGAAACGCCATTCGACTCGCTGGTCGAGGACATATAGCGCAGACCGTCGAGCCCGTTCATCTGCTGCTCGATGACCTGGGTCACCGAGTCCTGCACGGTCTCGGCCGAGGCGCCCGGATAGGTGGAGGTGATGGCGATCGCCGGCGGCGCAATACTAGGGTATTGAGACACCGGCAGGGACAGAATGGAGAGCACGCCCGCCAGCATGATGGCAATGGCAATGACCCATGCGAAGACGGGGCGATCGATGAAGAAGCGGGCCATGGAGGGCGTTCCTCGGTACGTCGATGAGGTCCACCGCCATCGAAGGCGGCGGACAATGAAACTGGGACAGAGCTACCAGCTACCAGCTACCAGCTACCAGCTACCAGCTACCAGCTACCAGCTACCAGCTGATGGACCTGACCATCGAACGATGGTTCTCCAGGGGTCCTTGCGTTGGTTGAAGACTTCAATACAGCGAAGGCATCGGCAAAATACGCTGGAGGTTGATCGATGGCGGCTGGCCGCTTTTATTCAGCGTTCTGCGGCGTCGTGGCGAATTCCGGGTCCGCGCTGCGATCGACGGCCTGTGCCTTGGCGCCTGGGCGCACCATCTGGATGCCGTCGACGATCAACCGATCCCCCGGCTTCAGGCCGGAATCGATCAGCCAGCGATCGCCCATGGCGCGATTGGTCTCCAGCTTGCGCTGCTCGACGGTCCCGTCCTCGCTCAACACCAGGGCGAAGGGGTCGCCCCGCCGATCGCGCTGAACACCCTGCTGGGGCGCGAGAATGGCATCTGGCCGTATGCCCTCCTCCACGGTGGCACGCACGAACATGCCGGGAAGCAACAGGTCATCCGGATTGGGAAAGGTCGCGCGCATGGTCACCGCGCCCGTGCCCTGATCGACTGTCACCTCGCTGAACTCCAGACGTCCAGGCAGCGGATAGGCCGACCCGTCCTCAAGGATGAGCGTTACCTTGGGCTGTTTACCATCCGGGCCTTGCAGATCGCCATCCTCCAAGGCACGACGCAGACGCAGCAACTGAGCGCTCGACTGCGTCAGATCGACATAGATGGGATCGAGCTGCTGAACGGTCGCGAGCGCCAGATCCTGATAGGCCGTCACCAACGCGCCCTGGGTCACCGCAGAACGCCCGATCCGACCTGCGATCGGCGAGGTCACCCGGGTGTAGTCCAGATTGATGCGCGCGCTGACCAGGTCGGCCTGATCGACCGCAACGCTGGCGATCGCCTCCTTGAGTGCCGCCTCCGCGTCGTCGTAGTCCTCCTGACTGACCGCGTTGGCCTTGAGCAGATTGGCATAGCGATCGGCCTTGAGACGCGCCCGGGCCAGGGTCGCCTCCGAGCGCGCGAGGGATGCCTTGGCGCTGTCGTAGGTAGCCTGATAGACCGCAGGATCGATCTGATAGAGCACCTCACCGGCCTCGATCTGACCGCCCTCCTTGAATTTGCGCTCCTGAATGATGCCGCCAACCTGTGGACGCACCTCGGCGATCTGGTAAGGCGTCGTGCGTCCCGGAAGCTCCGTGGTCAACACGGCCGGATGCGCCTCGATACGCACCACGCCGACCGTTGCCGGACCACCGGGTCCAGCCGCATGCGCCTGCAGACCGCAGCCGACCACGAAGAGCGCGGCCGCGAGCGCGAACGACAGGGTCGCGTCTGGCTGACGATTTACGAACTTCATGGTCACCTCGTGTCTGGTCTTCAGCAATTTGATCTTTGAGAGAATGAACGTTCATTCTAGAATGAACGTTCAATCTAGTCGGCAAAACTGGATGCGTCAAGCCTAGAATATCGGAAATGCATCTCAATCGACGACTGGGCAGTGAGACCGCCCCGCTCTGGGGAAACAAGCACCGCCGCCGGCCACTTGGCCGACATGAATCAACGACCTGGAGGACCATAATGCCGAACACACCCACCTCGGCCCTACCGCGTTGCGAGGCACGACGTGAACAGATCCTAGACGCTGCGGCCGTCTGTTTCGCCCGCGAGGGTTTCCACGGCTCCAGCATCGCCAAGCTCTCCAAGGAGGCCGGCATGAGTCCCGGTCATATCTATCATTTCTTCGAGAACAAGGAGGCGATCATCGCCGCCCTGATCGAACGGCGACTGGAATGCGCCCAGGAAATGGCGCGACACTTCGATAGCACGGAAGACGTCTTCCAAGCCCTGCTCGATCGGGTCGATATCGGACTCAAGGAGAAGACCGACCGCGAATCTGCGGCGCTCGAATTGGAAATCTTCGCCGAGGCCGCCCGCAATCCGGCGGTGGCCTCCATTCTGATCGAAGCCGACCGCATCAAGCGCGACTGTCTCATCAGGGTGACCCAGAAGGCGCGGCAAGCCCGCACCAGCGGTCAAGAGACGCGAGATCCGAAGACGCAGACAGAATCGATGGTGGCCGAAACGGAAATCCTCATGGCCCTGTTCGACGGACTCTCCACGCGCGCCATCTCACACCCTGAACTCGACCGCGAGGCGCTGACGCCCTTGCTGCGCAAGGTGATGCGCGCGCTGCTGTGAGCCGAACCGTCACCCCCTGCCCGACTCACAAGACTGCGATCAGGTTCGAAAGCCGGTCGCCTCTCCCCGCAATTCATCGGCGAGCCGCTCCAACGCCTGACCAGCAGACTCCAGCTGAGTCATCCCAGCGCTGGACTGATGCGCGGCATCGCTGATCGCCACGACGCCCTTGCTGATCTCGCTCGCAACCGCCGTCTGTTCCTCGGCGGCGCTGGCGATCTGAGTCATGGTTGCGGTGATGGCGTCGACCGCCTCGGTGATCTCTTCCAGCGACCGACCCGCCTTGGTCGCCGCTTCCATCGATGACTCGGCACTGTCGCGACTGCGCGCCATCTGCTCGCCCGCCTGATGCGTCGTGCTCTGCAACTGGACCACCATGTCCTCGATTTCGAGCGCCGATGCCTGGGTACGCCGGGCCAAGGTACGCACCTCGTCGGCGACGACGGCGAATCCCCGACCCTGCTCGCCGGCGCGCGCCGCCTCGATCGCGGCATTGAGCGCCAGCAGATTGGTCTGGGCCGTCACGCCCTGAATGACATCCAGGATCTTGCCGATCGTGCCCGCATGCGTCTCCAGAGCGACGATGGTCTCGGCCACGGCACCGATATGCTCGACCGTCACCGACATGGAGTCGATAGTGTCCTGAACCGATTCGCGTCCCTGTCCGGCCAGATCCTTGGAGCGCTCGGCCGATTCTGCGGCCGAAGCCGTATTGGCGGCCACCTCGACCGCCGTGGCCGTCATCTCATGCATGGCGGTAGCCACTTGATCCGTTTCCTGGTTCTGCCGGTGCGCCGTCTCGCGCGCTTCCTGCAGACTGTCGGCCATCTGTTGCGCCGAGCCGGACAGCGTCACGGCGGATCCACCGACACGCTCGACCAGCCCCCTCAGACGATCGACCATGCGGTCGAAGTCCTTGGCGATGTCGCCGATCTCGTTAGGAATATCGAGCGAGGTCGCCTGAGACAGATCCGATTGATGCAGGATCTGCTGCATGGCGGCATGCAAATGCCCGAGCTGGCCGGTGATGGAGCGGTAGAAGACCCAGCCCAACAGCACGACGACCAAAATGGCCCCTCCCGACAGGAGTCCGAACAGCAACATCGACTGCCGATAGATCCCATGGGCGTACTCGCTTTCGTCATGCGCCACGCTCAACTGAAGATCCACTAGCTCGGTCAGCTTGTCGCTGATCGGATCGATCACAGCGTAGAGCGGTCCATCGAAATCGTTCAGCTGACCGCTGATTCGCCCTTGCTTCCCTCGCAAATGGACGACCAACCGTTGGATCATGGCGTCCGCATCATCGAAGAGCTTCCGGGCTTCGTCTACGAGGCGCATCTCATCGGCCGTGAGATCCGACTTGAGATAGGCACTCCAGCGTTCGCGAATCAGAGACTGCGCCTCCTCGACACGATTCAGCGCCTCTTGCGCCGTGAAGCGACCCGCATTGGCCTTGTTGACCGCATCGATCACATCGACCGCATAGTCGTCGGCGATCCCCTTCAACTCCTTCAGCGGCACCACCCGATCGAGGTAGATGCGATCCACCCCCGCATTGACCTGCCCCAGAAGGTGCAGTGTGACACCGCCGATCAGCAACATCGCGAAGCTGGGAACCAAGGCCATCGTGGCAAGCTTGGCGCTGATCTTCGCGTTATCGATCCATTTCATGATTCACTCTCTTTCGGTCGGTCATCACTCGTGACACGACCCTTGATGAAGCAGAGCGAATCGGCACTGAATCCAGCATTCCCCCTCTGCTCCGAAACAGCGATCCCGCACCGCTAGAAGCCCAGAGTGCGCCAGACGCTGAGACGGAACCGCCAACCAAAAATTCGCCCCGATGCGGCACGACCCATTGATGGAAACAATCGGACCGCAATCGGAAACGAAACTCCAACCATGTGCTTTACAAAAACTGCGAACGCAACCTCGGCATGCCTAAGAAGGGAACCGCTCGGGATCGTTCAAGGCGCCCAATAGAAGGACTGCTCCGTCGCCCTGCCTTCGCGCACCGTCACCTCGCGGGTCTGGGATTGCCCCGCATTATCGACCGTTAGCCGATAACGTCCAGGCGCCAGGCTCGCATAGAACCAGGGCCCCTGTGAGACGGCCGTCAGCAGCGTCGGCCCAGAGGCATCGTCGATGCGCACCTTGACGTCGGCCAGATATTCGCCCGAGCCCTGTATCGCAAACAACAGACGTAGATTGAACTTGGACTTGAGCTCCTGCATCTCCTCGCGGCCCGAGGCGCCGATCCCTCCGCTGATATAGGGCACGCCCGACGCCACCTCCGGCTCCTCGGGCGCAGCCGGGGCGCTCGGTGCCTGGGCTGGAGCCGCCTCGGGAGCAGCCGTCTTGGGCAGAATGGCACCACCGGGCAGGATGGTCCCCGCCGGCAGGGTCACGGCGTCCTGCAACACGGTTCCATCCGGCAGCACGGCATCCTCCGGGATGCGGCTGCCCTCGGGCATGCGGGTACCCGGCGGGGCGATCGCCCATTCGGCCGGGCTCGATTCGACCGCCCTCGGCTCGGGACGCCTCTCGCCAGCCGGATCCTGAGCCCAGACGGCCTGAGCGCCGATCATCAAAAGGGGTAACAGCAAACACATCCGACCCTGTCGAGTCATCGTCGACCTCCAGTACAGACCTCAACGGCCCTGCGAAAATGAATGAGAGACAGCGACCAGCGGGAATTTTTGCACGCGGGGCGGCGCGGAGACAGACCGCAAGCCACAACCGCCGGACGGGCCGAGGCCAGGCTACCGTCAGCCACCCGCATCCTCCTTGTCCGAGACATCGGACACCGCCGACGCGGCGGCCAAACCGGCGCTCCAGCGGCTCGGAAACTGGCTTTCGATGACACCCGAGCGGTGCATCACGGCGATCCCCAGGATATGGCCACGATAGCGAACCATCACCTGCCCCGGCGTGCAGGATGCCCATTGCTCGGGCGTAGGCGCAAAGGTCTCGCGACGCAGATAGGCATCGCGCTGCGGCCGTGAGAGATCCAGAATGAACTGACCCACATCGCGCCCGAACAGCATGGCCCCACCCGTGGTGGGCTTGGGCGGACGGGCGTTGGTGCGGTGGAAGAAGAGCCCGCTTCCGGCCGCCGGCGGCTGAGCGGGCGGCGCATGATCGGCCGCCATCAGATGCAGACCTCGGCGGGTCTGGCGGTTCACGCGATAGGCGCTCCAATAGTCGTCGGACAACCCGAACTTGAAGGACAGACCGGCAAGCCACTCGGCACTGTCGGCCGTGTCCATCGGAGCCAGAACCGGTTCCGGCTCGGCAGGCGCCGAGGCATCCTTTTCCAACACGGCGATGAAGAACCCGCCGCTGTCGTTGTGATGGGGCCAGAAGCGCAGACAGCGCCCGAGTTCGGGCGACAGCTCGCGCCCCTCCCAGACACGGATTCCAGGGCTCGCGATCCAGCCGGGAACCGAGACCGGCAGCAGACGCAGCATCCCGGGAAACTCGGCCAGGATGTCGGCCACCACCAGCTCGTTCTCCTCCGGCGCGAAGGTGCAGGTCGAATAGAGGATCCGTCCGCCGGGCCGGCAGCGCTGGACCGCCTTGCGCAGCAAACCGCGCTGGCGCGGCCCGAGCCGCTGCGCGTTCGACAGATCGAGCCGCGCCAGCAGCGATGGATTGCGTCTCAGGGTCCCCTCGCTGGAACAGGGCGCATCCACCAGAATGCGATCGAACTGTCCGCTCGCCGTCGGCCAGTTGGCGGCGTCGCGACAGGTGGTGGTGACGTTGACCACGCCCAGCCGATCGAGATTGCCCTGCAGCGCCTTGATGCGCGCATAGGCGATGTCGTTGGCAACGAGGGTGCCCCGGTTGTCGAGCCCGAAAGCGATCTGCGCGGTCTTGCCACCGGGCGCCGCGCACATATCCAGCACCCGCTGTCCGGGTTTGAGATCGAGCAGTAGCGCCGGAAGCTGAGACACAGACTCCTGGGCGTGGGCCAGACCCGCGCAATACCACCAGCGCTGGCCTGTCTTCACCCCAGGGGCCAAGGACAACGCCCGTGGCAGATTCGGCTGAGGGACCGACTCGATACCGTCCTCGGCCAACAGCAAGCCAAGCGCCTCTGGCGTGATCCGGGTCGGATTGGCCCAGACGCAGGTCGGCAACGCACGCCCCAGCGCGGCGGCGAAGGCATCCCAATCGTCCACCAGATCGCGATAACGTGCCAGGAGCGAATCGGCGATCGCGTCCGGGGTGCACAGGGATGCCTCACTGTTGCGGGCGGTTCTCTTCAATTGCGTCATGATTCAGCCTGATAAAGAGCGATCGGCCGCCAGCAAACCGTTGACGGCCCTATTTTGGAACGATTGAAGCTGAAGGCTGGCGGCTGAAAGCTGGCAGCAGGAGGCTGACCGCTCCTTCACCCCTTCCCCCCGCGACGACGATCCAATCGCGCAACGAACTCGGCAATCAGCTGCGAATAGAGCTGGTCGCCCAGGATCTTGTCCTCGACGTCGGCGTCCAGGCTCGGATTGTCGTTGACCTCGATCACCACCGGCCCGGCGGGCGTCTCCTTGAGATCCACGCCGTAGAGACCGTCACCGATCAGATCGGCCGCGCGCAGGGCCGTCTTGAGCACCGCCGGCGGAACCGACTCGAGCGCAAGCGTCTCGAACCCGCCCTCCTCGTGTCCGCCGTCGGCCTCGTGCTTGACGATCTGCCAGTGATCGCGGGTCATCAGGTATTTGCAGGCATAGAAGGGCTTGCGGCCGAGCACACCGATACGCCAATCGAACGGGGTATAGAGATATTCCTGGGCCAGGATCAGATCCGACTCCTTGAACAGTTTGGTCGCGATTCGGGTCAGACCGGGGCGGTCCTCGGCCTTGAAAACGCCGCGCGAGAAGGAGCCTTCTGGGATCTTGAGCACCACCGGATAGCCGATCTGCGCCTCGGCATCGAGCAGGTTCTCCTTGCGCAGCACCAGTGTCTTGGGACGCGGAATACGGTGCGCGGCGAGCAGTTCGGCCAGATAGACCTTGTTGGTGCAGCGCAGGATGGAATCCGGATCGTCGATCACCACCAGCCCCTCGCTGTCCGCCTTCTTGGCAAACCGGAAGGTGTGATGGCCAATGCGCGTGGTCTCGCGGATGAAGAGCGCATCGTACTCGGCGAGACGACTGTAGTCCTTGCGCTGGATGAGCTCGACATTGACGCCCAGCGCCTTGCCGGCCTTGACGAAGCGGGTGAGCGCCTTGGCGTCGGAGGGCGGCAGATCCTCGTCCGGATCGTAGAGAATGGCGAGATCGTAGCGATAGGACAAACGCGCGCGCGGCTGGCGCCAGCGCCGCGACAGATAGACCTCCATGGCTGCGAACAACTGCGCCTCGCCCTCGGGCGCCACCGAGGTCAACGGCAGCGCCTTGATGGCGCCGATGCGCCAGGTGCCGTTCAGCCTGAACTCCACCTTGAGGAGCGGACAGCGAAAGGTCTCGAAGATACGCCTGGCCAGCGATTGCAGCTCCTTGACATCGCAGTGACCGAAGCAAATGGTCAGCTCATAGGCGGTCGGAACCAGCGCGTTCGTCTTACGCCGCGCCAGCAACCGCTGGGCGAGCGCGTCCAGCTCCTCCGTGGCCAGGGTATAGAGCTCGCGACTGGAGAGTTCCTGCATGGTGCGCACGCTCGGGATCACCTTGTGACCACGCGCCTCGGCCAGCAGCGAACAATAGTAGCCAACCGAGAGATAGCGGTAGCTGCGGCACAGATTGATGACCCGCAGATCGCGCTTCGCCGCCAGTTCGCCGCCGGCCAGATAGTCCCGCGCCGTCACCACGGGCATGTTTGGATAGCCGGGCTTCCAGTCGCCCTGCTGTTCCACCAAAAGAATGTGCTCAGCCATCCTGGTCGATTCCCGCGCGCTCCTGAACCAGGACGACGGCCTGCAGCCCGACCCGACCGTAGCGGGCCATGCGGGTGAATTCGTCGCGTTGAATGGGCATGTCGATGGAATCCAGCGTGGACTCTCCGTTCTCGTAGTCGACGTAGGGATCGTGGACATAGACGAAGTGCTCGTCAAAGCCGGTGACCACGACCCAATGAGGAAATTTTTCCTGATAGATACGGTAGGAACTGATGAGCACCAGAGGCACGGCACCGGCGTCCCAGCGCGCCTGGAGGTCCTCGATGCCGAGCGTCTCGTAATTGATTGGGATCCCGAGCCCGCCCGCCTCGGCCAGCATGTCCTCGTGGACCAGGCGCATCACCTCTTTCTTCTCGGGGCTGCGTACCGAATCCACCAACGGCACCCCGATGTCGTTGACGAAGAGGTCGACCACGAAACCGCGATGATGGGCCGCCAACGCCAGCCCGAGCGGACCGCAGCCGCCATGTCCCGAGGTCATGAAGATGGTGGTCGACTCGCGCCAGATGCGCAGTTCGAGCGTGCGATTGAGCTCGAGCGAGGGACGCAGCGCCTGCATCGCCATCATCAGCGATGAGGGACCACAGGTGAAATCCAGGGTCTGCTCGTAGAAGGGCACCCGTTTCAGATCGGCCTGCAGACCGGGCGAGAGCGTCTTCTCGTAGCGCAACGCCTCCATGTGGTCCTCGTAATAGTCCGAGAGGACCCCGAAGCGCCGGTAACCGGCCCCCTCGAACAGGGCCTGAGAGGCCAGATTGTCGCGCCGGATCTCCAGTCGCAGATAGGCGCGATCCTCCTCCCAGGCGACATCCTCGGCGGCCGTCACCAGCATCCGACCGACGCCCCGTCCGCGCGCCTGGGCGGCAACCGCAATCGAGTAGATGCGGGCCACCGAGGTGGCGCGGCTGAACAGCAGCAGGACGTAGCCGAGCAGCAGGCCGTCGAGTTCGACCACCAGGGTTCTGGCCCGACCGCGCGTGAGCAGATAGCGGAACTGACGCCGATTGATGCGGTCGGTCTCGAAACAGGCATTTTCAAGCCGCAGCAGGGCGCCCAAATCGCTCAGGACGGCTGGACGAACAGAGGGCGCTGGAGGATTCAATGAGACGAATGCGGTCGTGGAAGGGGTCGACACTGGCGACGGATCGGACAGAGGGATAAGCTGAGATCAATCTACAGAGCGCCCGCAAAAATGCAAGCCGGACGCGCGCACGATGCGCGCCTGCTCAGTAGCCCACCAAACGCACTGCCCCTTCGCCGAGACCCAGACCGCCATGACCACAGAGGCTCCAACGCTCACCCGCATGCTCGCCGAACTCGTCGGCACACTCTCGGTGAGCAGCGTCACACCGGATTTCGACCACAGCAACCGACCGCTGATCGATCTGCTCGCCGGCTGGCTGGAGTCGGCTGGATTTCGGGTCGAGATCCTTCCGATCCCGGGTCATCCGGATAAATTCAATCTCCTCGGCACCATGGGCACCGGCCCCGGCGGACTGGTGCTGTCTGGGCACACGGACACCGTCCCCTTCGACGCGCCGCTCTGGACCCATGACCCGCTCAAGCTGACCGAGGCGGACGGACGCTATTACGGGCTCGGCATCACCGACATGAAGTCCTTCTTCGCCCTCGCCCTGGAGGCGGCGCGGGGACTGGCGGCGCACGATCTGGACCGACCGCTGATGATCCTGGCCACGGCCGACGAGGAGTCGGCCATGAATGGCGCGCGCGCACTGGCGGACGCGGGACGTCCGCTCGGACGCTACGCCGTCATCGGCGAACCCACCGGACTGCGTCCGGTGCGTCTGCACAAGGGCGTCATGGGCGAGGCGGTGCGCCTGATCGGGCGCAGCGGGCACGCGAGCGACCCGAGCCTGGGCAACAATGCACTGGAGGGCATGCACGAGGTGCTCGGCGCAGTCCTGACCTGGCGCGACGCGTTGCAGCGCGAACACCATCATCCAGCCTTCAAGGTGCCCTACCCGACCATCAATCTGGGCCACATCCACGGCGGCGACAACCCGAACCGCATCTGCGGCGAGTGCGAGCTGCATCTCGACCTGCGGGTGCTGCCGGGACTGGATCCAGCCGATTTGCGCGCCGAACTGAAGCAACGCGTCGCCCAGGTGGGAGAGCAGCGTGGCCTGCAATGGTCGGTCGCCCCACTGTTCGAGGCCATCCCGCCCGCCGAGACCCCGGCCGACTCGACCATCGTGCGCGTCTGCGAGGAGCTGACCGGACACGCGGCCGAATCGGTCAGCTTCGGCACCGAAGCGCCCTTCCTCAATCAGCTTGGGATGGAGACCCTGGTGCTCGGACCAGGCGACATCGCCCAGGCCCATCAGCCGGACGAGTATCTGTCGCTTGAGCGTATCGATCCCATGCTCGGCATCCTGCGATCGCTGATCCAGCGGCTCTGTCTACGCCCGAACTGAAACCGCGCGCACCGGAAACGCTCGACCGAACGCGAAAGCGTGGCGGCCTGTCGCACAGACATCGCCCGCTCACTCAATGCATCAGGAGGATGCCCATGTCCATCATCTATGTCGATCTGATCGACGCCTGTCACATGAAATGCCCCACCTGCGTCCGGGGCACCCGATTGCTGCCGAACAGTTCGCGCCGAATCCCGATGGAGCAGTTCGAACGTATCGTCGAAAAGGCCAAACACGAGGGTTACGAAAACGTCGGTCTCTACAACTGGACCGAACCCTTTCTCAATGCCCGGATCGCCGACTACATCCGAGTGGTCAAATCGCTCGGCCTCCATTGCGAAGTCTCGACCACCCTCTCCTTTCGCGGGCGCACCGCGCTGATCGAGGAGTCGCTGAGGGCCGGGCTGAACAAGCTGATCGTCTCGGTCTCCGGCTTTACCCAGGAGATCCACCAGATCAACCACCGAGGCGGCGATCTCGCCATGGTGAAGGCCAACCTGGAACACATATCCCAGCTCATGGCCCAAGAGCCGATCAAGACCCAGATCCTGCTGCGCTTCCTGCGATTCGATCACAACCGGGAACAGGAACCCTTGGTCGCAGACTATGCGCAATGGCTGGGATTCGCTTTCGAACCGCTCCAGGGTGTCGGAACGGCGGACAACCCTGTCAGCAACTATGCCCATCAAGAAAGCTTCCTGAAGCGGCTGCGGGACTATTCGCCGGCCAGGCTCCAGATGCACGACGGCGAGGTCTGCCCCTTGATCATGGATACAGTCGCGGTGGACGCCAACGGCATGGTCTCGCTCTGCTGCGCCAATCCCAACTACCCGGCGCTCGAAATCGGCCCCTATCTCGATCTCACCCGCGATGAAATCCTCGTCAGACGCTATGCGCACCCGCTGTGCCCGAGCTGCACCTTCCCGCGACGGGACGCGACCACAGCGGATCGCAAACGCCTGCTGCACGCACTGAGCGTCCGGTTGAAGGCACCCCAGGAAACGGAATCTCCCGAAGCATCCCCAGAAGACCGCTCGGACATCTCGACCGATCTCGGGACGAATGGCATGCTAGATGACATCAAGGGGCGTCTGAAGCGCTGGCGCGCGTTCGGCTAGACGACGGCGCCGATCACAACCGATCGAATAGGTCATCCAATGCGCTGGGAAGACGGTCGCCGTAGCGACAACATTGAGGACCGACGGGACGAGGGCTTCAGCGGCCGACCCTCGGGTTTCGGACCACGGCTCGGCATTCGCGGAGGAGTCGGCGGCATCCTCGTGGTGGTGGTTCTGCTCCTACTCGGGGTCGATCCGAGCCAGCTGCTGTCGCAACTCGACCGGCTGCCCATCGACACCACGCCGAGCAGTCATCAAACGACACCGCCTGCCGCTAGCCATCCGGCCGGTCAGGACCAGCTCGCCGACTTCGTCTCGGTCGTGCTGGCCGACACGGAGGACACCTGGACTCAGGTTTTCCGCGAGCATGGCAAGGGCTACAGCGATCCGCACCTGGTTCTCTTCAGCGGCGCGACCCGCTCGGCCTGCGGACTCGGACAGGCGGCCATGGGACCCTTCTATTGTCCGGCCGACCGCAAGGTCTATATCGACCTGTCCTTCTACGACGACCTGCGCGAGCGCTTCGGCGCGCCGGGCGATTTCGCCCAGGCCTATGTCATCGCTCACGAGGTCGGCCATCACGTCCAGAACCTGCTCGGCATCTCGACCAAGGTGCATAACGCCCAGCAGAAGGCCAGCCGAACCCAGGCCAACGCGCTCTCCGTCCGGCTGGAGCTCCAAGCCGACTGTTTCGCCGGTCTCTGGGCGCACCGCGCCCATGTCTCGCGCGACATCCTGGAGCCCGGCGACCTCGAAGAGGGACTGCGAGCCGCCTCCGCCATCGGCGACGACCGGCTCCAACGTCAGTCGCAGGGCCGAGTCACACCCGACAGCTTCACCCACGGCAGCTCGACGCAGCGCGTGCGCTGGTTCAAGCGCGGATTCCAGGACGGCGACATCGGCGCATGCGACACCTTCTCCGCCAAGCAGCTTTGATTGGATCGCGGCGGCCCGACGCGAAGGAGCCCGGAGGCAGCGCAGCGAAACCCGAGGAAGACAGCAGGAGACCAACCTTGGTGCAACAGCCCTCGGCGCTTCGCACACAAATAGGGCAATAGCACAGCGCTTGGCACTAATCTGGGGCTTAAAACAACCTAGAAATGTCAAGAATCACGGCTCGGAGGACCAGGGCACAAGCGCCACATGAAGATGGCATAACCTCTGCTTAAGACGCATTCGAACGAGCGCTTGAATCCACCCATCAGGAGATATGCGTCTATGTCGAAAAGCAGGCTTCGCGTCTCTGCCGCAGCATTGGCTGCCGCACTCTCGATCGGCCTCTCGTCGGTCGCCTCGGCTGCCGACACCATCAAGGTCGGCATCCTCCATTCGCTCTCGGGCACCATGGCGATCAGCGAGACCACGCTGAAGGACACCATGCTGATGCTCATCGACGAGCAGAACAAGAAGGGCGGTCTGCTCGGCAAGAAGCTCGAACCCGTCGTCGTGGATCCAGCCTCAAACTGGCCGCTGTTCGCCGAGAAGGCGCGCGAACTGCTGGAGAAGGACAAGGTCGCAGCGGTCTTCGGCTGCTGGACCTCGGTCTCGCGCAAGTCGGTGCTGCCGGTGTTCGAGGAGCTGGATGGCCTGCTCTTCTATCCGGTGCAGTACGAAGGCGAGGAGTCCTCGAAGAACGTCTTCTACACCGGCGCCGCGCCCAACCAGCAGGCAATCCCGGCGGTCGACTATCTGATGAACGACCTGGGCGTGGAACGCTGGGTCCTGGCGGGCACGGACTATGTCTATCCGCGCACCACCAACAAGATCCTGGAGGCCTACCTCAAGGCCAAGGGCGTCAAGGACGCGGACATCATGATCAACTACACGCCCTTCGGTCATTCCGACTGGCAGAGCATCGTCTCGGACATCAAGAAGTTCGGCGCCACCGGCAAGAAGACCGCCGTGGTCTCGACCATCAACGGCGACGCCAACGTGCCCTTCTACAAGGAGCTGGGCAACCAGGGCATCTCGTCCGAGGACATCCCGGTGGTCGCCTTCTCGGTGGGCGAAGAGGAGCTTTCGGGCATCGACACCAAGCCGCTGGTCGGCCATCTTGCGGCCTGGAACTACTTCATGAGCGTCGATACGCCCGAGAACGAGGCATTCATCGACACCTGGCATGACTTCATCAAGGACGACAACCGCGTCACCAACGACCCCATGGAGGCCCATTACATCGGCTTCAATCTGTGGGTGAAGGCGGTCGAGAAGGCCGGCAGCACCGATCCAGACAAGGTCGCCGAGGCCATCATCGGGCTGGAGACGCCCAACCTGACCGGCGGCAAGGCGGTGATGCTCAAGAACCATCACATCACCAAGCCGGTGCTGATCGGCGAGATCCAGGACGACGGCCAGTTCGCCGTGGTCTGGGAGACCGAGAAAGAGGTGCCCGGCGACGCCTGGTCCGACTATCTGCCGGGCAGCAAGGACATCGTCGCCGACTGGACGCCGCCCATCTCCTGCGGCAACTACAACACCGTCACCAAGAAGTGCTCCGGTCAGAACTACTGATCGCGAAGCACGACCAACCCGAATCCGGCCGACCGGCCGGATCGGGACGGACCGAGTCACGGGTCGCGCTTTCATGCAACGAGCGTGTCCCTGGGTGGGCTGGCGCCGGTTCTCCGCCCGGCGTCTAGCTCCTCAAAAAACCCCGTACCCAAACGTATTCATGAATCGCGCCCCTTCGATCTGGACGCGGTTCGAGGGCCCGCCATGCCAGTCAGATGTCTCAGCCGTACCGGTCTGCGAGCCAGGCTGATCGCCGCCCTCCTGCTGATCGCACTGATGCCGGGCGCATTCGCCGATCCAGGCGACTTCCAGCAGGGCGCGGCGCTGATCGCCGAGAACAGATTCGCCAACCTCGAAGACGGCGTGGCGCTGGTTGCCGCGAGCGGCGACCCCAAGGCGCGCCAACTGCTGCTGGCGCTGCAGGGAAGCGATCTCTATCTGCGCAAGTCCGATCGGACGCTCGTCATCGCCGCCAAGGGGGCGGATGGCTACGACCTCACCGACCCGCTGACTGGCGAGTCGGCTGGAACCGCCGCCTCCAAGCGCGAACTCAAGCGCATCCGCATCAACAACCGACTGCGCTCCCAGCTGAGCGCGGCCATCGCCGGCCTCGACCTCTCGCATCAGGATCCCGCCGTCAGGCTGTCCGGCGTCAACGAGATGCTCGCCAACCTGGACGACGACGGACTCAAGCTGCTGCGCGAGCGCATCCAGGTCGAGACGGACACCGAAGTGCGCGAGGCGATGACCACCGCGATCGCCCTGGGCGATCTCGACAGCGCGGACCCCGAGGTGCGGCTGCAATCGCTCGACGTCCTGCAAGGCAACCTGCATCCGGCGGTGCGCGGAGCCATCCGGCGGTTGATCGAAACCGATGCCGATCCCGAGGTCCTCAAGAGCGCCCAGCGGGTCCAGGACAGCATCGAGTTCAAGCTCGAACTCTACAGCCTGGCCGAAACGCTCTTCTTCGGCCTGAGCCTGGGCTCGGTGCTGGTGCTGGCAGCGATCGGGCTGGCCATCACCTTCGGCGTCATGGGGGTCATCAACATGGCCCACGGCGAGCTGATCATGCTCGGCGCCTACACGACCTATCTCGTCCAGCAGCTGATGCCGGGGCACATCGGGCTCGCGCTCCTGCTGGCGATTCCGGCGGCCTTCATGGTCTCGGGGGCGGTCGGCATCCTCATCGAGCGCGGCGTCATCCGCTTCCTCTACGGCCGACCGCTGGAGACCCTGCTCGCCACCTTCGGTATCAGCCTGATCCTGCAGCAGCTGGTGCGCACCCTCATCTCGCCCCAAAACGTACCGGTCGCCAATCCGGATTGGATGTCCGGCTCCTGGCAGATCAACAGCGTCCTGTCCCTGACCATGAACCGCATGGTCATCATCGCCTTCTGTCTCATCGTCTTCAGCGCGCTCTATCTGGTGATGCGCAAAACGGCGCTGGGGCTGCAGGTGCGCGCGGTCTCGCAGAACCGCGCCATGGCACGCGCCATGGGGGTACGCTCGGCGCGGGTGGATGCGCTGACCTTCGGACTCGGCTCCGGCATCGCCGGCGTGGCGGGCGTGGCGCTCAGCCAGCTCACCAACGTCGGCCCCAATCTCGGGCAGACCTACATCATCGACTCCTTCATGGTGGTGGTCTTCGGCGGAGTCGGGAATCTCTGGGGAACACTGGTGGCAGGCATGTCGCTCGGCGTCGTCAACAAGATCCTCGAACCCTGGGCCGGGGCCGTGCTGGCCAAGATCCTGGTCTTGGTCTTCATCATCCTCTTCATCCAAAAACGCCCGCGCGGACTCTTCCCGCAGAAGGGCCGGGCGGCGGAGGGCTGATCCGTCATGCGATCCGACATCCAAACGGGCAGGCTCCAGCTCGATCGCGGCGGTCAGATCTTTCTGATCCTGCTAGCGGTCACGACCCTCCTGGTCCCGATCCTCAACCTGGCCGTCCCGACGGACAGCCCGCTGCACGTCTCCACCTTCACGGTGACCCTGCTCGGCAAGTATCTGACCTATGCCCTGCTCGCCGTCGCCGTCGATCTGGTGTGGGGCTATCTCGGCATCCTGAGCCTGGGGCACGGCGCCTTTTTCGCCCTCGGCGGCTATGCCATGGGCATGTATCTGATGCGCCAGATCGGCGACCGCGGCGTCTACGGCAACCCGGATCTACCCGACTTCATGGTGTTCCTCAACTGGCACGAGCTGCCCTGGTTCTGGCACGGCTTCGACCAATTCTGGTTCTCCGCGCTCATGGTGGTGCTGGTGCCCGGCGTCCTGGCCTTCGTCTTCGGCTGGCTCACCTTCCGCTCGCGCGTCACCGGGGTCTATCTGTCCATCATCACCCAGGCACTGACCTACGCCCTGATGCTGGCCTTCTTCCGCAACGAGATGGGCTTCGGCGGCAACAACGGCCTGACCGACTTCAAGGACCTGCTGGGATTCGATCTGCAATCGGACGCGACCCGGATCGGGCTCTTCATCGCCAGTGCACTGGCGCTCGCTGGCGGCTATCTGGCCTGCCGCTATCTGGTCAACTCCAAGCTGGGACGGGTCGCCGTCGCCATCCGCGACGCCGAGAGCCGCACCCGCTTCATCGGCTACCGGGTCGAGCAGGTGAAGCTCTGGATCTTCGCCTTCTCCGCCGTGCTCGCCGGGATCGCCGGGGCGCTCTACGTGCCCCAGGTCGGCATCATCAACCCTGGCGAGTTCTCGCCGCTCAACTCGATCGAGATCGTGGTCTGGGTCGCCATCGGCGGGCGCGCCACGCTCTACGGCGCGGTGCTCGGCGCATTGCTGGTCAACTACGGCAAGACCTATCTCACCGGGGTCATGCCGGACGCCTGGCTGTTCGCCCTCGGCGGACTCTTCGTCCTGGTCACGCTCTTCCTGCCCCAGGGCATCGCCGGCCTGCTGCGCCGCAAGGGGGCTGCCGCATGAAGACGCTCGACACCCTGCGCACCACCATGCGCCGCGACCAGGTCTGGGACTTCATGCGTCCCAAACAGGGGCTAGAGCTGGACATGAGTCACGGCACCATCCTCTACCTGGAGGACATCTCGGTCACCTTCGACGGCTTCCGCGCCATCGACCATCTCAACCTCTACATCGACGCGGGCGAGCTGCGCTGCATCATCGGGCCGAACGGCGCCGGCAAGACCACCATGATGGACATCATCACCGGCAAGACGCGGCCCGACACCGGCACCGCCTGGTTCGGCCAGACCATCGACCTGCTGCGTCTGTCCGAGCCCGAGATCGCCAGCCTCGGCATCGGGCGCAAGTTCCAGAAGCCCACGGTCTTCGAGCCGCTCTCGGTGATGGAGAACCTGGAATTGGCCATGGCCGCCGACAAACGCGTCTGGCCAACCCTGAGGGCGCGTCTGACAGCGGAACAGCGAACCCGCATCGACGAGGTACTGGAGACCATCGGTCTGCAGAAGCACCGCGCCCAGCGCGCGGGCGCACTGTCGCACGGTCAGAAGCAGTGGCTAGAGATCGGCATGCTGCTGATGCAGGATCCCTATCTGCTGCTGGTCGACGAACCGGTCGCCGGCATGACCCACCAGGAGATGGATCGCACCGCCGAACTGCTGAAATCCCTCGCCGGCAAACACTCGGTCGTGGTCGTGGAGCACGACATGGACTTCGTGCGCTCCATCGCCAACAAGGTCACCGTGCTCCACCAGGGCAGCGTGCTCGCCGAAGGGACCATGGACGAGGTCCAGAACGACCCGCGCGTGATCGAAGTCTACCTGGGCGGCTAGACGTAGGGCGCAATAGCGAAGCGTATTGCGCCGGATGGAGATACCGCCATCGCCGAACGAATTCGGCCAACATCAGAGGACAGGGATGGCGCCTCACATGCGTACCGATGGAGCGAATTCCTCTCGGCGCAATACGCTTCACCGAAGAGCGATGTCGCAAGGGAATTGCCACCATCGGCACACAGCGTTTCCGAGAATCAACAGAGACCCGGCAGGCCATGCTGAGCATTCAAGCAATCAACCAATTCTACGGCGAGAGCCACACGCTCTGGGATCTCGACCTGGAGGTTCCCGAGGGCCAATGCACCTGCATCATGGGCCGTAACGGGGTCGGCAAGACGACCCTGCTCCAGTGCATCATGGGGCTGCTGCCGGTCGCCTCCGGCCGCATGGACTATCTGGGCCAGAATCTGCTCAGACAATCGGCGGAGAAACGCGCCGGACTCGGCATCGGCTATGTCCCCCAGGGACGCCAGATCTTCCCCTTGCTGACGGTCGAGGAAAACCTGCGCATCGGTCTGCCGGCACGCCCGGACGGCAAGCGCCAGATCCCCGACGCCGTCTTCGCGCTCTTTCCCGTGCTGAAGGAGATGCTCGGACGACGCGGCGGCGACCTCTCGGGCGGTCAGCAGCAACAGCTCGCTATCGGCCGCGCGCTCGTGATCGATCCCAAGCTCCTGATCCTCGACGAGCCCACCGAGGGCATCCAGCCCAATATCGTGCAGGAGATCGGCGACATCGTCCGCAAACTCAATCGCGAGATGGGCCTGACCGTCATCCTGGTGGAGCAGAAGCTGCCGTTCGCGCGTCGCGTCGCGGATCGATTCTGCATCCTCGACCGGGGTCACGCGGTGGCGACCGGCGGCATCGACCAGCTCGACGAGACCCTGGTGCGTGAATATCTGACCGTTTGACCAGCCGCGCGCTCAGGGCGCCGAGCGCCCCGAATCCCAGCTGGACGCATCGAAACCCAGCTTCTCCGCGACGAGTCGATCCATGGTTGGCAGCGCGCTCCATTTCATCCGCTGAGAGGCCGGTGCCGGCGACTTGCCGGTCCAGCTGGCGGGGTCCCATCCGAGCACCGTCCACAACGCCTGCTCGTCCGGGGTGAGATCGAACCAGGCGAACCCATGCCAGAAGGCATTCACTTCGCCGGTCGGCTGACGGATACCCGGATCGCCCGCCGACACGCGGCCAGGCACGCCCGAGGCGATCAGAAAACCGATCAGGCAGGCTGCGATCAAGGGTGAAAAAGACGCGCGATGCCGCACAACGGATTGCAGCCCCACAACGGATTTCATGAGTTCAACGGACTTCATGTTCGTCACCTTCTCGAAGAAAGAGGAAACACCAGGGGCCGGACGCTTGCGAACGGCCGTCCCGGATCAGGACGGATCGCTCCGGTCCTGCGCCAAGGCATCCCTGGACGACAGTCGGCGCATCATCGCCTTCATGGGAGATCCGTCCCACTCCGGATGCTGGCGCATCAGCGCCTTCCCGGCCTTGATGCTGCGCAGGATCGCCCAGGGCGAGGGGATACGCGGGATATAGGCCAGCTCCCAACGGATGCCGGTTGCGTCGACGAAGAAGACTGCATAGTAGCCGGGCGCATAGATCGGATACTCGGCCGGAGCCTCGGTGACGGTCACATCCTCCCGCAGCAGGAATTCGGCATGGAAGCGGTCGACCTCGCGGCGGTTGCGCGCCCAGAGCGCGACATGGTGGATCCCGGTGGATTGATCCTCGTGATTCAGGCGCTCGCCGCCGCGTGCCGGCTGAATGCCGATATAGCTGTGCGGCATGGGAAAACGCGCCATGTAGTAGGTGGAGCGGTATCCGATGTCCAGCGTCCAGAAGCTGGTGTATCCCAGCCAGCCGAACATGCGGTCATAGAAGGCGACCGACCGCTCATAGTCCAGGACGGACAACTCGACATGGTGGAGTCCTCGAAATCGCATACAAGACCTCCCTGAGTGAATCGATGGGAACTAAGGCCCTCATCTTGACAGAGGCCGATTGCCGAACCAAGACGCAAGCGGCCCGGCGTTCAGGGCCGATTCACTCGGGGTCGATTCCCAGGATCCACGACACCATTTGGTCGCTACGTGCGTCCCTAACGGGTTCGCCACAGCATTCATGCGACCGCGTTCGCGTCCGGTCCGACCACATCCAGCCCCTCGGAGCCGCCCATGACCGACACCTCCAAACCGACAGGTTCATCGACCGGCCTCGGGCTCTATCTCGGCGTCCTGCAGTTCCTGCTGCTGCTCACCTGGACCGTCTATGCACTCTATCTGCCCGGACTGCTGGAGTCGGTCGGCATCGCACGTCGCTGGACCGGCTGGATCCTGCTCGCCGACCAGGCGCTCTTCGCCTGCTTCGACATCGCCTTTGGCTTCCTGGCGGACCGGGCCTTCCGGCTCTATGCCCGGATCGGGCCCTGGGTGCTGGCGTTCACGGCGATCTCCTGCGCCGCCTTCCTCGCCCTGCCGCTGCTGCCCGGAGCGGGTGTGAGCCCCGCGCTCTTCCTCTGCGTCACCGCGATTTGGGTCCTGACCTCGTCGGCGCTGCGCTCACCGCTGTTCGCCCTGCTCGCGCGTCACGCCGCAACGCCCGCCGTTCCTCGACTCGCCGGACTGGCCCTGCTCGGCATGGGGCTGGCCGCAGCCGTCTCGCCCTATCTGGGCACGCTGCTGGCCGCCCAGGATCCGCGCCTGCCCTTCGCCATCTCCAGCCTGACCCTGCTCGCCGTCTGCTCGGGCATCCTGGTCGCCGAACGCCACGCCCCGGCCACGGCCGCGACCGAGACGGCACCTCCACGCCGTCTTCCCGCCTGGGGTTGGCTGCCGGCGCTGCTGCTCGCCGCGCTCGCCTTCCAGATCGGGTTCTTCATCAATGCCGGTCCACGCTATCTGCGCGAAGTCGACCCCAGCGCCCTGCCCTGGCTGATGCCCACCTTCTGGGTAACCTTCAGCCTGCTGGTCTTCATCGCCGGACGGCTCGGCGCGCGCTGGGGCGCGCCCCGGATCTTCATCCTCGGCTGCCTGACCGGCGCGGCCGGTCTGGCCCTAACGACGCTCGACGGACTCGGCGCGGCGATCGGCGGCTATGCGCTCGCGGGGCTCGGCTGGGGCTGCGCACTGCCGAGCGCCTTCGGTCTGGCTGCCGAATCCGGACGTCCGGGACGGACCGCAACCTTCACCGGACTGCTCTTCGCCACGCTGGCCGTAGCCGCCTTCCTGCGCATCGGAATCAATTTGAGCGGCTGGCCGAGCCGAGAGAATCTGACATCCCTGCTAACGACCGGCCCGGCCCTGTTCTGGCTGCTGGGCGGACTCCTGGTCCTGGTACTGATCCGGCTGGTACGCACCCGACACCTGAAGACCGACTCGATGCATGCCTGACACGTCTGGAGACGATCGGACCAGACCTCTTGACCATCCCAGGCATTGTGCAGACCATCGGAACCAGGCAATCGCAATCATCACATAAAGGCCGACAACCGCCCGTGACGTATTTATACACGCTCGCCCTGCAACGGCGCTTCCCTCGGTCAGTTAGCACTTCCATGGGAACGCTTCCCCGTTGCTCCTGCCACACCTTTCTCACACCCTTCGTCGCCTATCCAGACACTCGGTCTTGGACCAATGTATGATCAAGGCCTGGGAAGGCGATGGCTATCGTCTGCCTGATTTCGTCGCAGGGCGGTTTAGTGAACGGTTGTGGAGCCCCATCTTTCTAAATTCCTTCATTCAACAGTTCCAGGAGCAAATATGCGTACTACCATAACTGTGCTTGCTGCCTTATTGCTTGGGTCGGCCGTCACTTCCACGCATGCTGGGTTAGTCGGGCCGGCCGCTGCTTACAATGCGTTTGTTTTTGGTGACTTCACCAGCTCAGGCACTGATGCGGTAGGTAATTTAGCGGCAGGCGGTAATGTGAGCCTGAAGAGTTATAGCGTCGCATCCGGTATTTCCGGCAGTTCTGCCCGCCTGGTGGCAGGCGGTACTGTAACTGCAACGTATGGCGGGGTCGGCGCTGGCCAAAACGGTACTATTTATGCCGGTGGCACCACTGAATTGACTGACTTTACTGCTAAAGGCGGTGTTCAAACGCAAAATTTGGTGGACTTCGGTGGTGCGGAGAGCCAATATAAAAAACTGTCAACAAGTTTGGGAGCATTAGCTGCGAACGGTTCAAGCAGTGTTATTTATGGTAGTCTTAACTTGACCGGCACCAATACTGACCTGAATATCTTCTCGGTCAGCGGTAATGATTTGACCAACACTAACAGCATCTATATTGATGCTGCTGCGGGTTCGACCGTTTTGATCAACGTCACCGGTTCTGGTCAGGTTTTCCAGAATGGCCAAGTGTTTTTGACAGGTGTTGATTCGGCTAATGTCATTTATAATTTTAGCGATGCCGAGACATTGAGTCTAAAGGGTAGCAAAAACCCATTGGGCACCGTATTTGCCCCCTTTGCCGACGTGACGGGTTCTGGTGCCTTAGACGGTCAATTGATTGCGAAATCCTTTAACGGGAACACTGAATTCCATAATGTTTCATTTGAAGGAAATCTAACCACCGTCCCGATACCTGCAGCCGTTTGGTTATTCGGCTCCGCACTTGGCCTGGTTGGCGGTATAGCGAGAGCAGGCGGAAGACCGAAGCGTGAGGCCCGTTAGTCCCGCGGGTTCCGAGGACAGTTTTCGTAATTCGCTAGCCGGAACCTGTTGGGTAGGCTGGAAGATAGGCAAGGATTTTAGCGGCAAAGGATTGATCGACCGATGGCGAGACTTCCGAGAGTCGTGGTTCCTGAACTCCCTCATCATGGGACACAGCGCGGCGACCGACGGCAGCAGACCTTCTTGTGCGATGACGACTATGCGAGTACCAGCGTCTGCTGTCGTCGTCCTGCCGAGCTTGTGGCACGGGCGTCCTCGCTTAGGCGAACTCCGGAAATGACCTTACCCAAATGGCGCGGGTCGGCAGGATGGGCAAAGTACGCACGCGGGGCTTGAGCGTCACCTCGGCACTGGACGGACGTGCCCATCCTGCAAAGCGCTGAGTAGTGATGATGGGCACGCCCCTCGACCCTCGGCACTCCGAAAGAGGCGCATCGCCAAGGCTTTGCCCATCCTACGGGATCGGAACTGGGGGTCTGTTATATGCCGGAAATCACCTTACTGCCTCATGCCGAATCATGTTCACCTGATTTTGGTGCCAGCCGATGAACTCGGGCTGCGTGATGTGCTGGGCGAGGCGCACCGTCGGTACAACCCGTAGGATCAACTTTCGAGAAGGCTGGCGCGGACACCTTTGGCAAGAGCGCGTCCATTCGTTCGTCATGGACGAGCGACATCTGCTCGCTGCCGCCAGGTATGTGGAGCGCAATCCCGTGCGTGCACGGCTCGCTGGCCGGCCAGAAGACTGGCGATGGTGCAGCAGGCGTTGACGATGCGCTCGTGAGCGTCGAGCCACTGCTAGAACTGGTCACTGACTGGGACCGATTCATCGGCGAGCCCGATGCCTCGAAGATCGCCGATCTGCTGCACGCCCATGCCAGCTCGGGCCGCCCGCTCGGTCCAGATTCCTTCGTCGAGAAACTCGAGCGACGCCTCAAGCCCCAGAAGTCCGGACCCAAGCCTCGGAAGCGGGATGAATGCACACGGGGCCCTTTTGAGCCTGGAGAGGACGATTAAGTGAACTGTCTCCGGAACTGACTGACATCCCTGCTAACGACCGGCCCGGCCCTGTTCTGGCTGCTGGGCGGACTCCTGGTCCTGGTACTGATCCGGCTGGTACGCACCCGACGCCTGAAGACCGACTCGATGCATGCCTGACACGTCTGGAGACGATCGGACCAGACCTCTTGACCATCCCAGGCATTGTGCAGACCATCGGAACCAGGCAATCGCAATCACCCAAAAGGCCGACAACCGCCCGTGACGTACCGGCTCAGCATGACCCCCAGTCCAATCGCAGAGGCAACGTCAGATCCGACCCCGGAAGGCGACGGAACGACCCTGGGTTGGCAGGCCAGTCTCTCGCTCGGGTTCGCCCGACGCGGCGCGCGCACGGTTCTCGCCGAGCGGCGCGCGCGCGGTCCGCTCACGGTGCAGCGGCCCTTCTATCCGGAAGGGGATGTCTGTCATCTCTATCTGCTCCACCCGCCGGGCGGATTGGTCGGCGGCGATCGGCTGGAGGTCGAGGTGGATCTGGCGCCCGAATCCTCGGCCATGATCACCACGCCCGGCGCGGCCAAGTTCTATCGCAGCCTGGGGCCGCGCGCGGAACAGCATCAGACCCTGCGCGTTCGGGACGCCTGTCTGGAATGGCTGCCCCAGGAGAACATCCTCTTCCCCGGCTGCCACGCACTCCTGAACACCCGGATCGAACTGCAGGGCGCGGCGCGATTCATCGGCTGGGAGATCCAGTGTCTCGGTCTGCCGAGCAATGGGGAACGGATGGATCCCGGCCGTGCCAGCCTACACTTGCGTATCGAACGCGACGGACGTCCGCTGCTCTGGGATCGGCTGAACATCGAGGATGCGAACGACCTGGACGGCCCCAGCGGTCTGCGCGGCATGCCCGTCACCGCAACCCTGATCGCAACCGGCGCCGACGACGACGTCCTGAGACTGGCCCGAGAAACCCTGGTGCCGGACCCGGACACACTGATCGGCATCACCCGCATTGAGGACCTGCTGATCGTGCGCGCACTGGGGCTCGCCAGCGACCGGGTCCGCAACCGACTGACCGCCATCTGGGCAGGCATTCGCCAGCCGCTGCTCGGCCGCCCGGCCCAGGCGCCGCGCATCTGGGCCACCTGACACAGTACGAGGATCGACCATGGAACTGACCCCACGCGAGAAAGACAAGCTGCTGCTCTTCACCGCCGCCCTGCTCGCCGAGCGACGCAAGGACCGGGGCGTGAAGCTCAACTACCCGGAGGCCGTCGCCTTCATCAGCGCCGCCATCCTGGAGGGCGCCCGCGACGGCCAGAGCGTCGCCGAGGTCATGGACTACGGCCGCACCCTGCTGACACGCGAAGACGTCATGGATGGCGTGCCGGAGATGGTCCAGGAGGTCCAGGTCGAGGCGACCTTCCCCGACGGCACCAAGCTGGTGACCGTGCACGAGCCGATCGTCTGACGCCTTTCTAACCGCCAAGACGCGAAGCGCGCAAAGGACTTTCCGGGATGATCCCTCGCACGGGTATAGCCGGCATGCTGAACCCCTCTTCGCGTCCTTTGCGCCTTTGCGGTTCGACTCATCGAACTCAGCTCCAGTGGAGACAACCATGATTCCAGGCGAAGTCATCGCCGCGCCCGGCGAGATCGAGATCAACGCCGGACGCGACACCATCATGCTGCGCGTCGAGAACAGCGGCGACCGGCCGATCCAGGTCGGCTCGCACTATCACTTCTACGAGACCAACCCGGCGCTTCAATTCGACCGCAAACAGGCACGCGGCTACCGGCTGAACATCCCGGCGGGCACGGCGGTGCGCTTCGAGCCCGGCCAGGGCCGGGACGTCGAACTCGTCGCCTATGCCGGGGACCGCGCCGTCTACGGCTTCAACGCCAAGGTCATGGGCGCCCTTTAGAACCGAATCTGGAGATCGAGCGATGGCAAAGATCGGCCGGCAGGCCTATGCGGAGATGTACGGCCCAACCACGGGCGACCGGGTGCGGCTCGCGGATTCGGACCTCTGGATCCAGGTCGAGCGCGATTACACGGTCTATGGGGACGAGGTCAAGTTCGGCGGCGGCAAGGTCATCCGCGACGGCATGGGACAGTCCCAGCGGATCGCGGACGAGGTGGTCGACGTCGTCATCACCAACGCCCTGATTCTGGACCATTGGGGCGTGGTCAAGGCCGACATCGGCATCAAGAACGGACGCATCACCGGGATCGGCAAGGCCGGCAATCCGGACACCCAGGCCGGGGTCGACATCGTCATCGGTCCGGGCACCGAGGCCATCGCCGGCGAGGGCCAGATCCTCACGCCAGGCGGGATCGACTCGCACATCCATTTCATCTGTCCCCAGCAGGTCGAGGACGCCCTCATGTCCGGCGTCACCACCATGCTCGGCGGAGGCACGGGTCCCGCGACCGGCACCAACGCCACCACCTGCACGCCGGGTCCCTGGAACATCCACCGCATGCTCCAGGCCGCCGACGTCCTGCCGATGAACCTGGGCTTTCTCGGCAAGGGCAACGCCAGTCTGCCGCAGGCGCTGGAGGAACAGGTCCGCGCCGGTGCCATCGGGCTCAAGCTGCACGAGGACTGGGGCACCACGCCGGCCGCCATCGACTGCTGCCTGGACGTCGCCGAGCGGATGGACGTCCAGGTCGCCATCCACACCGACACCCTCAACGAGTCCGGATTCGTCGAGCACAGCATGGCCGCCTTCAAGGGGCGCACCATCCACACCTACCACACCGAGGGCGCCGGCGGCGGCCATGCACCGGACATCATCAAGGCGTGCGGCGAGCCCAACGTCCTGCCCTCCTCGACCAATCCGACCCGACCCTATACGGTCAACACAGTCGACGAGCACCTGGACATGCTCATGGTCTGCCATCACCTGGACCCAAGCATCGCCGAGGACGTAGCCTTCGCCGAGTCGCGCATCCGCCGCGAGACCATCGCCGCCGAGGACATCCTGCACGACCTGGGCGCCTTCTCGATGATCGCATCCGATTCGCAGGCCATGGGCCGGGTCGGCGAGGTCATCACCCGCACCTGGCAGACCGCGCACAAGATGAAGGTCCAGCGCGGCAGCCTGAAGGGCGACCCGGCCGAGCACGACAATCTGCGCGCCCGGCGCTACATCGCCAAATACAGCATCAACCCGGCCATCGCCCACGGCATCGCCCACGAGGTCGGCTCGGTCGAGGTCGGCAAGCTCGCCGACCTGGTGCTCTGGAAGCCGGCCTTCTTCGGCGCCAAGCCGAGCCTCATCATCAAGGGCGGCATGATCGTGGCCGCGCCCATGGGCGATCCCAACGCCTCCATCCCGACGCCTCAGCCGGTGCACTACCGGCCCATGTTCGGCGCGCTCGGCGGCGCGCGCACGGCGACCCGCATGACCTTCCTCTCGCAGTCCGCCATCGCGGCCGGCGTGCAGGACGCCATCGGTCTGCAGAGCCTGATCGGCGTGGTCATGGGCTGTCGCGACATCGGCAAGAAGCACATGGTGCTGAACGACGCCCTGCCAAACATCGAGGTCGATCCCCAGACCTACCAGGTCCGCGCCGACGGCGAACTGCTCGTCTGCGAACCGGCGAAGGTCCTGCCGATGGCGCAACGCTACTTCCTGTTTTAGCTACCAGCTACCAGCTACCAGCTACCAGCTACCAGCTACCAGCTACCAGCTACCAGCTACCAGCTACCAGCTACCAGCTACCAGCAAGATTGTACGGCTGGCGGCTGGCGGCTGGCGGCTGGCGGCTCATCAAGACTGCAACAGACGTTCGTCCTCCCATTGCTTGCGCAGGCGTGGCAGATCCTCACGATAGCCGTCGGCGTCGCCATAATCGACGAAACTGCTGGTGCGCGGATGCGGATCCATGGTGCGCTGGGCGTGCTTGATGGGGCACCAGAACTGCTCGGTCCGTCCGGAGACCTCGCGCGCGTATTCCAGAACCTGATTTCCGTATCCGCAATAGACGCAGTTGAGCTTCTCGATCAGATTGAGATAGGGCAAACGATGCCGGTCGACGATGAGATAGTCGGAACGACGGACCAGCGGAATACCGTAGACCCGAAAACACACCTGCTGGTAGAGGGTGATGGAAAAATCCAGGATGGCGAATGGCAGAATCATGCCGTAGATGACGGGCGCGGTCAGGATGAAGGCGATCGGTGCATTCGTGATGTAGCGCCAGACGCCGATACGCTTGCGCAGATGCAGACGCCGTACGTTCCGCTCGAAGACGACCTTGCCGCGCCGCCGCTCGTAACGAAACCGCTCGCGTCCCTCGGCGAGCATGCGGTCGAATTCGCGGTCGAATTCTTGTTGCGTCTCCCGCAGACGTCTCCGGATGTCCTCGAACACCAGATTGGACATGTCATTGCCTCTTGCATTGAAAATCGAGATGGCACGCCCAAGCGGTGAGCGCGTCACAACGGATGACGCTCTCCGACTACGGGGCGCGAAGAATAGCCACGACGCAGGGGTGAGAAAGGGCTGACCATCTCGCACGTCACATAGAGGCTGTCGCAAAAGCCTTTCCATCGGTTTTTGTGACAGTCTCCGAGAGGAGACAGAGGTCCGGATCGACCCAGGACAGGGCAAGCGGCATGCTAGCCTGACACAGAGACCCCGGCAATCGTTCGACGATGGCCGGATCGCATCCAACCACGCGAACGACCCAAGACACACGACTCATGATCCGTCTCATCCGCAAGACCGACCACCCGCTCGATACAGACACCACACTGACCCTGACCTACGACCAACGGGTTCGCAGCCGTCTGCGCGTCGTCCTCGACGACGGCCGCGAGGCGGGACTCTTCCTCGAACGGGGCACCAGCATCCGCGACGGCGACTGCCTGGTCTCGGAGGATGGATTGGCGGTCCGGGTGCGCGCCGGGGACGAGACACTCTCCAGCGTGCGCTGCGACGATCCGCTGCTGTTCGCCCGCGCCTGCTACCACCTCGGCAACCGACACGTCGCCCTTCAGATCGGACCCGGCATCCTGCACTATCCGCACGACCATGTCCTGGACGCCATGCTGCACGGACTGGGGCTGACAGTCGGCCTCGAACAGGCCCCCTTCGAGCCAGAGGCCGGTGCCTACGAGGGCGGACATCAGGGGCACGGCCACCAACACCATGACCACTGATCTCTCCCTGCTGCGACTGCTGCATCTGTCGAGTCCCAGTCTGCCGACCGGTGCATTCAGCTATTCGCAAGGCATCGAATGGGCGGTCGAATGCGGCTGGGTGCGCAACGCGGCGGATCTGGAGGGTTGGCTGCGCGATCAGCTGCGCACAACCCAGACCGGCATCGACCTGCCCCTGCTCGCCCGACTGCACAGTGCGGCCCGACAGGGCGACGACACCGCGCTCGACGCCTGGACCCAGCGCCTGCTCGCCAGCCGCGAAACCCAGGAGCTGCGCAGCGAGGAATCCAATCGCGGTCGTGCCCTGGCGGAGCTGCTGATCTCGCTGAAGGTGGCGGAGGCGGCCGAGCGCAAGGCCCTGCTCGCCCGCGCACAGGCCACGGGCTTCGCCTATGCCGCCGCTCACTGGGATATCGATCCGCGCCAGACCCTCATCGCATACACCTGGAGCTGGCTGGAGAATTTGGTCATCGCCGCCGTCAAGATCGTCCCGCTCGGCCAGACCCAGGGCCAGCAGACCCTCGCGCGCCTGATCAAGGAGATACCCGCAGCCGTCGACAGGGCCCTCCAAGCCGAGGACGCCGACATCGGCGCCAGCTCACCGGCGCTCGCCATCGCCAGCAGCCTGCACGAGACCCAATACACCCGGATCTTTCGGTCCTGAGGCAGACCCGCGAACGCACACCGAGCCCCTTACGCCCACACGGCGCTTTTGTTACGTTTGCCGACGACGCCGACGAACCCTCGCGGCGTCATCACCCAGCGATGGCGCAGAGACATACCCTCTCCGCCCGAGGAATTTCAGATGAGTCAGTCCCCATTGCGCGTCGGCGTCGGCGGGCCGGTCGGCTCCGGCAAGACCGCGCTGCTCGACCTGCTCTGCAAACGTCTGCGCGATCGCTTCGAGATCGCCGTCGTCACCAACGACATCTACACCCGCGAGGACGCCGAATTTCTGATCCGCAGCCAGGCCCTGCCGGCCGAGCGTATCGTCGGGGTCGAGACCGGTGGCTGTCCGCACACGGCCATCCGCGAGGATGCCTCTATGAATCTGGCGGCGGTGGAGGATCTGCAGGCGCGTTTCCCCGAACTGGACCTGGTGTTCGTCGAGAGCGGCGGGGACAACCTGAGCGCCACCTTCAGCCCGGAGCTGGCGGATCTGACCATCTATGTGATCGACGTGGCCGAGGGCGAGAAGATTCCGCGCAAGGGCGGTCCCGGCATCACCCGCTCGGACCTGCTGGTCATCAACAAGATCGATCTCGCGCCCTACGTCGGCGCCTCGCTGGAGGTCATGGAGCAGGACGCGCGACGCATGCGCGGCGAGCGTCCCTTCGTGTTCACCAACCTCAAATCCGGGCAGGGTCTCGATAGCGTCGTCGATTTCGTCATCGACCAGGGAATGCTCTCCACCTCGTAGCCTGGTGGAGCAGAGCGGAATCCGGGGGATGCCGTGAGCCGCTAGGTGGTAAGTTCGCCGGCATTTCCTGGCTTCGTTGCGCTGCACCGGGTTCGGGCGATCAGGGGACGTTGAGGCTCGATTCAAAACAAGGGAGATTCAGGTGGGGGCACCAATGTCGGAGCAGGTGGACGATTGGCCGTGCGGATTCATGCTGATCCAGGGCAACCGGCTGGAGCTGCTGCGCAGCCTCATGGTCACCTGGATGAAGCGCTATCCGCTCGATCCGCTGGAGAACGAGCTGGTGCTGGTCCAGAGCAACGGCATCGCCCAGTGGCTGCAACTGGCGCTGGCGGCCGATCCGAGGGAGGACGACTCCGGTGGCTGCGGCATCGCTGCGGCGATGCGCATCCTGCTGCCGGGTCGATTCATCTGGGAGGCCTATCGCAGGGTTCTCGGCGATCTTCCCGCAAGCTCGCCCTTCGACAAGGCCCCGTTGACCTGGCGCCTCTAT
The DNA here is from genome assembly GCF_000224065.1 of Thiorhodococcus drewsii AZ1. GTDB lineage: Bacteria > Pseudomonadota > Gammaproteobacteria > Chromatiales > Chromatiaceae > Imhoffiella > Imhoffiella drewsii. Next base: position 48,596 of record NZ_AFWT01000014.1, read on the forward strand.
CGCCTGCTCGGCACCCTGGACCAGGGCGAGGACGGCGATTGGCGCGCGCCCCTGACGGGCTTTCTCGCCGGTGAGGATGCCGAGCGACGACGTCATCAACTGGCCGCTCGGCTCGCCGATCTCTACGACCAGTATCAGGTCTACCGGGCCGATTGGCTGGATGCCTGGGAGCAGGGTCAGGACATCCTCATCCGTCCGAATGGCGAGCGTTCCGCGCTCGACCCGTCTCAGCAGTGGCAACCGGCACTGTGGCGCGCGTTGCGGGACGACATCGCCACCGACCCGAGTCTCGACGATGGCCCCTTCGGTCGAGCCAGCCGCGCCAGCGTCCATCTGCGCTTCCTCGACGCGGCCCGCTCTCCGAGTACGCCCGACGAGGCCGAGGCACTGCCACGCCGGATCATCCTGTTCGGCATCTCGTCACTGCCCCGCCAATCGCTGGAGGTTCTGGAGGCGCTCGCCGGACATTCTCAGGTGATGCTCTTCGTGCACAACCCGAGCCGGCACTACTGGGGCGACATCGTCGAGGGACGCGATCTGTTCCGCCGTGCCTACCGCCGCAGCGCGGCGCGCAAGGTACCCGAGGGGCTGGATGAAGACGCCCTGCATCTGCACGGTCACCCACTGCTCGCTGCCTGGGGCAAGCAGGGGCGCGACTATATCCGTCTGCTCGACGAGCACGACCAGCGCGAGCAATACGAGCCGCGCTTCCAGTCCCAGAGCCTGGAAATCGATCTCTTCGAATCGCCCGGCGAAGACAGCCTGCTGAAACAGCTGCAAAGCGACATCCTGGAGCTGCGACCACTGCACGAACGTCGTGAAGACGGCACGGAGATCGATCCGACCGGCGACCGCAGTCTGGAATTCCTGGTCGCCCACAGTCCGCAGCGCGAGATCGAGATTCTCCAAGATCAACTGCTCGACGCCTTCGAGCGGACGGCCCAAACCGACCGACCGCTCCAGCCGCGCGAGGTGCTGGTCATGGTGCCGGACATCGACACCTACGCACCGCATATCGAGGCGGTCTTCGGACGGCTGGCGCCGAAGGATCCGCGTTTCATCCCCTTCCATCTCTCGGACCAGGGTCTGCGTCATCGCAATCCGCTGCTGATCGGTCTGGAGTCCCTGCTTGGTCTGCCCAGCTCGCGCTTCGCCGTGAGCGAGCTGCTCGACCTCCTCGACATCCCCGCCCTGCGCGCGCGCTTCGGCATCGAAGAGACCGACCTGCCGCGACTGCGCCGCTGGGTCGCCGGGGCCAACATCCGCTGGGGCCTGGACGCGCATCAGCGCGCCGCGCTCGATCTGCCGGATGGACTGGAGCAGAACACGTGGCGTTTCGGACTCAGGCGCATGCTGCTCGGATTCGCCAGCGCCGGGGGCGGTCCCTGGTGTGGCGTCGAGCCCTACGACGAGATCGGCGGTCTGGATGCCGCCCTGCTGGGTCCGCTGGCCGAGCTGTTGGAGACCTTGGATGATTACTGGGGCCAATTGCAGGAGACGCGCCGGCCGACCGAATGGACCGCCCTGATCGTCAATCTGCTCGCGGATGCCTTCGCCGAGACCGGCGACGCGGACGGCCTGGCCATCGCCCAGGTCCAGCAGGCGCTCGAACACTGGGAGGACCAGTGCCGCCTGGCCGGGGCCACCGAGGAGAGCCTGCCGTTGGAGGTGGTGCGCGAGGCCATCCTGAGCGAGATCGACCAGCCCACATTGAGCCAGCGCTTCCTCGCCGGGGCGGTCAATTTCGCCACCCTGATGCCGATGCGCGCCATCCCCTTCCGACACATCTGGCTCTTGGGGATGAACGACGGCGACTATCCGCGCAGCCGGCGACCGGCCGACTTCGATCTCATGGCCAACGACTATCGCCCGGGCGACCGCTCGCGGCGCGAGGACGACCGCTATCTGTTCCTGGAGGCTCTTCTCTCGGCGCGCGAGCGTCTGGTCATCGGCTGGGTCGGTCGCAGCATCCGCGACAACGCGGTCCGACCGCCCTCGGTGCTGGTCGGACAGCTGCGCGATCACATCGCCGCCGGCTGGCGCCTTCCAGGCGGCAGCGGACAGGATCTGCTGAAGGCGCTTACCACCGAACATCCGCTACAGCCATTCAGCCGGCGCTATTTCGAGTCCGGCCGCGATCCGAACCTCTTCACCTATGCCAAAGAGTGGCGACTGGTTCACGAGGATCGCGCGACCGGCATCGAGCCCCCGCCCCGGCTGTCCACGCCGATCCTGGACGCACCCATCGGGCTCAAAACCCTGGGACGCTTTCTGCGCCATCCGGTCGCCAGCTTCTATCAGGAGCGACTCGCGCTCCACTTCACCGAGGCCGACGACACCGCCGACGACGAGGAGACCTTCGACCTGGATTCGTTGCGGAACTGGGCCTTGCAGGACAATCTGGTCCAATGGGTTGCGAGCCGACTGCACCAGGATCCGAGCACCGATGTCGACGCCACACTGGAGCACAACGTGCGGCGCCTGGCCCGTGCCGGACATCTGCCGCTGCCGCCGTTCGATGGTGTCTGGATCGCGTCGCTGACCGAGAATCTGCGCGAGCCGATCGCCACCTACCAGGGGTGGCTGCACGACTACCCGGAGCAATGCCCATCGCAGCGTCTGATTCTGGAACGTCCGGGGATCCGTCTGGAGGACAGCCTGGAGAATCTGCGCCAGAACGCGGACGACCAGCGCCTCATGCTCCGGCTCCAGGCGAGCCGTCTCCACTCTGGCAACGACCTCAAGTGGTACCAGCTGGTGCGGCATTGGCCGGTCCATCTCGCCGCTCAGCTCGAAGGCCCGGTCGTCACCCGTATCCTGGGGCCGGAGACCGATCTGGCTCTGGAGCCGCTGCCGACCGAGCAGGCACGCGCACTGCTGGAGGATCTGCTCGACGCCTATCTTGAGGGCATGACGGCACTCCAACCGCTCGCCTGCCGCACCGGGTTCGCCCTGCTCCGCTCCCGCGACGGCCGGTCGGCGGATCCGGCGAGCATCTACGAGGACGGCTACGACCGCACGGGCGAAATGCGCGACCATCCGGGCTACGCGCGCTTCTGGCCGAGCTATGACCGACTCGCCGCCGACCCGGCATTCGAGACGCTCGTCGAGCGACTCTACCGCCCACTGTTCGACCATCTGAGCGCCGATCCGGCGCCGTGCCAGGAGGGAGACCTCGCATGAGCCAGGAACTCGACCTGCTCCGCTTCCCGCTAAGCGGCAGCCGTCTCATCGAGGCCAGCGCCGGAACCGGCAAGACCTTCACCCTGGCCCTGCTCTATACCCGTCTGGTGCTCGGCCATGGCCCGGAAGAGAGCGCCTTCGAGCGCCCGCTGACGCCCCCCGAAATCCTGGTGGTAACCTTCACCGAGGCCGCGACCCAGGAGCTGCGCGAGCGTATCCGGACACGTCTGGTCGAGGCCGCGACCCTCTTCGAGTCGCCAGACCGCGAGATCAACGCCGCGAACATGCAAACGGACCCCATGATCGGTCTGCGCGCCGACTATCCGCCCGAGGACTGGCCGGGATGCGCACGCCGACTGCGTCTCGCCGCCGAGGCCATGGACGAGGCCGTCATCTCGACCATCCACGGCTGGTGCAACCGCATGCTCAAGGAGCACGCCTTCGACACACGGGGTCTGTTCGACCGCGAACTGGTCACCGATCAGTCCGACCTGGTGGCCGAGGTGCTGCGGGATTACTGGCGCGCCCATTTTTATAGACTCACCCCCGATCAGGCGAAGGCCGTGCTGGAGGTCGTGAAGTCTCCCGAGGCCCTGCGCGATCAGCTCGCGCGCTGGCTCGGTCGGCGCGACAGCGGATTCAGCTATCGGGGCGAGCCTCTGATCTGCCAGTCATTGACCGAGCCACTGGCCGCACATCTCGCCTGGTCCGCCAGCAAGCGCGAGGTCGAGGCCGAATGTGCGCGGCTCGATACGGCGATTCAGCAGGAAGAAGACAAGGCGCGCGCCGCCTGGCGCGCGGATCGGCCCGCGCTGGAGGAAACGCTGCGCGCGCTGCGCCCGCACCTCAACGGCACCTCGCACGCTAGCGCCAAGGCGGACACCTTCGACCAACTGCTCCAGTCCATCGCCGACTGGTCCGAGGGCGACCCGGCACCCGGCAAACTCAAGAACTTCGCCCAGGACGCCTTCTCCTTCAAGAAGACCGCCAAGGTTCAGACCGCACCCCAGCATGCCGCCTTCCAGGCCATCGCCGACTGGAGGGCGGCCGACGGCATGCGACCCGCCCAGCCCGACGCGCCCGAGCCGCCACTGGAGTCCTGCCTGCTGGCGCACGCCGCCGACTGGGTTCGGGCCGAGCTGGAGAAGCGACTCCAGCGCCGCGCCGAGATGGGGTTCGACGACCTGCTGCGCCAGCTCGATACCGCGCTGGACCCGACACTCGGCACCGCCCAGGCGAGCCACCTGGCCGCGACCATCCGCCGTCAGTTCCCCGTCGCCCTGATCGACGAGTTCCAGGACACGGACCCGGTCCAGTACCGCATCTTCGATCGCATCTACAGGGTCGCCGAGCCCCATCCGGGCAGCGCACTGGTGATGATCGGCGATCCCAAACAGGCCATCTACGGCTTCCGTGGCGCCGACATCCATGCCTATCTGGCGGCCCGCTCGGCCACCGAAGGGCGCCATTACACGCTCGCCACCAACTTCCGCTCGACCGCCCCGCTGGTCGACGCCTGCAATACACTCTTCGAACAGGCCGAGTCGTGGAGTCGCGGCGCCTTCCGCTTCAAGGACGACACCGGATACAACCCCATCCCATTCGTCTCCACGGGATCCAACGACCGTCCCGAGCGACTGACGCTGGACAGCCGGGAGGCACCCGCTCTCACCCTCTGGACACTGGACACCGGCGAAGAGCCCGTCTCACCCGGCACCTATCGCCAGACGATGGCCGAGGCCGCAGCGACCCAGATCGTCGATTGGCTGAGCGCGGCGCGCGAGAACCGGGCCGGATTCACCCGGCCGGACGGATTCGAGCGACTGCGTCCCAAGGACATCGCCATCCTGGTCCGCACCGGCCGCGAGGCGGCCCTGATGCGCGAGGCGCTGGCCGCGCGCCAGGTGCCGAGCGTCTATCTCTCCGACCGCGACTCGGTGCTCGACTCCCAGGAGGCCGCCGACCTGCTGCACTGGCTGCGTGCCTGCGCCGCACCGACCGACGAGGGACTGGCGCGGGCCGCGCTCGGCACCAACACACTCGCGGTCCCGCTCGCAGAGCTAGCCCGACTTCAGGACGACGAACTGGCCTGGGAGGAGCAGGTCGAGCGCTTCGGCATCTACCAGCGCATCTGGCGCCGCCAGGGCGTGCTCCCCATGCTCTACCGCCTGATGGGAGACCTGGACCTGCCGGCCCGTCTGGTCGGACGCGCCGACGGCGAACGCATCCTCACCAATCTGCTGCACCTGGCCGAATGGCTCCAATCCTCGGCCACCGGGATCGACGGCGAACAGGCCCTGATCCGCCATTTCGCCGAGCAGATCGAACACTCGGACAGCGAGCAGATTCTGCGCCTGGAGAGCGACGCCGAGCTGATTCAGGTCATCACCATCCATAAATCGAAGGGGCTCGAATACCCATTGGTGCTGCTGCCCTTCATCTGCGGCTGGCGCGAGGTCGACGGACACAGTCGCCAGGTCCCCTATCGCCATGCGGGCCGAACCTATCTGGAGATCGCGACCAAGCAGGGATTCGCCGAGGCCTGGCTGGCGGCCGACGACGCGCGTCTGAGCGAGGACATGCGTCTGCTCTATGTCGCACTCACCCGTGCCCGCCACGCCCTTTGGGCCGGGATCGCGCCGCTCAAGAGCGGCCGCTCCAAGCGACCGCAACTGGAAAAGTCGGCGATCGGTCATCTGCTCGGCGGCGGACGGGTCTTCGACAGCCCGTCGGAGATCTGGGAGGCGCTCGGGGCACTGCGCGACAAGTGTCAGCACATCCGCATCGAGCCGGTGCCGACCGCGTGCGCGATCCCGCTTCCACCCGAGGGGGCCGAGCGCCTGGAGCACGCGCGCCCCGCCCCGAACATCCGCCGCCAGCCCTGGTGGATCGCCAGCTATTCGGCCATCACGCACGACATCTATCCAGCCTCCGGAACGGACGGCGAACCCGGCTCAAACCTGCCGCTCTCCTCTGAAACCGCCGCGCAGGAGACGGCCCTAGAGGAATCGGCGAGCACAGTAGCCGCAGAGACACCGAGCTCCAGCGCGACGGCGATCTCACGTGGACGCTTGCACGCCTTTCCGACCGGTGCTCATATCGGCACCTTTCTGCACGGCATTCTGGAATGGGCGGCCACCCAGCAGACCCGCGACGACACAGGACGCATGCTGAACGGCTATGCCGCCGCAGCCGAGTCGGAGTCGCTGCGCCGCGAGATGCTCGGCCGGCGCTGCAACCTGCGCGGCCTGACCCAATGGATCGACACGCTGGATGCCTGGCTGCGCGACCTGCTCGTCCAGACCTGGGTGCTGAGCGACCTGGCAGAGGATCCGGCCAATCCGACCCACCTGGCATTGCGCGACCTGAGTCCGCGCCAGATCCAGGTCGAGATGGAATTCTGGCTGCCGAGCCACGGCGTCGACACGCGGCGCATCGAACGTCTGGCGATGGAGTACATCCATCCAGGAATGCCGCGTCCGGCACTGGCGCCCCACTTCCTGAACGGCATGCTCAAGGGGTTCATCGACCTGGTCTTCGAGCATCAGGGTCGCTACTACCTCCTCGACTGGAAGTCCAACACACTGGGAGAGGACGACGCGGCCTACGATCGCGAGCGCCTGCGCGAGACCATTCTCGCCAGACGCTACGACCTCCAATACCTGCTCTATCTGCTCGCCCTGCACCGCCAGCTCGGCGCGCGGCTGCCGGATTACGACTACGATCGTCACATTGGCGGCATTCTCTATGTCTTCCTGCGCGGCACCGAAAACGCGACCCAGGGGCTCTACATGAACCGGCCGAGCCAAGAGGCGATCGAACGACTGGATCGTCTGTTCGCTGGCGGTCGCGAAACCGAGGGAACCAGCGATGCGGCCTAGAGATGAAGAATTCGGCGGCATGACGGCGGGAGATCTCTTCTTCCGGCTCGAAACCTGGGTAGAGACCGGAGTGCTGCGCGCGCTCGACCTGGCACTGGCGCGCTTCGTCCATATGCAGTGCGGCGAGACCGATCCTGCCGTGCTGCTCGCCGTCGCGCTGACGAGCGAACGCAACGCGCACGGCCATGTCTGTCTCGACCTGGAGGGTACGCAGCGAAACCCGGACGCGCTGCTGGCCCGTCTGCGCAACGACGTAGATAAAGCCGAGGAGGTCCGTCGCGACCTGCCCGGACTGCTCGCCCCGCTGCGGATCACCGACTGGATCGCACGTCTGTCACGCAGTCCGGCCATCGACTCCAAGCTCGTCCCTGATACCGCGATCGAGGCGACCGAGGTGACCGAGGGGGAAGACCAATCCCCACTGGTTCTGCATGGCACGCCGGAACGCCCGTTGCTCTATCTGCGCCGCTACTGGCGCGACGAACAACGGATCCGCGCAGGAATCGACCGACGCCTCGAAGACGCCATCGAACTACCGGAGGAGGACGTCAAGGGTCTGCTGGACCCGCTTTTCGCACCCGCCCCCGGATCCGACGCTCAGGTGGACGCCTGGCAAAGGGTCGCCTGCGCCCTGGCCGCCCGCAACGCCTTCGCCGTCATCACCGGCGGACCGGGCACGGGCAAGACCACCACCGTGGTGCGCCTGCTGGCCCTACTCCAGGGACTCTCCATGGGCCGTGGCGAACCGCCGCTGCGCATCCGGCTCGCTGCGCCCACCGGGAAGGCCGCCGCGCGCCTGAACGCATCCATCGCCGGCCAGGTGGCCGATCTTCCGCTCGACGCTATCGCCGAAGGCGAGCGGATCCGCGCCGAGATCCCGACCCAGGTGACCACGCTGCACCGCCTGCTCGGACCCATCCCGGACAGCCGTCATTTCCGCCATCACGCGGGCAATCCATTGCCGGCCGATCTGGTGGTGGTCGACGAGGCATCCATGATCGACGTGGAGATGATGGCCAGGCTGCTCGACGCGCTGCGCCCCGAGGTCCGGCTCATCCTGCTCGGCGACAAGGACCAGCTAGCATCGGTCGAGGCCGGGGCGGTGCTCGGCGATCTCTGCCAGCGGGCGCGCGAGGCCCACTACCGCCCGCAGACCGCCGATTGGCTGCAACGGGTCACCGGCCAGCCGATCCCATCGATCCATCTCGACCCCGAGGGCCGACCACTCGATCAGGCCATCGCCATGCTGCGCCGCAGTTATCGCTTCAAACCGGAAGGCGGCATCGGCGCCCTGGCCGAGCTGGTCAACGCGGGCATGTTGGACCAAAGACCGGTCACCGACCGACTGGCCGCGCTCAAGTCGCTGTTCGAGCGCCAGCAATCCGACCTGGACGCGCAACTCGGGCGCATCGCCGCCATTCGGCTGAGAGACACTCAGGATACGTCCTTCGACGATCTGGTCCGTGATGGCTATGCCGGCTATCTGCGCCTAATGCGCGATGGACGTCCAGACGACCAGGCCGATCGTCAAACCCTGGATGACTGGGCCTCCGCCGTGCTGAATGAGCACGCCGGTTTCCAGCTCCTCACGGCACTGCGCCAAGGGCCCTGGGGTGTCGAGGGACTGAACCGGCGCATCATCGATGTGCTGAGCACCGGCGACGAGCCACTGCTGCAACCGCGCGCCAACCCGGCACAGACATTCGCCAACGCCAGCGAGGGCTGGTTCGCCGGCCGCCCCCTGCTGGTCACCCGCAACGACTATGGACTGCGGCTGATGAACGGCGACATCGGCATCGCGCTGGAGGTCCCGGTACGCCAGACCGATGGCGCCGTCCGACGGGTACTGCGGGTCGCCTTCCCGAGCGGCGACGGGACCGGCGGGATCCGCTGGATCCTGCCCAGCCGACTGATGGCGGTCGAGACCGTCTTCGCCATGACGGTGCACAAAGCGCAGGGATCGGAATTCATCCACACCGCACTCATCCTGCCGGATACGCCCAACCCGGTGCTCACCCGCGAGCTGGTCTACACCGGGATCACCCGTGCCCGCAAGACATTCACACTGCTCTACAGCCAGGATCATGTCCTGGCGGACGCGCTGAACCGACGGGTCGAGCGGGTCAGCGGCCTGGCGCTGGCGCTGACCGGGGCGCCGCGAGACGCCGCCGATCGGCAATGACAGAGGACGCACTGGAGGTCGCTGGAGCGGTTTCCCATGCCCGGCTCACTGGAGGTTCCGCCATTGAATATTCTCGCCACCGATCCCGACCGGGATGCGCGCCTTTTCTGGATCGACGAGGAGGCGCGCATCATCGACGCCAGCGAAGCGGCCTACCGGTCGCTCGGCTACAGCCGCGAGGCGCTGCTGGCGCTGAAGATCACGGACATCGACCCCGAGGTTTCCGCTCAACAGTGGCCGGATCATTGGCGCGAGCTGCGCCGGACCAGGACCCAGCGCTTCCGCACCAGCCACCGCCATCGCGACGGTTCGGTGTGGCCGGTCGAGATCCTCGGCCACTATTTCGAAATCGAGGGACGGGGCTACAACTGCGCGCTGGTCCATCCGCTCACGCCGCAGCGGGAGACCGAAAGCGCCCTGCGCGAGAGCGAGGAACGTCTCTCGCTGGCCTTGGCGGTCGCCGGGCAAGGACTCTACGACCTGGATATCCCGACCGGCAGGGCCATCGTCAACGACGCCTATGCCCGAATGCTAGGGTACGCCCCCGACGAACTGGATCTGACCCCCGATATCTGGGCAAACTGGCTCCACCCGGACGACTACCAACACATGCTGGCGTTGTACGACGACTGCGTCGAGGGCCGGCGCGACGACTACCAGACCGAGTTGCGTCTGCGTACCCGTGAGGGCGGCTGGATCTGGGTGCTGTCGGCGGGCAGGGTGGTGCGGAGGCTCGTGACCGGCCGCGCCGTGCGCATGATCGGCACCCTGCTCGACATCACCGCGCGCAAGGAGTCCGAGACCAAGCTAAAGCGCCACCTGGATATCGAGCAGGCGGCAACCGAGATCTCGGCCTTAATGATCAATCCGAAGGGTGAAGAACTCGACGGGCAACTCCACTGGATCCTTGAGCGCATCGGACGCTTGACCCAGGCCGAACGCAGCTATCTTCTGACAATCGCCCCCGATCCATCGGCACCGGCCGATGCACACGCATGGTGCGGCGCGAACGCTCCACCAGACAGCAAGACGATACGCACCTTCAAAACCGAAGACCTGCTGCGCGCCTTCGACGCAACGCCACAGGATCGCGTCGTGAGAATCCGCTACCGCGACCTGGCGGACGACTCGCCTTACAGGCCGTATCTACGACAAGGGAAGGTTCAGTCGGCCCTATGGGTTCCGATCGAGTTGAACGGCCGAATTCGCGGTCTCATCGGCCTGGACGCCATCGACCATGAGCGCGACTGGGGAGAGGAAGACACGCGACTCTTGCGTATGGTGGCCGAAATCCTTGCGCATACGCTGCAGCATCTCGATTCCGACCGCAGGCTAAAGGACAACGCCCGTTTTCTGGAAAATCTAGACCGAATCTCGCGCATCCTGACGGCGCCCGGCCCCGACGACGAGCTGATGCCCGACTTGCTTGAAACCATTCGGGATATCTTCCAGGCCGACCGCGCCTTCTTCATGTACCCCGGCGACACGGGGAACGCCAGCTTCCATATCCCAATCGAGGCAACCCGACCGGAGTGGCCCGGCGCCACCGCCACAGGGGGCGACACCAACGCCGAAGGGGTCACAGTCATAACCGACACATACTTTTACGAGATGGTGCGATGTTTGATGGACACGCCTGGACCTCACACGCTCCCGGCCACCGAAGAGATCAGAAACTCCCCAACGGTACGGCGCTACAACATCCGAAGTCAGCTGACGATCGCGCTGCACCCTCGGTCCGATCGGACCTGGATACTGGGCATTCATCAGTGCAGCCATGAACGCGACTGGAGCGAGACGGAACAACGTCTGTTCCAGGCCATCGCCGAGCGCGTCGGCGATGCGCTCTCCCAACATCTGCTGCTCAAACGGCTCCGCGAAAGCGAACACCGCTTTGCGACGGCCTTTCGCTCCAATCCCGCAGCCATGACCCTCTCGACCCTGGAGGGTAGGCTGATCGACGCCAACGCGCGCTGGCTGGAGCTCAGCGGATGGGCCGCAGAGGACCTCGTCGGCAGGACATCCAAGGACGTCGGGATCTGGGTCGACCCGAACTTCCGCGACCGCATGATCGCGGAGTTGCTCCAAAAGGGCTCCATCAAGGAAGCGCCAACGCTGATTCGCACCAGGAACGGCGAAATACGGCACGTGCTCTGGTCGACCGAGCTCATCGAGCTGGGCGCCCAACCCACACTGCTCTCTTTGATTCAGGATCTGACCCATCAGAAACGCGCCGAGCAGGCGCTGCGTCTGGCCGAACTCTCCATCATGCGTTCAGCGGACGCCATATTCTGGATCACGCCCGATGGACGCTTCATGAACGTCAACGACGAGGCCTGCGAATCGCTTGGGTACGCGCGCGAGGAGCTGCTCGGCAAGGCGGTCTGGGACATCAACCCCGAGTTCCCCGAAACACGATGGATCGACCACTGGAACAAGACACGCGAACAGAAGCGGCGCCGATTCGAGACGACCCATCGCCACCAGGACGGAACCATCTTCCCGGTCGAGGTAACCGCAAATCACATCGCCTTCAACGGCCAGGACTACGATTTCGCCTTCGTGCGCGATATCAGCGATCGCAAGCTGGCGGATGCGGAGTTGCGGCGCCACCGAGAGCATCTGGAGGAGCTGGTGAACGAGCGCACCAGCGCCCTGCAACAGGCGATGAATCAGCTGGTGCAATCCGAAAAGCTGGCGGCGCTCGGCAAGCTGGTCGCAGGCGTCGCCCACGAACTCAACACGCCACTCGGCAACGCCCGTATCGTGGCCAGCACCCTGGAAGCCCGATTGAGCGAGATCGGCGCAGCCATTGATGAGGGCACGCTGCGCCGCTCGCAATTGACCGCCTTCCTGGCGCACACCCGCGAGGCGGTCGATCTGCTCGAACGCAATACGTCACGGGCGGCGGAACTCATCGGACATTTCAAGCAGGTCGCCGTGGATCAGACCAGCATGCGCCGCCGCCGCTTCAATCTACATCAGACACTGAACGAAATGCTGGTCACGCTCCGTCCAGGCTTCAAGCACACCGCGCACCATATCGAAATCGAGGCCCCACCCGAGTTGGAGATGGACAGCTACCCCGGCCCACTGGAGCAAGTCATCACCAATCTGGTGAACAATGCGCTCAAGCACGGTTTTGCCGGATTGAAGTCTGGCCGCATCCGCATCCAGGCCCATGCGGAAGGCGCGGACGACATCGCCATTCTCTGCGCGGACGATGGAATCGGCATCGCCCCCGAACTCCTGGATCGCATCTTCGAGCCCTTCTTCACGACCCGCCTGGGGGAAGGTGGCAGCGGTTTGGGTCTATATATCACCTACAATCTGGTGACGGTCGCGCTGGGCGGGCGGATCGTCGTGGACAGCCAGCCAGGCCAAGGCACCACCTTCATCCTGACGCTGCCGCGCGTCGGCCCCGACGGCCAAGCGCCTTGATGGACCGGCCAACCGGTCCCCGAAGACCCTGTGGAAAGCGAGCCCTATAACCCAGAGAGAGGAAACCCGCGTCTTGGACATAGAGTCAAGCGCCATCTCGAAACCCGAGCACACCGTCTCACGGCATGACGATGAGGGTTGCCGAAGCCGCCATTCTCGTGAGATCTTCACTTTAACCTCAAGTATAAGATGCCCATCTCAGACGGTTTGCAGAAACGTCCACGACGCGAATACATTCGCATCGGCGAGAACCGAACAGCCTTTCTCAGACGTTTCCTTTGGCGATTGCCGGAAGAGCGCGTTCCAGCGAATCATCACATAGAGGCCAAAGCACTCCGATGAAAACAGGATCTCATCTATCGCTTGATGGTCTTTCAATCGATTGGTCAGCGCCCGTACCGGGCAGGCGCCATCGGACGACTGCGGACGAGGGTGCCTAATGACCCAGAGCCAACCTCCAGACACGGACGACGCACTCTTTCTCATCGAGGATCAGCCGGACGAGCACCACCAACCGAAGGATTCCTGGCGCATTCTCATCGTCGACGACGAACCGGACGTGCACGAGGCCACCGTCCTGGCCTTGCGCGATCTGACCATCGACGCACACTCGCTCGACTTCCTCCACGCCTATTCGGCGAGCCAGGCCTACGACCTACTGGCCGATAACCCAGACGTGGCGGCGATTCTGCTCGACGTGGTCATGGAGTCAGAAGACGCCGGACTCGCGCTCATACGGCGCATCCGGGAGGATCTCGACCGACGCGCGGTGCGCATCATCCTGCGCACCGGCCAGCCTGGTTACGCCCCAGAGATCGAGACCATCCGCGCCTACGACATCAACGACTACAAGACCAAGTCCGAGATGACCCGGGTTCGGCTGTTCACCACGCTGACCGTCGCCATCCGCTCCTACCGTCAACTCTGCCAGCTCGAAATGAGCCGGCGCGGTCTGGAGCTCATCATCTCGGCCAGCACCGGACTCGCCAAACGACGGGCGCTGCATCATTTCTCCGAAGGCGTGGTCACGCATCTGTGTGCGCTCCTGGACATCGCACCGGAGGGGTTGGTCTGCGTCGCCTCCGCGCCCACGGGAGAAAAATCGCCCTGGCTGATCGCCGCCGCAGGACGGTACCGACACCTGATCCAGTCTCCACTGCATGAACTGCCAGATGCCGAGATCAGAAACGCCCTGGAGCAGTGTCTGACAGCCAAGAGCCATCTGTTCGACCCCATGACCTGCCTCTATTTCGACGTACAAGGCACCCAAGGCGTCGCGGCCTATCTGGATGTCGCGTACCCGCTCGACAGGGTGAACCGCAACCTGCTGGAGATCTTCTGCGCCAACGTAACGGTCGGATTCGAGAACGTGCTGCTGCACGAACAGCTCCTAGATTCAGCCTATTACGATCCTTTCCTGCATCTGCCCAACCGCGCACGGCTTATCCATCTGATCGACGAACGCAAGGACGGCGAACAAGACGACACCCTGGCCCTAATCGATCTCGACGATTTCGCCGAGATCAACGCGGCGCTCGATCACCATTTCGGCGACCAGGTCCTGCGCGCGGTCGCCTACCGATTGGGAGAGACGTTCCAGCCACCGACCCTAATCGCCCGCGTGACCGCAGATGCCTTCTGCCTGCTCGGTCCCAGCGCGGCGATCGATCGCTATACCATTGAGCAGATCTTCGCGACCCCGTTCGATCTGCAGGACAGATCCATCCGCATTTCGGCAACCGCAAGCCTCATCCGCGTGGGCCCTGGACCCACCAGAGGCGCCGATCTGCTCAAGGATGCCAGCATCGCGCTGAAACAGGCCAAGCGACTGCACCGGGGGCGCGCCATCGCCTTCACCGAAGATCTCGGCCTGGCGGCGCGCGAGCGTATCCGCCTGCTCACCGATCTGCGCTCCGCCTTCCACGCCGAGCGGCTCCATCTGGCCTTCCAGCCCCTGGTGGACCTGGCGACCGGAAGCGTGGTCGGGGCGGAGGCGCTGTTGCGTTGGACGACCGAGGAGGGTGACGTCATCCCACCCGACCGGTTCATCCCGGTGGCCGAGCATTCGGGTCTCATGATCGCCCTCGGCGAATGGGTGCTACGCACCGCCTGCGACCAGCTGAAACGTATCATCGAGCTTGGCCACACAGGATTCCGCATGGCGGTCAACGTCTCCCAGGCCCAATTCCGCGAGCCGGATTTCATCTCCATCCTGGAACGCGTACTCCACGAACACGAGATCGACCCGAAACGCATCGAGCTGGAGCTGACCGAATCGATCGCGATCGGCCAGATCGCCTCTACCGCTGCAAAGATCGCCGAAATCCGGCGCATGGGCGTCTCGGTCGCGCTCGACGACTTCGGCACCGGCTATTCCTCGCTGAGCGTCCTCAAGCAGCTCGGCGTCGACCGGATCAAGATCGATCGCGCCTTCGTCCAAGAACTCGGCCACAGCAGCGACAACGGGATCGCAGATCTGGTGGTCGCGCTCGGACGTCAGATGGATCTTGGCACCATCGCCGAGGGCGTGGAGACCGAGGAACAACGGCGATACCTGATGGAGCGCGGCTGCAAGGACGGACAGGGGTACCTCTTCGGCCGACCGATGTCGTCCGACGCCTTCGAGGCATGGATGGCCGACCGCCTCTAAATCAGAGCCGCCTATCCCCGGTCTTTGTCCCGCGCGACACACCGATTCCCCAACAAGTGCCCCAAGCCCCGCTTGATTGATCGGTCGAAATCCCGATCAATGGCCTCTTGCGCTCCCCTCAACGGTCCCCAAATCAGCAGGCTAGCGCCTCGGAGCGGAAACATCGGCCGCCTCAAGAATGCAGCTCACATCGCGAACGTAGGCACAGGGATTTCATGCGCACGAAGGCCCATTTCAAACTTGGCATCATCGGATGGCAAATCCTCTGGCGGAGCCTCGCCATCTGGCTGTGCATGCTGGTCGCGATCAGTTTATTGATGGGTCTGCTCTACCGCAGCGAGGCCCGGCATCTGGTGGACGCGCTACATGAAAAACAGTGGAGCACCACCTTCGAGGCTGGCCTGGTCATCAATGCACGGCTGGACTGGGTGCTGCGCGACCTGCAGTATGTCTCACACCACCCCCCCTTCAGCCGCTTCCTCGCCGCTGGGGAGGCGTCCGACCAGCACGAGACGATCGAGGATTTCCGTAGTCTCATGTCGGCCCGTATCGGCATCTACGATCAGATGCGCTATCTGAACGAGCAGGGCCGGGAACGGATCCGCATCGACAACAAGAGCGGCACGACGCAAGTCGTCCCCGAATCCCAGCTCCAGGACAAAAGCGATCGCCCCTATTTCATCGGCGCGCGCAATCTGGGTGAGAACGGTCTCTATCTGTCGCGATTCGATCTCAACGTGGAGCATGGAGAGATCGAGATCCCCTACAAGCCCATGATCCGTTTCGTCTCGCGCGTAGTCGATGCCGCAGGCGCGGAGCGTGGCCTGATGATCATCAACTATCTCGGCCAGCCATTGATCGAACGACTGAACGCACTCGCGCGTGCGCGGGCCGTAAAACTCTGGCTGCTCGACCGGGAAGGCTATTGGTTGATGGCCTCCGACAAGCGCCCTGAATGGGGCTTCATGTTCGCCGATCGTTCCGACGCGCGCGTGCCGAACTGGAACCCGGTGCTGTGGCACGCGATACAGGATCAGATCGACAACCGCCCATCGAGGACCGACTCGGATATCGGACTACTGAGCGCCATCGAGTTCCGCCCCGCCCGCGACCTGAGCAACCATCACATGGAACTCTCCGACGCGCCCCGCAATCGCTGGTTGCTGGTGTCCTGGATGTCGCCGGACGAACTGACCGCCAAGCTCCGCCCTCATGTGCTGACCTACCTTCAGGGGTGGATCTGGCTCGTCGCGCTCAGCGCGCTGGCCAGCACCTGGATCGCCTATCTCGGAATCAAACGGCACCAGGCGAACGCGGAGCTCAAGAGCCGGAAAACCCAACTGACCGCGCTCATCGAAGGCGCTCCGGACGGCATTCTCATCAGCGATGTCGAGGGGCATATCCTTCAGGTCAATGCCCAGATGGAGCGGCTGTTCGGCTACGAACGCGCGGAGCTCATCGGTCAAACGGTCGAGATGCTGGTTCCGCAACCCCTGAGATCCAGGCACGCGGAATACCGAGCCGACTACATGCGAGAACGTACCGCGCGCGCCATGGCGCCGGGCATACGGCTCCAGGGCGTGCGCAAGGACGGCAGCACGCTTCCGCTGGCCATCAGTCTGAGCACGGTCGAAACGCCCCAGGGATCGCCCCTGGTGATCAGCGATATCCGCGACATCACCGAGATTCAGGCCACCGAGGATGCACTACGCGACGCGCTGGAACAGACCGCAACCACGAATCGGGAACTCGTCGCGTCAAACCACGAACTCGAGGCATTCTCCTACTCGGTCTCTCACGATCTGCGCGCACCGCTGCGTGCATTGGACGGATTCAGCGCGATCCTGCTGAAGACCCATACCGATCGGCTCGATGCAACCGGCCAGGACTATCTGGATCGGATTCGCGCGGCCGCTCAGCACATGGGAGAACTGATCGATGACATCCTGGCACTCTCGCGCATCACCCGCGTCGAACTCCAGCGCGAGCGGATCGATCTGAGCGCCATGGCACGCGAGATCCTCGACGAGCTGCACGCCGCCGAGTCCGAGCGCACGCTCGAGACCCGCATCGAACCTGGACTCGATGCCTACGCCGACGCACGACTGATCCATGTCGCGCTCCAGAACCTCCTTGCCAACGCCTGGAAATTCACGGGGAAGACGCAGACGGCTCGGATCGAATTCGGACGTCAGGAGACGGACGAGGGTCCGAACTTCTTCGTGCGCGACAATGGGGCCGGATTCGACATGGCCTATGCCGATAAGCTCTTCGGCGCCTTCCAGCGGCTCCACCACAGCAGCGATTTTCCCGGAACAGGCATCGGACTTGCGACCGTACAGCGCGTCATACGCAAGCATGGCGGACAGATCTGGGCAAAAGCCGCCGTCGGCCAGGGCGCCAGCTTTCACTTCACACTCGCGTCGCCATCATGACATCCAAACCATTGCGTCTATTACTGATCGAGGACTCCTCGGACGACGAGCTGCTGCTCCTGCACGCATTGCAAGAGGCCGGGTACGAGGTCAAGCACAAACGGGTCGAAACGGCAGAAGGCCTACACGAAGCGCTGCAGATGGGCATCTGGGATGTCGTGATCTCGGACTACAGGCTGCCAAGCTTCGACGGCCTGAGCGCACTGGAGATGGTTCGAAAACGCGACCGGGATACGCCCTTTCTCTTCGTCTCGGGAACCGTGATGGACGATGTGGGCGTCGCCGCCATGCGCGGGGGCGCCAACGATTACCTCATGAAGAGCAATCTGGCGCGACTGGGTCCGGCATTGGACCGCGAGCTCAAGGAGGCCGCCAACCGGCGCCAAACCCTGGTCACCAAGGTCCAGTATCGCGCCATCCTCGACAGTACGCTGGACGCCATATTGGTCGCCGAGGAGTCCGGCTACATCCAGATTTTCAACAAGGGCGCCGAAACGGCCTTTGGTTACTCCGCTGCCGAGATATTGGGACAGCATATCGGCATACTGCTACCGGGCGACGCATTCGAGCGTATCAAGTGCACCCCCGCCAAGCCGCTGATGGAGCCGGATAACGCACGCGTCTATGACAGCCACTATATCGTCCTCGACGGACGCCACCAAGACGGCCACGACGTTCCGATCGAAGCTAGTTGCGCCAAGGCCCTGAGCGAAGGCCACAGGATCTACACCATCGTGATCCGGGACATCTCCCAGCGTCTCGCGGCCGAGCGCGCATTAAGGGACAGCGAGGAGCGACTGCGTTTGCTGATGGACAACATCCGCGACTACGCCATCATCATGCTGGATACCAAGGGGCGCGTGACGACCTGGAACCAGGGCGCGGCCAATCTCACAGGCTATGAAGCCGAAGAAGCGGTCGGTCGCCCGCTTTCTCTCTTCTACCCGCCGGAAGACGTCTCAAGCGGCAAACCTCGGCAATTGCTCAAACAGGCGATCGACGAGGGCCGTAGCGCGGAGGAAGGCTGGCGAGTCCGCAAAGACGGCTCACGCTTCTACGCGGAGGTCATTCTGACCGCCGCGCGCGACGCCAGCCAAGAGTTGTTCGGCGTCACCAAGATCACCCGGGACATCACCGAACACCGAGCGATGGAGGAGCAGCTCCAGCGACACCGCGAGGAACTGGAGACACGCGTCGCCGAACGCACGCGCGAATTGGAACAGGCACGCCGCCAGGCCGAACGTCTGGCGCGCTCGAAAAGCGATTTCCTCACCAACATGAGCCATGAGATTCGCACCCCGATGAACGCGGTGCTGGGGCTGGGCTACATGCTGGAGCAACAGGATCTGCCCGAGGATGCGCTCGACCTGGCGCACAAAATCAACCAGTCCGGTAAGGCGCTGCTCGGCATCATCAACGATATCCTCGATTTCTCCAAGATCGAATCGGGCCGCATCGAGATCGAGCACGCGCCCTTCGCATTGAGCGGCGTGCTGGACAATCTCGCGACCATCATGACCGCCACGGCCGATCAGGAGCAGGACCTGGAACTGGTCATCACACCCGACTGCTTCGACCTGACCCTGATCGGAGATGCACTACGACTGGGTCAGGTGCTGATCAATCTCAGCAGCAACGCCATCAAGTTCACTCGCTCGGGCTTGGTCGAGGTGCACATCGAAACGCTCGAGCGCACCGACTCGCGCGTGCGGCTCAAATTTTCCGTCATCGACACCGGCATCGGCATCGACGAGGCCGCCCAGACACGGCTCTTCCAGCCGTTCTCCCAGGCCGACGCCTCCACCACCCGGCGTTTCGGTGGCTCGGGGCTAGGTCTCGCCATCTGCCGGCGGCTCGTGGATCTCATGGGCGGACACATAGGCGTGCACAGCGCCCTGGACGAGGGCAGCACCTTCTGGTTCGAGATCGCCTTCGACCTGGCCGAACAGCAGGCGCCCCAGGTGCCCCAAGGCGAGTCCCAAACACGCGTGCTGATCGCCGAAAACAATCCAGTCATCCGCAAGGCATTGGCGACCACGGTCGCCACGCTGGGCTGGTCGGCGCGCCAGGCCGCATCGGGCAACCAGGCGCTCGAGGTCGTCCTCGCGGATCCCGAACTCCAGGGGCAGAACGCAGTGGTGCTGCTCGACAGCCGCATGCCAGACCTCGATGGAATCGCCACGGCACAGGCCATCCGTACCGCCCTGCCACCGAACCGGCAGCCCCTGATATTCGTCCTCGGCGTTCCTCGTCGCGACAGCCTGCAGGACTCGCCGGAGACAGGAGCGGTAGATGCCGTACTCTCCAAGCCGGTCACACCGTCGCAGCTATACAATGCCGTCATACGCAAACGCAGCCATCGACTGGGCGAGCCGCCCCAAACGCAGCCGTCCGCCATCTCGCAACGCCTCGTGGGGCTGCGCCTGCTGGTGGTGGACGACAGCGACATCAACCGCAAGGTCGCGAGCAACATTTTCGACAACGAGGGTGCCGAAATCCATCTGGCCGGCGACGGACGCGAGGCGGTGGATTGGCTCATCGCCCATCCGGACGCCGTTGACCTCGTCCTGATGGACGTCCAGATGCCGGTCATGGACGGTCATGACGCCACCCGACTTATCCGTCGCACGCCCTCAATCGCCCAACTCCCCGTGGTCGCACTGACCGCCGGCGCGCTGCGTGAGCAGGAGACGGCCGCGCTTGAGGCCGGCATGGATGGATTCATCTCCAAGCCCTTCGACGTTTCCAAGGCGGTCGCCCTGATCCGACGCCTGGCTGAACGCAAGGAAGACAACAGCAAACCAATGCCCGAACAGCGAACCGAAGGGGTGTCCGCGAGCATCGATCCCGCCGCTCCGCCCTCAGTCGCCTCGCTACCCCATCTAGCGGTCGACAGAGGTCTGGACCTTTGGAAGGATCCAGAGGTCTATCGCAAATATCTACGCCAATTCGCGAATGAATTTGGCGATAGCGCAACACGTCTTCTGGATATGGAGTCGAGCGAGGCCCGCCGCTATCTACATAGACTCAAGGGTGCAGCAAACAATCTGGCTTTAGTACGGCTTGCCGCGCGAGCGCAGGTCTTGGAGCATGCATGGAACGACGCCATGGAACTGGATGAAGCGGCTGCGGAGATGGATGCCTTTCGGAACAGTCTCGTCTCGGCACTGGACGCGATCCAAGCCTACGCACCCAAGACCGAACGCCCCTCCGACCGTCGAAACGAGAGACTCGCGATTCCTCCCGAGGACGTGGATCCCTCCCTCGTGTCAGACCTACTGAAACAGGCGCTTGCGGCCTTCAACCGCTTCGACCCCATCGCGGTCGAGCCCCTGTTGGAAACCCTGGCCCAACAGCTGCCCGGCGAGTCGCTCGCGGAGGCATGGAAGGCCACCGAGGAATTCGATTCAAGCGCCGGTTCGGCCGCCATCCTCGCGCTGGCCGCCCGACTGGCGATTCCACTGGAGGAGCCATGACACGCAATGGACCCTTGCTGGTCGTCGATGACGAACCTCAGAACCTAGCGGCCATACGCCAGGTCCTCGGTAACGACTACCCCCTGATCTTCTGCCGCAACGGCGCTGAAGCGCTGGTCGCTGCAGTCAGGTGTCAACCTTCGCTGATCCTGCTCGACATCCAGATGCCTCACATGGACGGATTCGAGGTCTGCCGCACCCTCAAGGCCGATCCGATAACCGAGGCCATTCCGATCATCTTCGTCACCGGTCTCAACGATGTCGGCGACGAGGCAGCAGGGTTCGACGCGGGCGCGGTCGACTACATCATCAAACCGCTGTCACCGCCCATCGTGCGTGCGAGGATTCGCACCCATCTTTCACTGGTCCATGCCTCGCGCCTGGAGAACAGCTATGCCGACGCCCTCTCGATGCTTGGCGAGGCCGGTCACTACAACGACACGGACACGGGTGTGCACATCTGGCGTATGGCGGCCTATGCCAGCGAGATCGCGACCGCCTGCGGCTGGTCCCAGGCCGAGCGCGATGACCTCAAACGCGCCGCCCCGATGCACGACACGGGCAAGATCGGGATCCCGGGCGAGATCCTGCGCAAGCCGGGCAAGCTGGATCCACACGAGTGGGAGATCATGAAACAGCACTCCCGCATCGGCTACGAGATTCTCTGTAAGAGTCAGGCGCCCCTCTTCCAGTTGGCGGCCGAGGTCGCGTTACGCCATCATGAGAAATGGGATGGAAGCGGCTATCCAGACGGTCTGGCTGGCGACCAGATTCCCGAATCGGCCCGAATCGTGGCGATCGCCGACGTCTTCGACGCACTCACCATGCGCCGCCCCTACAAGGATGCCTGGCCAATCGAGCGAGCCGTGCAGACCATCCGCGAGGGTGCAGGCAGCCACTTCGAACCACGGTTGATGGAGTGCTTCATGGATATTCTGCCGCGCATCATGACGGCGAAGGAGGAATGGGACGCCCGCGAGGAATGAACCCGCCTCATCCCGCAATATCCGCACTGTTCCACGCGTGAAGACATCACGCGGCTCAACGAGGTCGTGTGCTCACCAAGGACAGGAGCGCCTCAGACAGCGAATCGCGCGCCTCGTACAGGGTATTGAGCCGGGCGATGGCCTGGTCTTCCCGCCCCTGCCATTTGAGATCCAGGATCTCGTTGGCGTACTCGTGTATCTGGCGGTGCTGGATTTCGACCCTCTCGAAGGACGGCCGGTCGCCGTAGCGGACGCGCCCCTCACCATAGAGCCAGCGACCGAAACGACAATGGCGTACATGCATGGGCGGCGGCAGCATGCGACCGTACAACACCACATCCTCGAGCTTGCGCAGCCAGGCGCGATGCTCAACCTGGGCGAAGATCACCGGCAAATCCTCGCGGGCCACCCGCGACTCTGTCGACCACACCACCGGGGGTCGCCAGGCGCTCACCCAGCGGAGTAGATCGGCCCCCGGCATGGGCACCGCGATCCCATAGCCCTGTGCCAACTCGCAGCCGAGCTGGAGCAGCAAACGACCGTGCTCGACCGTCTCCACGCCCTCGGCGATCGCATGGCGCTCGAACGCCTTGGCGAGACCCAGCACGCCTTCCAATATCGAAAGGTCGTCTGGATCGTCCAGCATGTCGCGCACGAAGGTCTGATCGATCTTGAGCGAGGCGGCGGGGAGACGCTTCAGATAGGTCAGCGAAGAGTAGCCGGTCCCGAAATCGTCGAGCGCAAACTGCACCCCGATCTCGCGACAGGCATTGATCACCTGGGCCACGAGTTCGATGTCCTGCAGCGCACTGCTCTCGACGATTTCCAGTTCAAGGAAGCTCGGGTGAACCCTCGGGTGCGCCGCCAACAGCGTGCGCAGGCAATCCATGAAATCCGGTCGCTGCAGTTGATAGGCGCCGAGGTTGACGCTGACCGAGATGTGGAGACCAACGGCATGCCACTCCTCAAGCTGAGTCAAGGCGGCCTCGATCACCCACTCACCGAGTTCGACGGCGACGGCATGACCTTCGATCGGGGGGAGAAAGGCGTTGGGCAGAAGCAGCCCGCGCTCGGGGTGCTGCCAACGGATCAACGCCTCGGCACCGAAGATCTCGCCGGTGTGCATATTGGCCTTGGGCTGGTAATAGAGCACGAACTCGCGCCGTTCCAAAGCGGTGCGAATTCGAGCCAGACACTGATGACGATCCATCAGGTTGAACGCCTGTTCGGGATCGAACAGCTGGTCGCTGTTTCTGCCGGCGAGCTTGGCCTGATACATGGCCTGGTCGCTCTGACGCAACAACTGGTCGGCATCGACCTCTCGCGCCTGAGGGTAATGGGTGACGCCGATGCTGACCGAGACCTGTAGCACCACATCGCCCAGCAGCACGGGATCGGAGGCGGCCATACGCAAACGCTCGAGCACGACCTCACCGATCGAATCGTCGAGATCCAAGAGCACGGCGACGAATTCGTCGCCGCCAAGACGGGCAATGGTGTCGCACGCGCGCAGGGCCGAGGGCATGCGTCGGGCGAGCGCGACCAGGAGCCGGTCCCCCGCCTCGTGGCCATAGGTATCGTTGATGGCCTTGAAGCCGTCCAGATCCAAATAGGCGACCGTAAGACGCGTGCCACGACACGCGACCTGCTCCATCGCTCGCTGCAACCGGTCGACGAGGAGAATGCGATTGGGCAACCCGGTGAGCGGATCGTAATGGGCGATGTAGTCGAGATGACGCCGCTGATCCTCCTGTCCGGAGAGATCGGAGACGAGCCCGAGGAAATGCTGGCGCGCGCCCTCTGGATCGCGCACGGCGGTCATGATCAGCGTCACCGGAAAGAGCCGGCCGTCCTTGCTTCGGCTCCAGGCCTCTCCCCGCCAATGGTCCTTCTCGGTGAGTTCTCGCCATATGGCCGCGAAGAGTTCGGTCCCATGAAGACCGGAGATGAGGGTCCTCGCATGGCGTCCGAGAATCTCCTCGCGCGCATGTCCCATAACCTGTGTAAAGGCGTCGTTGCAATCCACAACGACGCCTTCGCCGTCTGTGACGAGGACGCCCTCGCGGGCATATCCGAATAGGAGCTTCGCAAGCGTCGGACACTGCTCGAAGCAGCCCCCTACAGCCGCACGCACCCCATCATCGAACCGTTCACCGACCGCCCCTGTCGGTCGTCCATGCATCGCCGACGCGCTCGCCGGGCGATCATCCGGGAGCATTCCCCGATCGCGGTCATCCATTCGCTCACCACCGTGGATTCGAGCCGCAGGAGCAAGGCGGTCATTCGTAACGGTCGCATCCGGGGGAAAGGGATGCGGGCAGGAGGATCAAGGACAGGCATTTAGGGTCCAGGATCTCGAACACATCGATCACAGACAGATGATACGTCACAGTCAGATGAAAAATCACACATCAACCGTCGCCCAATCACACGCGATGTGGCCGAGGTTCAGTCCAATAGATCGGTCGACGCCCTGACGGCGCGCCACCTGGATTGAGAATACGCGTCCCGTGGCCAGGATGAAGCGAGAGCGGAATCCCGCGCCTTCCAATCCAGCCGAACCGGCGGCCAGATCATCCGATCTCAGTCTTGCCTGCGCGACCTCGGCCACCGGATGCCGACGACGGCTTCACCGGCAGGGGCTTGAGGTCGTTGACGAGCGACCAAGCGCTCAGCACGTCGCCCGCGACATCGCGAACCTTACGCCGCTCCTTGCGCGAGCGCTCCCGCATCGAGTCGAAGGCCTCCTGCCGCCCGATACGATGGCGCTCCATCAGAATACCGACCGCGACGTTGACGAGACTGCCCGTGTCGATCGCGTTGGTCAAACGCCGCTTTTGCTCGACCAAGTCCCGAATCTCTCGCGCGCGCTCCAGGGCAGCCTTGATGGTCGGAATGGCGCGGGCCACGTCAATGGGCTTGATCAGATAGCCCAAGGCTCCTCGGGTGATCGCCTGTTCGACCGAGTCATGATCGTCGTAGGCGGACAGGAAGATGACAGGAACCCCCATGTCCCGCAGGAACTCAGCCGTCTCGATACCGGACAGCCCCGGCATGCGCAGGTCGAGCACCGCCAGATCGGGCGGAGCGTTGCGCGCCTTCATCAACGCCTCCTGACCGGAGGCGGCCAATTGCACCACGAAGCCCGCATCCCTGAGCCCCTTGCCGAAGGTCGCCAGAACGACCTCGTCGTCGTCTACGAGCAGCAACGTCGATGTTTGCATATCACACTGTTCTCCGAACGTCCTGTTCATGATGACCGATGCCTCCGCACCAGCAATGGAGGTTCGATGATCGCGGTCGCCATGACCCGGCCAACATCGCCGGAAATGGACAGCAACGCACCCTGACGCGGAAGCATGTCCCGCAGCAGGCCGAGCCCGGTTCCAAGCCCTTGGCCGGTTTCAAAATCGAACCCTGGAGGAAGAACGCCCGAGTTGGCGATGGTGAGAACGAGCCGTCCCTGGTCGTCCCCGAGGTTTAGCTCGACGGGATCCTGGTCCGATCCCGAGACGCTGCATTTGACGGCATTCATGAGAAGTTCATTGATCACTAGGGCCAAGACCACAGCCTTGTCGCGCACAATGCAGAGTTCGCTGTCGATCTCGTTCCCCGCCACCATGCGAACCGGGACGGAGCTGAAGCCGCGGACGTTGGATACTATCGCGTCGAACATCTCGCGAAAACAGACGTCCGCAGCCACCTCCCGGCTTTGCAAGCCGTAGACGGTTGCAATGGATTGCACCTGGGCGATCGCCTCGCCGATGATCCCTGCACACTCCTCACGCCCACCCCCGCCCAGCGAAAGCAACCCCATCAACCCCTGGAGATGGTTCTTGATGCGATGGTGCACCTCGCGCACCAGAACGTCGCGCTGACGCTCCAGATGTGCCAAACGATCCCGTTCGGCACGCTGACGGTCGGTAATGTCGTGGATGACATGAATGCGACCGCAAAGCACGCCCTCATGATCGAAAAGCGGGGATGTGGTGACGCGCAGTAGACGTCCCTGCCCGTTCTCCTCGATCTCGGCCACGCAGGTGCGACCGCCTTGATGCGAAGAGACGCGCTCGACGTCGCAACAATCGGCTCCGTCGGGAAAGGCGCGATGCAGCTTGGCGAGCAATCCCTCGATGGAGGCGTCGAGACGCTCGGCACAGGCACGATTGACCTTGAGCAGACGCCCCTGGAGATCCTGAATCAGGATCGGATCGGGAACCGTGTCGAAGGTCTTGGACCACTCCTCGTTGGCGCGTCGCAACTCCTCCTCAACCCGACGCTGTTCGCTGAGATCGATGGCGGTCCCGAAAACCTTGAGCGGCACGCCCTGAGGATCGCGTATCAGGGTGCCACGAAAGCAGAGACTGCGCATACCGCCATCTCGGGCATGCACCCGCAACAGACGATCGAATTCAGTCAGCTCTCCACGTTCCAGCTGTCGGCGAATGTCGGCGGTGATCGCTTGATCCTGGGGATGGATGCAATCGAGCCAGTAGTCCATTTCGGTGCCGTCATCACCGCAATCCCGCTGCATGATGCGTTGCAGAACAGGATCGGCGAAGACCGTCCCGGTCCGCAGATTCCACTCCCAGACACCGACCTTGCCAGCCTCGGTGGCCAGAGCATAGCGACGCTCGCGTTCGACCAAGCGGCGACCGATCTCGGCCTTCTCGATCGCAGCCCCCATGACCCCGGCCGCCGACTGAAGCGCCGAGACCTCGGCCAAAGACCAGCACCGTTCCTCGCGACAGTCGTCGAACCCGAGGAAACCGGAGAAGGCTCCATCGACGAAAAGCGGGACCATAAGGATCGATTTGATGCCTCGGGACGCCAGAAAACGTCCCTCTGCCTCCGAATAACCAGTCTGCCCCCAGGTCACGGTCTCGCCCCGGCACAGGGCCTCGTAACTGGTCCCGAGACCCTCGGCGTACCAGTCGAATTCAAGCGTTCGATGCCGCACGAGATCAGCACTCAGATCCTCGGAACACCAGTCGAAGCTCTGGGTGCACAGCGGCCGGCCATCCGGCGTCAGCGAATGCTCGAACAGATAGGCGCGACTGACCCCGGCGGCCATTCCGAGCTGCTCAAGTGCATCCCCCATGATCTGGGTCCAGCGATCGGTCGTCAGACACAATCGCGAAAGACTGGCAACCGCGCTCAGAATGCGCCCCCTACGCTCCAGCTCCGCCTCGACCAGCCTGTGATGGGTGATGTCACGAACCAGGGAATAGACGCCGAGCACCCTGCCGTTTTCGTCGCGATGCGGAACATAGACACCCTCGAAATACAGCCGCCCGCGTGTCTCGTGCTCGAAAGAATACCGACAGCTAACCTCGCTGCCCGCCAGCGCGCGCTCCAGATAGCCGCGAATCTGAGCGTAGATATCCGGACCGACCGCTTCGACCACCTGCCGCCCGATGAAGTAATCGCGCCCCTTCCCCAAGAGGCGCGTATGGCCCGCGTTGACGAAAACGTATCGCTGCTGGTCGTCGATATAGGCGATGAGGGCGGGCAAGGCGTCGGTAATGAGTCTGAGCTGGCGTGCGTTGCGCTCCAACGCCTCTTCCGCCCGTCTACGATCGGTGTTATCGCGGATATGGATGATACAGCCCTCGACACGGCCATCCTCCCCCATGGACGGCGTCAGTCTGATTTGCATGAACCGGAACCCAAGGTTCGGTTTCTCCACCCACTCGTCGATCTGCACGCGCTCTCCAGCCAGACAGCGATCAAACCTCGGCTTGACATCGTTCTCGAAGTGATCGCGCCCGAGCAGTTCGGCGGCCGAATGGCCGATGACTGACTCATACTTCTTGCGATATAGCCTCAGAAGGGCATCGTTCACCCATTCGTAGACATAGTTGCGATCGACCAGGGCGATGAGGTCGTCGGTGAAGGACATGAGCTTGCGGTATCTGGCCTCGGACGCTGCGAGCAAGCGCTCCAGATCGCGACAACGCGCCCGCTCCCACCGCAGTTGCGCGTCCAGCTCGACGAGCATCTCCTCGCCGAGATTCAACCCCGATGAATTCTGATTGTCCGACCTCCCTGTCCCTTTCGTGTGACTCATTGGATCAAGTCCTCATGATCGACTCGATGGAGGGAAGAGACCCTCGCACGGACTCCGGGAGCGAAAACGCCACCGACGGCACCGGATACGCCGATTCCGATCAGTCAGGGTATTCGTCGGCCCGACGTGCGTCTCCGCGCACCTTATCGGCCGGATATCTGCGTTCGTTGATGAGGATCTTCTCCTCGGCGGCGGCGATGAGATCGACATCGAGCCGCTCGGAGAGACGAATCAGATAGAGCAGGATGTCGGCCAGCTCATGCGAGACCTGGCGCTTTTTATCTCCGTCCAGCGCCGCGCTCTGGGCCTCGGTAAGCCACTGGAAATGTTCCAGGAGTTCGCCCGCCTCGCCGGCCAGGGCCATGGCGAGGTTCTTGGGCGAATGGAACTGCTCCCAATCGCGCTCGCGGGCAAAGCACAGCAGGCGGGCATTGAGCCGATCCAGGCTATCGGGGCGATCCTGACCGTCAGCCATGCGCCAAACGCTCGCGCGCACGACCGATGGCGGCCCGAACCTGAACGGG
This sequence comes from Thiorhodococcus drewsii AZ1, assembly GCF_000224065.1. Taxonomy (GTDB): domain Bacteria; phylum Pseudomonadota; class Gammaproteobacteria; order Chromatiales; family Chromatiaceae; genus Imhoffiella; species Imhoffiella drewsii. The sequence continues at coordinate 77,424 of NZ_AFWT01000014.1, forward strand.
GGCCGTGCCTCCGATGTGGTCGCGCGCGGCGACCGAGCCCTCCAGGGTCAACACCTCGAACACGTCCTCGCCGATCTCAGGGGAGAACTGTTGGAGTTCGGCCAGGGTCAGCTCGGCAAGATCGCGCCCCTCGCGCACGCCGAGCGCCACCGCCTTGCCGACGATCTCGTGCGCATCGCGGAACGGAATGCCCTTGCGGACCAGATAGTCCGCGAGATCGGTCGCGGTACTGAAGCCCTGTTTAGCGGCAGCGCGCATACGCTCGCGGTTGCAGCTAACCTTAGCCATCATGTCCGCATACACCTTGAGCGAACCCTTGAGGTTGTCGACGCTGTCGAACAGCGGCTCCTTGTCCTCCTGGTTGTCCTTGTTGTAGGCCAGCGGCTGGGCCTTCATCAGGGTCAGCAAGCCCATGAGATGACCGAAGATTCGACCGCTCTTGCCGCGCACCAGTTCGGGCACGTCCGGGTTCTTCTTCTGCGGCATGATCGAGGATCCGGTGCAGAAACTATCGGACAGATCCACAAATCCGAACTGAGCCGACGACCACAGAATGAGTTCTTCAGAGAAACGTGACAGATGCATCATCAGGATGGCTGCATCGGCGGTAAATTCGATGGCGAAATCTCGGTCAGAGACCGCGTCGAGCGAGTTCTCGGCCGGACGGTCGAAACCCAGCAGTTGGGCCGTGTAATGACGGTCGATCGGATAGGTGGTGCCGGCCAGCGCGGCGGCGCCGAGCGGCATGACGTTGAGCCGGCGACGGCAGTCGGCCAGACGTTCGCTATCGCGATCCAGCATCTCGAACCACGCCAGCATGTGGTGACCGAAGGTGATGGGCTGCGCGACCTGCAAATGGGTAAACCCCGGCAGGATCGTGTCCGCCTCGCGTTCGGCCAGATCCAGCAACGCCAGCTGGAGACGCTGGATTTCGGCGCGAATGGTCTCGATTTCATCGCGCAGCCAGAGACGCACGTCGGTCGCGACCTGATCGTTGCGTGAACGTCCGGTATGAAGTTTCTTACCGATGCTGCCGATATCCTGGGTAAGGGCGGATTCCACGTTCATGTGGACGTCCTCGAGCGGGATCGACCAGACGAACGTCCCGGCGTCGATGCGCGCGCGCACCGCCTCCAGACCGGCAACGATGGCATCTCGCTCCGGCTCGGTCAGGATGCCCTGACGGGCAAGCATGGTGGCATGGGCGATGGAACCCTGGATGTCGTAACGGTAGAGCCGCCGATCGAAGTCGACGGAGGCGGTGAAGGCCTCGACGAAGGCATCGGTGGGTTCGTTGAAGCGGCCTGCCCAAGGCTTCGAGGATGGATTGGAGTCTTGCATCTGTCGTTCCAGCAAAAGGCAAAGCGCTGATTCTACACGCTCGATTTCACTGAAGAACGCCATCCGCCGAAACCAAACGTAACGTGTAAGACCCTAGGCGATAACAGGACCGCGCCAAGGCCATTCGCGCAAGCAGTCGGCATAGATCAGATATTTGTTCAATAAGGAAAAATTAGCGCGTGTCGGCTCGAACATGAAAACCCGACGCCATGGAAGAGGAGGATCCGCATGAAGATTCTTGTGGTTGACGACGACTCTCCAACCCGCGAACGCATCAGACAGTTGCTCGCGAAAACCGATGGTCGACACGAGTTTGCCGGCGAGGCATCGGACGGCTGGGAGGCGATCGCCCGATGCCGAGCCCAACCCGTCGATCTGGTCTTTCTGGACACGCAGATGCCGGGACTGAACGGCTTCGAGGCCGCGCATCATCTCGCCAAGCTGGACAAGCCACCAACCGTCGTTCTCATGACCTCAGAACAACCACTCCCGCTTCAGACCAGCGGACAGGAGATCGCTGCTTGTCTCTTCAAGCCCGTGCGGCCCGAGCGGCTGGAGGAAATCTTGCTGGTCGCCAGCCAATGCGGTTCCGAGCATCCCACTCAAGGGTCGTCAAGCAACCGTAACCCAAACTACCCGACGCGACGCGGGCGAATCACAGCCCAATACCGAGGCCGGATGCGCTCGGTGGATCTAAGCGACATCATCTATCTGCACGCCGACCAGAAATATGTCACGGTCCGACATCTCGGCGGCGAACTCCTGGTGGACGAATCGCTGCGTTCGCTGGAACAGGAATTTCCGGATCTCTTCGTGCGCATCCACCGCAACGCACTGGTGGCGCGCAGTCGCTTCCATGGATTGGAAAAGGACTCGGACGGAACCACCTCGGTCCGTCTTCGCGACTGTCCGGATCGCCTGTCCGTCAGCCGCCGTCACCTTGCCGAGGTCCGTCGCTGGCTGAATCAGCGCGATCGCCAGGCCGGCTAGAAAGCCACCAGAAAAGCACGGCGAGCGATCCGATCCAGACGGCGGCCAGCCAACCGATGGTTCCGTCGTAGTCGCCGACCAGGAAGCCAAAATCGGACGACGGGTTTCCGTCGGAGATACGCCGTGTCATCTGAATCGCAAAGACCCAGCCGGCATGCATCCCGATGCACCAGCCGATGTGTCCGCTGCGTTCGCGTACCAGCGAGAGAAAGACACCGACCGCAAAGAGCGCGATCAGCGAATCCAAGTTCTTCCATTGGAAGAGGTCGATGAAGGCATGGACGAACATCCAAAGGGCGCCGGACCAATCAAAGACCATCCCATCGGGCAAGGCTCCCGGTTTCATGAAGTGCAGCGCCGCGTAAAGCGCCGAGGACCAGAGCACCGCCGAGCGCACCCCGCTGCGACCACGAATCGCCGTGTAGAGCGCTCCACGAAAGAAGGTCTCTTCGAGCACGCCGATCAATAGCCCACCAATCAGCGCCTGAATCCCCTTTTCGACCAGATCCGGCCAGATGACGACCCCCGGATCCAGAACACGGACATCCAGGATCATCAAGACCGCCACCAGGGCGCCGAGGATTGCCAATCCCACCAGCCAACCGAGACCGATGCGACGCAGCATGAATGCGCCTGTCGGCCGATAGCCGAGCACCGCGCGGTCATTGAGCCGAAGAAACGCCAGCAAGGGCCAGAGCCCGGCCAGAATGAACAGCTGCGCCAAGCGCCCCATGACGCGATGCGCATCGATCGTGATCCAGCCCGTCATCATCAGGGGATAGGTCAACAACGCCGCCAGCAGAAAACAGGCGAACAAATAGGCGAAAAAGAGGGCCGTCATGCGCATGGTGTCATCTGCCTGCGGTCGTCCAATGGGGCTCAAGCCCGGTTTGCAGCGGTGATCGCGCGGCCAAGCCGAGAGGATGAGGGGCTCATCAGCCACACGGATCCGAGGACGCAGAGCGATCGAATGGAGTGAATAGAGATGGAGCAGGACCAGAGCCCTGCGACTGGATTCTACCATGCGGGTTGCTCGGCACCCGAGCACGAAGACCACCAAGCGGAAACATCAACGGGGATGGCGCGCCTTAGAAAGGCGCGCGATAAAGAATCGTTTTTATGTCTTTCAATTCAAATTCTTGCAACACAAGAATCAAAATTGAACCGCGTTTTTTCGGATCACCGGAACAATCCAATAACGCCCACCCAAGCCGCATTGCAAGACCGGTACAAGACCTTCCCCAAGACCATTCGGAACGCCACCGAGCGGCGCCTCGACCTCCCAAATGCCTCACCACGGCATCGAGCACGAACCGACGGAACTCGGCGCCAAACTTGATCGAAATCTTGCCGATCAGAGACTTCGCGGTTAACCTCGCCGCGTTAAATGCTGTCTGGGGCGGTTGGATTCTCTGAATCCCTAGGTAGAAGCCTGCGTGGTCCCTGCACCGAGCGAGGCATCCGCTGGACTGATCGCCAGCGCCATCGGTGCATTCATGGCGAAGCTGTCCCGACGAACGGCGACGAATTCGAACCACGCAATCTGATGGAGCCTTGTTCTAATGAGTGAGAGCACGTTAATGATCGAGAGCCTGCGCCTGATGGGCATCGGCATGGGCATCGTCTTCGGCTTCTTGCTGCTTTTGGTCGGCATCCTCAGGCTGGTCTCCTTGATCGCACAGCGCATCGCTCCAGCCGAGCCGCAACCCACCCTGAGCCCGAATCCACTCCCGAACGCCTCGACGCCCGAATCGGATGACCTGATCGCGGTCATCAGTGCGGCCGTCGCGCGCTACCGTCGGGGCCGCTGAGGTCGACTGGCCCGCGCCAAGTCCCGAACCCTCACCGACAGTGCCCACCCATGCCTAGCGGCAGGGGTCGGCGCGAACACGCAGAAACATGCCATGAATCAGAATATCCCACTCGGTATTACCGAAGTCGTCCTGCGCGACGCCCACCAGTCCCTGCTGGCGACCCGCATGCGCATCGAGGACATGCTCCCGATCGCGGAGAAGCTGGATCAAGTCGGTTACTGGTCGATGGAATCCTGGGGCGGAGCCACCTTCGACGCCTGCATCCGCTATCTCGGCGAGGATCCATGGGACCGCCTGCGCCAGCTCAAAGCCGCCATGCCACGCACGCCGCAGCAGATGCTGCTGCGCGGTCAGAATCTGCTGGGCTACCGCCATTACGCCGACGATCTGGTCGAGAAATTCGTCGAGCGTGCGGCGCTCAACGGCATCGGCGTCTTCCGCATCTTCGACGCCATGAACGACCTGCGTAACCTGGAGCAGGCCGTCCACGCCGCGCTGAACACCGATGCCCACGCTCAGGGCACCATGTCCTACACGGTCAGCCCGGTCCACGATATCGACTACTGGGTCGATATGGGCCGACGGCTCGAAGACATGGGGTGTCACTCCATCTGCATCAAGGACATGGCCGGCCTGCTGCGCCCCTATGTCGCCGAACAGCTGGTGACCCGACTCAAAGAGACCTGCTCGATCCCGATCGCCATGCAATGCCATGCCACGACCGGCATGAGCACGGCCACTGCGATCAAGGCCGCCGAGGCCGGAATCGACATGATCGACACCGCCATCTCCTCGATGAGCATGACCTACGGTCATTCCCCGACCGAATCCGTGGTCGCGATCCTCCAGGGCACGGATCGCGACACCGGGCTCAACCTCAACCTGCTGGAAGAGATCGCGGCCTATTTCCGCGAGGTCCGCAAGAAATACGCCCGCTTCGAGGGCTCGCTCAAAGGCGTAGACTCGCGCATCCTGGTCGCCCAGGTCCCAGGCGGCATGCTCACCAACATGGAAAACCAGCTGCGCGAGCAGGGCGCCGAGAATCGACTCGACGAGGTGCTGGCCGAAATCCCCAAGGTGCGGGAGGAACTGGGCTATCTGCCCCTGGTCACCCCGACCTCCCAGATCGTGGGCAGCCAGGCGGTACTGAACGTGCTCACCGGCGAGCGCTACAAGAGCATCACCAACGAAACCGCCGGCGTCCTCAAAGGCGCCTACGGAGCGACCCCTGCTCCGGTCGACCCGGAATTGCAGGCGCGCGTGCTGCAGAACGGCGAGGAGCCGATCAGCTGCCGTCCGGCCGACGATCTGCCGCCCGAACTCGACCGACTCACCCAGGAACTTGAAGGTATCGCCCGCGAGCGCACGCTCAATCTGGTCGATCAGGTCGTGGACGACGTGCTCATCTACGCCATGTTCCCCCAGGTCGGGCTCAAATTCCTCGAAAACCGCAACAATCCGGACGCCTTCGAGCCGCGTCCCTGGGAAATCCAGGAGGCTGCTCCGGCACCCGCCGCAACGCCAGCCGCACCGACCGACGGTCCCGAACAGTATCGAATCGAGGTCAACGGCCGCGCCTACGACGTGCGCGTCTCGCCCCAGGGCAGCGTTGATTCGGTCGCCCTGAGCGCTGCACCGACGACCGCTCCAGCCGCCGCATCGGCGGGGACACAGGTCGTCGAGACGCCACTCGCCGGCAACATCGTCCGACTCTGCGTCACACCGGGCCAGACGGTCGCGGCCGGCGACGTCGTGATCATCCTTGAGGCCATGAAGATGGAAACCGAGGTCCGGACACCCTGGGCAGGCCAAGTCGCCGAGATCCGGGTCAAGGAGGGTGAAACCGTCGCCCTTGGCGCACCGCTGCTGGTACTGGGCTGATAGCTATGGACGCGATCGACAAACTCTGGATCTCCATGGGCATTGCCAACATGGAGTGGGGGCAGGGCCTGATGATGGCCATCGGCTGCCTGCTCATCTACCTGGCCATCGCCAAGAAGTTCGAGCCGCTGCTACTGGTCCCGATCGGCTTCGGCGCCCTGCTCAGCAACATCCCGATCGCCGGGATCGGCGGCCCGGACGGCATGATCGGACAGATCTACCACGTCGGCGTGGAAACGGGCGTCTTCCCCCTGCTGATCTTCATGGGGGTCGGAGCCCTGACCGATTTCGGCGCGCTCATCGCGCGTCCCTCGACCCTGCTGCTGGGCGCAGCCGCCCAGTTCGGCATCTTCGCGACCCTGATCGGGGCGGTGGCGCTCAACTATCTGCCCGGATTCGACTTCACGCTCCAAGAGGCCGCCTCCATCGCCATCATCGGCGGCGCGGACGGTCCGACCGCCATCTTCCTCGCCTCGCGCCTGGCGCCCGACATGCTCGGCGCCATCGCCGTGGCGGCCTATTCCTACATGGCGCTGGTGCCCATCATCCAGCCGCCGATCATGCGCGCCCTGACCACCAAGCAGGAACGCGCGGTGGTCATGCAGCAGTTGCGTCCGGTCTCGCGTCTCGAACGCATCCTCTTCCCCTTCGTGGTGCTCATCCTCTGCGCCCTGCTGCTGCCCTCAGCGGCACCGCTGATCGGCATGCTGACCTTCGGCAACCTGTTGCGCGAGGCCGGCGTGGTCGAGCGTCTGAGCCGCGCGGCCCAGAACGAGATCATCAACACGGTCACCATCATGCTCGGCCTGGCGGTCGGCTCCAAACTGTCGGCAGAGAAGTTCCTGGCGGTCGAGACGCTCGGCATCCTGGTGCTGGGCGCCCTCGCCTTCTGCATCGGCACGGCGACCGGCGTCATCATGGGCAAGATCATGTACCGCGTGACTGGCGGCAAGGTGAATCCGCTGATCGGCGCCGCTGGCGTTTCAGCGGTTCCCATGGCGGCGCGCGTGGTCAACAAGGTTGGATTGGAGGAAGATCCCCACAACTTCCTGGTCATGCACGCCATGGGTCCAAATGTTGCCGGCGTCATCGGCTCGGCGGTCGCGGCCGGCATATTGCTCGCCTTGACGGGAAGCTGATCTGATCCGCTGCGAACGCCCGATCCTTCGATGTCGGATCGGGCGTTCGAGCGAAGCGAAGGGCGATCACCAGCGGCCTCTGACGACGTATCCCTTCACGCGACCCTATTCAAAGACCCGCTGGCAAGAGAGAACGATGATCGACATCGAATGGGACAACAAATTTTCCGTCGGGCATGAGCGCATCGATCACGAGCATCAGGTCTTTCTCGACTTGATCAAAAATGTCTCGCTCTGCGACGACGAGCATATGCCGCGCGAGCGCGTCTTTCGCCTGCTGACCGAGATCGGGAAATACGCCGATTTTCACTTCTACAGTGAAGAGAACATCATGCTCGACACGGGCTATCCAGATTACGAGGCGCACAAACGCGAGCACAGCATGCTGCTCTGCAAACTCTATGATTACATTCACCGTTATCGAGTGGAGGACATCGACCTCGACAGCATGGTCGAGTTCCTGTTCGAATGGTTCGCCTTGCACACCACGGGCTCGGACAAACGGCTGGTGAAGCATATCCAGCGTTGAGACGGCGGCCCATCAGCCGCCGTCCGGGCACGCTTCGTAGCCCGGATGAACCGCGAGCGACATCCGGGATGCTATCAACGCGGACCGGTCGACTCGAGGCAACAGCTTCCGCACAACGCCTAACCCGATGGCGGCCCTCCACCCACATCGCTCGTTCCCGGATCCCGTCCACCTCGACCACCGAACGCGCGCCCAAGAAAGCGGAACAGACGCCCAATCCCACGCCAAATCTTGGGCGCCAACCAGATCAGCAACACCAGAAACACCGCCAGCAGGATCAGAAAGACCAACGGATGGCTGACGGCGAGCAGCAGGCCGCCCACGACCCCAACATCCTCGCCGAACGATGCGGCCCAGTTGGTGAAGGGCTCGGGAGAGGTGTTGATCAGAACCCGACTGCCGGCTTTGGCGAAATGCGAGGTGGCGGCGAGCCCCCCGCCCATGATGGCGGCCGCCAGATGCGCTCCCGTTCCCAAATCGCCAGCCGCGCCAGCGGCCAGCATGGCGCCAGCGGGGATCCGCACGAAGGTGTGAAGCGAATCCCAAGCGGTATCGACACCCGGAACCTTATCGGTCACGAACTCGACCAGATACATAAAACCGGCCGCAAGCAGGACCAGGGGATCCATCAGCAGATCCAATCCGGGCGGCAGATCGACCGTTCCGGTAGCGCCGAGCAATCCGAGCAGCAGGATGGTCGCATAGAGGTTGATCCCGCTCGCCCAGCCCGCGCCCAGGGTCAGGGCCAGCGTCTGCGTCATCTCGTCCACGGCAAAACACCTCGCAACACTAATGAAAAATGACCCGATTGCGATCGAACACCCGGTCACCGCAAAAAAACCGGATCCAAAACGGGACGTCGCGGAACTCAGCCCATCCTGGAAGATCCGATCGATCCTGTCCATTGCAGCGCCCTGAATATCCCGTATGACAGCGCGCGGATCCCGCTCGAAACCGACATAAAATACCTGAACGCCCACCTTGGGCCTCAAGGAGCATTCGGCATGTCTCGCATCATCACCTTTCTCGTCGCTTTTCTGTTGATCGTCTACGGAGCCTGGCCCTACTACAGCATCTTCCGGCTGGACCGCGCGCTCTCGGAACCGGATCCTGCAGCCATCGCCCCCTTCGTGGATCTGCCCGCCATCCGGCAATCACTCAAGCAGCGTCTCGCCGAGGGCGTCCGCTCCGATCTGCCTCAGGGAACCGACAGCAGCAATCCGTTCGTCGACCTGCTCGCTCAGGGTCTGAGCCAGATCGGCGATCGACTACTGGAACAGGGTCTCGATCTGACCGCCGTCCGCAACCTGCTGCAGGCCACGGCGACGCAGGCAACCGATCGCCGGCCGGCCTACTTCATCGCTGGTATCCACTGGGCCTTCTTCAGCGCGTGGAACCGCTTCGAGATCCGACTCGGGGAGGGGGACAACGCGACCCGGATCCTCATGCAGCTGGAGGGAGTAAGCTGGAGGATCACCGATATCGGGGGCTGACCCGGACGTGACGAGCCGCTCGTCTCTCGCCCGTTGAAACGGCGATTGGATTGGGCTCGCACCCCCCACACCTGTCAAGGATATCCCCGAGCCCGCCCGACCCAACGGCTACGGACATGGTGTCTCGATCCAGTCTCATAAAGCGGATCCGAGACAGGAGCGAAACACCCTGGTGAGGCTTTCGCTGTAAACTCAACTCGTAACAATCGCGGCCAAAGATCCCTGCCGCCCGTGCCAGCGCAGGGACCTTCGCACACGCATCACGATATGGGAGACATCTGAACGATGAATGCACTCAACACGATCGAGGCGATCAAGAACTCGGCCCTCGGCGCCGAACTCGACCCGGACGAATGCCAGGTCCTGGCCGACCGCATGGGAACGCTGTCGCTCGCGGCGGACGAAACCCTGGTCGAGGAAGGCGACGAGCGTCACACGCTCTTTCTGCTCGCCGCCGGGAGACTCTGTGTCTGTCGGCGTGTCGGCACGAGCGAGGAGATCGTCCACCACATGCGTCCCGGCGAATGCGCCGGTACCCGCGCCTTCGTCGACCGCTCGGTCCGCAAGGCCGGTCTGCGCGCCGAGATCGACAGCCAGGTGATGACGCTGGAACCCGTCGACTTCGAGGCGCTGATCGACAGCCATCCGCGCCTGGTGTTCAAAATGATGCGTGCCATCTTCCGCATCACCCACAGCAACCTGATGCGCATGAACCGCGAAAGCGCCGAGATGCGCAACTATCTGCTGAAGACGGGCGGACGCTACTGATCTCAAACCCTGACCATGACGGACGCCCGGCGAATTCGCCTGCTGCACACCTCGGACTGGCACCTCGGACGCACACTGCACGGCCGCAAACGTGACGAAGAATTCGCCGCCTTTCTCGACTGGCTGATCGAGACCGTCGAGCTTGAGGCGGTCGAGGTGCTGCTGATCGCCGGCGACATCTTCGACACCAGCGCGCCGAGCCACCGGGCGCAGGCGCTCTACTACCGTTTTCTCTCCCGTATATCGGGCTCGAACTGCCGCCATCTGGTGGTGATCGCCGGCAATCACGACTCACCCACCTTCATCGAGGCCCCCAAGGCCCTGCTGCATGCGCTGGATGTGCATGTGGTCGGCGCCATCGGACAGGACCTGAACGACGAGGTCCTGGTCCTGCGCGACCAGGAGGACCGGCCCGAACTCATCGTCTGCGCCGTGCCCTATCTGCGCGATCGTGATATCCGCCAGTCCGAGGCCGGGGAGACGATCGAGGACAAGGAACGCAAGCTGATCGAGGGCATTCGCGCCCACTATGCTGAAGTCGTGGCCCTGGCGGAGCAACGACGCGCCGAGCTGGATCAGTGGATCCCGATCGTCGGCATGGGGCACCTCTTCACCGCCGGAGGACTGACTCAGGACGGCGACGGCGTGCGCGAGCTTTACGTCGGCTCGCTGGCGCACCTCTCGGCCAGTATCTTCCCCGACTCACTCGACTATCTCGCGCTGGGCCACCTGCACGTCCCGCAAAAGGTCGCCGGCTCCGAGAGCATCCGCTATAGCGGCTCGCCCTTACCGATGGGGTTCGGCGAGGCGCGCCAAGTCAAGCAGGTCTGCCTGGTGGACCTGGCCCCCGAAAACATCCGCGTAAGCGCGCTGGAGATCCCCGTCTTCCAACCGATCGAACGCATCCGAGGATCCTGGGATGTCATCGCAACCCGTCTGGGCGAACTGGCGGCGGCCGACAGCCCGAGCTGGATCGAGGTGATCTACGAGGACGAGGCCCTGATCGGCGACCTCCGCGAGCGTCTGGACGAGGCGGTCACCGGGACCAAACTGGAGATCCTGCGGGTGCGCAACGACCGCATCCTGGCTCAAGCGCTCGGCCAGACCCAGCTCGACGAAACGCTCGCCGACCTCGATACCGAAGAGGTCTTCTCGCGCTGCCTGGAGAGCCAGAAGATCGCGATCGACCAGCGACCAGACCTGTTGCACTGCTACCGCGAGATCCTGGCCGACCTCAACGACGCCGACCCACTGTCCGATCAGTGATCCTTGCGAACAGCGTTCGCCCGCGCCCAGGCGCGCTCGAATCTGCAACCCTCACAAAACCAACTGAACTGGACCGCCGATGCGAATCCTGCGGATACGCTTCAAGAATCTCAATTCGCTCGCCGGCGAATGGGACATCGACCTCACTCATCCGAGCTACGGCGCCGACGGCATCTTCGCCATCACCGGCCCGACCGGCGCCGGGAAGACGACCGTCCTCGACGCCATCTGTCTCGCACTCTATGCCAGCACGCCGCGTCTGAACCGGGTCAGCAAGGGCGCGAACGACATCATGTCGCGCCGCACCGGCGACTGCTTCGCCGAGGTCACCTTCGAGACCCAGTCGGGCCGCTACCGCTGTCACTGGAGCCAACACCGGGCCAGGCGCAAACCGGACGGCGAGCTGCAGAACCCGAGACACGAACTCGTCGACGCCAACAGCGGCGACATTCTGGAATCCAACCTACGCGGCGTCTCCGATCGCATCGAATCGGTCACCGGCATGGATTTCGCCCGCTTCACCCGCTCCATGTTGCTGGCCCAGGGCGCTTTCGACACCTTCCTGCGCGCCGCGCCCGACGACCGCGCACCCATCCTCGAACAGATCACCGGCACCGAGATCTATAGCCGTATCTCCATCCGCACCCACGAGCGCACGCGCGCCGAACGTGCCAGGCTCGACACGCTGACCGCCGAACTCGCCGGCATGCAACCACTAAGCGAAGAGGAAGAGCGCGAGAGCCGAACGCGTCTGAGCCAGCTCCAAGACACGGACGCCGAACTGAGCAAGCAGCTCGAACAGACCCGCCGCTCGATCAGCTGGCTCGACACCATCGCCGATCTGGAACACGAGACGGCCCGCATCCCTGAGCGCTGGAAGGACCTGGGCACGCGAGAGGAGGCGTTCGCGCCGGAGCGGCAACGACTCGACCGGGCCAACCGGGCGCTCGAACTGGCCGCCGACCATGCCGGATTGAGCGGATTGCGCGACCAACTCGAACAGGATCGAAGCGCGCTAGGCGAGGCTCAAGCGCAACTTCCGGAACGCGAGCGCGCGAGCGAACAGGCCCAGCAGTCACTGACCCAGGCCGAATCCATCCTGACCGAGCGCCAGGCCGAGCAGACTCGAATGACGCCCATCCTGCGCCAGGCACGCGAGCTGGACCTAAGGCTCGCCGAGAAGGCCGGTCCCATCGCCTCGGCAACCAAGAGGCTCGACGCGCGTCAACTCGAACGCGAGGCCCTCGGCGCCCAGCAGGACCAGGACATGGCAGCGCTCGACACCAAACGACAGGCACTCGACGCACTGCTCGCACGAATCGCCGAGACCCAGTCCGATGCTGCGCTAGTCGAGCAGCTCGCCAGCATCCGTGGACGCCTCGAGACCCTGACACAGATCCGCGCCCAGCAGGCAACCCAAGCGACGGACCTTCGCACGGCGCAGATGCGGATCGCGGAAACGACAGACCTCTCGACTCAGGCCACCCAAACACTGCAGACCCGTCGGCAGGCCCTGACCACGCTGGAAACGGACCTCGATCAGAGGCGCCGCGCGCTCGACAGCCTCCTGGAACAGCGCACCCTCGCCGACTGGCGCAACGACCGCGCGGCGGCACAGAACCGCGATCGGCTCCTGGACGCGCTGGGATCGACAGCGACCTCCCTGCTAGATACGCGGCACGCGATCACGGCCCTCGCGACTCGACGGGAGGCATTAGATCGCGAACATACAGAGGTCGCGTCCGAACGGGCGGCGGCGACCGAACAGTCGGCAGCACTCGAGCGCGAGCGCCAGCTGCTCGAAACCCAGCTCACACTCGTGCGCCGTATCCAGAGCCTCGAAGAGGCACGGACCCAGCTCGCCGACGGCGAGCCCTGCCCGCTGTGCGGCGCCACCCATCATCCCTACGCCGAGGGCAACATCCCGCAGGGTGACGCAACGGCCAAGGCGCTGGACCAGATCCGGGCACGTCTCAAAGACATCCAGGATCGGCTCGGGGAATTCGCGATTCGACAGGCACAGATCGCCAAGGAGCTGGAGGGCATCGCCAGCCGAGACGGCGAATACCGGGATCGGCTACCGGAGCTGGAGGAACGGATCGCGGCACTCGGATCGGAACTCGATCTGGACACGACGGATCTGGAACCGCTGATCGCCGCGCTTCCCGAGCACCGAGCCAAGACCCAGTCCGATCTGGAACGCTCGACCCGAGTGGTCACAGACGCCGAAACCCTGGAGCATGAGATCGGCGCACAGAGCAAGGCGATCGACAGCGAACGCACCCAGGTCGCGGCGCTCGAACGCGAGGCGCTGGAGGCCAGACACCAACAATCGAGCGCCGAACAGGCCCTGGCCGAGGTCGAGCGCCAGACGGAACAACTGAAGTCTCGTGAACGCGACGCCGAACAGGCGGCACTTCAGGAGATGGATCCCTTCGGCATCACGACCGTGCCGACCGAGGGGCTGGACGCCCTGTTGGCCCAACTCATCGAGCGCCGCGATGGCTGGCAGACCCGCCAGCAAGACCGGCTCGATCGCGAGCAACGCATTCTGCGCCTCGAAGGACAGATCCAGCAGCGTGTCGAGCGGATCGCCCGACTGGAGCGGGAATCGGTCGCGGATCGTGAGCAGCTCGATCGGCTGCTGGGCGAGCATGACGCACTGGCCGAACAACGCCAGACATTGCTGCCAGACCTGGATCCCGACACCGAAGAGGTGCGACTCCACGAGACGATTCTCTCGGCCCAGGCCTCGCGGGACGCCGCACACCAAACCCTGAGCGCAGCCGCACGGGATCTCGACCTGCTACGCAGCCGCGTCGCCGCTCTCACCCAGGACATCAGGGTCCGGGCCGAGCGCGCCCATATATCCGAGGATGCGTTCGTCGCACGACTCCTGAAGGCCGGATTCAGCGACGAGTCCGACTATGTCGCTGCCCGTCTCAACGAAGAGGAGCGCACGGCCATTGCCGAACGGGCAGAGGGTCTGGCGCGCGAGCGCACCGAGTTGAATGCGCACGAGCGCGAGACGACGATGCGTCTAACAACCGAACGCCAGCGCGCGCTCACCGATCGGTCCCGCGCCGATCTCGAAGCAACGGCCACGCGACTCGAGACCGAGCGCAACGCGCTCCACCAAGAGATCGGCGGTCTAGGTCAACGGCTGGAGGACAATGCGCAGCTCAAGACGCGCCAGCGCGAACGGCTCGACGCCATGGCCGCCCAGCGGATCGAATGCGAGCGCTGGAACCGTCTGCACCAGCTCATCGGCTCGGCCGACGGCAAGAAGTACCGCAACTTCGCTCAGGGCCTGACCTTCGACATCATGATCGGCCACGCCAACCGTCAGCTCGAACGCATGAACGACCGCTACCTGCTGATCCGCAACCAAACCCAGCCGCTCGAACTCGACGTCATCGACAAAGACCAGGCCGGAGAGATCCGCTCGACCAAGAACCTGTCGGGCGGCGAGAGCTTCATCGTCAGCCTCGCACTGGCGCTCGGACTCTCGCAGATGGCCAGCCAGACGGTGCGGGTCGACTCGCTCTTCCTCGACGAGGGCTTCGGCACGCTCGACTCCGAGGCCCTCGAAACCGCGTTGGAGACGCTGGCTGGACTGAGACGCGACGGCAAGCTGATCGGCATCATCTCGCACGTCCCGGCGCTCAAAGAGCGCATCGGCACCCAGATCCGGGTCACGCCGACCCGGGGAGGTCGCAGCCGTATTCAGGGACCAGGCTGCCGGGACGTGAGCTGATCCAGCCGCCAGCGATACAACCTGGCTGGTCATTGTCAGCTGGAGGCCGGTCGATCGAACCGGTAGGCGGCCATCTCCTGGTTCAGGTCGTCGAGCAGCGTTTGAAGCTCCTCGCAGAAACGCGCGGTTTCGGAGACGCCGGAGGCCGTATGCTTGGCGCCACCCTGAACGGCATGGGCACTACGATCGATCTCTTTGGCGACGTGGCTCTGCTCCTCGGCCGCAGTCGCGATCTGGATCATGAGATCGCTGATGGTCATGATCGCTTGGCCGATCGACTTGAGCGCCCGATCCACCTGATTGGCTTGTTCGCGCATCAGTGCCGCCTGATCGCGATCCTTGCCCATCACCTCGGTCACACCCTGCGAGCCCTTCTGGATCCGCTCGATCATGCCCTGGATCTCCAGGGTCGAGTCTTGGGTCCGCGAGGCCAGCATTCGGACCTCGGCCGCGACCACGGCGAAACCGCGTCCCTGCTCGCCGGCCCGCGCCGCCTCGATGGCGGCATTGAGGGCCAACAGGTTGGTTTGTTCAGCGATCCCCCGAATCACGCCGACCACGGATCCCACCTGCTCGATATCCGCATCGAGCCGTGACATGGCCTCGGCCCCGTGCATCACACCTTCCGTCAGGCGCTGGACCGAAACCATGGCGGTCTGCATCATGGCGTCGCTCTGATGGACCTCAAGCTTGGCATCCGAGGCCGCATCGGAGGCGACGGCGCTGTTGCGGGCGATTTCCTCCACGGTCGCGGCCATCTCGGTGATGGCGGTCACCACCTGGGTGATCTCATCCTGCGCATCGGTGACCCGATCCAGGCTGTCGGAGGCAACCGAACGCAGACGCTCGGCGATACCGTGAATCTGCCCCACATCGTCGGCGGTCTTGCCGAAGGTCTCGGCGAGGCCCCGCTGCAGACGCATGACGGCGCGGCCGAGCCGCGAGATCTCGGTATCGCCACGGAGCGCGATCTCGCCCCGAAAGTCCTTCGCGGCCATACGCCCAGCCAGCTGCTCGAGATCCGAGAGCGGCTGAAGCATGCGTCGCAACGCGAACAAGCTCGCAATGAGCCCGATCGCCATCAGGAGTGTGGCGACCAGACTGGCGCTGGACACCCAATCCATTCGCGCATCGAGGCGCTCATGCGCGACCATCTTCGCGGCATGCACCTGATCGAACAAGGCACTCAATTTATCGTCCAACACCTCGGCGGCGGTATCGAAATCGGGCATGAGGCTATTGCCTTGTTCGGGACCCTGTTCGACATAGAGATGCGCCATACGCTGACCCATTGCGTAGTAGCTGGTCAGGGCCTGATCCAGATCGCTGGGCAGGGCGGCCGGATCGTCATAGAGCGAGCGCATCTGCTCGAGTTCACTCTGTGCGCGCTCGTAATGGGATCGCGCCTTATCGAAACCGTCATCCAGTCCATTCAAGCCGCGCGTCGCGCTGATATCGGATAACCACTGTTGGATCTGAATGACATCAATCCTGAACTCATAGGCCAACGCCTCGACCCGATCCTCCTTGACCATGATGCTGTCGAGTGACGATTGGACCTGTCCGGCCACATAGAAGGCGCCAATACCCGCAAACAGGGCCAAACCACCAAGCCCCGCAAAGAGTAGACGGGCTCTCGCTAAGATTCCAAAACTGGCCATATGGGATTATCCGATCGGTGTGAATGGAAGAGGGCTTGCGGTAGCACGGCCCAGAGACAAGCCTAATCGATCCCACCGAGATTATTCATCGGCGCAAGAGCGAAAACGGCCATTCAGGCATCAGACGGCGACTTCGGAGATCTGGGCCGGCGACTCGACCGCCTCTTGAGTGCATTGGGCCCAGACGAAGTCGCTCCACCGTCCTCCGCGTCCGACGCGACGATAGCGGTCAAGGTCCCTCGCGCCAGCCGCACCTGGACACGCGTTCCCGGAGGGGCATCGTCTGGATCGCGCACAATGCGATCGTCCTCCGGGCGGGTCACAATGGCATAGCCACGTGCCAGCGTAGCCAGAGGGCTACGCGCCTCCAAGCCAGCCACCGCCCGGGCAAGCCGTTCGCGCCGCGCCTCGAAGAGACGCTCATGCGCGCGCCCCAGACGCTGGGCGAGACCATCCAGGCGCGTGGCGAGCCGGGACAGACGCCGCTCGGGCGATGCGGCAACGAGACGCCTGACCAGCGGATGCAGTCGCGAGCGTGCGCGCGACAGATGATCGCCGAGCAGCATCGCCAACCGTTGCTGGACATAATCGAGACGCTGAGCCTGCTGCTGCAGACGCGCGCTCGGATGCAAGAGCGCCAGATGACGCGACGATGCCTCGACACGCTGACGGGCGGTCCTCAGTTGACGCTGTTGTGCATCGGCCAGACGCAGCCCCAGTACCGTTACGCGCTGGCTCAGATGCTCGCCCGAAGGCGCGACCAACTCGGCGGCGGCCGAGGGCGTGGGCGCGCGACGGTCGGAGACCAGATCGGCGATGGTCAGGTCGATCTCGTGGCCGACACCGCTGACGACCGGAATCGTCGAGGCGCGAATGGCCCGAGCCAACGCCTCGTCGTTGAAGGCCGCCAGATCTTCCAGCGAACCCCCGCCACGCGCCAGGATGAGCACATCGCATTCGGCCCTGGCATTGGCCAGCGCCAGCGCGTCGATCAGGGATGTCGGGGCCGCATCGCCCTGAACCTGGGCCGGATAGATGATCACCGGCAATGCCGCGAGGCGCCGTTCGAGCACCGCGAGCAGGTCGCGCACCGCCGCGCCCGTCGGCGAGGTGATGAGCCCCACCTGACGCGGAAAGGGTGGCAGCGCCCGCTTGGTCGCGGCATCGAACAGCCCCTCGGCCGCCAGTTTCTGCTTCAGTCGCTCGAAAGCCAGACGCAAGGCGCCCTCGCCGCCCGGCTCCATGTAGTCGACCGTGAGCTGAAAGTCGCCGCGCGGCTCGTAGAGCCCGACCCGCGCGCGCACCAGAACCTGCTGCCCGTTCTCGGGTCTGAAGCCCAATAGCATCCGCTTCGAGCGGAACATGGCGCAACGCACCTGGGCCGCCTCATCCTTGAGGGTGAAATACAGATGCCCCGAGGCAGGCTGCGCCAGATTGGAGATCTCGCCCCCCACCCAGAGGAGCGGAAAGCTCGCGCCGAGGACCGAGCGCACCTCGCTCGCCAGACGCGCCACGCTATAGATATCACGGGACGCGCCCCCCAGATGATGCTCGACAGCGAGGGGTTTCATCACGCGACACAACCTCCCCTCGAACATCCAGGCACGGATTTCGAGAAACAGAACTGTTTACAAAAAGACATCATCGTTTTATAGTTATCTGTTACTTTCCAGCTTTGGAAGCGATCTGCGGAGCCCCATTCCCATGCGCCTGATCCAGGAAGCTCTCACCTTCGACGACGTCCTCCTTGTCCCCGCCCACTCCAGGGTGCTCCCCAACGAGGTGGATTTCCACACCAAACTCACCCGCGAAATCGATCTCCGCATCCCGCTCGTCTCGGCGGCGATGGATACGGTCACCGAATCCAGGCTGGCGATCGCCATGGCGCTTGAGGGCGGCATCGGCATCATCCACAAGAACATGGCCGCCGAGCGTCAGGCCCGCGAGGTGCTGGCGGTCAAGAAGTACGAGAGCGGCATCATCCGCAACCCGATCACCGTCTCGCCCGACATCAGCATCGGCGAGGTCGTGCAGCTGACCCACGCCAACAACATCTCGGGCGTTCCGGTCACCGACAAGGGCGAGTTGGTCGGCATCGTGACCGGACGCGACCTTCGCTTCGAGACCCGCATGAGCGAGCCTGTCTCGACCATCATGACGCCCAAAGAGCGACTGATCACCGTACTCGAAGGCTCCAGCCGCGAGGACGTGGTCAATCTGCTGCACACCCATCGCATCGAGAAGGTGCTGGTCGTCAACAAGGCGTTCGAGCTGCGCGGACTCATCACCGTCAAGGACATCCAGAAGGCGAAGGACTTCCCGAAGGCCTCGCGCGACTCGCACGAGCGTCTGCGCTGCGGCGCTGCGGTGAGCGTCGGCAAGGGTACCGAAGAGCGGATCGCCGCGCTGGCCGAGGCCGGCGTCGATGTCGTCGTCGTCGACACGGCACACGGACACTCGCAGGGCGTGCTCGACCGCATCAAGTGGGTCAAGACCCACTACCCCGAGCTCCAGGTCATCGGCGGTAACATCGCCACCGCCGCTGCGGCTCATGCACTGGTCGAGGCCGGCGCAGACGCGGTCAAGGTCGGTATCGGTCCTGGATCCATCTGCACCACCCGCATCGTCGCCGGTGTCGGCGTGCCGCAGATCACCGCCGTCTCGAACGTCACCGAGGCACTGGAAGGCACCGGCGTGCCGCTGATCGCCGACGGCGGACTGCGTTTCTCCGGCGACATCGCCAAGGCCATCGCTGCGGGCGCGAACAGCGTCATGATCGGCGGGCTCTTCGCCGGCACCGACGAGGCGCCGGGCGAGGTCGAGATCTATCAGGGCCGCTCCTACAAGTCCTATCGCGGCATGGGTTCGCTCGGTGCCATGGGCGCGTCCGAGGGATCGAGCGACCGTTATTTCCAGGAAGGTACCGACAAGGATAAGTTAGTCCCCGAGGGCATTGAGGGCCGTGTCCCCTACAAGGGCAGCCTGCTCAACATCATCCACCAACTCATCGGCGGCCTCGGATCCAGCATGGGCTACACCGGCTGCGGCACCATCGACGAGATGCGGACCAAGCCGGAGTTCGTGCGGGTGAGCGGAGCGGGTATGCGCGAGTCGCACGTCCATGACGTCCAGATCACCAAGGAAGCGCCGAACTACCGGATCGACAGCTAAGTCGATCATCGCATCGCGGGCGACAGGGAGCGCCGCCCGATCGAGGACGGCATTCGCGCGATTTCGGCGCGATCCCGCCTGTCCGCCCCACCTTCCCTTGTCGCCCGAACGCTCACACACATGGCCAATATCCACGCTGACCGTATCCTGATCCTGGATTTCGGATCCCAGTACACCCAGCTCATCGCCCGACGCATCCGCGAGGCCGGCGTCTATTGCGAACTACACCCCTACGACGTTGACGCGGACACCATTCGCGCCTTCGACCCGAACGGCGTCATCCTCTCCGGCGGACCCCAGTCGGTGCACGAGGCCGAAACGCCGCGCGCCGAACCCTGCGTCTTCGAGCTCGGCGTTCCGGTTCTGGGCATCTGCTACGGCCTCCAGACCATGTCGGCACAGCTCGGCGGCACGGTTATCCCCTCGACCCATCGCGAATACGGCTATGCCCAGGTTCGGGCGCGCGGACACTCACGCCTGTTGCGCGACATCGAGGACCACAACAATTCCGAAGGGCACGCCCTGCTCGATGTCTGGATGAGTCATGGCGACCGGGTGGAAACCCTGCCGCCCGGCTTCACGGTCATCGCCGAGACAGACAACGCCCCGCTCGCCGGCATCGCCGACGAGGGCCGACGCTTCTATGGCGTCCAGTTCCACCCCGAGGTCACCCACACCCGTCAGGGACAGCGCATCATCGAGCGCTTCGTCCACGAGATCTGCGGCTGCGGTCGACTCTGGACGCCGGACAACATCATCGAGGACAGCATCGCCCGGGTGCGCGAGCTGGTCGGAGACGAGAAGGTCCTGCTCGGACTCTCGGGCGGGGTCGACTCCAGCGTCGTAGCCGCCCTGCTCCACCGCGCCATCGGCGACCAGCTGACCTGCGTCTTCGTCGACAACGGCCTGCTGCGTCTCGGCGAGGGCGATCAGGTGATGCGAACCTTCGCCCGCCACATGGGCGTGCGGGTCATCCGGGCCGACGCCGAGGACCGCTTCCTCGGCCGACTCAAGGGCGTGAACGACCCGGAACAGAAGCGCAAGATCATCGGCAACACCTTCATCGAGGTGTTCGACGACGAGGCAAACAAGATCAAGGACGTCAAATGGCTGGCCCAGGGCACCATCTATCCAGACGTCATCGAGTCCGCCGGCTCCAAGACCGGCAAGGCCAAGGTCATCAAGTCGCACCACAACGTCGGCGGCCTGCCCGAGGAGATGAACCTCAAGTTGGTCGAACCGCTGCGCGAGCTGTTCAAGGACGAGGTGCGCAAGATCGGCATCGAACTCGGACTGCCCTCGGAGATGGTCTACCGCCATCCCTTCCCCGGCCCCGGCCTGGGCGTGCGCATCCTCGGCGAGGTGCAGAAGGACTATGCCCAGACCCTGCGCCAGGCCGATAACATCTTCATCGAGGAACTGCGCAAGGCCGACCTCTACGATCAGGTCTCCCAGGCCTTCGCCGTCTTCCTGCCCGTGCGCTCGGTCGGAGTGGTCGGCGACAACCGACTCTATGCCCATGTGATCGCACTGCGCGCAGTCGAGACCATCGACTTCATGACCGCCCGCTGGGCGCATCTGCCTTACGACTTCCTCGACCTGGTGTGCCGACGCATCGCCAACGAGGTCCCAGGCATCTCGCGCGTGGTCTACGACATCACCGGCAAGCCGCCGGGTACGATCGAGTGGGAGTGATCACACGTTAGACATTAGCAGGCCGCTGAAAAACCCCAACACCTTTGCACCGATTTGGGAAATTGACGCGGCTTGCCCTCTTTGTTTGGCTTCGTCGATGCGCGGAACGATCGCCCCCAAGGCGCCCCTGCATCGCAAATCGGACAAAACCATCGCCAAGCTCCGCTCCATGGAGCCTGTACTCATGGAGAACCGTCAAACCTTTGTTGTCAGTGCCGACCTCACCGAAAGCCTATGGCCCAACCGAGAGCAAGGCGGCATTGAAAATACCCTAGCGAAGTGCACCGTGGGCCAAGGGCCTTGGCGGACAACTGCTGCTCGGATGCGCCCCCTAAAATCTGATACGCATCGCCAACCTCAACGGATGATGGAATGCACGCCATACTTGAGGAAAGATACATCAGGAATACTTCAGTGGCGGCCATTCAGCCATCCATTGCATACTGGAAACAGAAAAATCGCCTCGCCCTTGGTGTTGCAGGGTGCTTTCGGACCGATTTTTGCGCCCAAACGAAGGTCTTGGTGAATTGAGCGAGTCCTTTTCAACGGCCTGTTAACCAAACAGCCTCCGCGACACTGCGGGCGGCCCAAGTGGGAGCATGAAAATCTACAGCGCAGCGCAACTGTCTGCTTTGGCTCGGCTGTTCTCCGCAGCGGTTTTCCGTGAAATGGCGAGGAAAGGCCGATCCGGCTTGTTCAGTCGGCTGCTCGGGCAGACCGATCTGTGCAAGCATGCTGGCCCACACGCGACTGTCGGTAACACATTCGACTCCGCGTTCGAGATTTTGAAGATCGCCGGAAACCGCGACGAATACATCTATCGAGCGGCGATCAGCCAGAAATTGTTGATGGGAACGCACTCGCTCCGCACGGCCTCAATGCTCAATGAGTTTCGCACCGGCAGCAGCAAGGCTGATGTTGTCATCTTGAATGGCACAGCGACTGTCTACGAAATCAAGTCGGAGCGGGATTCGCTCGCACGGCTCGCCAGCCAGGTCGAAAACTACAAGCGCGTTTTCGCCAAAGTGAATGTGATCGCATGCGAAGGCCATATTGAAGGAGTGCTAGAAAAGGTTCCGGACGATGTTGGCGTGATGTGCCTTTCAAAACGCCACCAGATCACGACGGTTCGCGAAGCGGTAGAATGTTCGAAGCGCATCTGTCCGTTGACTGTCTTTGATTCGTTACGCATAACCGAAAGCATCGCAATCCTGCAGGCGATGGGCGTGACAGTGCCTGAGGTCCCCAATACGCAAAGGCACGCCGCGATGCGAAACCTATTCGCCACGCTAGACCCGGTTGCGCTACATATAGAGATGGTGCGGACACTCAAGCGGACCCGCGATCTTGCACCGCTAGGCGACTTCATCGATCGTTTACCAAATTCCTTGCAAGCTGCGGCTCTATCGATATCGGTACGCCGGTCCGATCATTCGAAACTGATCGACGCCATTGAGACTCCGCTGCACGCAGCCATGACCTGGAGCTGAACGACGTATGTACCACCCCTATTTCCGCGGAAAACAATTCGAACTCATCACTATCCGCGAGATGGCGGAGTTGCTTGCCGAAAAGAAATTCGTGCCTGTGATTGAGCCGGTGCGAGAGTCGCTCGGCGGTCTTAAGAAAACCTTGAATGCAATATGCAACGCTGGCGGACAAACAATTGTTATTGTGAATCCTTATCACGGCGATCACCAGGAAGATGGGACGAGTATCACTGACCTCCTACAAGGAGACTTTAGCGAAGCTGACAACATATCTGCTGGCATCTTGCTGCGTAATGACATGGATATCGACGCAGTAATTGACTGCTATGACCAACATGCCGAGCATCATCCAGTTCTAGTCCACGCAGGCTTTACCGCCCCCAAGGCGCTGGCGGTCGCGTTGGAAAATAACATGCACGACCTCACCAACGTCTTCGTCGAAGATCATGCAAAGCTGCTCTACCGGAGGCATTTCGATCAGAGCACGCGCATTCTCGTACGCGACGGCTTCAAGCGGCAACGCAATGCCGATTATCCGGAGATGGAAGAGTTCTCCGATCTTCATGTTACCTATGGCGATCTCGGCATGGCGGGCTTTGGCGATTTTCTTATGGTCGGCGACGCCTACAGCGAGGGTGGAGGCCCGGCCTATGCCGTCGCGATCCACATCACCTTCATCGATCCTGATAAGGACGATGTCATGTACATCTATCACTTCGTGTCGGATACCAAAGACACACCGACCGATCCGGCCGGCAAGTTCGCCCAGGCGTTGGCTAAACTGGTGGCGAGACTGGACAGCGGAAGCTCCCACATTCTCGAGACTCAAGCGATCAGAGAGTTTCGTGACCTCCACGCCAAAGGTCATTTTCCAGGGCTTGGCTACGTTAAAAAGCTTTCGATGAAACATCACATCGAGACGCTTGCGGACTATCTTGGCTGAGCTTATGACTAAGCGTTTTTGCTGCCCGGAATGCTTCGGCGATCGCGGCCTACGTGATGAACTTTTCCCAACCCTCGCTCCCGGCCATGGGACATGCGATTTCTGCGGAACCACTGACACACAGCTCGTTCGTCCAGAAAAGCTCGCCGACTATTTCGGGCTCCTAGTCAATGTATATGAACCGAATGAGGACGGGAAACCTCTGGTCGAATGGATGAAAAAAGACTGGCAGCTCTTCAGACATCAGCGTATGGACATTGCCCACGCCAAGGAGTTGCTCGGCGAGATTCTCAATGATGGTGAGATCGTCCGACGCAATTTCTCCCCGTCAGCGAGCTATATCAGCGAAGGCCTCGCGCAGTGGGACAAGCTGCGCGACGAGATGATGTATGCAAATCGCTGGTTTCTCGACGTAGCAATTGATAAGGACCGTCTCAAAGAACTGCTCGACATGCTGATAGCGCAGCCATTACCCCGGCAATGGTACCGCGCGCGCATCCGCACAGATGATGAGTGCTTCCCGATCGAGAAAATGGGCGCACCGCCGAGACGACGCTCGTCGAATGGCCGAGCCAATCCTGCCGGAATCCCCTATCTATATCTGGGATCTCACCCCGATACGGCCGTGGCTGAAATCAGGCCTCATACCGGCGAGGTTGCTTGCGTCGCTGATTTTACAATCCCCGAGATCAAGGCTGTGGACTTGCGCAACCCGCGCCAATTCGTCTCACCTTTGATCCTGACTGACGCTAGCGAGATCGGCCAGCTGCGCGCCGACTTGCCATTCTTAGAACGCCTGGGGGAGGAGTTGACGCGACCGATTCAGCCGGCGGGAGCTGCGATAGACTATATTCCAAGCCAGTATCTATGCGAATTTATTAAGAAAAACGGCTTCGACGGCGTCGTCTATCGTAGTTCGGTAAGCGATGGCATCAATCTCGCCTTGTTCAATCCCAAACAGGCGGTCGGTGGGAATGTGAGCCTCTACAATGTGACCAAGGTGTCGGTCACAGTAGAAGGTCCTGCCTAAGTGGAAGTGATCCCAGACCCAGATCAGGATGCGCACTGGATGCGCCACGCACTCGGCCTGGCCGAGCGTGCGGCCGAGGAAGGCGAGGTGCCGGTGGGCGCGGTCCTGGTCCGCGACGGAGAAGCGATCGGCGAGGGCTGGAACCGTCCGATCGGCGCCCATGACGCCAGCGCCCACGCCGAGATCCAGGCACTGCGCGATGCCGGCCGGCGGGTCGGCAACTACCGTCTGCCCGGCACCCGGCTCTATGTGACGCTGGAGCCCTGCGTCATGTGCGCGGGCGCCATCATCCATGCCCGTGTCGGCGAGGTCGTCTATGGCGCGACCGACCCCAAGGCCGGCGCCTGCGGCAGCGTCTTCGACCTGCTGCCCTCCGATAGACGCTTCAATCACCGTACCGACTGTCGCGGCGGCGTCCTGGGCGACCTGTGCGGCGACCGACTGCGGGCCTTCTTCAAGGCGCGCCGCTGATCAGCTCGGCAACCGCGACGGATTGGAGAAGTCGACGATCAGGGCCGTGACATTGTCTCGTCCGCCCGCCTCGCGGGCGGCATCAACCAGAGACCGAGCGACTGACTCGGGCGGGTCGAGCCGCCCCATGATCTCGCCGATTCGCTCCGGCGCCAGTTCCTTGACCAGGCCGTCACTGCACAGCAGATAGCGGTCCCCCTCCCTCAACGCCTCGACCCGGCGATCCAGCTCCAGATCGATTTCGCCGCCCACCGCGCGAACCAGTACGTTCGACAACGGATGATCCTCGACATCCTCGGGCGCGAGCACGCCCTGATCGACCATCTCCTGAACCTGGGTGTGATCGACCGTTATCTGGACTAGATCGCCACCGCGCAAACGATAGGCGCGGCTATCTCCCGCCCAGAGCAGCGCACAGTGGTCGGCGAGCGCAATGATGAGAACCACCGTACTGCCGATGATGTCGCCTCCCCCGAGAGCCGCCTCCTCGACCAAGCGGTGATTGACGTCGGCCAGAATCGCACTCGCCGAATCGGCCATCGCGCCCAGCAGGGACTGAACCTGCATGGAGCCGAGCCGATCCACGATCATGCGACTCGCCGTGTCCCCCTCGGCATGCCCGCCCATACCGTCCGCAACCACCCAGAGCCCCAGATCCGGACGATCGAGAAAGGCATCCTGGTTGTACGCGCGCACGCGTCCCTCATGGGTCGCGGCGCCGGACGCCCAGACGAAGGACACCCCGGGCGGCCTCACGAGAAACCCTCGTTACCACCCGAGCGATCGGGCGTGGACTCGGCGAACTCCCACCAGCCATGCCCCGTCCAGTTACCACCGATGAGCGCACTAAAACCATCGACCGGAGGCAATCCCTGACAGACGAGTAGCGAAGGCTCAACCCGATCCGATCCGCTCGACCACCAGAGACTGTAGCCGCAGAACATCTGGTCGAGCGCTCGCGCGAGTAGGCGGGCACGGACATCCCCCGACCCAGCGGTCGCCGGAGTCGGCAAGCGCCAAGCATTAGTGCGCACCAGGCCATTGGCCGAATCCGCGTCATTCGCCAAACGGATCACCTGGAGATCGCCGAGCGCCCGCACCTGGGCATCGAAGCCGTCGAGTGAACAGCTGTCATCGAGCGCTGCCAACGCCAGGATCTCCGCCCGTTCGAACCAATCGGACTCGGACACCAGAGACATGAGATCGGCGCCCGACGGCAATGGGCACGCCAGCGTCAAGGGAAAATAGCGGCCGACACGATCGACGCTCGGCATCATGACCCCGGCCCAGGCCGCCTGCCCGACCAATCCGGGACTCAGGGCGAACCGCCACAATGGACTGGTTAGATAGATGTCCAGCCAATCATCGCCGAGCTGCAACCGGCTGTTCGCCAAGGATTCGCGCAGCCAGAGATCCCATGGCTGGACGAACTCGGCCGGCAAGCGCCGAGAGACGAAGTCACCCAGGGCGGGCAACTTGCCGTAAAAGCCGGTCTCGAGTCGGCCCCGCTTGGTCATAGCCGCCTCGGACAGCGAAAGGCGCGTACCTCGTCGAACCGAAACGGATTGCGCACACTCTGCGCTCGCAGATCGAAGCGCGCCGACAAATTGGCCAGCGAGAAGGTCACCCGGAATTCCTCCGGCTGATTGGTCGCCTTGAGCGCCGAGCGGTCCAACACCCGGAACCAGGCCCAAGGCCCCTCCTCGGTCAGGCTCGGACCCGAACCCGTCTCGTCCGAGAACACCAGACGCACCCGCTCGGCACCACTTGGGGCCGGCCACACGAGCTTCGTCCCGCGCGGCGGACCATGCCGATAATCGAGTGTCTGCCCGCCCAGATCCAGAATGAACTGAGTGACCCTCGGATCCATGCTGCGCGGCGTCAGCTCGAACTCGACCGAGGGCGTCTTGCCGCCCCCAATGAAGAATGACTCGCGGATCGCCGCCGCGCGCTGGAACTGAACCAGGACATCGTCGGGGATGCCGATAGCGCTGTCGTTCCAGCGCCAGACCGAACGCGTCGTATCCACCATCTGACTCAGGTTGTCCTTGAAGAAGGCGTCGAGCAATCCGCCCGGCCCGAAGAGCCGAGCGAAATCGTAGAGCGTGGTCTCGCGACCGCTGTCTCGAACGAAGGGATAGCGATCGTTGATGGCCTCGCGACAGAACGACAGGATCTCTGCCGTCCAGATATTGTTGAGCTGAGCGCGGACGCCGCCCGTCGCCAGATTGGAGCTGTCCTGGGCAAGCGTCCCCAGCCAATTGCCCAGGGGCTCGGGAAGCCGCGAGCCGAGCGACTTGACCTCCTGGATCTCCGCGCTGTCGCCGGCGATGACCGAGCCATGCCCAGAGGACAACGCCTTGGCGACCGCGCCTAGATGGAGCTGGAGCTTGCTCAGATCGCCCAGAACCTGATCGATTGGCGCCTGTCCCTGATCGTTGGTCCGCACCAGGTCGTGGAGCCACGCGAAACGGCGCGTGACATAGGATTCCGGGGCCTCCCGCTCGGTCGTCGTGGCGACCTCGGAGACATCGCCTAAATTCCGCTCGACCCGCCGAAGAAAGCCGCTCTTGGCCTTATCGGTCGCCGCATCGACCAGCGTCTTGCCCGGATCCGTAGAAACCCGGTCTAGCTCGGTCTGCCGCGCCGCTGCGATCAGCAGACGTCGCAACGGTGAATCCACAGGATCGGCGAGGATGCGAGTGACCTCGGCGGCATGCTGAAGGTCGCGGACCGGAACCAGATCGATATCGCCGAGTAGCGCGTTCCACTCCGTCACATAGTCCTTCAGATAGTGATCCCGCACCTCGTCGAGCAGCTTAAGCATCCCGCCCGGGGTGGAGTCGAGCCGAGCCTCGGGACCGAGAATCCAGCGGTCCTCGGCGAGCACGGCGAGCAAATTCTTGGCCACCCGAGCAAACCCACTGTGATAGCCGTCGTAGGTATAGAGTGCCGGGACGCCCTGATTGAGCGGTCGCCCGCTACGGCGAACGAAGACCAGCTTGGTCAGATCGCCTCCGGCATCGCTGACGGTAAAGTCGGGGAAGTCATCTCCGACACCCTCGTTCTTCAAGCGCCGATAGATCCGCTCCGACAGCGGCACCCGATTGATGATCTCCCGGACTTCGGCGATCAGCTTGGCGTCCAGCTCGATCGGCAAGGGAACCGGACGACGCTCGAGCAAGGCCGCGAGATGGTCGCGGAGCGACTCCTGCTGCTCGGCCGTGGTCTCGCGAGGAAGGCTGTCGCTCCAATCGCGCCCGACCCAGAGCTGCACCGCCTCGCCGTCGTAGTGCTCGTCGCTCCCCAGCATGAGATAGATGCCCAGCGCATCGAAGAGGTACTCCGGATCCCCCGCTGCCTGCCGCATCTGCTCCTCCAGACGCAGGATGATGCGCGGCATGAGCGCCTTGTTGAGTATCCGGCGGTAGGCACGATCCGCCTGGGAGCCCAGCTTCTCACCCTGATAGAGACCGAAGCCCATGCTCAGAGGCACGGACGTCTCTCGATCCGCGAACCCGCCCGGAATGGCCCGCGCGGCGTCCAGCAATGGGAGCACGCCCAACGGATTGCGATCCTCGGGCGCAAAGGCATCGATCTGAGCCTCGATGTCGAGCACCCGTTGCGAGACATCCCGAATGTATGACTCGTTCAGTGAGTAGCTGGTGGCCCAGGCAATGGCCGTGAGCAACCCTAGGGTCAGAACCCCGGCATAGGCACCACGACGCAGCCACAGGCGCCGACGCTCCAAGCGTGGATTGAGTCCGGCGAGCGCGGATTCCTGGAAGACGACATCGCGCAGAAGTCGCGTGATGAAAAAGCTCTTGGCCGTTCCCCTGAAAGGCAGCACGCCCTGACGGCCAAGTCCGAAGTTGGCCGCGAATGCGCCCAGGATACGGTCGATGGGAGTTCCGGTCTGAGTCCCGCTGGTGAAGTAAACACCGCGCACCAACGGCCGGATCTCGAAACGGGACGGAGCGAAGGCGTCGTTCAGAAAGCCGTCCAAGAGCTCGCCGAGGGCACCGAACTGACGCGGAAAGCTGAATACCAGGGCACGCTTGCCCGGCTCGCGCTCCTGCTCCATCCTGGCCAGTAAACGCTGGTCGAGCCGCTCGCAGAGTGCGGCCATCTCGCCGGAGAAGGTGCCGATGGAGGGCGGTGCGCCATCGCTCTGATCGAGCTTGAAGGTGAGCCCCCACACCTGCTCGCGCCCCTCCTTGCCAAGATCGGCGTAGAACTCGTTGAAGCCGGCGACCAGATCGGCCTTCATGAAGAGTACGTAGACAGGAACGGCAATACGGAAGGTCTGGCAGAGCTCCTGAACACGCTGGCGGATCGCCTTGGCATGGGCGGCCCGCTCGACTGGGTCCTGTTGCATCAAATCGGACAGGCTGACCGCGACCAGGACCCCATTGATCGGACGCCGAGGCCGGTGTCGTTTCAGCAGATCGAGGAAGTTCTGCCAAGCCGCCTTGTCGACCTGCTCGTAGCTGTCCTGGGTGGTATAGCGACCGGCGGTATCGATCAGCACCGCCTCGTCGGTGAACCACCAGTCGCAGTTGCGGGTACCGCCGATTCCATGGACTGCGTCCTGCCCCAGACGATCGGCGAGCGGGAAACGCAGACCCGAATTCAGCAACGCCGTAGTCTTGCCGCACCCCGGCGGACCGATGATGAGATACCAGGGCAACTGGTAGACCCAGCGTCCGCCAAACCGACGCCGTCCCTCGGAGCGCTTGAGCGTCGAAAGCGCCTGCTCGAAACGCTCGCGCAGCATGCGCAGCTCGTCCTCGGACGCCTCCCTCGCCGGATCGATCTCGGCATCCGGCGCGTCGGCGAGCTGATCGATCATCTTGCGATTGCAGACGCGGGCACGTACCGCGCGCAGGACCTGAACCAGCAACCAGACGCCGAACAGGACGGCGATCAGGATCCAGCGGGCCGTGGAGGACGTCAGCGGCTCATGCCCGGCGAAACCGATCAGCGGCCCCACGAACCAGATCAATGCCGACAGCGCAATCAGTCCGATCAGCGAAAGCAGGAACGGCGATATCAGAAACTTCAATAGTGCGCTCATCAGCTCATCCCCGCGATCGATCCAGCATCACTGACGGAATGGCGAGCCGGCGTCATCAGCATGATCTCCACCCGGCGGTTTCGCGCATCCTTGGGATTGTCCGGAACCAGTGGCTCGGTATCGGCGCGCCCCTCGGCCTTGAATCGGGACGGATTTCCGACCGTCTGCAACAACAGATCCCGCACATGGACCGCGCGTTCTTGCGACAGGTGCCAATTCGAGGGGAAGCGGAGCGTCTTGATGGGAACGCTGTCCGTATGCCCAGTCACCAGCACGGCGCCCGGCAACTGGGCCAGCGATTCGGCGATCCGCTTGAGCAGTGGGC
Organism: Thiorhodococcus drewsii AZ1; assembly: GCF_000224065.1. GTDB lineage: Bacteria > Pseudomonadota > Gammaproteobacteria > Chromatiales > Chromatiaceae > Imhoffiella > Imhoffiella drewsii. The sequence goes on from NZ_AFWT01000014.1 coordinate 108,265, forward strand.
GATAGAGCGGCCGCACCTCGCTGCTGCCGGAGGGGAACAGCGCATCCCCTCGAATGATCACGACCTGACCACCCTGACGGTCGACGACCTCCAGCTGTTTGGCCGCGATCTCCTTGGCCAGCAGAGTCCTCAGTGTCAGCGCTGGCGAGGTCGCCGAATCCGGCGACGGTGCGATATCGGGAATCGGCACATGCGGACGCTGCGTCACCGCCGGCAATCCCTTGTCCAGACCGGCGAGCGACAGATATACGGGATCCGAATCCCGATTCAACGAGAAGGTCAGGAAGGCGAAGAGCATCAGCAGCAAGAGGGCCGTGACGGATGCGAAGACCCACAGCGGCAACTGATGAACGAGCGGATCGCGCCGCACGCGAACCCCTTGCCAATGAGGCGATAACTCCTGCTCGGGATCGCCGCGTTGGGCCCGAATGGTCTGAAAGAGCTGCTCGCGGACGTGCTCCAGTTGCGCCCGCCCGCCCTCGCGAACCCGATAGCGCCCCTCGAACCCCAGGGCCAGGCAGAGGTACATCAGCTCAAGCAGGTTGAGGTTGCCCGACGGATAGGTGATCAGACGCTCAAGGGCCGAGAAGAACTTCTCGCCACCCCAGGTTTCGTTATGAAAGCTGATCAGCAGCCCTCGATTGCTCCAAATGCTCTGGCTTCCCCAGGGTGTATCGAGCACGAGTTCGTCGAGCAGAGAGCACAAGACATAGCGTGCCGGCAGAACGACCGCGTCGACGAAGCCCTTGGCGCGCGCGCAGGTCTCGAACTCACGTATCTGCCGGATCAGCCCCTCACGTAACCCCTCGGGATCCGGATGCGATGCCGTGCCCCGCACCTGCACGGCAACCGTCAATAAACCAGAGGCGCAGGCGAGCAAGGGATTCTGGGTTTGGGCCAAGGGCCCCGGTGGCGGCCAAGTGGACGGGGCTCCGGCATAGCGTGGCGGCTCAGAGGCTGGAGCGGCGATTGGACCAGGGCGACGGCCACCTGGAATCGGGCGAATCACAGTGGGTCCAGGATCGCCTGGGGATATGAGGTCGTCTTCTGTCACGGGTTACTCGCGAATTGCCCAGAGTTCCATCTGCAGCTCGGGGAAATCGCCACCGATGTGCAGACCAAAACCGCCGCCAGAGGCCAGTTGCTTCCAGAACTCGCTCGAACGATCGAGCTCGAAATAGTCGAATCCAGCGTGAAAGGGGATCTCCAACGGAGCGGTCGACATCGGCCGCAGAGGAATGCCGGGCAAGGCGAGCTTGACCAGCTCCTGAATCTTCTCAAGCGGGCCGATCTTGACCTGGGTCGGGAAGCGATTGCGCAACGCCTGCGAATCCAGATTGGCCTGGGCCGCCAGCACGAAGCGCGAACCGGCCAAGAGACTTCGATCATCGACCAGGGCGATACTGAACCCGAACTGGCGCTCCTTGATCTCAATGGCGATGGCCCGCTCGACGTACTCGCGCCCCAGATACTCACGCAGCCGAGCGATGAGCGGCGTGAAGGTCGCATCCAGATCCTCGTGCCGATAGGTCGGAAAATCTGGCGGGCGCTTGCTATCACTGGCAAAGGTCGCGAGATCCCCGGCGAGCCCGAGCAGATAGCGATAGAGTGCCTCGGGATGCAGCCCCGGAACCTGGCTCAGATGCGAAACGACCGGCTCGGCCCGGTTCAGTACCTGCAGCAGCAGAAAATCGGCCCAATCGGCGACACCGCCGCGTCCGGCGCCGCGCACCCGGCCGGCCCGCGAGTCGGCCTGACGATGCAGCAAGCCGGTCAGCTCTTCGACGAAGTCGGCGAGGCGCCGCGAGACGCGAGCGTCGACACAGGGAGCAATGTAGGCAGGATCGAGCACGAGCTGCCGATCCGCGCGGCACTCCGATACCCGAGCGACACCGCAACAGGCATAGCCGTCGCGCGCTTGCTCGGCCGACATGAGCCGCAGATCGAGCCGCCCCACGTCGACCAGGGTCTCGGCGTCCGAGCCCAAGACGTTGTCTCGCACGCTCAGCTCGGACGCGCGAAAGCGCAGAACCTCATCCGTCTCGCCGGCCCCGCTCTCGGCGGCGCCGGGACGTCTCAGCGGCAGGGCGAGATAGAGCGTCTGGGCCGAAACGCTCTCGTCGAATTCGAGGGGCGGAGGCAATGGATCGCTCGCCGGCGCATCGAATGGCGTGCCATCGGGCAGCACGCCGGCCACCTCGACCAGGGCGAATTTACCGAAGGCGAGCATCTCCTCGTCGATCCGCAGCCGACGCAAACCCCAGGCATAGGGCACGCCAAGACCGGACTTCAGTGCGACGAGCCGCTCCAGATAGCGATCGTGCTGCTGGAAATGCTGAGGCTGAAGGAACATGCCCTCAGTCCAGAGAACCCTGTTGTCCCAGGTCACGACAAACTCCTATTCATGGCGGATCGAGACAGCCCTGGCGCCGACCCGAATCTCGACACGGTTGTCGACTCCAGGACGCAGACGCAGAGGTTCTCGCCAATGGGCGCGATCGATATCGCGAAAGGCCGCAACAACGCCGAGATAGGTCGCGTCCGGCTTGAGCGGACGCTCGATGGGCAGTGACTGGCCGGGCGCGAGCGTCACCTCGTCCCGAGCGATGAGCTCGCTCCCCAAAACCTCTGCATCCTTGTCATAGAGCGCAAAGAAGTCGGCGGTGGTGAAGACGCCCTGCCCCTTCAGTTCGTAAATCCGCACCACCACGGGCAGCGGTTTGCCACCTGGCCCGAGATTGGAATCTGCCGCAGCGATGACATCGATATGCAACTTCGCCGGAGGCGGCGTCAGCGTCTCCCTCACCGCAGTCTTCTTGCCGCAGCCGACGAACAGGGCCACCGAGAGCGTCAGAAGGACGATCGGGATCCATCGGAATCGAGACTTCAGGGGATTCTCCAAGATGCGCCTCCCAAAATTTCCGCTCATCAATCATGTCCACGCGATCTGCACCGAAGCGACTCGCCATACCGAATTCATATGGAAGCAAGACCTCAATTGGGGGCTCACGGAGCGCTATCCGAGCGTTCGCGCTCCGAGGAAACCGACGACCTTAGCTCGCGCAAGTTCCGAACCTGCTCCTGATACGCCTGAGCGAAGATGTCGCCGAAGAGCCGCATGACGTCCTCGCTCGCATCCGCCGAAACCTGCGCGTGGACCTCCAAAAATCGCTCCCAGCACCGGGCCTTGCGACTCATGGGGAGAACCCGGCTCAAGGCCGAGTCGCGATCGAGAGCCTTCTCCAATTCGGCTGGATCGAGACGCGCGAGCAAGGCGTGCAAGGCCGCCTGCAAACCGGCCGTCATCGCCATCTCGTGCGCCTGGATGTCCTCGAACGCCTCGCGCGCGGCGGGCTCGGGCGCGAGAAATCCAGGCACCGGCCGAAACAACAGACGCCCAAGCACGTCGTCCGTACCGGAAGAAAACTTGAATGGATTGTTCTCCGAGGGGCGAATCGTCGTCACGCCCAAACGCAATTCGCTCTTGAATCTGGCCCTGGTCATCATCGTCTGGGTCAGACCCGAGACCAACTCGCGAACCAAGGCCCCGACCAGGCGAAAGAACCCCCGAGAATCGGACACCTCGCTTGGATCCCCCGCCCCAAGACCTGACAGGAAGGCATCCAGATCACCGCCCGGCGCCTGAAGAGGCGCCTGAATCGGCTTGGGACGCGGCGGTTCTGGACGTCTCACCGGGCTGGGCAGAATGGGCTTGGGTACATCGACGAAGGGTTCGGAATGCGGCGTATCGATGCCAGAGGCACCCGGCCCGACTTCCGGCTGCCTCGACATCTCCGGCAACAGATCGGTCCCTGCGAGCGGGTCGAGGTCGGGCGACGCTCGATCCGCGCCCGCCCCCGTGCCAAGCCCATCCCCGTCGGGCAGGGTCCAGGAGTCGGTCAAGAGATCGTAGCTCTCGGGAACGGAAGGCGGAGCCGGCGCTGCCGGATCCGACTCGGGCGGCCCTGAGTTAGGAGACCCTGAGTTAGGAGACTGGTAGTCGGACGGTCTGTAGAAGACATGCTCGACCGGGGTGTGTCGGGGGGGAGACGACGACCCCGATGCCTCCGCTGCCGGGCCGGTCAGTCGTTCATCGAGTGCCGAAGCATCGGCGAAGATGTCGTCGAGGAGTGCTCCGCGAGGATCGGTCGCGCTGGATCCGACATCGGACACCTCACCTCCGATCAGATCCAAGATGTCTCTATTGGCGCCCGAGTCGAGCGCACCGATCAGGTCCTCCGAGGACAGATCGGGACGCGCGTCGGGCCCGAGGTCCGTCGCAAGGGACTGGGCTCGGCCGAAACGCACCTGAATCTCGTAAGGCCCGACGATGAGCTGATCCCCGTCATAGAGTGCGACGGGCTGATGGGGAGGAACCGGGTCATGGGCCTGGTTGAGGTAGGTGCCATTGCGGCTCGTGTCGGTGAGCCAGACGCCGCCATCGCGCAGGTCGATCCGGCCATGCTGGCTCGAAACCACCCGCTCGGGATCCTCCAGCAGCAGATCATTCGACGGATCTCGACCGAATGTGACTCCCCCTGGACCGAGCGCCAGCTCGATCTCGCGATCCACTGACTGACCCACTCCGACCGACTGAGCCACTTGGCTTGAGACTCGAAGACTGAGATCCACCCGTTGGCTCCCCTACCGAAGACGACATTGAATCCACTTGCGGCACATCGAACGCGCCCCCCGCAGGCCAGTCGATGACGGCATACGCGGCTGGCTAGGCGCATTGCATCGCATTCATGCCATCCACACAAGAGCCGGACTCTCGGGCTTTCAGAATAGACTGGGTGCTGTAAGCGCGTAGCAACTGTTGCACAATCAGCGGCAACGGCGTGTCAGACCAACACTCAACTGCGGAAATCAAGGCATCTGTGAAGATCTCAGGCTATACGATCGCTCGCGAACTCGGCAGCGGCGGGATGGCGACCGTCTACCTGGCAAGACAAGACCGCTTGACACGAGACGTCGCACTGAAGGTGATGAAGCCGATTGCGGTGGCGGGTGACGATTTCACCTCGCGATTCGTCAAGGAAGGTCAGATCATCGCCCAGCTTCAGCACCCACAGATCGTCACCATCTACGACTTCGACTCCAGCGACGGATACCACTATTTTTCCATGGAGTATCTGCCGGGCGGAACACTGGCGGACGAGATACACAAAGGGCTTTCGGTCACCCGAGCCATCGGAATCACCAAAAAGATCGCCGAGGCATTGGCCATCGCCCATGCGCGCGGCGTGATCCATCGCGACGTCAAACCGCAGAATATCCTTTTCCGCAGCGATGGAACCCCAGTACTGACCGATTTCGGTATCGCCAGGGCGGCCTCGCGCGGTGGCGACTCCATGCAGTTGACCAGTTATGGCATGGTCATCGGCAGCCCGCGCTATATGAGCCCGGAACAGAGCACCGGCCAACCGCTGGATGTCCGCTCCGACCTCTACAGCCTTGGCGTCGTCTTCTACGAGATGCTGACCAATCATCTGCCCTACGAGGCGGATGATGTCGTCAGTCTTGCCATGAAGCATTGCAGCGACCCCATCCCGCGCCTGCCCGCGAACCTGGCACGCTATCAGCCAATTCTGGACCGACTGATCGCAAAGAAGCCCGACGACCGATTCTCGACGGCGGGCCAGCTCATTCGCGCCCTGGAGATGCCGGAGAACGGGAGCGGAACACACGGCGTCGATGCCGATGCGACCCTGATCGTCCCTCGCAAGGACAGGCCATCGATTCAGCCCCTCCCACCGCCCCCGCCAGCCAAAATGTCTGGTCGAGGTGCTCGTGTCTGGATACTGCTCGTCCTCATGGCACTGATCGCGGTTGCCGCCACCTATGTCGGCATGCAGGTCATCGGCGACCGTCCCAACCTGAAAATCGCCGAACGCCTGCCGCCAGCCGAGCCCAATCGACCCGAAACGGCGGAACGCTACGAGACGCTCGCACTCGAGCACCTCGCGAAGCGCGAATTCGACCAGGGGCTCGAAATCCTGAAACTCGGTCTGTCCATCACCCCGGACGATCCAAGGCTCAACACACTCAAGACGCTGTTCCTCGACCTGATCGCGGCCCGAACCCATCTTGACAAGGCACGCGAACTCCAGCGGGAAAACCTGCTTGAGGAAGGACTGCGGGAAACCGAGGCGGGCCTGCGGCGCGTCCCGGACCAACCCGAGTTAATGGCCCTCCGGCCGGAACTCGCGTCCCACATCGACGACATCCATCGACGCAAGGCGGACAGCCTGCACGACCAGGCTCTGGCCAACCTCGACGCAGGCCGGACCGAACAGGCCAAGTCGCAGATCGAGGAGGGACTCGGCCTCAGCCCGAATCACCCTGGACTGCGTCGGCTCGCCCAACGCATCGAAGCGACCGAGGCACCAAAGGACGCGGTCCCGGACTCGATCCAGCGCGCCAAGGCCCTGCTCGCCTCGGGCGCACCTGCTCGAAGCCTCGAACTGATCACGCGCCTGCTCCAAGCTACGCCCCAGGATCCCCAACTCTTGGATCTGCGCACGACCGCAAACAGACAATTGGAGCAGCAACGCGCGAAATCGACTGAAGAGCTGCTTCGCCAAGCCGAACAGCTGAAGACCCAGGGCGCATATCCGGAAAGCCTGACGAAGATCGGACAAGGTCTGGAGCTCGCCCCGAACGACGCCAGACTCAAGACATTGCGGGACGCGGTTCTCGCGCTCCAAGATCAGGAGCACCAACGCAAGGCGAACCAACTGCTCGTCCAGGCCCGCCAAGCATTCAACCAGGACCATCGGGACGAGGCGCTTCGGCTCATCCGAGAGGGGCTCGCAATCGCCCCCGGACATGCCGAGCTGATCGAGCTTGAGGACCACATCACCAAGAATCGCCCAAGCAGGGTTGCGGGCGCCGCCTCGGAGCTTCTTGCAGACTGCGACAAACAGCTCACCGCCGGGCCTTCATTGGAAGGTATGAGCGCAGAAACGCTCGACTGTTACGCCAAGATCGCACGCGCCCATCCCGATGATCGACAGGTGAGTGATCGCATCGGAGACATCGCCGCATCGCTCGCCGAGCAGACACGGGGCCAACTGGACCAGTTCGCACTGGATGCGGCGGAACAGACCCTCGGTCGCCTGCACGCAATCTCCCCGTCTCATCCCCAACTGGCGGAGCTGACCGAGAGCCTCGAAAAACGCCGAGCGCTCGCGCCCGACATGATCCGCATCGCGGGCGGTTGCTTCCAGATGGGCAGCCCCACGTCGGAGGAAGGCCGCGAGGACGACGAGCACCTCCACAGGGTCTGCGTCGAGGATTTCGATCTCGGCCGATTCGAGGTCGGGATGAAGGAATTCGAGCGCTTCGTCCAAGCAACGGGCTATCGCACCGACACGGAAAGACGTGTTGGAGGCACAAGCGGCTGTTTCACGCTCGACCAGGAGAACAAGACCAACCCCTGGAGCTATCAGGATTGGGCCAACTGGCGCAAACCGAACAAATACCAACCAGCCAAGGATCGGGATCCGGTCAGTTGCGTCAGCTGGAACGACGCCCAGGCCTACCTCAAATGGCTCAGCCAGGAAACCGGCGGGAATTTCAGACTACCGACCGAGGCCGAGTGGGAATATGCCGCCAGGGCGGAAACGTCCACCGCGCGCTATTGGGGAAACGAAATCGACGCTCGGGCCTGCCGCTTCGCCAATACCGCAGACTCGGGACATGCCTGGGCGGACGGCTTCCCCTGCAACGACCAGGAGGACTGGGTCGCCGAGGTCGGGAGCTTCGAGCCCAATCCATGGGGACTCAACGACATGCTCGGCAATCTCTGGGAATGGACCTGCTCCCAATATGACGCCAACTATGAAGGCAGCGAAAAGGTCTGCGCCCCCGACACGTCCGACGCCCCGCGCATCATGCGCGGCGGCGCTTGGAACAGCGCGCCGGCACTCGTGCGCGCAGCCTATCGCAATCGGAATTTTCCTGAGGCGCGTTACAGTTTCGTTGGCTTCCGGCCAGTGCTCGACCACACCAAAACCGAGCCGCTTCGGACTCAAGTGCGGCACTGAAACCAGCGCTGCCCCACTCGGCGATCAGATCGGTCATTCGACCTGCGATAGACGGCGAGAGGTATCCAACAAGGCGCGAACCTGCTCGTTTCTGACCAGCTCCAGTTTTCCGAGCTGCGCCGACTTGCCCGAACTGGACCCGAGACTCGCATCCAGCGGACCCTTTTTGATCAGCTCGACCGCGTGCAATTCCTTACGCATCCGCTCCGCTTGGCTCTCCGCATCCAGTCGCTGGCTGACGATCTGACGCTGCAGTTGCGCCAGATCGCTATTGAGCAGCCTGGATTCGGCCTGCCCACTCACTGAATCCGCCCGAGGAGCGGATCCGGAAACCTTCGGAGCCCCCGGACTGACTGGAGCCCGAGCGGCCTTGGTCCGTTGAATGCGTTTGCGCAAACCAGCGGCAACCTGATTGCGCAGCGCAATCTCGCGCCTGAATTCGGCCTGCTGTGCCTTGAGCGTCGATTCGAAGATGAGACGATCCTCGGTCAGACCGGAGGCGAGCCGATACCACTGCAACGCCTGCGGCATGTCCTTCGGAACACCCAGCCCTCGCTCGTAAAGCGAGCCGAGATCGACCTGAGCCGGCCCGTGCCCCTGCTGGGCGGCCTTGCGGTACCAGACGACGGCCTGGGTGTAGTCTGGAGCTGAGAGACCGAGCCCCTTTTCATAGATCTCGCCGACATAGGTCTGGGCGATCGGATCGCCGGCCTGCGCCTTGGGCATCAGCTCCTTGAGCGCGCCCCGGTAGTCTGAGCGATCGAAGAGCACGAACTCGCCACCGCGAATCCCGCAGTCGGTTTTGGTCGACTTCACCATCCGACGCGGGGCCATGAAGGTCATCCTGGTCCCGAGCTGACGGATCTGACCTGGCAGCAGACAGTCGACGATCACATAGTCGTCGATCCCCTGACCCGGGGCGATGGGCTTCACACCCGCCAAGGCCGCCGCCGAATCCCTCTCGGGCGTCCCGACACATGCGACGAGCCCTAGAGACAGGCCGCCGAGCAAGACGATCAAGCAGGACCGGACTGAAAAACCCATTGCCATATAGCGTCACCCTCATTGAAACCCGGATGATCCGAACCTGGACATCGCGCATTGCGGTCCGCCCAGTGTCCACTCGGCGATGACCGACCACTCGCACACTCTAGCGGAAGATTCGATCGTTCGCGCCGGGAACGCACGCCTTTTGCCGCGAGCATAATCCTTGCGAAGTCAGGGATTGACAAGGACGTCAAGCACATGAAATTGTCTAGAATTAGCGACATACAGTTGCACATCTCGCATACACCAGAACGCCTCGATCGTGGCACACTGTAATGCGCGCCAAGAATAAAAATACAAAACAATAAATTAGATACCCAACCCACTGATTGACAGCCGACACGCTCACCCGAGCCATCCCAATGGACCGATACCGCAATTGTTGCTTTATCGCAACACATATCGAGACACGGATCGGGCACAGGGGGGCGAGGCATGGGGCCGAACCCATGCCGAGAGAAGAACGACCGGATGAATGCAGGTGCTGGTTACGAGGCTGAATTCCCTAGGGGGTAATCATGATGAAGTCGGACGCAAAGCATGAAACGCGCTTCCGCGACCCACCCGGGTCGAGGATGGGCATCGCGATTTTCGCAACCTTGGCCCTCGCCCTCGGCGGAGCCACTCTCGCCGAGGGCTCACCAATCGTAACGCCGCCCGCCGCGGAGGCTAACCCAGGGGCCAGCCTTTCGGTCGGCATCGCCCTCGGCCAGGACAATGGCCAAGACCTGGCCGAATCTCTGATCAGCGCCACCTGGACCGAGGACGGCGGCACCATCGAGAGAAGCAAGCTTCTGAACTCCGAAGGAGACGTCATCGACTACATGATTCCCGGGGACGCATTGCACTGCACGACGCTCACCGATTCGGTGACCGTCGAATGGGAGCAATGCGGCACCAGCTGCACGCGCCAGACGCCCACCACGACCAGCTTCTCGGTGACCGTCATGGACCCCATGACCCTGAGCCCGGCCAGCACCGGCATCGCCGGTGCACCCGGCAGCATCCAGACCATCGCCCTGGACATCAGCGGAGGCGCCGCTCCCTATCGGGCCGCGACGAGCACGAACGGGGCGACGGTCAGCCTGTCCGGCAGCACCCTCAAGTACGAGATACCGGCGGACGCGACGTCCGACTATCAGGATAGGATCACCATTTCGGGCGCCAGTTCGGGCGACGCATGCGGAGGGAACTCCGCGAGCATCAGCCTCTCGGTCACCCTGTCCACGACGGCGCTGACGATCGTCCCCGAATCCACCAATCTGGGATCCTTCCGGGCCGGCGAGACGATCGAGACCAGCTTCACGGTCTCCGGCGGACTTCCCACCTACTCGGCCAGCATCAGCCCGGACCTCAGCGGCGCATCGATCAGAGTCCCGTCGACGAGCGGTGGAGCCGGCACCTTCGTCTATCGCATTCCGTCCGACGCCCAGACCGCAACCACGAGCCTGACGATCCAGATCAGCGACAGCGGCGAGGGCCGGCTCCAGCAGCAGGCGACGGCCAGCATCACGTTCAGCGTCGAGGCCCAGGAGACGGGGAACCTGTCGGCGAGCCCCAGCGACATCTCCTTCTCGGCGACCTCCCAGGCGGGCTCGCCCACCGATGTGACCAAGACCTTCGCGGTCAGCGGAGGCACGGCGCCCTATAGCCTGAGCGTCGCCAGCATCAGCGGCGGCCTCGTCGGCCGGGTCGAGCCCAGCACGCTTGCCAGCCCCGGAACCGCGACCTATGTCGTCAGGGTCCCGGCGAACGCCCCGTCCAACCTGACCTTCGCCAACAGCATCCAAATCACGGACGCCAACGGCAACACGACCAGCGTCACGGTCCAGGCGAACGTGACCGCCGCCACCACATTGGCCACGCGTCCCGACCTGACGCCCAACCAGCGCAGCGTCGCCCAATCGATCGAGACCCTCTGTCCAAAGCTGGGGGCCATGTCGAACCGGACGGCCGAGGAAGAGGATCTGTTCGTCCAATGCTCGGCGATGCTGAGCAATCCGACCGCCTCCGGAATCCCCAACACGCTGGAGCAAATCACCAACCAGAAGGCGAATGCCGCCAAGACGGCCGGCATCAGGACGGGAACCCAGCAGTTCGCCAACATCGCCTCCCGCCTATCCGCCATCCGCTCCGGATCGGCCGGCCTGGACATCTCGGCACTGACACTGAATTCGGGAGGCCAGGCACTCTCGGGCAGCCAGCTCGCCGCACTCGCCGCCAGCGGACTCAGCGGCGGCGGGGCCAGCGCAGACACCTTCGGACGCTGGGGTTTCTTCGTCAACGGCACGGTCGATTTCGGCAACCGCGACACCACCAGCAACGAGACCGGCTACGACTTCAATACGACTGGAATCACCGGCGGCGTGGATTATCGATTCACGGACAATTTCGTCGCTGGCGGCGCGGTCGGCTTCGCCCAGCAGAACATCGACTTCGACAGCGACGACGGCGGACTGGATACCAAGACCTGGCATATCGCCGCCTACGCCACCAGCTATCTCAGCGAACGGACCTACGTCGACGCCATCCTCGAGTACGGCTGGAACGACTACGACTCGCAGCGCAACATCGACTACCAGATCAATTCCAATCTCGAAGCCGTGAGGCGACGCGCCAAGGCCGACTACAGCGGCAGCCAGTTCGGCGCCAGCCTGGGCGCCGGCTACGACATGAACCAGGGTCCGCTCGCCTACGGCCTCTACGGCAAGGTCGCCTATGTTTCGGTCAACGTCGACGACTTCCGCGAGAAGAATGCCGGCGGACTGGGCCTGACCATGGATAGCTTCGACGCCAACTCGCTCACCACCGTGCTCGGCGCGCGCATTTCGCGCGTCATCAACACATCCCGAGCCGTCCTGGTTCCGCAGGCGCGCTTCGAATGGGAGCACGAGTACAACAACGACGCATCGAGACTGACGGCCCGCTTCGCGACGGATCCGAGCGGAACCCAGTTCAGCATCTACACGGACGATCCCGACCGGGATTACTTCCGTATCGGTCTAGGGCTCTCGGCCGTCTTCCCTCGCGGCATCACCTCCTTCGTGAACTACGACACCATGCTCGACAAACGGAACTGGGTGGACCACAGGATCGATACCGGCGTGCGCTGGGAGTTCTACTGATCCGACCGAGGGGGATCTCCGCCGCATCCCGGCGAGGATCCCCTTCCAGCCCTCCGACCAGCAGCAGCGGTGATCGTATCCCCGGACCCGCAGATACTCGGCCCGAGGATTCGCCGACCTGAATCGCGAGATCGTCACCGGCGGCACGATTGCGTCCCGATCCCCGAGCAGATGGATCTGAGCGATTGAACCCGGAAGCGGTGCCCGCAGGGCCGGATTCAGCGAGCCCTCCAGGCGGCTGTAGCCATGGGCTTCCGACCAGGCATCGACATCAAGATTGGCGGCGAGCGTCACCAGACGCTCGACCTCCGTCAGACGCTCGGCCATCAGAAAACCGATCACGCCTCCTCCGCTATAGCCGATGAGGGTCAGACGAGGCCGATCCTTCGGCGGCCAGAGCCTTCGGAGCGCCGCCGTCATGCTGCCGACCACTTGGGGCGAATAGCGCCCGAAGGTCCACATCCAGGGCGAGCAGCCGGCGCTCTCGGCGAGCCCGTGATAGCAGGGGCGTCCCAGATAGATGGAGGGCGTCGGATCCTGGACCATGAGACGCAAGGCGAGCGGATCCCTCGGGCCCGGGTCGAGCGATATGCGCCGAGGACCGGACCAGGGCAGCCCGTCGCCCTCCAGATAGATATGGACGACCGGAGCGGACAGGGGATCGCCACGCAGCAGAACCAGATGCCAATAGCCTTCACCCTCGACCAGGAGGCGGCGCATACCGTAGTCCGAGACGAGGAGGTCCAGCTGGCGTGAGCCGACAGCCGAGAGCGAACAGCCGCCAATGAGGCAGCAGACCAGGAGGACGATCAACGGCCGCGCGACCGATCGGGCCGGAGGCATTCAGTCGACACCCAGTGGATTCTCGAAATCGAATCCGAACAGGCCCGGGTTCTCGCAGATCACCGTCGCGGAGACGATATAGAAGACGTAGTCGTAGGTCTCACTGGGAATCCGATGCTGGCGTAGCAGCTTCCAGAAATTGCGCTCGCGCGGATTCTCGGGCATCTTGCGCAGCCGCTTGATGATGTTGCCCTCCCCCCAGTTGTAGGAGGCCATGACCAGCAGCCCGGATGCCTGGGCATCGGTTCTGTAGATGTCCTTCAGGTATCGCGCCGCCGCCTTGGTCGCCTTGGCCACGTCGTGGCGCTCGTCCTCCGGATCGAATTGCCCCGTCTGCTGCAGCGGCCCCGGCTGAAGACCGTAGCGCTTGGCGGTCGCCGGGATGAACTGCCACATGCCCTTGGCGCGTCCGTAGCGGGTCGGCGGCCCCACGGCCTGGGCCCGGAAATTGGTCTCCTGGAGGGCGAGATACATGAACTGGGGCGGCAATCCCTGCTCGACCAGCGCAGCCTTGATCATGGGGGCATACCCATTTTCCTTCAGACGGCGAATGGCCCGAACCAATCGCGATGATGCCTGCCATTTGCGGATGAAACGCTTCACCTCGTCCGCGAAATCGTCCGGGACGTCCACCTCGGTCTCGCCGAACAGACGTGCGACGTGCAGGATCAGCTTGTCCTCAGAGTCCAGGGGCACCGCCCTGGCCGCCTGGACCTGCTCGACGAAGGTATCGTAGCGCACCCGCATCGCGGCGAGCCGACGCTTGGACTCGGCGACCTGGGCCTTGAGCTCGGCCGAGGCGTCGGCGTCGATGCTGGCCTCCAGATTGGCGATCTGAAGCTCCAGCTCCTTCATGTCGTAGAAGATGTCGTTGGCCAGACGCGCAGTTTCGACCAGCAGGCGATGCTGAACGAGGGCATAGCCCCCGACTCCGGACAGCAAGAGGATCGCAATGGCGATGAGCGTCAGATAGAGACGGCGCTGACGCCGCTTGACGTCGCGAAACGCCTGGCGGATGAACATCGTATGCTCGCCCGCCGTGCCCGGCCGATCCTCGGAGAAATAGTGCCGCGAGATCTGCTCGGCGGACTGAGTTGGCCGCGGCTCGACCGACCGCTGAGGCGGAATCAGACGGATACGGGGACCCTCGGGCCCCAGTTCCAGGGTCGTCACCCCGTCCAGCGGGAGCTTGCCGATCGCGTGGCCATTGACGAGCGTGCCGTTGCCGCTCTGCAGATCGCGCACCCACCAGCGTCCGTCCTCGGGAAAGATCGCCAGATGGTGACGACTGACCATCGGATGGGGAATGCGCAGCTGACAGTCCTCGCCGCGACCGAGGATCCCCGACGCGGTCAGCTGGGTCTGCTGGATGCGGCCTTGCGGATCCCGGTATTCGACGCGCACCGGATCCGGACCGGTCCGCGTCTGCCGGCCCCGAGGAACGAAACGGGTCTCGTCGCTCACCGGCATCGCGTCAAGGCCACGCAATCGAGCTCATGCTCCGCATCGCCACGGGGCTTCCGGCTCAGGAATTGATCTTGACCATGGCACCATTGATCTCGATGCTGGCCGACTGGAGGCTGATCGAGCCCGGGGTCATCTCGATGGAACTGGCGCCGCAGAGGATCTTCACCGAGGTGGTACCCTTGATCTCGACCCCGTTCGCCGAAACGCTGAAGGTCCCGGCCGGGGCCTCGATATCGATGTCGCCCAGTCTCACCAGCAGCCGGTCGTCACCTTCACCCAGCTGCACCTCCCGATCGCCCCGCTGGATCCCGAGCGAATCGTCCCCGCGCTCGATGATTTCGGTTCGGCTGCCCTGGACGATGGTGAGCAATTCATTGTCATGAATCTCCGTCTCGCGCTTGCCGCTGACGGTCCGCTTCTCGTTCGCCTCGATGACGCTGGTCAGATTGCGCTCGGCATGCAGATAGACCTCCTCCTGGCCCTTCTTGTCCTCGAAGCGGAATTCGTTGAAATTCTCCGGCCCGCCCCCCTTGGTGCTGCGGCTCTTGATACCGCTCTGGGTCTTGTTGGCGGGTAAGGTATATGGTGGCATGCAGTCGGCGTTGTAGACGCGGCCGGTGATGATGGGACGATCGGGATCGCCCTCGAGGAAATCGACGATCACCTCCTGACCGATCCGGGGAATATGAATCCCGCCCCATTGGTCTCCAGCCCAGAGCTGAGACACCCGAATCCAGCAGGAGCTGTTCTCGTTCATCTCGCCATAGCGGTCCCAATGGAACTGGACCTTCACCCGGGCATATTCGTCGGTGTCGATCTCCTCTCCCGACCTGCCGACCACGATGGCCGTCTGGGGTCCCTTGACCGAGGGCTTGGGGGTCACGCGGGCGGGACGAAAGGGCTCGCTCGAATCCATGACGCCGAAGCTGGAGCGATAGAGCACCCAGTCCGCGAGCGCCTCGGTGCTCAGAAACTCGTCCGACTGCAGATGATGCTCGGCGGACAGCACCAGATACTCCCGGTTCTGATCCGCCCGCGGATAGTCGGTGAGCGCGAACAGGGCACCGACGGCCAGACCGCGTGCATAGCCCTCGCCGCGAAAGATCTGGTGATCGGCCTGCAGTTCCTCCATGCGTACCCCGGCATAACGCTCACCCTCGGACACCGTGACATAGTTGCCGGGATAGTCGTAGATCTCATGGTCGGCATGCGTATGCAAACGGGTCAGGGTGTCGGTCGTGCGCAACTCGGCCGCCGGCTTCTTGAAATCGAAATCGTCATGCACGAAGGCACCGGCCCGCACCGAGGCCGAGAACGACCAGTCGAAGATGAATTCCTGATCGCGCTTGCTGTCCTGGTCGGCCCCATGGAACTGAATGCGGTCGTAGCCGGGAAATGGCTGATGGGCGCTGTAGGCATCGGCCAGGACCAGCACATGCCGCCCATCCTCGTGGAGGAAGTACCAATAGATGCCCTCGTTCTCCATCAGACGGCTGACGAAATTGAAATCCGTCTCCCGATACTGAACGCAATACTCCCAGACTCGATACTCGGCGGTGAGCCGATTCTCGTAGTCGGTGAAACCGGCTTCGCGGAAGACCTCCTCGATGATGTCCGGAACCTTCTTCTCCTGGAAGATCCGGCAATCCGAGGTCCGGCTCAGGAACCAGAGCCAGGGCACCAGGGTCGCCTTGTAACGCGCAAGACGTTCCTGGTAACCGATGTGCGTGAAACGACTGAAACAGCCGTTGAAATAGCGCTGTCCCTCGTCCCCCAGATCGAACTCGAGCGTCGCCGGCTGGCCGAGCAGGGCGTTGGGATCGACCGTATCGTCCGTGCTCAACAGATCCAGTTCGATCTCGAACAGCGCGCTCAGTCGCTCGCGAACGACCGCCCCCTGAACCAGCAGCGTATCCTCGCCGAGCGGGGTCGCCAACTTGAGCAGTCTCTCCGCCTGTTTGAAATTCGATAGGGACACCATGAATTGAACCTCGGCAGCAGACTCATCGGTGATTGAACGATGCAACGGCCGCTCATGTCAGGAATGCATTTCAGCTTCTGCCTAGAGTAGGACATTCGACGTCACAAGCACATCGCCATCATTCGGTGACGCCATCGGAACTCGCACCCCGAACGGCCAGGATGACGGCGACCATTCCATCGATACGCATACAGAATCCCTGCCAGCATTGCTGGATGTGCGCGCCACAGCGACCAGAACGATCGGAAGTCCGTCCTGGCACGAAAGACTTGGCCCAACCTGAACCGATCGGCTCGATTTGACCTTTCATCGCGACCCCATTGGACGCATATCAGAGCGGTGAGAAACCCGACCCACACAGAAAGTGCCGTTGACTTTGAATGAGAGGTAGAGGATTTTTCAATTTGCTCTCGCACCTTGCACGCATTTTGCTTTATGCCGTGAGTGAATTCTGACGATATGCGAGGGAGACCTGTGCCGTGATCGATGTCGAAGGCTTGCTAGAAGACGTCTCGCCCGATTCCCCCTGCGGCGAGGATCTGGAATACGACCCGGCCTTCGGCGAGCTGGAGCGCGCCACCCAGGGAAAGCCGGAGCAACAGTTCGGGGACACCATCGTTCCGGCCGAAGAGCCCGACTGGGCGGAGGTCAGACGTCTGGCCACCGATCTGCTCGGACGAACCAAGGACCTGCGCGTCGCCACCCATCTCGTCCGGGCACTGGCCGCGATCGAGGGCTGGAGCGGGTTTCGCGACGGGATGGCCCTGCTCGACGGCCTGCTGGAGCGCTTCTGGGACGGCTTGCACCCACTCCTGGATCCAGACGACGACATGGATCCGACCCTGCGCATCAACACGCTCTCCACCCTCGCCAACCCGATCGCCACGCTCGACAGACTGAGCACGGCCCCGCTGGTCAGGTCGCGCGCCGTGGGCATCTTCGGTCTGCGCGACATCCAGATCGCCGAGGGCGAGCTCGCTGCGCCCAAGGACGCCCCGGGTCCAGCCCCGGAGACATCCGTCATCCAGGCGGCCTTCCGGGACGCCGAGCTCGAATCGCTGGAGGCCACGGCCGAGGCGATCGCCCAGTCGATCGAGCATCTCGCCCGGATCGACGCGCTCCTGATGGAGCGGGTCGGGTCCAGCGCGGCCCCGGACCTAACGCCACTGGCCACGCTCATGAAGACGGCCCGCAAAGCCGTGCTCGGCCCACTCTCCGAGCGCTCGGGAGGAGCCCCGCCGACCGGAGAGGACGATGCCACCAACCAGACGCAACCGGGCGGCACCGAGACTCAGGCCGGCGCGGCTCCGGCCAGAACCGCCGCCCCGGACGCCATCACCGGTCCCCAGGACGTCGTCCGCACCCTGGATCTGATCTGCGACTACTACAGCCGCAACGAACCATCCAGCCCGATTCCACTCCTGCTCAATCGCGCCAAGCGGCTCGTCTCCAAGAACTTCCTCGAGATATTGGAAGACCTGGCACCGGACGGGCTGTCCCAGGCGCACGGCATTCGCGGTCCCGAGCAGGAGGACTGAGGGGCTGATGCAATGCCGTACCAGCATTCGTACGGCATCTCCCGCGAACACGACCGGTTCGCCCAATCCATTCCAATCATTCCAGACGCCAGGAGGTTATCGTGGCCGAAAGCAGCCAGAAGTTCATCGCCAGAAATCGCGCGCCCCGCGTACAGATCGAGTATGACGTCGAGCTCTACGGCGCGGAGAAGAAGGTTCAGCTCCCCTTCGTGATGGGCGTCATGTCGGACCTGTCGGGCAAGCCGTCGGAGCCGCTTCCCGCAGTCGCCGACCGCAAGTTCCTGGAGATCGACGTCGACAACTTCGACGATCGTCTCAAGGCCATGAAGCCGCGCGCCGCCTTCCAGGTCCCCAACACACTGACCGGCGAGGGCAACCTCAGCGTCGACATCACCTTCGAGAGCATGGACGACTTCTCGCCCGCCGCCGTCGCCCGCAAGGTCGGTGCGCTCTCCAAGCTGCTGGAGGCCCGCGAGCAGCTCTCCAATCTGGTGAGTTACATGGACGGCAAGACGGGCGCCGAGGAACTGATCGCCAAGGCGCTGCAGGATCCCACGCTCCTCCAGGCGCTCGCCTCGGCCCCCAAGCCGCAGGGAGATGCCCCCCAGGACGCCCCAGCCGACGCAGCCGCGAAGACGGAGGAATAGATCATGGCAGACGCAGAAACCACCCAGGCCCAACCCCAGGCCGCCGAGGGCGCGCTCGAATCGGGCGATTTCGCGGCACTGCTCGACAAGGAGTTCCGTCCCAAGTCCGACCGTGCCAAGGAGGCGGTCAGCGAGGCGGTCAAGACGCTCGCCGAACAGGCGCTGGCCAGTTCCGTCACCGTCTCGGCCGACGTGGTTCGTACCATCGAGTCCATCATCGCCGAGCTCGACAAGAAGCTCAGCGAACAGGTCAATCTGATCCTGCACCACGCCGACTTCCAGCAGCTCGAGGGGGCCTGGCGCGGACTGCACCACCTGGTCAACAACACCGAAACCGACGAGATGCTCAAGATCCGGGTCATGAACGTCTCGAAGAAGGAGGTCCACAAGACCCTCAAAAAATTCAAGGGAACGGCCTGGGACCAGAGCCCACTGTTCAAGAAGATGTACGAGGAGGAATACGGCCAGTTCGGCGGCGAGCCCTTCGGCTGTCTCGTCGGCGACTACTACTTCGACCACAGCCCGCCGGACGTCGAGTTCCTCGGCGAGATCTCGAAGGTCTGCGCCGCCATGCACGCCCCCTTCATCGCGGGCACGGACCCGAACGTCATGCAGATGGAATCCTGGCGCGAGCTCTCCAATCCACGCGACCTCACCAAGATCTTTCAGACCCCGGAGTACGCCGCCTGGCGCTCGCTGCGCGAATCGGACGACGCCCGCTATATCGGGCTGGCCATGCCGCGCTTCCTCTCACGTCTGCCCTACGGCGCCAAGACCAACCCGGTCGACGAGTTCGACTTCGAGGAGGACACCGAGGGAGCGGACCACAATAAATACACCTGGGCCAATTCGGCCTACGCCATGGCGACCAATATAAACCGATCCTTCAAGCTCTACGGCTGGTGCTCGCGCATCCGGGGGGTGGAATCGGGCGGCGCGGTCGAGGGTCTGCCGACCCATACCTTCCCCACCGACGACGGCGGCGTCGACATGAAATGCCCGACTGAGATCGCCATCAGCGACCGGCGCGAGGCCGAGCTCGCCAAGAACGGCTTCATGCCGCTCATCCACAAGAAGAACTCTGATTTCGCTGCATTTATTGGCGCCCAATCGCTTCAGAAGCCCTTCGAATACGACGACCCGGACGCCACGGCGAACGCCAATCTGGCGGCCCGCCTGCCCTATCTGTTCGCGACCTGCCGCTTCGCGCATTACCTCAAATGCATCGTCCGCGACAAGATCGGCTCCTTCAAGGAGCGCGATGACATGGAACGTTGGCTCAATAATTGGATATTGAACTACGTGGATGGCGATCCGACCCATTCGAGCGAGACGACCAAGGCCCAACTGCCGCTGGCAGCCGCCGAGGTGGTCGTGGAGGAGGTGGAAGGCAATCCGGGTTACTACAACTCGAAATTCTTCCTCAGACCTCATTACCAGCTGGAAGGACTCACGGTCTCGCTGCGATTGGTCTCCAAGCTGCCCTCGGCCAAGGGAGGCGGCTGATCCACAGACACTCATCGGCATTCCCGACACGATGAGGGCGACAGAGGGCTCGTCACAAACGGGAACACTCATTTAGTAATCAGCTGACAGGAGATCGACGATGGCCGTTGACATGTTCATGAAGATCGATAGCGTCAAAGGCGAGGCGCAGGACGATTCGCACAAGGGCGAGATCGACGTGCTCGCCTGGTCCTGGGGTATGAGCCAGGCAGGCACCATGCACACCGGCGGCGGTGGCGGCGGCGGAAAGGTCTCGGTTCAGGACCTGTCCTTCACCAAATGGATCGACAAATCCTCACCCAATCTCATGGAGTACTGCTCGAACGGAAAACAGTACAAGGAGGCCAAGCTGACCGTCCGCAAGGCCGGTGGCGACACCCCGCTCGAATACATCATCATCACCATGACGGACGTGATCGTGACCTCGGTGAGCACGGGCGGCTCGGGCGGGGAGGACCGGCTGACCGAGAACGTCTCGCTCAACTTCGCCGCAGTGAAGGTCGACTATCAGCCGCAGAAACCGGACGGCAGCAAGGATGGCGGCGCCATCAAGTACGGCTGGGACATCGCCGCCAACAAGAAGCTGTAACCAACGAGTGCGTTCGACGCCGCGTCGCCTCCACGGAGGCGGCTGCGGTTCACCCGACGATTTTGAGACCAGGAGCCGGGAGACACATCCATGCTTGCCGAAGACAGTCTGCGCGAGGGCGATCTGGACGCGTCCCTGCGTCTGCTCCAGGACCAGGTTCGCAAGGACCCGGCGAACGCCAAGTACCGCGTCTTCCTCTTTCAGCTCCTGGCACTGATGGGAGACTGGCCCCGGGCGCTCAACCAGCTCGGCGTCGCCGGCGAACTGGACGCGGGCACCCTGGCCATGGTCCAGACCTATCGCGAGGCGATCCGCTGCGAGGTCCTGCGGACCCAGGTCTTCGCCGGCAAGCGCTCGCCCCTCGTCTTCGGCCAGCCCGAGGAATGGATCGCGCTTCTCCTGGAATCCCAGCGTCTGCTCGCCGAGGGCGCAAGCGAACAGGCCCGCGAGGTCCATGCACGCGCCCTGGAGGCGGCCCCGACGACATCGGGGTCCATCGACGAGGCACCATTCGACTGGATCATGGACGGTGACACCCGTCTCGGTCCGAGCCTCGAGGTCATCCTCAACGGACGCTATTACTGGGTTCCCTTCCAGCGCATCGCTTCGATCCAGTTCGAGGAGCCCGCCGACCTGCGCGACCTGGTCTGGATGCCCGCCTATTTCACCTGGGCCAACGGGGGTGAGAGCGTCGGCCTGGTTCCAACCCGCTACCCGGGATCCGAATTAAGCCAGGAACCCCAAATCCGCATGGCGCGCAAGACCGACTGGAATGAAGTGGTGCCAGGCATCTATCTCGGCCAGGGCCAACGCATACTGATGACGGACGCCGACGACTATGCCCTCATGGACATCCGCCGGATCGATCTGGACGCCACGCCCGAGGAGCACTCGGCAGCCGAGCAGGACGCGAACCTTGGCTGAACTCACCCAGAAGGAACGGCTGCAGCCGGCGCTGCTCGACCGTCTGACCGACGAGGAGCCGGACAAGCGCCAGGAATCGCGCGAACGGCGCGTCATCTCCATGAGCCAATTGCGCCAGAGCGTGCTGCGGGATCTCGCCTGGCTGCTCAATGCCGGCCGGCTCGACAGCCTTCAGAATCTCGATGCCTATCCTCAGGTGAGCCATTCGGTTCTCAACTACGGCATCCCCGATCTCACCGGACTGACATCCTCGGGACTCGACATCTCCGTCATCGAGCGCGCGGTGCGCCAGGCGGTCTGGGATTTCGAGCCGCGCATCCTACGCCACACGGTCCAGGTCATCGCCCGGGCCGACCCCGAGCGCATGAGCCACAACGCCCTCACATTCGATATCGAGGGCGAGCTCTGGGCCCAGCCGGTGCCGCTGCGCATCTTCCTCAAGACTGAGTTCGATCTCGAGATGGGCGAGGTCACCGTCAGCGAGGCATCGGGGGCGGGCCGCTGACATGGATCCGGACTTCCTCCGCTACTACGAGCGCGAGCTGCAGTTCATCCGCGAGATGGGCGCCGAATTCGCGCGCGACTTCCCCAAGATCGCCGGCCGGCTCGGCATGGAGGGGCTGGAGTGCGCCGACCCCTATGTGGAGCGGCTGCTCGAGGGCTTCGCCTTCCTCACCGCGCGCAACCAGCTCAAGCTCGACGCCGAGTTTCCCCGTTTCACCCAGCACCTGCTGGAGATGGTCTATCCGCACTACCTGGCACCGACGCCATCCATGGCCG
This sequence comes from Thiorhodococcus drewsii AZ1, assembly GCF_000224065.1. Lineage (GTDB taxonomy): Bacteria > Pseudomonadota > Gammaproteobacteria > Chromatiales > Chromatiaceae > Imhoffiella > Imhoffiella drewsii. The sequence continues at coordinate 130,763 of NZ_AFWT01000014.1, forward strand.
TGGTCCAGTTCCAGCCCGACCTCGCCAAGAGCGATCTCGCCTCGGGCTTCACCCTACCCCGCGGCACCAGTCTGCGCAGCGTCCTCGGCAAGGGCGACCGCACCGCCTGCGAATATCGGACCTCGGCCGATGTCACGCTCTGGCCCATCGAGCTGATCGAGGCCAAACCGCTCTCCCTGACCGCCGCCCAGGCGATCGGTGGCAACGGCATCAAGGGCGTCAAGTCGGGCATCCGCTTCCGCCTGCGCGCGACCAATCTCGGATTCGATCGGCTCTCGATCGATGCGCTGCGGATCTTCCTGCGCGGCGGAGACGGACTGCGCATGCGGCTCTACGAGCAACTGCTCGCCCATGCGCTCGCCGTCGTCGTGCGGCCCGCCTCGAGCACGGGGAACGGCCAGACCCGCCTCCCGCCGGACAGCATCCGGCGTGTCGGTTTCGACGACACCGAGGCATTGCTGCCGCACGGCCCCCGCTCCTTCCAGGGCTATCGTCTGCTGAGCGAGTACTTCGCCTTTCCCGACCGCTTTCTGTTCGTCGAATTCACCCGGCTCGGCGAGGCCGTTCGGCGCTGCGCCGAGACCGAGCTGGACATCCTGGTGCTGCTCGACCAAGCCGTCTTCGAGGAGGACGCCTTCGACGCCTCCTATTTCGCCCTCCACTGCGCCCCGGCGATCAACCTCTTCACCAAGCGCGCCGACCGCATCCATCTGACCAATCAGCACGACGAGCACCATGTGGTGCCCGAACGCACCCGACCGCTCGACTTCGAGATCTTCGGCATCCAAGAGGTGGTCGGCATCGGCGGACATGGCGAGCCGGACCAGGAATTCCTCCCCTTCTACGCCTCGCGCGACTTCATCGGCTCGCGCACCCAGCGCGCCTATTACAGCATCCACCGCGAGCCCCGGGTGCTCTCGACCCAGCAGCACCAGCGCGGTCCGCGCTCGAGCTATATCGGCGGCGAGATCTTCGTCAGCCTGGTCGATGCCGACGAGGCCCCTTACCGCCACGACCTGCGCCAGCTCGCCGTCACCGCGCTCTGCACCAATCGCGATCTGCCCCTGCTGCTCCCGATCGGCAAGGGCAACACCGACTTCACCCTGGAGGTCGGTGCGCCCGTGCAGTCGATCCGCTGCCTGGCCGGACCGACCAAGCCGCGCCCGTCCTTCCCCAAGGGCGACTCGGCCTGGCGGCTCATCAGCCATCTCTCGCTCAACTATCTGTCCCTGACCAACGAGGACGGCGGACAGGGCGCGACCGCACTGCGCGAGCTGCTCGCACTCTACGGCGACAAGAGCGACCCGGTCGCCCGCCGCCAGATCGATGGCGTGCGCGCCATCCGGACGACCCCCATCACGCGTCGTCTGCCGGGACCGGGCCGGGTCACCTATGCCCGAGGGCTGCAGGTGACCCTGACGCTCGATCCCGCCGCCTTCGAGGGCAGCGGGGCCTTCCTGCTCGGGGCGGTCCTGGAGCAGTTCTTCGCCAAATACGTCTCGATCAATTCATTTACCGAAACGATCGTCAATACCCCCGACGACGGAGAAATAATGCGGTGGCCGGCGAGAATCGGAAGACGCCAGACCAGTTAGAGTCGATCCGCGCGGAACTGAACCAGGCGCTGCGGGAACGTCCCTTCGCCTTCGGTTTCTTCCAGGCACTGCGTCGGCTGGAGTGCGCCCATCCCGAGCGCCCCAGGATCGGCCGGACCTCGCGTCCGGCCGAGGAGCCGGTGCGGCTCGCCCAGGATCCCTCGCTCGGGTTCGCGCCCTCGACACTGGCCGACTTCGGATCGGGAGAAGGGGGGCATGCCCCCAGGCTCTCGGTCCATTTCCTCGGGCTCTTCGGACCCAACGGTCCGCTCCCCCTGCATCTGAGCGAATATGCCCGTGAGCGCGAGCGTCATGCCGGCGATCCGACCTTCGCCCGCTTCGCCGACATCTTCCATCACCGCATCCTGGCCCTCTTCTACCGCGCCTGGGCCGACGCCCGTCCCACGATCGGCTTCGACCGCCCGGAGAGCGACCGCTTCGCCCTCTATCTCGGCGCCCTCTTCGGCATGGGCATGCCGGGGCTGCAGGCACGCGACGCCATGCCCGATCTGGCCAAGCTCCACTACGCCGGCCGGCTGGTCGCCCAGACCCACCACCCGGAAGGACTGGAGGCCATGCTTCAAGACTTCTTCGGGCTCCCCGCCCGGATCCAGGAGTTCGTCGGACACTGGCTCGCGCTGCCGCCAGACTCCCAGTGGCGGCTCGGCGCCTCGCCCGAGACCGGCAGGCTCGGCCTCACCACCATCGTCGGCTCGCGCGTCTGGGACCGTCAGTACAAGTTCCGCATCCGGCTCGGTCCAGTCGGACTCGCCGACTACAAGAGACTGCTGCCGGGAGGGGACAGCCTGGCTCGGCTCGTCGCCATCGTGCGCAACTATCTCGGCGACGAGCTCGACTGGGACCTGGAACTGGTCCTGCGCAAGGAAGCGGTTCCACCGCTCCAGCTCGGCGCGGACGCCCGGCTCGGCTGGACCACCTGGTCCATCACCCGCACACCCGATCAGGATGCGGACGATCTCAAGCTCCAGCCGTTGAGATTCGGCCGAGCCTAGAACACCCACAGACCCAGATCCGACTCAGTCCCTAGGGAGAATCCGCCATGCCAGACATCAGCCGCGTCGCACTCTTCGGCAAGCTCAACCCGCTGGGCTACAAGGCGATCGAGAGCGCCACCGTCTTCTGCAAGCTGCGCGGCAATCCCTATGTCGAGCTGGTGCATTGGATCCACCAGATCCTGCAGCTCCCGGACTCGGACCTGCACCGCATCATCAAGCAATTCAACCTGGAGCCGTCCCGACTCGCCAAGGACATCACCGAGTCGCTCGACCGTCTGCCGGGCGGATCCACCTCCATCTCGGATCTCTCGGCCCATGTCGAGGAGGCAGTCGAGCGCGGCTGGGTCTACGGCTCGCTCATGTTCAAGGAGTCCCAGATCCGCACCGGCCATCTAGTCGTCGGCATCCTCAAGACCCAGGGGCTGCGCAACGCCCTGTCCGCCATCTCCAGAGAGTTCGACAAGATCCGGATCGAGACCCTGTGCGAGCGTTTCGACGAGGTCGTCGGCGGATCGCCCGAGGACGCCATGACCGCCCAGGACGGCACCCAGATGGGCGGAGGCGCGGCACCGGGCGAGGCCAGCGGCGCCATCGCGCCCGCCTCCATGGGCAAGCAGGAGGCGCTCAAGCGCTTCACGGTCGACCTCACCGAACAGGCGCGCACCGGCAAGCTCGACCCCATCGTCGGACGCGACGCCGAGATCCGCCAGATCGTCGACATCCTCATGCGCCGGCGCCAGAACAACCCCATCCTCACCGGCGAGGCCGGCGTCGGCAAGACCGCCGTGGTCGAGGGGTTCGCCTTCAAGATCGCCACCGGCGATGTCCCACCTCCGCTCAAGGACGTCACGCTGCGCACGCTCGACGTCGGACTGCTCCAGGCCGGCGCCAGCATGAAGGGCGAGTTCGAACAGCGGCTGCGCTCGGTGATCGAAGAGGTCCAGTCCGCCGAGAAACCCATCATCCTCTTCATCGACGAGGCCCACACCCTGGTCGGTGCCGGCGGCGCGGCCGGCACCGGGGACGCCGCCAACCTGCTCAAGCCGGCGCTGGCGCGCGGCACCTTGCGCACGGTCGCCGCCACCACCTGGGCCGAGTACAAGAAACACATCGAGAAGGACCCGGCCCTGACCCGGCGCTTCCAGGTCGTGCAGGTCGACGAGCCCAGCGAGGAGAAGGCCATCCTCATGATGCGCGGCATGGCCTCGACCATGGAGCAGCATCATCAGGTCCAGATCCTCGACGAGGCGCTGGAGGCCTCCGTCAGGCTGTCGCACCGCTACATCCCGGCGCGCCAGCTCCCGGACAAGTCGGTCAGTCTGCTCGACACCGCCTGCGCCCGGGTCGCCATCAGCCAGCACGCCGTCCCGCCCGAGGTCGACGACTGCCGCAAGCGCATCGCCGCGCTGGAGAACGAGCTGGCCATCATCGGCCGCGAGACCGCGGTCGGGGTCGAGACAGCCGAGCGCGAAGCCGCCGCCTCCGAGCGGCTGGTCCAGGAGCAGGCCCATCTCGCCGAGATCGAGGGACGCTGGGAGCAGGAGAAGTCACTGGTCGAGCGCATCCTGGCACTGCGCGCCCAGCTGCGCGGGGCGACCGGCACGGTCGAGGGCACCGGGAGCGCGCTCGGCCAGGCGGCGGACCAGGAAGCAGGCGCCGCTGGAGCGGAGGCAGCGCAGCCGTCCGACACCACCGACCGCCCCGCCCTGCTCGCCGAGCTCAAGGACCTGCAGGGCCAGCTCCATGCCATGCAGGGCGAGCATCCACTGATCCTGCCGACGGTCGACCACCAGGCGGTCGCCTCGGTGGTCGAGAGCTGGACCGGCATCCCGGTCGGGCGCATGGTCAGGAACGAGGTCGAATCCATCCTCCGACTCGCCGACACCCTCGAGCAGCGCATCATCGGCCAGCGCCATGCGCTCGAGATGATCGCCCGGCGCATCCAGACCTCGCGCGCCAAGCTCGACAACCCCAACAAGCCGATCGGCGTCTTCCTGCTCGCCGGCACCTCGGGTGTCGGCAAGACCGAGACCGCACTCGCCCTCGCCGAGACCCTCTACGGCGGCGAACAGAACGTCATCACCATCAACATGAGCGAGTACCAGGAGGCCCATACCGTCTCCACCCTGAAAGGCGCGCCCCCGGGCTATGTCGGCTATGGCGAGGGCGGCGTGCTCACCGAGGCGGTGCGTCGTCGCCCCTATTCGGTGGTACTCCTGGACGAAGTCGAAAAGGCCCATCCCGATGTCCACGAGATCTTCTTCCAGGTCTTCGACAAGGGCTGGATGGAGGACGGTGAGGGACGCGTCATCGACTTCAAGAACACCCTCATCCTGCTCACCACCAATGCCGGAACCGAGCTGATCACCCGGCTGTGCATGGATCCGGACCTGATGCCCGACGCGGATGGCATCGCCAAGGCGCTGCGCGAGCCGCTGCTGAAGGTGTTCCCCCCGGCCCTGCTGGGACGCCTGGTGACCATCCCCTACTACCCGCTCAATGACGAGATGATCGGGGCCATCGCGCGGCTGCAGCTGGGCCGGATCGCCAAGCGGGTGCAGGAGAACCACAAGGTGCCCTTCAGCTACGACGACGAGGTGGTGAAGGTCATTGCCTCGCGCTGTACCGAATTGGAGAGCGGCGGACGAATGATCGATGCCATTTTAACCAATACCGTACTTCCTAAGATCAGTGAGGAATTCCTGACCAGAATGATGGAAGGAAAGCCGATCAAGCGGGTGCATGTGAGTGTGCAAGAGGGCGATTTTAGCTATGGTTTCGAGTGAGATCCGGCAGACTGGAATTTCAGGCCAATCCATGCTCATCGGATTAAGCCTTAATCATAAATCGATCCAAGGCCGAACACTGCTGGATGGTCGGAGTGCCCAGATCACGACTTTGATGATTGACTCAAGCGCCGGCATGATCACAAAACCCACCATCCTTCAGCGTCGATGATTGAGCGAAACGCCTTCGAAATTTGTAGTGTGCCCTTGATTATGCACGGAGACTGAAAGGTCGACACGGGAACGTCGCAACTGCAAAAACCAAGAAGAACATTGATAACACAACCGGACTACTGAATGTAATCGCTTGCAATTCAAAAATGCCCACACTGAATGACTCATTCATGACTGGTTCATTGCGAATTTCACAGAGATGCATCGAGGAAATCGACATGGCTTGCCTGAACCCCAATTTAACAGCACTGGATTTTTACAAAACCGATATCGTTCGGACCGATGATCAAAAAGGCTTCAAGGCCGCCCCCCGCGTAGTGACGATTCGAGGCCCGTTCAAGCTGTTCAAGCTGACTTTTAACGATGCACCGGAGCATCCCACATTCGGTACTGTCTCACCTTGGTGGTCAGCTGCCGAACCTTTCCAAGAAGACTACGAGGGCGCATTAGGCAGGTTCAAGCAGGCCTACATGAACGGGATCGATATGAGCTCAATGGTCAGATACATGAGCGCCGTCAAGGCCGAGTGGAACAGTCTGAATTATTATGTCGAAATCAGCATCAAGCGCGGAGACGAAGTCAAGTGCTTCTGGGGCGAGTTCGCCCCAATGCCACTGAGCAGCAATATACCACAAAATGCGAGTAATATAGCCGAATTCAGCTCGACTTCATCTGCAAGCAGTCAACTAGGATATTTAAACGCATTCCTTCCAGATTCGGCTTTTCATGAAACTCACATCGGCGTTTTGAGTGCTTGGCAGTTTTTCATCCCCAATCTGAGCAACGCCTTCATTGAAGGTGGCATTGCTAGAACCCAGGTCGACGCGCACGACATGGTTGCACTTGGCCGGCACTTTGGGTTGGACCTTGGGAAGACATCTCACCTTGGAAAGGTTTCCAATCGACTCAGATTCTTCTATCGGGACACGAGGAAAATGGCCCCTTTCACGCCACGCCACCCCATATTAAAAAAGATGGATGCTTGCTTCAACCAATTATGGAATCTCGATATCTCACCCCAAAAATCCCTTGAACAGTTCATCAATTACGGGGAGTCATACATTGCTAACCATTTGAACGATCCAGTTTCAATTAAGAATATGGTTCAACATTATCTAGACGAGGCAAAGAAGCCTATATAGCGCCTAAAAATAAACTTAATTTAAATTATTTAAACAAGAGGTTATGATTGAAAATCGTGGTCGAGAATGTCGCGAAACCATCATACCAATTAAGAACGGTGTCGGGTCTTGCCTTTTGCCCGTTCCGAGCTAAGTTTCGCCCATGGCTCGCCCTCTCAGACTCGAATTTCCCGGTGCGCTGTACCACATCACCTCGCACGGTGACGCGCGAGAGGATATCTATCGCGGCGACGGGGACCGTCGAATGTTCTTGGCCCTGCTTGCCGAGACCTGTGAGCGCTTCAACTGGTACTGGTGGTGAACGCCTACTGTAGCGAAGTCCCCCGCGCGCAGCGCCGCTCACCTGCCAAACCGCTAGCCGAATACGTCAGCCTGTACCCCGGTCGAGACCAAGCTATCGCCGCGGCCTACGCCAGCGGCGGGTACACCCTAGACCTGACACCTTCCCCCCTTCACCTACGACGAGGCGGTCGTCGCGCTCATCGCATCGCGCTGCACGGAGCTGGAGAGCGGCGGACGGATGATCGACGCCATCCTCACCAACACCGTCCTGCCCAAGATCAGCGAGGAATTCCTGACCCGGATGATGGAAGGAAAACCGATCGAGCGCGTGCATGTGAGCGTTCAGGATGGCGAATTCGGCTACGGATTCGAGTGATACCCACAAGGATGTAACAGATTCGAACCAACTCCATTCGAGAGAGGGCTACCCCAGTGAACAACTTCCAGCGTGACATCGTCGACTTCGTCAAAAAACAGCTAACCAACCAGGGCGTCTCGAATGCCTCACCCGACTTCGACCAGAAGGTCCAGGCCGCCGTTTCCGCGCTTCCGGGCAATAAGATCGTGCGCCTGATCGCCATGCGGCGTGCCTTGAGGGCTGCCGGAGCCACCAGTCCGCATATCGGCCACCAGCCTCAAGCAGCAAAAGCGGTCAGATACAACAACGAGATATCCCAACGAGATTTCATCAAGAAACAAGTGGAGTACCTCGCGGACTCCTTCGACTATTCGACACCCGTCAACGGCAGCATCTTCTGGTCGGGAATCGACAAGAACAAGCTGGTGGGTCTGGTCAAGAGCTGGAATCGGTCCATGGGCCAGCAGTTGTTCGGTCAGCTGGAGTGCACGACCGACGCCCAATACATGGATGACGCCTTCGACTGGAATCCCAGGGGGGCCATGGGCCAGTATTGGGCGGCGGTCTCCGAGGCGCTTGGCAATGGCGCCAGAGGCCATGTGACATCGATTCAGATCTACGGCCTGCAGCAGAGGAAGACGAACATCTTCCGGCACAAGGAGCTGCCCGCCATGCTCAAGAGGATGAACGATCAACTGGAGGCAGGCTCGACCCCAGACGTCACGGACATCACCATCGTCATTGCCGAACCCTGGTCGGACCCGAACCTGGACAGCAAGCCATTCACCAATCAGCACATCGCCGAGATCCCCCTCCTTCAGGACGCGGAAAATCCGCAAACCTGGCTGAAGGGCCGCGATCCCAACCTGACTCAGAAGGTCGGTGAGGCCCGAGAAATGATTCCCCCAAAGGTCATGAAATATTGGCGAAACAAGAACCATGTGCCGATCAGTCCAGTCGCAGGCAAACTCATCGCCGATCTCGAGAACATCAAGCGTCGATGATTTCGGATAGGGTTCGAGCGATGAACGCCAAGGATGGACTCCCTTGAAAAGGGCTCGAGGATGATGACCGCCAACCTGCTCAAACACCGGATCGAGCCCGACGAGAGTCTTGCAGCCATTGCCCGGCACCATCACCTGCCGGGCTGGCAGGCACTGTATTTCTGGGAGGGCAATCGGGATTTCAGAACGCAGTGTCCCGATCCCTGGCATCCCGATGCGAACGCCGTCCTCACGATCCCGGAGATCCCATTCCATGCGGGAGCGCTACGCGACACCCTTAGGAAGTGTCCATCAACTGTTTCCCGATTTCATCGTAGTCGGTATGCTTGGTCGATCATGAAGTGATCTCCGAGGGTGCGGGATGGCAGCGGTTGAGGTCGTGATTCCGGAAGCCGTAGAAGGGCATGTCAAGGTGGTCTTTGATCAGCTCAACGAGAAGCACCGCCGCTGGGTGGCGGCTCTGTTGTCGGAGGTCGTTGGTCACGGCGGGACGAAGTGGGTATCTGAGGTAACAG
>NZ_AFWT01000013.1 GCF_000224065.1 Thiorhodococcus drewsii AZ1
CACCGTCCGTTCGGGCAGGTAGCCGTTGCGGACCACCGCTCGGCGCCCATCCTCAAGTCGCTGATCGGCATGCCCGGCCAGAAAGCTCGCCAACTCCGCCTCGACGGCCTGAGCGATGAGCTCGCGCGCCCCCTTCCTGAGCAACGCATGCAGCGGGTCGTGCCCCTCGATTTCTGGTTGTGAAAGAACTTCAAGCGTAGACTCGGTCATGGCGTATCCACCTCTGTCGTCTGTGATCTTGGTCGTGACCAGTCGGCAGGATACGCCATCCCTCCTCGGGCTCCTGTACACCAGAAATCACAATAACTCGCGTCCGCTTCACGGGCAATCACACAGGTGACCTCAAGGAAACCTTGGCGCCGATCCGAAAGGCTCACCCGCTGGGCATAGAGTTCCTGACGCACCGTTCGGGCGGTGCGCCCGCGTCCTGGCGGCAGGTTGAAGCGCACCTCCCCGAGTGGTTCGCTCTCCAGCACACTTCCCCACAGCTTCTTGCCCTCGCCACCGGGCAACGCGCGGTTATGCTTAGGAAGTGTCCATCAACTGTTTCCCGATTTCATCGTAGTCGGTATGCTTGGTCGATCATGAAGTGATCTCCGAGGGTGCGGGATGGCAGCGGTTGAGGTCGTGATTCCGGAAGCCGTAGAAGGGCATGTCAAGGTGGTCTTTGATCAGCTCAACGAGAAGCACCGCCGCTGGGTGGCGGCTCTGTTGTCGGAGGTCGTTGGTCACGGCGGGACGAAGTGGGTATCTGAGGTAACAGGGCTAGATCCGAAAACCGTGCGCCAAGGGCGCCTGGACGTTGCGGCGGGATTGTCGGACTGCCCACGTGACCGAGTGCGTCGCGTTGGCGGGGGACGTCCCCCTTTGAAAAAAGGATCCGTGCCTTGAGGCCGATCTGCTGGCGCTGGTCGAGCCGGAAACCGGCGGGGATCCGCAAGGGCGTACCCAATACACCCGTAGCAGCTTGCGATCCCTGGCCGAGCGTCTTGGGCGAGGCTGTGCCACCACCGTCGGGCGTCTGCTCAAGCCGCTGGGCTATTCGCTCAAGACCAACGTCAAACGACTGATCGGCAACCCCCACCCGCAGCGCGATCAGCAATACCGGTTCATCCAGCGCCTCAAGGGGCAGTTTCAGCGCCACGGCCAGCCGGTCATCAGCGTGGACGCCAAGAAATCCGAGCTGATCGGGGCGTTCAAAAATGCCGGCTCACGGTATTGTCGACACGCCGATATCGTCAATACCTATGATTTTCCCAGCGACGCCCTCTGCCGAGCGACACCCTATGGCGTCTATGATGCACAAGCCCACGAGGCATTGGTCAACGTCGGGACCTCTGCCACCACCGCCGCGTTCGCCGTCACCTCGATTCGCCACTGGTGGGAGCAACTGGGGCGCGCACGCTATCCGCATGCTGAGCATCTGCTGATCGAGGCCGACGCCGGCGGCTGCAATGGATATCGTCCGCGTCTGTGGAAGTGTGAACTCCAACGTCTCGCCAACGAGACCGGCCTGAGCGTCACCGTCTGCCATTACCCCAGCGGCGCCTCCAAATGGAACCCCATCGAACATCGCCTGTTCAGTCAGATCAGCCGCAATTGGGCCGGCCATCCGCTGCGTTCGCTCGACACCATGCTGGCACTCATCCGTGGCACAACCACTACGACGCGACTACAGATCAAAGCCATCCTCGATACGACGGTGTACGCCAAAGGGATCAAAATCAGCTTGCAAGACATGGCGGCACTGAACATGCGACGGCGACGCCTCTGCCCCAATCTAAACTACACCATCAGGCCGAATAAATCGGGAAATAGTTAGTGGACGGTCCCTTAGTGGAAGTCGATGTACTGTGCTGAGCAAAAAGGGTCACATTCATGCGACATAACAATGCTTTTCGTCGCAGCCGGAGGACGTGTCGTTCGTTCGCGCCACCACATCCAACCCGATGTAACAAGCGGAAAACTAGAGTAGGCAGACCTAGATTTCCTGATAATTTTTTATCAAAAACAGACGCTTAAAAAATTACAGATCTGACGAAACATGGGTGCGGGACGGAGGCGATGCAGATAATCGACAGAAGCAAATTTTTGGCCGAAAAATTGCTTAATGAATAGTAATAATTACAGTCGGAAGCACGGAGACTCGTTATGAAAAAAACGCTTGGCTACTTTATTGGCGCAGCGCTACTCGGCCTCACCGCCGTCGGCACCGCTCATGCGACTACCCTGTTCGACTTCACCGATAGCAGCGTTTGGAAGAACAACGTCCTGACCAGCACACAGGACGGGATCAAGGCAACGCTGACCACCAATCCCACCGCAATCAATTTCACCAAATTCGATGGGACAAAATCCAACGTTGGGTCCGATCTCTATGCCCATAGCAATCCATCATCAGCTTGGGACGGTGTCGGTATCAATGACGATGAGGTTGGCGGCACAGAGGTTCTAACGCTTGCTTTCGGCACTGCCGTTAACGTCACGCGAATTGATTTTCTCGATCTTTTTAAAACTACCGGAGATGCTGAAAAAGTCGCCGTCAAATTCTTCAATAATGCCACTGAGCTCGACACTAAAGATTTTGATGGAATTATTGACTTTACAAATGGCACCGGATATTTGAGTGCGAACGTCTCGATAGCCAACGTTACTAGCCTTGAGTTCTCTTGGAAATCTGGCAATGACGGTGTAGGCATCGGCGACGCAGCCCTTGCCGCAGTCCAAGTCTCCGCAGTTCCCATTCCCGCCGCCTTGCCGCTCTTCCTGTCGGCACTCACGGGCTTTGGCTTCGTTGGCTTCCGTCGTCGTCGCGCCTAGCCAGCCGGTAGGCTGGGGTGAACGAGAGTGAACCCCAGCAGCAAAGCCTGCGTCACTCGTCGGTCAAGTAGGTCTCGTTGATGCATGTCACTACGATTGGCTTCGTGTGCAGACCACCGTCCCATCGCAAGAGAGCCCGCTATCCTCACCTTCGGGCATGTATGGGCCCAAGAGGATTGATCTGACGTAGGTGCAAATTCGTTCGCATCGCGAACCTTAAGAAATGCGAATGAATTCGCATCTACAGACTTCAAACGACACCGCAAGGTGAGCTTGAGCTATCACTCAGAGCCGCTGGCCATGAACTCCACCACCTCGCACAGGAAGTGGCCGAGCATCAAATGGACCTCCTGGATTCTCGGCGTCTCGCGCGAAGGAACCGCCAGCCGGATCTGAGCGCTCGCGGGCAAGTCTTCATGGGCGGCGCCGGTCAGCAGCACGGTCAGCAGACCACGCTCGGCGGCCGTGTCCAGTGCACGCACCACGTTGGGCGAGCGACCGCTGGTGGACAAGGCCCAGAGCACGTCGCCCGGCCGGGCCAGTGCGGCGATCTGACGCGCGAACACCTCGTCGAACGAGAAATCGTTCGCGACCGCCGAAACGGCACTGGTATCGAAACCAAGCGCGATCGCGGGCAGCGGACGACGGGTCTTGTTGAGGAAGGGGCCGATCAGCTCGCCGCTCAAATGGGTCGCCTCGCCGGCACTACCCCCATTGCCGCAGATAAAGAGTGTTCCACCGCGCTTGATGGCCTCGGCGGTGCGGGTAGCCGCCGCCAGAGTCGACTCCAGCAGTGACTCGTCGGCGCGAACCGCCTCCAGCAGTGCCAGTGTGGAGTCGAGTCGCTGATCGAGCAGTGTGGCAATAAAGGAGTCTTGGGTCATGGTCGGGATAGAAATGATGATGGGTCACTGAGAAGCCGATCTGCTGGATAGGACCGAATTCGATCGGTCCTCGGCATACTTGCTGCGTTCCTCGCCCTCCTGACGACGCCCGATCTCCATCTGGCGTCGCACCGCCTAAGACCTCCCTGCGCTGGAGCAGACATCGCCAGGCCGTGAAAAGGCCCATCTGGCTTGGTCTCGGTCATGGCTGAGTCCTCGCTGCACGCTGCAAAGCGGTGAGGTGTAAAGGGTCTGCCTGACGTGGACGGGACATGATGCGACTCGACAGACTCGCAGACAAGGCCGAAATCCAGATAAGCGGCAAGCCCCGCTGTTGATTTGTGTCCACGCAGCGTATAGCTAGAGACGGCTGGTCAACCGGCACCCAAAGCGCCTTCCCGCTGCGATCCGAACCGGATCTCACCGAATCCATGCACGGCGCCGACACGGAACCACCGCCGAGCACTGTCACCGGCCCCATCAGGCCTTTTAGACGAGAACGCCTTCTGGAGAACAACGATGAGAACAAGCATGCTGGCTGCGAGCGTCCTTCTGGCGTCTGGGTGTGCCCACCAGACCCCGCATCAAGCCCCGCATTGGGGCTATGTGGGCGCGGAGGGACCGGTTCATTGGGGCGAACTGGATCCGAAATATGCCGTCTGCGCCTCCGGCAAGAACCAGTCGCCGATAGACCTGTCCGGCTTCATCGAGGCCGATCTGAAGCCCTTCCCGATCGACTACCGGAGCGGTGGCACCGAGATTCTCAACAACGGGCACACCATTCAGGTCAATTACGCACCGGGAAGCACGATCGCGATCGATGGCCACCGATTCGAGCTCAAGCAGTATCACTTCCATGCACCGAGCGAAAACCATATCAACGGCAAGTCCTATCCCATGGAGGCCCATCTGGTTCACGCCGATGCGGACAGCAACCTGGCCGTGATCGCGGTGATGTTCGTCGAGGGACGTGAGAACGCCTCCATCGCCAAGGCCTGGTCGCAGATACCCATGGAGGCGGGAACGAAGGTCGCGCTCGCCGGGCAACTCGACGCGCGCGATCTGCTGCCGCGCAAACGGGCCTATTATCGCTTCAACGGCTCGCTGACCACGCCGCCCTGCTCCGAGGGGGTCCGCTGGCTGGTGATGAAGGAGCCGGTCAGTGTCTCCAAGGCGCAGATCGAGGCGTTCGAGCACGTCATGCACCATCCCAACAACCGGCCGGTACAGCCGGTGAACGCCCGTCCGGTTCTGCGCTAACGCGCCCCGATCGGATCCCGAGCAACACTGATTCACTCGGGGTCCGATTCGCGCCCCTCGCCGAAGGTTTCAGCCAGCCGATCCATATAGTGCTGCTGAACCGCGTCGCCCAGTCCATGACCGCGCCCCTCGGACAATCGGGTTTCGAGCAGACGCAGACGACGTAGATGACGACGGCGCTCGCCCGGATCCTCGGCGCGCGCGATCAGGGCCTCGACGTCCTTGATCTCGCGCAGCGCCTCCAACTCTGGCGGCAAATAGCCGGCTCCCTTCAGCAGCCGATAGCCGGCCCGCAGATGCTCGGGCACCATCGATAGATCCTCGTGCGGGATCGGTTTGCCCTCTCCGGCTAGATTGGACAGTTCTCCGCGCTCTATGGCGCGCTGGATATGCTGTTCGGCGAGTTGATCGATCAGATCCATGGGGGCCTCATCTGTTCCGAAATCAGTCCAAGGTTCGCGTGTCCAGCGACTCACTCAGAAGAACCGCTAGATGACGCGGGCGCGCGTCGCCGTGGGCACGCATCTGCTGACGACAGGAGAAGCCGTTGGCCACCACGCGCGCAACGGGCTTGGCGCGCAATGCCGGCATCAGATCCTGCTCGGCCATCTCGGAGGCCATGCCCGCGTGCTCGGCCTCCAACCCAAAGGTGCCGGCCATGCCGCAACAGCCGGCGTCGATGGGCGTGAAATCGTGATCCGGGATCGCCTTGAGCACGCGCCGCATCGATTTCATGGCGCCGACCGCCTTCTGATGACAGTGACCGTGCACCAACGTTTCGCCCTCAGGCAACGCGGCGAGCGGTAGATTCAGACGCTTGGCGGTGATCTCGCGCGCCAGAAATTCCTCGAACAGCAGGATCTGCTTGCCGACCTGCTCCACCGTCTCACCGAGTCCCAGCGCCTGGGCGTCATCGCGCAGACCCAGCACGCAGGAGGCCTCCAGTCCGACCAAAATCCGTCCCGCCTCCAGGTGCGGACGCACCGCCTCGGCCAAACGCCTGACCTCGTCGCGCGCCTGGTCGATCATGCCCTGAGCCAGATAGGTCCGACCACAGCAGAGCGGTCGCGACGGATCGGGGCTGGAGTCGCCCGGCTCGGCAATCCGCACCGAATAGCCGCCCGCATTCAGCACCGCCAGGGCGGATTCGGCGATCTCGGGCTCGAAATAGCGGGTGAAGGTGTCGACCAGCAGCACGACCTCGGGCCGATCCTCGGCAGCTGACACGCCGCTCTCGGTAGGAGCCATGAAAGGCTTTGCCACGGGCTCGGGCAGCGGACGTTCGGCATGCAGCCCCAGCCAGCGCTCGCTCAGACGGGCGAGCCAGGGCGAACGGTTGCGCCATCGGATCAAGACCCGCAGCCAGGGCGCGCGATGCAGCCAGCGCGGAGCATGGGCGAACAGCCGGTTGCGCAGTCCAACGCCCCAGCGGGCCGCACGCTGGGCCATGTACTCGACCTTGATCAGGGCCATGTCGACACTGGCCTCGCACTCGCGCTTGCAGCCCTTGCAGGCCACACAGAGATCCATAGCCTCGGCCAGAGTCGGATCCTGGAACGCCTGGTCGACCAGATCGCTGGAGAGTGCCGTCTTCAGCAGCTTGACCCGCCCGCCGGTGGAGAGGTGCGGATTTCCAGTGACCTTGAAACTCGGACACATAAGCTGCTTGCCATGGGTCTGACACTGTCCGCTGTTGATGCAGACCGCCACGGCCTTGGCGAAATCGCCGCCCTGCTTGGGGATGTCGGCGTAGGCATCGCCCATGCCGGCATCCTTGTAGGCCGACCAGTCGAGATAGGTCTTCATCGTACGTCTCCGATCATGGGCATGGCGCGTCTGCGGGTCTTGGGCAACTGGAATGGGACGGAACAGGTCGGTCGATCCGAAATCGGCAGAATGACCGAGGCAGGTATACCCGTCGCGCGTGGGTCGGCCCGTTCAAACGGGAGCAAAATCAGCCACCGCGAGACGGCGATCCTCGCCACACGAGGCCGCTATGCTATCACCCTCCTTCGAATGGTCGATATGAGCCCCCCAATCCTCGCGAAAGGCGAGCCGACTCTCGGCGGCGGGATCCAACACCCGCACTATTCGCCGCCAGGCGCTCGAATGGCGTTCCGTGGCCATCCGGATCGAGCCCCAATACGCCTCAGTCCTCCATCGCGCTTGTCGACCGGAAAAGATCCAAACCATTCGATTCGCAAAGATCTTGGAAACGAGCACTGGGTCTCACCGCGAAACAGGACTAAACCATCACAAAAAGCAGGGTTTATACTCTCCGCCAACTCACCAGACCTCGTCCACCGTCCGCGCTCGCTATATCTCGCGAGGATGTCGACGAAGCTCCAGCGCGGAGCAAACGCCCTTGGTTTAACCTGCTTCCACGCGTGATCCGATCCGTTGGTGGCGCATTGCCACCTTTTTTGTCTCCCAGGCGCTCAGATGAATCTATTCCGTCATATCAGTATCAATCATCGACTCTGGATCATTTCCGGTTTCGTCACGCTCGGTTTCGCGATAGGACTCACACTCGCACTGCTCGAAATCCGCTCCGTTCTGATGGCGCAGAAGATCGAGCAGGTCACCCGGCTGGTGGAAACGGCCATGAGTATCGCGGCCGACTATCGTCAGCGCGCATCCAGCGGGGAGCTCTCCGAAGCGGACGCCAAGGCCGCCGCACTGCGCACCCTTTCAGGTCTGCGTTTCGAGGGAAACAATTATTTCTGGGTCAACGACCTGGACGGCAACTGCGTCATGCAGCCCTTCAAGCCTGATCTGGCCGGTAAAAGCCTGCTTTCGATCAAGGACGCCAACGGTAAGCTCTATCACAAGGAGATGTGGCAGAAGGCACGCGACGAGGGCAAAGGCATGGTGACCTACGCCTGGCCCAGGGGTGGCGAGACCAAGCCCGAGCCCAAGATCGCCTACGTCGAGACCTTCGGCGACTGGCAATGGGTGATCGGTGCCGGGATCTATGTCGACGACGTGGATGCCACCTTCCAGAAGAATGCCATGCTCATGGCCGGATTCGGCGTGCCGCTCCTGCTCGGCCTGATCCTGGTCACCACACTGACCTCGCGCTCCGTGGTCACCCCCATCCATAACGCCGCATTGACGATGGTGGACATCGCCAGTGGCGCGGGAGACCTCACACGCCGACTGGATACCAGCGGCAAGGACGAGGTCACCGAAATGGCGTCGGGCTTCAATCAGTTCACCAGCAAGACCGAACGCATGGTGATCGCCGTCGGCCAGGCCACAACCGAGATCGCCTCGGCGGCCGAAGAGCTCTCTGCGGCGACCCAGTCCAACACGGCAACGATGGACAGACAGCGCAACGAGACTCAGCAAGTCGCGACCGCCGTCACCGAGATGTCCGCAACCATCAAGGAGATCGCCAGGAACGCGGAAGAGGCCGCCTCGGCGGCCTTCGACGCCGACGGCCACTCGCGCACGAGCGGCGAGACAGTCGATCGGGTCATGCGGGCCAATCAACGTCTCGCAACGGAGGTCGAACAGATCGCGGAACGCATCCGGCGGTTCAACGATGAGAGCGTCGCTATCGGTAGCGTGGTGGACGTGATTCGCGCTATCGCGGAACAAACCAATCTGCTCGCCCTGAACGCGGCCATTGAGGCCGCCCGCGCGGGAGAGATGGGGCGTGGCTTCGCCGTGGTCGCCGACGAGGTTCGCCGCCTGGCCAACCGGACTCAGGTGTCGACGACAGAGATCCAGACGATGATCGAGCGACTGCGCTCCGGTGCCCAGGAGGCCGTCACCGCGATCGAACAGGGCGAGACGCTGACTCAGGAGACGCTGGAAGAGGCAACCCAGGCGCAGCAGTCATTGGATCAGATCGTGCAATCCATCGGCAGGATTCGCGACATGAACACCCAGATCGCGAGCGCCGCAGAAGAGCAGGCGACCGTCGCGCATGAGATCGACCGCAGCGTGGTCAACATCTCGAATCTGTCCACCGAAACGGCGCAAAACACCGAGCACACTGCGGCCTCAACCCTCGAACTCTCGCGACTCGGTGCCGAGCTGCATGCCCTGGTGAGTCAGTTCAAAGTCGGAGTCGCGTCCTGAATGCGATAACCGAGACCCCCCGGCGGCCTCACGGCCACCGGAGTTTCCGGATCAGCTGAACGACCCCACGCAATAGGGGACCGTCGGAACATCACTTGAACAGCTTCGATTTGTCGATCAGATCGACGTGGGCACGCTTGAAGCAGGTCCAGTTCTTGGACTTTCTGTCGTAGACGGAGTTGACGAAACACTTCCAGTGTTCTTCGTCGACGACGTTGTAATCCATCCGGTAGTAGAAGCCGGGATAGCGGCTCTCCTCGCGGAATTGGATGTGCTTCATGTGCGCCTCGGCCGTGAGTAGGCGGTGATAGTTCTCCCAGGCGCGGAGCAGTTCGTGGAGGTCCTTCGCGCGCATCTTGAGCGCATCTTCCTTGAGCATTTCCAGCTTGTTCTCGGCTACATCCATCATCTTGGCGTTGGTTTGATACAGGGTCGAAACGCCAGCGACGTACTCGTCCATCACCTTCTGTAGCCGGAGCTGAAGCATCTGCGGCGTGATGTAGTCGGGGTTCACATCGATCGCCGTGCTGTCGTCCTTGTGTTCCAGGAAATTGCGTACCGGTCGGTAGATCTCCTCGACCAGGTCCTGTACGGAATCGGCCAGTTCGGGAACCAGATCCTGGTGGTCCACGCAGTACTTGACCATGGCCTTGGCCGCGAGCCGACCCTCGGCATGCGAGCCGGAGGAGAACTTGAGACCGGAGGCGCCGACGCCGTCGGCAGCGGTGAAGAGCCCCTGAACGGTGGTCATGGAGCGATAACCCCAGCTCCAGCCGGAGGGCAGATGGCCGGGAATCCTGTCTGCGTCGGGGTGTTCCTCGCTGGTCGGGGCACCCAGATCCTCGGGGCCAGAGACCCAGATACCGCAGCAGCCGGCATGCGATCCGAGCAGATAGGGCTCGGTCGGCATCAGCTCGGCGTTCTTCTTCTCCGGCTCGATGTTCTCACCCGCCCAGCCCCCGGCCTGGCCGATGCACATATCGAGGAAATCTTCCCATGCATCGGCCTCCAGACGCTTAATTTCATTGGGGGTCATGGTCTCGGCAAGCTTGCCGAGCACGCTCACCGTATCCATGTAGATCGGGCCCCGCCCCTCACGTATCTCGCGCATCATGAGGTGGTTGCGCAGACAGGAGGCCGGAACGACGGCCTGACCATAGGGCGGATACTGGTCCAGCAGCTCCTTGTTGGTCTCCATGTAGTTCTCGCCAAAGGCATTGGTGGCCTTGGCCTTGAACAGCATGAACCAGGCGTCGACCGGGCCGTAGCCGTCCTTGAAGCGGACGGGGACGACACGGCTCTCCATCATGGTCAGCTCGGCGCCGGCCTCGGCGGCCATGGCGTAGGTGCTGCCGGCGTTCCAAACCGGAGCCCAGGTACGCCCGGCACCTTCACCGACGGAGCGCGGACGGAAGATGTCGGCACAGCCGCCCGCGACCAGAAGACAGGCCTTGAACCTGTAGACATACACCTTGTGTTCGCGGACCGAAAAACCGACGGCGCCGGCGATGCGGTTCTCGTCGTTTTTGTCGTTGAGCAGTTTGACGATGCAAACGTGCTCCTGAATCTGCTCGGTGCCCAACGCCTTCTTGGCCGCCTCGGCGACGATCGACTTATAGGACTCGCCGTTGATCATGATCTTCCACTTTCCGGAGCGGACCGGGTTGCCGCCCTCGACCAGTGGTTTGCCCTCGTCCCCGGCCTGCTTCCAGATCGGCAAGCCCCATTCCTCGAAGAGATGGACGGAGTCGTCGACATGACGGCCCAGGTCGTAGGTCAAGTCGTCGCGGGTGATGCCCATGAGGTCGTTGGAGACCATGCGGGCATAGTCGGCCGGATCCTGCTCGCCCAGATAGGTATTGATTGCGGACAGGCCCTGAGCCAGCGCGCCGGAGCGATCCATGGCGGCCTTATCGACCAGCTTGACCTTAAGATCGATGCCCTGCTTTTTCGCCGCATCAAGCCAGGGGCCGATCTCGTAGGCCGCACCGCAGGCGCCCATGCCACCGCCAATGATGAGGATATCGACCTCTTCCTCGACGACCTCGGGATGCCCGAATTCTCCAGCCATTTTCGTCTACCTCAGTGCGATCTTGCGCTTAGTTGCAGATCAGCTCACTTGCGGATCAATTCGTCGGGGTTGCCTGGCTTCTGAACACCGCCGAGTGTGAAGAAACCTGGCTCGCCAATCTTGGCGAGATCGGCCTCGGGCTTTGAGCCGTATGGATCGATTGAGCCTTCGGGGGTGGTGCGGATCGGAAATTCAAACCGCTTCATGTTGCCTTTGCGAAACGTGATGGTCCAGCTGATGGAGTCGCTGCCGCGTAATGGCTGCACGGAGGCGCCAATGGGAACCACGTCGGCAGAGTGCCGACATTCGATCGCATGCTGAGGACAGAGCTTGACGCAGGCGTAACACTCCCAGCAGTGCTCCGGCTCCTGGTTGAAGGCGCGCATGGCGTGACCGGTCTCGGAGCCATCCTGGTCCAACTTCATGAGGTCGTGTGGACAGATGTACATGCAAGCGATCATGTCCCGACCTTTGCAGCCGTCGCACGTATCGGTACGCACAAATGTTGGCATGATAATCGATCTCCTAACGGTTCACTGCGGTGGAGCCGCCCCGTTGCCCCCTTCCTGGAGCGACTCTGGGCGTCCGGGAGACGCGCCTTGGAGGCATATTACAGAATTCCGAGCGCCCATCACCGCACAGCGAGGCCATCCCCAATGTGAGCGGCCCGAGCCAGGCTGGTATGCTGCCAGCCCCGATCGCCCGCGCCAAAGCTGCGGGTGCCCTATCTCGACTTGGGAGTCTCATCATGACGACAGCACGCCTATGGCTGACACTCGGAGCGGTCTGCGGATTCCTGACCGTATCGCTCGGCGCATTCGGCGCACACGGACTCAAGGGACGGATCGCCGCCGATCTGCTCGCGAACTGGGGCACGGCGGCCAATTATCTCGGCATGCACGCTGTCGCGATCCTCGCCTGCGGCCTGCTGCTACTCCTGCATCCTGCGGCTCCACTGATCCGAGCTGCGGCCTGGTGCTTTCTGATCGGGGTCTCGCTCTTCAGCGGCAGCCTCTTCCTCATGGCCTTGACCGACGCGCGCATGCTCGGAATCGTCACGCCCTTCGGTGGCGTCACCCTGCTCGCCGGCTGGGCGCTGCTGGCGGTCGGCGCCTGGCGCGCGGCCGCTCCAGCGAACTGAGGAGCCGCCATGCGCATTCCCCGAATCTATGCTGAGATCGACCTTCACCTCGGGGCCACTCCGACCCTTCCGGTCGGCCCCAGCCGTCATCTGACGCAGGTCTTACGGCTCGGCCAAGACGACCCTCTGGTTCTCTTCAATGGGGATGGATTTGACTACTCGGCGCGGATTCTGAGCACGCACAAGGACGGCACGCGAGTCAGTGTGGAAGCCGTCGGCGATCGGGAACCGGATGCGCCGATCGAGATCCATCTGGCACTCGGCGTCTCCAAGGGGGAGCGCATGGACTTCGCCCTGCAGAAGGCGGTTGAGCTTGGGGTCGGAGCCATCACTCCACTCTTTACCGCACGCAGTCAGGTCCGGCTCGACGGCCCCCGTTTGGAGCGACGACTCGAACATTGGCGCGGGATTCTGACTGCGGCCTGCGAGCAATCGGGGAGACGCCGGCTGCCGAGCCTGAACGCGGCCGCCACATTCGACACCTGGCTGAAATCGCCATCGCGCGGCAAGGGCCTGTTGCTCGACCCAACGGCCTCCACGCCCCTAGCCGGGCTGAAACGACCCGAAACGGGAGTGACCCTACTGATCGGTCCCGAGGGAGGCTTGAGTCCCGGTGAACGCGAAAAGGCCTATGCAACGGGTTACCAGGGCGTTCGACTCGGCCCCAGGATTCTGCGCACGGAAACCGCCCCCCTGGCGACCATCGCGGTCATCCAGGCGCTTTGGGGCGATTTCCGCGAGGGCTGATCAGACCGGAGCATGCTCCGAGAGCAGAGAGGCGATCTCGTTCAGTAGCTCGGATTCTTGGTAGGGCTTGCCGAGATAGCGATTGACACCGAGCTGCATCGCATAGTCGCGATGCTTCGCGCCCGTGCGCGAGGTGATCATGATGATCGGCAGGGTGTGATAACGCTCCGAGCGGCGGATATGCCGGGTCAGCTCGTAGCCGTCCATACGCGGCATCTCGATATCCAGCAGCATCAGGTCTGGAACCCGCTCGTCGAGCAGGGTCAGTGCCTCGACCCCATCCTTCGCGGTCAACACCTCCATGTTCTGACGCCTGAGCAGGCGACTCGTGACCCGACGCACGGTGAGCGAATCGTCGACCACCATGATGCAGGTCCCTTCGTGCACCGGCTCGTCGGCAACCGCGCCCTGGCGGTATTCCTGCAGAGCGCCGGAGCGCAGCAGGGCGAGGGCGTCCAGAATCAGCGCCACCCGACCGTCCGGCAGGATGGTGCCGCCGCTCAGCCAACGTACGCCGGCGAGTTGTGGACCAAGTGGCTTGACCAGGATCCGCTGGCTCTCGACGAGGGTGTCGACATGCAGGGCGACCCGCTGGTCGCCGAGACGCACCAGCAGCATCGGCATCCAGCGACGCTCGCCGAATTCGGGCTCCTGACCGGGCTCGAGCACACCCCCCAGATAGACGACCTTGTAGGTGTGTCCACGGGCGCTGAACCCCTGGCCCTCGCCATGGTAGATCGCTGTCAACTCCTCGCGCGAGATACGCGCGGCGCCTTCCACCGTGCTATGTGGCACGGCATAGATGTTCTCTCCGGCCGAGACCAGGAAGGCATCGATGATGGCCAATGTCAGCGGCAGCCGGATGGCGAATTTGGCTCCCTTGCCCCAGACCGACTCCAGACTGATGGTGCCGTTGGCGGCCTTGATCTCGGAGGCGACCACGTCGAGGCCCACGCCCCGGCCGGAGATCTGGGTCACCTTGCCCGAGGTGGTGAAACCGGGCTCAAGGATGAACTGCAGCAAGGCCTCCTCGGGCAGCTGGGCCTCGGCGGACATGAGTCCGCGCGCGATCGCCTGCCGGCGGATCGCCTTCAGGTCCATGCCCTTGCCGTCGTCGCTCAGACTGATGACGGCATCGTTGCCTTCGCGGCGCAGCGCCAGGGTCACCATGCCGGTGGCCGGCTTGCCGTTCGCAACCCGGGTCTTGGGATCCTCCAGACCATGGTCGACCGCATTGCGCAACAGATGCTCCAAGGGCGCAACCAGGCGGTCGAGGATGGTGCGGTCCAGCTCGACCTCGGGACCGATGACCTCCAGTCGCGCCGATTTACCCAAACTGTCGGCGGTTTGGCGCACCAGACGATGCAGACGCGGCACCACCTGGACGAAGGGGACCAGACGGGTACGCAGCAAACCGTCCTGCAGGTCATCGGCCAGACGTGCCTGCTGATTCAGCAGATCGGTGAACTCGCGCTGATAGCCACCGAGCATCTCCTTGGCGCTGACCAGGTCGTTGACGGTCTCGGCCAGACTGCCGGAGAGCTGCTGGAGCCGCGAGAAGCGGTCGAACTCCAGCGGATCGAAGTCCTCGTCGTATTCAGAGGCGGCGCCCGAGCGCTCGAAGCGATGCAGGATCTGGGTCTGGGTCTCGATCTCCAGCAATCGTAGCTGCTCGCGCAGACGCACGACGGTTTGGTCGAGCTCGCTCAGACCGAATCCAAGCTGACCGTTGCGCTGGGTAAGACGGCCACGGTAGAGACTGATCTCGCCGGCATGATTCACCAGGCGATTGAGCAGATCCGAACGCACCCGAATTTGGGGCACGACCGAAACGCCAGCCACATCGCGACCGGTACCCGGCTCAGCCAGCATCTCGGAGGCCACACGGGTGACCTCCGAGAGGATCGGAACCTGCTCGGACGCAGAGGCGGGCTCGGCCTCGGCTGCCGGGCGCATCACGGCAACCTCTTGAGTCTCCGAAACCTCGTCGGGGGCACGACTGAGCGCCTCGACCAGGGCGGTCACGACCGGAATGGGGGCACCCTGTTCCAGTGCATCCACCTGCACCGACAGGGTATCGACGGCACGCTGAGCCAACTCCAGGGTGACGTCGTTAACCACACCCCCTGCTTCGCCGAGGGACTTGAGTCGAGTCTCGAGCGCATGGCTCAGATCACCGATGACCGTCAGACCGGTCAGCCGTGCACTTCCCTTGAGGGTGTGAAGAAGACGGTTGATGCCATCAAGCGCAGACGTATCCTGCGGGGCCAGCTGCCATTCGCGGAACTGGGTATCGAGATTGTCGAGCAGGTCGCGCGCATCCTCCAGGAACAGACTCGCCAGCTCGGGATCCGGGGCCGGCATCAGGTTCTCGGGCTCGCTTTCGACCTCGACCGGAACCGGCTCGGTCGTTTCCTGAGAGAGGGATTCGAGCGGCTCGGACGTGGCCTCGACGGGCTCGGCCAGCTCCTCCGCTTGCGCGTCCTGGAGTTCCTCCTCGCCGACCTCGTCCTCGCGCGGCTCGATCGGTTCCAGCTCCAACCGCTCCAGGACGTTCCCGGACGGCTCGGCCATGTCCAGATCCACCACATCGGATTCCACCGCCTGCTCCGGCTCCTCCGATACCAGAGTTTCGGGAGTCTCGGTGGCCTCGGGTTCGGGCATCTGAGGCTGGATCGATGGCTCGACCACATCCGCAGGCGATATCTGTTCCAGGTCGGCCATAAGGGCCGTAAGTGCGGAGGCACCCTCGCCGACCGCCGGCAACTCGTCGACACGGGCCTCGACCCCGAGGACGAGACGCCTCAGCAGGGAAAGAAGCCCCTCGTCGAGCTCGGCATCGGTCGCCAACATCGGCTTGATCCGCAGCTCCATCCCCTTGGTCACCCGAGCGATGGAATCGATTCCTGCCATACGGGCACTGCCGGTCAGGGTGTGTAGCGCCCGCTGAATCGGCTCGCCGACCTTGGCCCCCGAGGACTCGACCCCGTCGAGGAACTCGCGCAGCACGACGAGATGCTCGTGGGTCTCGGCCTGGAAGATACGTAACAACTCCTCGTCGTCGGCGAACAGGCTGTCGTGATCGTCGACAATCTCCGGCTGAGCGGCCGAGGTCGTCGCCTCCGACATGGATGGGGGTGGAGACGACGCGCTCGCGGTCTGAGAAAGCGAGTCATGGAGGGCGGTAGCACGCGCCAACATGGGTGCGATATCGAACGGGTTCCCCTCACCCTCGGCGGACACCAGATCGGGCAGCATGGAGACGGCATCCGAGACGCAGGCGAGCACCTCCTCGCTCGGCAACTGCTGGGATTCGATCAAACGATTGAGCAAGAGCTCGATGACCTGAGCAAAATCGGCGACCTGCAGGGCACCGACCAACCGGCCGCTGCCCTTGAGGGTATGAAAGCTGCGTCGCAATGTTCCGAGCGCATCGGCGTCGTGAAGATTGGATTCCCAGCGCGCGAACTGGGTCTGGGCCGTCTCGGTTTCCTCACGCGCCTCCTCCATGAAGATATCGAGGAACTCGGTCTCGATTTCCTCGGGGATCGCGGTCGACTCGACGCCTTCCGGTGCCGGCTCGGAGAAGGCAACGTCGGCGGGCGCCTCGTCCAGCACGAATGCCTCAGGCCAATCCGCCTCCTGATATCCGGTCTCCTCCGAGCCCGTTTCCAGAAGATCGCTCGATCGAGACTCGACCTCGGGCAGAGCGCGCAACGCCTCGATGGCCTCGTCGGCACGCGCGACCAGATCGAGGCCAAGCGGCATGGGCTCTTGCAGATGGCCGATATAGAGTTCGATGGCAGCAATGGCATCGGCCAGATGATCGAACTCTTCATCCGTCGGTCGGTGACCGAGCTGGGTGTAGCGATGCGTGATGATCTCGCCCAGGGCGTCGGCGCAGTCGGCAGTGGCATCCTCGCCCAGAATGCGAAGCGCGCCGGACACGCTGAACAGATGGCCGCGAACAGGTGCCAGGGCATCCGACTCGGTCAGATCGGTATGCCACGTCGTAACCGCGTCCTTGACGCGCACCATCTCATAGCCGGCCTCGCGCAGGGTCGCCGAGGTCAGTTCGGACAAATCCATGTCGGGCGCAATGATCTGCTCGGACGCATGGTCGCGATGGCCCGCGTAGGCGAGGAGAACCGCCTCGATTCCCAGCAGTTCCATCGCATAGGATTCGAGCCGCGCGCCAGCTCCGTCCGAGACGTTCGAGGTCACTGCGGCAAAATTGTCGGCCAAGGCACGCATGCGAGCCGGTAGATTTCCAACCTCGACGTCATCCAGCAGACTCGCCAGACGCTGCAAGGTGGAGCAGAAGATATCCAGATCGCTCGGATCCGGCTGATCGTCGTGGGCCAGACGGTCGAAGCGCTCCTTAAGCTCGGAGAGCTCGGCCAACGCGCTCTCCGCAAGCTCCGCCAGCATGGCATCGTCGTCGAGCCCGAGCGAATCGTCGAACGGCCTGTTCATGCCAGAGCGCCCGAGACCATAGGCCGCTTGCAATTGGGCGATCTTAGGGTCTTCGATACCGGCCTCGACGAGCGCGCCCAGGAACTGTTCGATCAGGGTCAGCGCATCGACTTCAGGCCATTGCGGAGGGTTCTGGACCAAGGGCTTGAGTACCCAATCCAGATGTCCGAGCAAAGTCCGGGTCTGAGGACCGGACGACATCCGACCCTCGCGTAGCGACGCGACATAGGTCTTGGCGATCCAGAAGAGATCGGCGAGCAGTCCTTCCTTGAGATAGCCGTGAAGCTGATGGAAGAGCTGCTCCAGAGAGAGAAGCCCCTGATTCTCGGGGGCGCCACGGAACCACTCGACCAGATGGCGGTGGAACTGCGGACGTACCTGACGCATGACCTCGGCCAGGATGTCCAGCTCCTCCGGCATCCATTGCGAATCGCCATCCGCATTGACGGCGGCGAAGGTCAGGAGTTCGGAATGCGTCAGCGGCAGGTTGTCGGAGGCCGCGCGCACCTCATTGATGATCGACCAGAGACTGAGCGGAGGCTCGTCGAATCCGGCGTCCAAACGATCGAGGTGGCCGTTCAACTGGCTCAGGGCCTGACCCATGGCCTCGGCTGCGCGCTTGATCTGCTCCGAATCCCCATCACCCAGACGCTCGACCAGACGGGACATCTCGTCGACAAGACGCGCAGGGGTGGAGAGCTGCAGCGCCAGCAGCACCCCCTGCACCTGCTCGAGCGCCCGTCTAGCCGGACCGAGATCGATCGGCGAGTCGCCCGCGCGACCATCCTCGACCAAATCGCGAACCGGACGTAGCGTGGAACCGATCTCGCCCTTGACCCATTTCAGGCCACCAACCAGCTTCTTATCTGCCATGGGCCCGCTACTCGTGGTGAGCCTGTGGTTTAGGGAAGCCGGAACCCGGCCACCGAACGTTGCAATTCAATGGACAGGTTGGCGAGTTCTTCGACCGATTCGGCAGCGCGTCTGGTGCCATCATTGTTCTCCTCGGTGATCGCCCGGATGGCCTGCACCGTATCGTTGATCTCAGCGGCCTGGCGAGACTGGCGCTGGGAGGAATCGGCGATACGCTTGGTCAAGTCGGCGATGTAGGCCGACACGTTTTCGATCTCGCGCAGGGCGTCGCCGGCGTTTTCGGCAAGATTCGCCCCCTCCACGACTCCAGCGGTGCTGGCTTCCATCGAACTCACCGCCTCATTGGTATCTGCCTGAATGGTGCGGACCAAGACCTCGATCTGCTTGGTCGCGCTACGCGAGCGCTCGGCCAAACGCTGCACCTCGTCGGCAACCACCGCGAAGCCGCGCCCCGCTTCGCCCGCCATGGCGGCCTGCATGGCCGCGTTCAGGGCGAGAATATTGGTCTGGTCGGCAATGTCGTCGATCAGCTCGACAATCTCGCCGATCTCTTGGGAACTCTCGCCAAGTCGCTTGATGCGCTTGGAGGTCTCTTGGATCTGCTCGCGAATGGCGTCCATTCCCTGGATGGTGTCGCGCACCGTCTGAGCGCCACGTCCGGCCACCTCGACCGAACGCGAGGCGACCTCGGCCGACTCGTCCGCATTACGTGCGACTTCGTCGATCTGCACCGTGAGCGATTGCACCGCCGCCGAGGTCTGGGTGATCTGCAACGACTGAACGCTGCTCGCCTCGGCCAGTCGCGAGGCAACGGCGCGGCTCTCCTGCGCCGAGTTCGAGACCTTGGAGGCCGTTTCGTTGATTGTCGTCACCAGCCCTCTCAATGCCTCGATCGCGTAGTTAAAGGCATCGGCGATGGCTCCGGTCTTGTCCTCGGTGACCGTAGCCTCGGCGGTCAGGTCGCCGTCGGCCAGATCGCCCAACTCATCCAGCAGCCTTAGGATGGCGCGCTCGTCGCGCTCAGTCTGTGACGTGGATATCAGCTCGCGATGCTTGGCGTCACGCGACGTGACGACCACCAGCAGCACCAGCGCAAGCAGGGAGAGGCCAGCAAAGAGTAGAACGGCATTCGGACCGATCTCCATTCCGGCGACGCGCAGTCGGGCGCCGAGCCCCTGGTAGCCACCCGAAAGACCATCGAGCGCGCTTTCCACCTGCCGGCCCTTGGAGTCCAGATCCGCCGGAAGATCCAGCAATGGCTGCACGGAGTCGAGGGTCTGGAGCAGATCCTTGGATTGGGTGGCAAAGGTCGCAAAGCGGGGGGCCAGATCCCGAAGCGCTGCAGACACTGCGGAGCTGGCGGCAACCTTGGCTGTCAGGGAGTCGAGTCCAGCGGCGAAGGCATCTCGTGCCCCGGCCAGATTATCGGCGGCCTGAGTGGTCGTCTCGCCACCGCTCGCGAGCTTGGCCAGGGCCAACGCCATCCGATCCAGCCGGGAAACCTGCAGTCCGGCCTCCAGCACCTGATCGGCCGGCAGACCCGCCGAGGCCATGCGGGCCGCCGCCTGTTTCATGCCTTCACGCACCTTGGGAAGCATGGATTCGAGCGATCCGATTCCCGAATGGAACGCAACGAGCGAGTCCTGAGCAGCACGTATCCGATCGATCCCGGAACTGAGACCGCCCCAGGCACGCTCGGCCTGGGCGAGTTGCGTCTCGACCGAATCCGATCCGACGGCACCCCGGGTCTGCTCCAGCCCGCTCGCAAGCTCGGCGAATCCGGCCTTGAGACGTCCCTGCTCGGGCCCTAGCCGCTTCAAGGCATCCGTGTCGCCCCGAATAGAACGATTCGCGAGCCGGACCAATTCCTGAGTCAGATCCTTTTGCTCAGAGGCAAGCGTCGCCTGACGCGCACCCTGCGCGCTCTGACCGACCAGCTGGAGGTAGCTCATCAGGGCCAAGGCCGCAAAAACCAACGCGACCAGCGACAACAGGACGCTGGTCCAGCGGATACTGCCTCCTGCGCTCGCTCCCAAGTTCATCTTCATTCGCTTCGCCATCTGGTGCCGACTCCCGATGCGGTTTTATCTAGTGTTAGTGTCCGTTTAATCCTCGAATGGCAGGCGACGCCTCGGGATCCAACCGTCCGATCAAAAGCCGGGGCGAACCGGCCCAACTCCGCGACCCGTCGCTCACACCTTGGCGGCGCTGAACACCGGATCGGCCATCAGCTCGACCAAACGAATGACGGGGATTGGCGTGCCGTCGAGCAGGAAGAACGACTCGACATAGGATCCGCTCGGCCCCAAATCCTCCTGGGAGCCGTCCACGCGATCGGTGTTCTTGATGTAACGCATGCCGATGGCCTCCGAAACGACCAAACCGCATGGCAGCTCCTCCTGCCTGACGACCAATACGCGCTCGCGACTGCGCAGCTCGCGACGTCGGTCCGCGCCTGAATCGGGACGCTTGCGGCGGCTCGGCGGCTGACTGCCGTCCATGAGGTTCGCGAGGTCGTAAATCGGAAGCAAGGTTCCGCGGTTGTTCGCCACCCCAAGCAACCAGGGCTTGGTTCCAGGAACCCGCGTGATATCCCAAGGCAGCTCAAGCACCTCGGAGATCTGCTCCAAAGGCGTCAGAAACTCGCGTTCATGCAGCTTGAACAACACCGCCGCCCAGCTGTCCGGTGGGCGGTCTTCGTCCGGAAGACCCGCAGCTCGCGCCCGACAACGGGCGTCGAGCTTGCGAATCATTTCAAGCAGTTCGGTCCGTGAGCGTTCGGAGCGCGCCATCTGTGTCAGCCACCCAACAATTCGCGGATACGTTCGAGTAACAGTTGGCGATCGACGGGCTTGATCAGATAGTCGTTCGCGCCCTGCCGCAGCCCCCAGGTACGATCGGTCTGCATGTCCTTGGTCGTGACCATGATGATGGGGATGTCCGCCGTTTCGGGATCACGACGCAATATCCGGGTTGCCTGATAGCCGTTCAGCACCGGCATGATCACGTCCATGAGGATGAGGTCGGGGCAGTTGCTGCGCACCGCCTCGATCGCCTCTTCGCCATTCGTGGCGGTCTCGACGCGATAGCCCGCCTTGGTCAGGATATGGGTCAGTATCCGCGTCTCGGTCGGTGAGTCGTCGACTACTAAAACCGTCGCGGTACTCACCGCAGCAGCACTCAGATCTTGGGCCGGCGGATTCGGTTTGCGGAAAAAGCGTCTCATGGCATGCCTTGAAGCTCGTCGACGAATATCCCTGAACAAGTGACCATTAGGCGCGCGACCCGTCGGATCGACCAATCACGCCGCCCAACCAGCGACGGGACATAAAAATCAGGACCCGGTTCCGGTTCATTCCGAACCGGTCGCCTGGCGAAGACTGCCGCGCACGGCCTCCAGGAGTTCATCTCCAGTGAAGGGTTTGGAAAGGTAGAGTTGCGCTCCGACCATTCGCCCCTTCGCCCGATCGAATAAACCGTCTTTACTCGACAGCATCACGACAGGTGTATGACGAAGATTGGGATTGCTCTTGATCAGCGCGCAGGTATGGTAGCCATCCAGGCGCGGCATCATGATATCGACAAAGACCAGATCGGGCTTGAAGCTTACGATCTTACCCAGCGCCTCAAACCCGTCCTCGGCAACGCAAACCTCACATCCGGCCTTGTTCAAGAGCGTCTCGGCACTTCTACGAATCGTCTTGCTGTCATCAATGACCAGAACTCTAGCGCCGCGCAAATCGGGGTTATCCTTCATGATCCGTCACGCATGCGGACTGATGCCGCGACAAGTTGGGGGGACGGCAATACATTTGGGAGTTTTACCATGGTCGGGGGGACGCGTCGATGCGAACTCGGTCACCCTTTTCGGATCTGACGAGATGATTCACGGGGCCGATTCCTTGGAGTAGAGCGTATTCACGATGCGTCGAATGATTTGGATGCTAGAAGCAACGGCCTCGCCATGCAAGTGCGATGGCACGCCCTTACCACCTTCGAACCACTGAAGTACACTGCGCACCATGTCACGTGAAATTGGCTTTCTGATGGATCCGATCGGATCCATCAACATCAAAAAGGACAGCACCTTCGCCATGATGCTGGCCGCTCAACGGCGAGGCTGGCGGCTGTGGTACGCCGAGCTGGCGGATCTTTCCATGGTCGATGGCGTCACCCAAGCCCGATTGCGATCGGTCGAGGTCACCGACGACCGGCAGGGTTGGTATCGCTTCACGGGCGAGACGACCCGCCCATTGGGCGAGCTCGACGCCGTACTGATGCGCAAGGATCCGCCCTTCGATTTGGAGTACATCTACGCGACCTATTTCCTGGAGCAGGCCCAACGCGAGGGCTGTCTGGTCGTCAACGATCCGCAAAGCCTCCGCGACGCCAACGAAAAGGTTTTCGCCGCCGCCTTCCCGCAATGCACGCCGCCGAACCTCATCAGTCGAAGCGCCCAGGACATCCGCGATTTCCATCAGCGCCACAACGACATCGTGCTCAAGCCGCTCGACGGCATGGGAGGAGCCTCGATCTTTCGCATCCGGCACGACGATCCCAACCTGAATGTCATCATCGAGACCTTGACCGATCACGGACACCGCTACTGCATGGCCCAGCGCTTCCTGCCCGCCATCACCGGTGGCGACAAACGGATCCTGATAATCGACGGCACACCCGTTCCCTATTGCCTGGCGCGCATTCCAGCGCCGGGCGAATCCCGAGGCAACCTGGCGGCCGGCGCCACGGCCGAGCCCCGCCCGCTGAGCGATCGGGACCGCTGGATCGCCGAGCAGGTCGGTCCCTCGCTCCGCTCACGCGGCATCCTGTTCGCCGGCCTGGATGTGATCGGCGACTACCTGACCGAAATCAACGTCACCAGCCCGACCTGCATCCGCGAGTTGGAGGCCGCCTACGGCCTCGATATCGCCGGCGACCTCATGGACTGCATCGAACGGCACCTGAGCGACCAAGACACGCACGGCGCGTCCGGCGATCGCGCCCCAAGCTAAAACCAGCCGCGTCGCCCAGCCCCCAACGCCGCGCCGCACCAGGACAGCGAACCACCGGCGCTCGCACCGAAATCAAAGAGGAACGGCCCCATGCAGCATTCGTCGTCGCCCTCGACTCAAACCCGAGCGACCCTACTGACCGCCACCCTGCTGATCCTGGCGATCACCTTGAGCGCCTGCCGGGAACGCAGCCCGGTCATCGTCACCCAGTTTTCCGCCTTCGACAGCCAGGTGGACGTAAATCTGGTCGGTGTCAGCAAGAAGCAGGCTCGGCAGGCTTCCGATCTCATCGCCCAGGATTTCACCTACCTGGAACGGGAATGGGGCGTGCTGGATGGCGGCCCCATGAAACGGGTCAATCGGCTTATTTCGACCGGAAGACCCTTCGTCCCGCCACCCTCGCTCCTGGGGCTGATCCGTCAATGCAAGCTCTACGAGTCGCAGAGCGACGGGCTCTTCAACCCAGCGACCGGCAAACTGACCCATCTCTGGGGCTTCGATAAGACGCGCCCACGCAGCCATCCACCACCCTCCAGCGACGCGATCGCACAACTGGTCGCGGCCGCTCCCAGGGTGGGGCAGATCGAGGTCGATGGACTGGAGGTCACTGGGCACAACCCGGCGCTTCGATTGAACCTATCCTCCATCGCCAAAAGCGCCGCCATCGACCTGGCGATCGAGCAACTCCGAAATCTGGGCATTCGCAACGCCATGATCCAGGCCGGCGGCGCCTTGCGCGCGATCGGCGATCGCAGCGGCCAGCCCTGGCGCATCCCGATCCGACGCGCGACGGGCTCGGGCGTTTTCGCCATCCTGTCGATCCGAGGCGATGAAGCCGTGGTCACCGCCGCCGAGTACGAGCGCGACTTCCTTTACGAGGGCGATCTCTATCATTCCATCCTCGATCCGAGGACCGGCTGGCCTGCCAAAGGGATGCGGGCCGTCACCGTCGCCCATCCCCGGGCCGAGACGGCCGCCGCTGCGGCGACCGCACTCTTTATCGCCGGACCGAGCGAATGGCGCAGGATCGCCACTCAGATGGGCATCGACCACGCCATCCTGATCGACCGTCAGGGCAGGATTCACCTGACTACGGAGATGGCGAAGCGCATCCAGTGGGTTGAGGAGCCTGAAGGGGTCGAGGTCGTGGAACCCAAAACCAGGCTACCGGAAACGGACGAGGCGGAGATCTGAAGAGCATGGACAGCCGCCTCGGCGAACAGGAGCTTCCACCCGCGCTCCGCATACATCACGAACAGACGCACTCGCCGGTTTTCATCCTCGCCTTGATCGGGGCCGGCCTGCTGCATCTGGTGGCGCTGCTCGCGCTCAACATCGAACCTCCGAAGTCGCCCCCGATCCCGGAAACGGCCTTGGAGATTCTCGTCCTCACCGAAGGCGGACATACGACCGACTATGCCGCCCCGGACGCGGCGCTGGCCCAGCGCACCCAGACCGGCGCATCACCAACCGGTAAGACCGCGCTGTCCTCGCCTGGCGAACAGATCCAAGCGCTGGACCCGACTCCCGAGGAGACGCCACCCGACCCCATTCCCACAGTCACGGAAGAGGTCGTGGAGACCGCGCCCGAATCGGAGCCAAAACCAACGCCGCCTCGCGAGGCAGAACTCGATGTTCTCGCCGCCAAACACCCGGATGAAACGCTCGCGGAGCTTCCCCCAACGCGACCGCCGATCGACGCGGCAGGCATACTGGCGAGCCAGAGTCGCGAGATCGCGCGTCTGACCGCCGATCTAGAGGCTCAGAGTTCGGCCTATGCACGGCGTGTTCGACGCAAGTCGATCAGTGCCAGCACGCGCGAGTTCCGCTACGCAAGCTATCTGGGCGCCTGGGCACGTAAAGTGGAGCGGATCGGCAACCTCAACTATCCTCAAGCGGCGAAGGAGGCACATCTCTACGGCAGCCTCATCCTGCATGTCGCGATCCGCTCGGACGGCAGCGTGGAGCGCATCCGAATCGTCCGCTCGTCCGGTTCAGACCTGCTCGACGAGGCGGCGATCCAAATCGTCGAGCTGGCCGCGCCCTATTCGCCTTTTCCTCCAGATATCGCCGCCGAAACCGATGTGCTGGACATCATCCGCACCTGGCAATTCATGCGCGGAGACGTCCTCGGCTGGGAGCGATAGCCCCGGCCACCCGGATTGCGCGATACTGATAAGATGTCATTCAGCGCGACAGCTCGGGAATTCGCGCTGAATGCGGTCCGGCCACCCTTGCCACACCTCGCGCCGATCAGGATACTAGAGTCATGCCCTTCAGCACCTCTCTGACGAACCACTTCCTCATCGCGATGCCGGCCCTCGCGGACCCCAATTTCTCGCGAACCGTAACCTACATCTGCGAGCACACCGAGCAAGGGGCCATGGGCATCGTGATCAACCGACAGATCGACGTCACGCTCGGCGAGCTGCTCGGTCAGCTAGAGATCAAGGTGGACCAACCCACGATCGGAAGCACCCCGGTCTACCAAGGCGGTCCGGTACAGACCGATCGTGGATTTGTCCTGCACACAGCCGGCCCGGCCTTCGATTCAACGCTCAACATCACACCGGACATCAGCGTCACCACCTCGCGCGACGTCCTGGAGGCGATTGCCAAAGGCGAAGGGCCGGACCAGATACTGGTCGCCCTGGGCTATGCCGGATGGGGCGGTGGCCAACTGGAACAGGAGATGAGCGCCAATGCCTGGCTCAGCGGACCGGCAAGCGACGAGATCATCTTCCGTATGGATCCGGGCGCGCGCTGGATGGCGGCAGCCCAGCTGCTCGGTGTGGATCTGAATCTACTCAGCGGCGAGGCCGGGCACGCCTGACCCGCCTTCGGAGCCTCGTATGACGACCCTGCTGGGCTTCGATTTCGGCCTGCGTAAGATCGGTGTGGCCGTCGGCCAGACCCTGACCCGTTCCGCGACCCCGCTAACGACCTTGCGCGGCCAGGGCGAAAAGCCCGACTGGGCTGGAATCGGGGCGCTGATCGAGGAATGGAAACCAAGCGCCCTGGTCGTCGGGCTTCCCTTCAACATGGACGATACCGAGGTCGACTGGTCGCCACGGGTTCACCGTTTCGCTCGCCAGTTGGAGGGACGCTACGGTCTGAAGGTCCACCTGATCGACGAGCGCCTGACCTCTGTCGAGGCCAAGCGCCAACTCAACGAGCGCCCCCAGGACCCCGCACGGGGTCGCTCCGGACGCAAACCATCCACGCGGGATGCCGTCGACGCCCTGGCGGCCGCCCTCATTCTGGAAACCTGGCTTTGTGAGCAAGACTGACATCTGGAAAGACGCGGGCGAGGTGGATACCGCCATCGCCCGTATGGCCGATGATCTGACAGCCCTGATCGCCGAGCGCGGCATCCAGGACCCCTTGATGATCGGTATCCATACCGGTGGGGTCTGGGTCGCCGACCGACTGCACGAGCGACTCGGGATTACGGACCCGATCGGCCATCTCGACATCTCATTCTACCGCGACGACTTCACCCGCATCGGCATGCATCCGCAGGTCCGCCCGTCCTATCTCCCGCTCGGAGTGGACGACCGCAATCTGATTCTGGTGGACGACGTCCTGCAGAGCGGACGCACCATCCGCGCGGCGCTCAACGTGCTGTTCGACTATGGCCGACCGGCCTCCGTGATCCTGGCGACCCTGGCCGAGCGCGATGGACGTGAACTTCCGATCGCGCCCGATGTGGTCGGACTGCACGCCAAACTGGAGCACGACGAGCAGATCAAGCTCAGTGGTCCCGAGCCCCTGCTGATGCTCCGAGGAAAAACGCCGCGTCACGCCGCCGACAAGCCGAACCCAAGCCGCAAGTCCGGCCAGGATTCGCGCACGCAATCAGATTCAGACCCCACATAATTGATGAGCAAACAGAATCCGCAACTCGATGCACAGGGCAATCTCAAGCACTTCCTCACCACCGAGGGACTGAGCCGCGACCTATTGACCGACATACTGGACCAGGCGGAGGGATTCCTCGGCGTCGCTCAACAGGCGGTCAAGAAGGTGCCGCTCTGTCGCGGCAAGGTCATCGCCAATCTCTTCTTCGAGACCAGCACCCGAACCCGCACCACCTTCGAACTGGCCGCCAAGCGGCTCTCGGCCGACGTGCTCAACCTCAATATCTCGACCTCGGCTACAGCCAAGGGCGAGACCCTGCTGGACACCCTGCGCAACCTTGAGGCGATGCACGTCGACATGTTCGTGGTGCGTCACGCGACCAGCGGCGCGGCCCATTTCATCGCCGCCCACGCCGATCCGCACGTCAGCGTCATCAATGCCGGGGACGGACGTCATGCGCACCCGACCCAGGCGATGCTCGACATGTTCACCATTCGTCGGCACAAACAGGACTTCAGCCGGCTGCGGGTCGCCATCGTCGGCGACATCATGCACTCGCGCGTCGCCCGCTCGCAGATCCTGGCGCTCAAGACGCTGGGCGTGCCCGAGGTTCGGGTCATCGCCCCCAGTACACTCATGCCCAACGGCATTGAGGAGGCGTTCGGCGTGCGCGCCTATCACGACCTGCGCGAGGGGGTGCGCGACGTTGATGTCATCATCATGCTGCGCATTCAGCACGAGCGCATGAACAGCTCTCTGCTGCCCAGCGAACACGAATATTTCCGGCTGTTCGGACTCACCGAGGAACGCCTCTCGACCGCCCAACCGGACGCCATCGTGATGCATCCGGGGCCCATCAACCGGGGAGTGGAGATGGATTCGCAGGTCGCCGACGGCCCACGATCGGTGATCCTCGAGCAAGTCAGCAACGGTATCGCCGTGCGCATGGCGGTCATGTCCATGTGCATCGGCACCCAGAATCTCAAGAGTCAGCCTCAAGGAGACGTCGATGGCTAACGGACCCCGTATCAGTATCCGCAACGGACGGCTGATCGATCCCGCCAGCGGTCTCGACGGCGAGGCGGATCTGCACATCGCCGACGGCAAGGTGCTGGCCATCGGCCCGGCCCCCTCGGGCTTCCAACCGGATCGTACCCTCGATGCGCGCGACCAGCTGATCTGTCCCGGATTCGTCGACCTCTGCGCCCGGCTACGCGAGCCCGGCCACGAGCACAAGGCGACCATCGCCAGCGAGACCCGTGCTGCGGCGGCCTCCGGTGTCACCACCATCTGCTGTCCGCCGGACACTTTGCCGGTCATCGATACCCCGGCGGTTGCGCAGTTGGTGTCCCAAACGGCCGAACGCCACGGATTCGCCCGAGTGGTTCCGGCCGGCGCGGTCACCCAGGGCCTGAAGGGCGCCAAGATCACCGAAATGGCAGCGCTCAAGCAGGCTGGCTGTCCGGTGTTGAGCCAGGCTGACAGCCCCATCCGCGACACCCAGGTCCAGAGACGCGCCATGGAATACGCGACGACCTTCGGGCTCACCGTCTTCCTGCATCCGCAGGATGCCGCCTTGAGCGAGGAGGGCTGCGCGCACGAAGGACTGGTGAGCACGCGTCTGGGTCTACCGGGCATTCCAGAGGCGGCCGAAACGGTGGCGGTCGCGCGGGATCTGGCCCTGGCCGAACAGACCGGAGCCCGCATTCATTTCCGCGGACTCTCGACGGCGCGGGGCGTAGCCATGCTCGCCGAGGCGCGCCGGCGCGGCATCCAGGTCACGGCCGATGTCAGCATGCACCAGCTGTTCCTCACCGAGGACGACCTAGAATGCTTCGACGCGAACTGCCACCTGATTCCGCCGCTGCGCACGCACGCCGATCGCGAAGCCTTGCGCACAGCAGTCGCGTCGGGCGTGATCTCGGCCATCTGCTCGGATCACCAACCGCACGACGCCGACGCCAAGCTCGCGCCCTTCCCCGAGACGGCGCCTGGCATCTCGGCACTGGAGACCTTACTGCCCTTAGCCTTGCGGCTGGCAGACGAGGGCGTGATGGATCTGGCGACCCTGATCGAGCGCCTAACCCATGGACCAGCGACCATTCTCGGACGCGCTCTCGGGCGCATCGCACCGGGCGCACCGGCCGACATCTGCGTCTTCGATCCCGAGACAACCTGGGTGGTGAACCCGGCCACGCTCATCAGCCATGGACTGCATACGCCGTTCAACGAACAGGAGATGCGGGGACGGGTGAGTTGGACATTGCTCGGCGGACGGATCGTCTTCGAGCGGTGAGCTCCAGCTTCCAGCAGTCAGCCTCCAGCTAGTGGCTGGCCGCTGGAAGCTGGCGGCTAGGACTCACATCCGATTCGGGTCCTCGTCCTCGACCAGGGTGATGCCGTCGATCGAGCGGTCGGTGGCGGCGCGTTGAGCTGTTCCGCCTTGGAGCTTGATCATGAGCCGCACCTCGTTGGCCGAGTCGGCATGGCGCAGGGCGTCCTCGTAGGTGATCTCGCCTTCCTGGTAGAGACTGAACAGGGCCTGGTCGAAGGTGACCATGCCCTGCTCGCCGGAACGCTTCATCAGGTCCTTGAGCTTATGCACCTCGCCCATGCGGATGAGGTCCGCCGCAAGCGGTGTATTGAGCAGAACCTCGATCACCGCGCGTCGGCCTTGACCGCTCTTACGCGGCGCCAACTGCTGGGCGACTATCCCCTTGAGGTTCAGGGAGAGGTCCATCAGCATCTGGTTGCGCGACTCCTCGGGAAAGAAGTTGATCACGCGATCCAGCGCCTGGTTGGCGTTGTTGGCATGGAGCGTGGCCAGCACCAGATGTCCGGTCTCGGCGAAGGTGATAGCGTATTCCATGGTCGCGCGGGTACGGATCTCACCGATCAGGATGACGTCCGGTGCCTGCCGCAACGTATTGCGCAAGGCGACCTCGAAGGACTCGGTGTCCACACCGACCTCGCGCTGGGTGATGATGCAACCGTCATGCTCATGCACGTACTCGATCGGGTCCTCGATGGTGATGATGTGCCCCGAGCTATGGCGGTTGCGATAGCCGACCAGGGCGGCGAGGGAGGTCGACTTACCCGTGCCGGTCGCACCCACGAAGATCACCAGACCGCGCTTGGTCATGGCCAGATCGCGCAGCACCGAGGGCAGCTTGAGCTCCTCCAGGGTCGGGATGCGGGTCTCGATACGCCGCAGTACCATCCCCACCGCATCGCGCTGAACGAAGGCGCTGACACGGAAACGACCGAGTGGGGCACGGTCGAGCGCGAACTGGCATTCCTTGGTGTCGTCAAATTCGGCGCGCTGGCGGTCGTTCATGATCTCCATGACCATGGTGCGCGCCTGATCGGCGGACAACGGCTGTTTGGCGGCGGGATAAATGGCCCCGTCGATCTTGATGCTGGGCGGCCAACCCGAGGTGATGAAGAGGTCCGAACCCTTCTTTTCGACCAGAGCCCCCAAGAGTTGCTCCAACGCACGCTTGAGATCCATCGACATCCTCTATCTCCCGTCATAGAGCGTCCAGACCGATTCGGCTAGGCGCCAGATGCGAGCGCCTCGCTCAGACCACGATCAGTGGAGCGGATTACACGAAGTCTTCCTTGTTCTGCGCCTTGGCGCGGGCGTCCTTACGCGAGACGAGCCCCTTCTGAATGAGTTCCTTGAGGTTCTGATCCAGGGTCTGCATGCCGTGGGCCTGCCCCGTCTGGATGGCCGAATACATCTGTGCGACCTTGGCCTCGCGGATCAGATTTCGAATTGCCGGTGTGCCGATCATGATCTCGTGCGCCGCGACTCGTCCACCACCGACCTTTTTCATCAGCGTCTGCGAGACGACCGCCCGCAGCGACTCCGAGAGCATGGCGCGCACCATATCCTTCTCGGCCGCCGGGAAGACGTCGATGATACGGTCGATGGTCTTGGCCGCCGAGGTGGTATGCAAGGTTCCGAACACCAGATGTCCCGTCTCGGCGGCGGTCAATGCCAGGCGGATGGTCTCCAGATCGCGCATTTCGCCGACCAGGATGATATCCGGGTCCTGACGCAGCGCGGAGCGCAACGCCTCGCTGAAACCCAGCGTATCGCGATGGATTTCGCGCTGATTGACCAGGCACTTCTTGCTGGTGTGAACGAATTCGATCGGATCCTCAATGGTGAGGATGTGCGCGTATTCTTGATCGTTGAGATGGTCGACCATCGCGGCCAGCGTGGTCGATTTACCCGAACCGGTCGGCCCGGTGACCAGGATGAGACCGCGCGGGACGTTGATGATGTCCTTGAATGAGGACGGCGCCTTGAGGTCTTCCAGGGTCAGCACCTTGGAAGGGATGGTTCGGAAGACGGCGCCGGCGCCACGCTTCTGGTTGAAGGCATTGACACGGAAACGCGCCACGCCGGGGATTTCGAACGAGAAGTCGGTCTCCAGGAATTCCTCGTAATCCTTGCGCTGCTTGTCGTTCATGATGTCGTAGACAAGCGAGTGGACCGAGCGATGCTCAAGCGCCGGAACGTTGATCCGGCGCATATCCCCGTCGACACGAATCATCGGAGGTAAACCGGCCGACAGATGCAGGTCCGAGGCGTTGTTCTTGACACTGAAGGCGAGTAGTTCGGCGATGTCCACGAGTCACTCCATTAGTGGCCAGCCCCTTGGGCACGTGGGAAAACTTCGACCGACAGCGAAGGGGCTATTGCGTCAACGATACATCCAATTGAGGATCCTGACCCGCAAGACGACCCGGAAACCGGGATCAGTTCACAGAACCAGCGCTTCGCGGCGAATCCCAAACGGGTATCCCGAGCCCGCCCGCCATCCTCGAGCACCGTCGTGCGCGAGGGTACGGAACGGGACAGCGGGCATCAGGCGTCCTGACTCTGCTGCGTCTCCAGCCGGGCGACCTTTTCCATCACCATCGCCTCCAAATCGCGCTTGTAGTTGGCGACCCGCTCGCACATCGCGGGATCGGAGGCGCCGATGATCTGGGCCGCGAGGATCCCCGCGTTCTTTGAGCCGTTGATGGCAACGGTCGCCACCGGAACCCCGGCGGGCATCTGCACGATCGACAGCAGGGAATCCTCGCCTGACAGGGTCGAGGTCTTCACCGGCACGCCGATCACCGGCAGCGGGGTGATGGCCGCCGCCATGCCGGGAAGATGAGCCGCACCGCCCGCGCCGGCGATGATGACCTGCAGTCCGCGCGCGACAGCGGTCTCGGCATAGTCGTAGAGACGCTTGGGGGTGCGATGGGCCGAAACGATGGTCATCTCGTAGGGCACGCCGAACTCCTTGAGGATCGCGGCCGCCTCCTGCATAACCGGAAGGTCGGAGTCGCTGCCCATGATGATTCCAACCTTGGGCCGGTGCTGGGTAGATGTTTGAGTCATGGATGATCCTCTGCTGAGATCTCGATCAGGTCGCGAACGCGCTCGGCCTTGCGTTTGGCGGTCTCGATGTCGGGATCTAGAACCGTCACATGGCCCATTTTGCGAAAGGGTGCGCTGGTCGCCTTGCCGTATAGGTGCAAACACACGCCCGGAATGGCCAATGCCTCGGCCATGCCCTTGATGATGGGACGCCCACGACGACCGGGCGCGCCCAGCAGATTGATCATAGCCGCCGGAGAGAGTTGATCCGTCACCCCGAGCGGCAAACCGACGACGGCGCGCAGATGCTGCTCGAACTGGTCGGTAACGTTGGCCTCGATGGTGTGATGCCCGGAATTGTGGGTCCGAGGGGCAACCTCGTTGACCAGAAGCTCGCCCGTTTCGGTGAGGAACAGCTCGACACCGAAGATGCCCACGCCGTCGAGCATCTCGACCGTCCGCACGGCAAGATCGACCGCCGCCTCGGCGACCGAGGAGGGAATATTGGCGGGTGCCAGCAGCAGATCGAGCACGTTCTCGCCGGAGCGGAAACACATCTCGACCACCGGATAGCAGCGGCACTCCCCGTCCCGTGCGCGGGCGACGACCACGGCCAGCTCCTTTGCGGCGGGCACGAAACGCTCCAGCAACGAGGGCACGGGCAGATGGGCGTCATAGTCCTCGGGCGTCTTCACGATGGAAACGCCCCGCCCATCGTAGCCGCCACGACGCGCCTTCTGGACCAGGGGATAACCGAACGCCGCGAATGCCTCGGGGCTCGGCTCCGACAGCTCGACGAAGGGCGCGGTTGGAATGCCGGCGGCCGCGAACGCCTGCTTCTGAGTCAGCTTGTCCTGAATCAGCGCCAGCACCCGTGGAGAGGGATGGAATCGGTGACCCTCCTGTTCGAGCTGGGCGAGGGTCTCGGTATCGATGTCTTCGATGTCGAACGTGATGACATCGCAGATTTCGGCCAGCTCGCGCAGCTTCGACGGGTCGTGATAGTCGCCGAGGATCTGGTGACCGGCGACCTGGCTGGCCGGTGAACCGGGCGTCGGATCCAGCACCACGCAGGTGCAACCCAGGCGCTTGGCGGCCTTGGCCATCATGCGGCCGAGCTGACCGCCACCGATGATGCCGATACGGGCTAGAGGTAAAGGAAATACGTCCATGGCGCAATCATCTGCGTTATGAAGAAAATTGGAAAGCCCCGATGCCGAACGAAGCCATTGGATAAGGGTCCCGACCTGATGGGTCCGGATCGCCCTGGTGGAAAACGGGTGCATTCCAGCCGGAGGTCGTTCCGGCGTGGCATGGCGCGGACGAAGAATCGCGAGGATCCTGCTGCTCCAAACGAAATCTCGGACGATTGGAGGCCGAGACGTCGCGATCGGCGAGCCCTGGTGGCGCGATCGAGTCGCGACCGGACAGCCGCGAAGCCGTGGAGGCGCGCTGACTGCCGGGTCTACTTTAGCATTCTATGCGGGGTTATTCCTGGCGGATTGAGCGATCGGCGTGGTCGTTGCCGTAATCGGACCTGGAACCGGTCAGGTCCCAGGCGAAGGTGCAGTCGAGATGGGAGAGCACCGAAATCATGCCGCTCTCGCCGTCCTCGACCATGAGCGCGACCGGAGAGCGGCGCCCGAAGCGCGTGTTTCCGCGCTTGACCCACAGACTCCGCATCTCGGGGTTGCGCGGGAAATAGGTGAGCAGCGCATCCTCGATCCGCACGAGATAGGCGACCCGGCGATTCACACGGGGATCGTTCGGAAAGGGCTCCGCGTCGCGGAAGCGGCCCATGTGTCGCGGCTTGATCGATTGGGGCAACTGCAGAATGGAGGCGACATCGCTCGCCGACAGTCCCCAGCCGTCGAGCAGATCCATGATTCGCCGGGTCAAGAGCCGACGCTCGTCGAGCGTGCATTCGGTCGTGCATTCCACCAGACAGAACTCCCGCGCCGAGGGCGCCATGGGTTTCGCGTATCTGGTTGAGATGGCGTCCGTAGACGCCGGTTGCAACCGATCAGGATCGGGTGACGCGGGAGATGCGGGTGAC
Organism: Thiorhodococcus drewsii AZ1; assembly: GCF_000224065.1. Lineage (GTDB taxonomy): Bacteria > Pseudomonadota > Gammaproteobacteria > Chromatiales > Chromatiaceae > Imhoffiella > Imhoffiella drewsii. The sequence goes on from NZ_AFWT01000013.1 coordinate 34,674, forward strand.
CAGCGGAACCAGTTTCAGTCGACGCATGATGCGCGCGAGGTGATCGCGACTATTGACCAGCAGTAGGAACTCCAGATCCGTGGTCATGCCGTCCTTCTCGCGCGACAGGACATTTTCGATGTTGGAGCCCAGCTCGGCGATGGCTCCGGCCACGACGGCCAGCGCACCGCGCCGATTGCCGATCTCGACGCGGATCTTGGTGGAGAACTCGCCCTCGGGATCGCTCGCCCATTCGACCTGCAGCAGCTTGTCCTTCTTGTCTTCGAGACTGCCGAGGTTCCGACATTCGGTGCGATGGACCACGATCCCCCGACCTGGACTGAAGAGCGCGGTGATGTCGTCCCCGGGGATGGGACGGCAGCAGCGGGCGAAGCTGACCACCATGCCCTCGGTACCACGGATCGCCAGGCTGTGCGGATGCGCGTCCTGGCTCGGCACCGACTCGCCGACCGGCTCCTCGCCCTCCGCACCGACCAGACGCCGAGCCACGAGCGCGGCCAGACGGTTACCAAGCCCGATGTCTCCAAAGAGATCATCGACATCCTTGAGATTGGCATCGCGCAGATAGTCGGCGAGACGATCGGGGTCGATCCGATCCATGTCGCCGTTGAACAGTGCAAGCTCGGCATTCAGCAAACGACGGCCGAAGGCGCGTGCCTCACGCAGTTTGATGCTCTTGAGATAGCTTCGGATGCTGACCCTGGCCTTGGCCGTCACCACGAAATTGAGCCAGCCCGGATTGGGTCGCGCACCAGGGGCGGGGATGATCTCGACGGTCTGACCGTTGCGTAGCGTAGTGTTCAGCGGAGCCATGCGTCGGTCGATGCGCGCCGCCACGCAGCTGTTGCCAACGTCCGAGTGGATGGCATAGGCGAAATCGACCACCGTCGCGCCGCGCTTGAGCGAAAGGATACGGCCCTTGGGGGTGAAGACATAGACATCGTCGGGAAAGAGATCGACCTTGACGTGTTCCAGGAACTCGACCGAGTTGCCCGCCTCGCGCTGCATCTCCAACAGATTCTGCAGCCAGTCCGCCGCCAGGGTGGCGGGGTTGGAGTCGGCCTGCAGTCCGTTCTTGTACATCCAGTGCGCGGCGATCCCGGACTCGGCGATCCGCTGCATGTCCTCGGTGCGAATCTGGATCTCGATCTGGATCCCCTGCGGTCCGACCAATGCCGTATGCAGAGACTGATAGCCGTTGGCCTTGGGGATGGCGATGTAGTCCTTAAAGCGCCCAGGCACCGGCTTGTAGAGGTTGTGCACCAACCCAAGCACCCTGTAGCAGGTATCGACCCGATCCACCGTGACCCGGAAGGCGAAGACATCGAGCAGCTCGGAGAAGCCGCGCGATTTGTCGCGCATCTTGCGGTAGATGCCGTAGAAATGCTTGCGGCGCCCCTCGACCTCGCCGTGGATATCCTCTTGGAGCAGGGTGCGCTTGAGCGCCGTCTCGACCATCTCGACCATCTCCACCCGCGACCCGCGCGTCTTCTGCACCGCACGCTGGATCACACGCCGACGCCACGGCCAGTAGTGAGCGAAGGCCAGCTCCTCCAGCTCGACCCGAATCCAATTGATGCCGAGCCGGTTGGCGATGGGGGCGAAGATATCGAGGGTCTCGCGCGAGATACGCCGGCACGCCTCGGGGCTCATGGCATCGATGGTGCGCATGTTGTGCAACCGATCGGCGAGCTTGATGAGGATGACCCGAATATCGCGGGTCATCGCCAGCAACATCTTCTGCAGACTGGCCGCCTGGGCCTCCGCCCGCGACTTGAAGTCGATCTGTGAGAGCTTGCTCACCCCGTCGACGAGCTCGGCGACGTCCTCACCGAAGGTGGACGCGACCTGCTCCTTGGGGATCTGGGTATCCTCGATGACGTCATGCAGCAGGGCCGCAATCAGACATTTGTAGTCCATGCGCATCTCGGCCAGGATGCGCGCGACCGCGAGCGGGTGATAGATATAGGGTTCGCCGGACTTGCGCTTCTGACCCTCATGGGCCTCGGCGCCGAACAGATAGGCCCGATAGCATTCGGCGACCTGCTCGGGAGGCAGATAGCCTTCGAGATAGACGCAGAGATCGCTGACCAGATAGCGTCTATCTCCACTCGATTCGGACTCTGCGTCCCTGGCCACGGGCTCCTCCGGATCGGGCCGAGGCTCGACCTCCAATGAAGAGGAAATCGCGGCCGTCGACATCTGAAGCTACCCCTTCGGTCTTGAGCTCAAGGACGCACACCCAAAGGCGCGCAACCCGATCCGAACGCCCGTTGCAGAACGCTCGGCCATGGTGCCCGAAATCGCATCAACCCTGAGCATCTCGCGGAGTCTCGGACTCGCCCGCATCCGTGGACAGCTCCTCGGCCAGCGCCTGCTCCAAGGCCGCCGCGGTCTCGTCCATCTCACGTTGAGCCTCTTGGACCATGGCGTTGCTGATGTTGCCTGCAGCGATCTCGCGCAAGGCCATCACGGTTGGCTTGTCGTTCTCCCAGGGCAGGGTCGACTCGACGCCATTGGCCAGTTGGCGGGCACGCTTGGTCGCCAGCAAGACCAGATTGAATCGATTGTCCACGTGGTTGAGGCAATCCTCGACCGTAATTCTCGCCATTCTCGTTTCCTCGGTTGAAATTCAGTGCGAAGCGGTTTCACGACGATGATCATACCCGCGAACCCGCCACGTCCAACATGGACCGACAGGCTGCTCGGGTCCTTATTTTCGATCCCGTCAATCCCGTTCCGTTCGATGTCTCGGCGCGGCATCCCGTCTTCGGGAACCGGCCGAACCGGATGTCAGTCCAGCGGATCCAGCAGCGACCTCAGCCGTGACCTCTGGTGGCCCAAACGCAGGCGCTCGGCCGTGGCGATCGATGTGATCGCGTCGAGCGCGGTCTCGAAGCGGTCGTTGACGACCAGATAATCGTACTCCCCGTAATGGAGCATCTCATCGCGCGCCTGCCGCATGCGCCGCGCGATCACCTCGTCGGCATCGGTACCCCGACCGCGCAGACGGCGCTCCAGCTCCTCGACCGAAGGCGGCAATACGAAAACGCTGACCGCCTCCGAAAAACGCTCCCGAACCTGGCGCGCGCCCTGCCAATCGATCTCCAGAACCAGATCCATGCCTCGATCGAGACAATCGCGCACATCCAGCTCGCGCGTTCCGTACAGATTGCCGAACACCTCGGCATATTCCAGGAAGGCGCCCTCAGCGATCTCGCGACGAAAGCGCTCCTGATCCAAGAAGTGATAGTGAACCCCATCGCGTTCGCCGGAGCGAGCCGCCCGCGTGGTGCAGGAGACGGACAGGGCTAGGGCCTGATCGCGCTCGATCAACGCCTTGACCAGACTGGTCTTGCCGGCGCCCGAGGGTGCCGACACGATAAAGAGGATACCTTGGGCCATCGCCGTCTCGTCTTTCGCCACACTCATTCCAGGTTCTGGACCTGTTCGCGCATCTGCTCGATCAGGACCTTCATCTCGACCGCCTCGCGGGTGACCGCGACATCGGCCGATTTGGAACCGAGCGTATTGGCCTCGCGATTGAGTTCCTGCATCAGGAAATCAAGACGGCGTCCGACCGGCTCCTTACGCGTCAGCACATCACGAACCTCGGCCACATGGGCCTCCAACCGGTCCATCTCCTCATCGACATCGAGCTTGGCCGCAAGAAGCGAGATCTCCTGCTCCAGACGGATCGGGTCCAATTCGGCCCGCAGCTCGCTCAGACGCTCGGCCAGACGCCTGCGGACCGAAGCGAGCACCTCGGGCATTTGGACGCGAACCCGCTTCACCGACTCCTCCAGCCGTTCGCACCGATCGCGCAGCATCTGCTCCAGCCGGGCGCCCTCGCGCTCGCGCGTGTCGAGCAATGTCGCGATCGCCTCGTCCAAGAGCTCCATCGCCGCCGAGGTCAGGCTGTCCAGATCCGCCTCCTGCTCCTGGATAACGCCCGGCCAACGCAACACCTCGAACGGCGAGGGCTCGGCACCGCGCCCGATCATGGATCCGACCTCGTGTCCCGCCTTCAGCAACTGCTCGACGAAGGGCACGTTGATCCGAAGCGCCCCGACCGCCCCGGACGCCGGGGCGTAACGCAGCGAGCAATCCACCTTGCCGCGTTGAAGGCTGGCCCCGAGACGGGCGCGCACCGCAACGTCCAGCGAGCGCAGTTCCTCGGGCAAACGGATGTGGGGTTCGAGATACCGATGGTTGACAGTACGAATTTCCCAGGTCAATTCACCGAAGTCGCCAGTACGGGACTCACGGGCGAAGGCCGTCATGCTCTTAATCATGTCGAGGGGTATCTCTTCGGGTCGATGAGGGGGCAAATGCACAATGCAGCAGAAAGACCGTATAGGATCGGTCTATTATACCGGCTGAATCAAGTCAACGTCGGACCGGAACCGGAACTGCATCCGCACATCATGGCAGCCGCACGAGAAACATTGCCCTCCGGAACTCAGGTCGGCACCTACAGGATGGTCAAGCCGATCGCCAAGGGCGGCTTCAGCCTCATCTATCTGGCCACGGACGAGGACAGCGGCGACGAGGTGGTGATCAAGGAGTACATGCCGAAGAAGATCGCCCGCCGCGATCCGGATCTGCGCATCGTGCCCATCAGTCCTGACTATACCGAAAACCTGCACCATGGACGGAAGCTATTTTTCCAGGAAGTCAAGGCCCTAGCCTCGCTGAAGCACCCGAACATCGTGCGCGTCCTGGCCTTTCTGCTCGCCAACGACACCGGCTACCTGGTGATGCCCAACGAGCGCGGTCGCAATCTGGGCACCTACCTGCACGAACGCAAGGGCGGTCTCAGCACCACCTTTCTCCTCGACGTCTTCGTGCCCATCCTGGACGCCCTCGCCCTGCTGCACCGACGCTCCACGCTGCACCTGGACGTCAAGCCGGGCAACATCCATCTGCGCCACGGCAACCAACCCTTGCTGCTTGACCTCGGCGCCGTGCATCCACTCAACCGAGGGCGCTCGCGCGGAGGACAGGTCATCACCGCCGGCTATTCGCCGGTCGAGCAATATTTCAGGGCCGGCCAGGTCGGTCCCTGGACCGACGTCTACGCGGTCGGCGCCAGCATGCGAACTTGCATGGAGGGACGCACCCCACAGCCGGCTCCGGAGCGCCAGAAGGAGGATAAGGTGGTCCCGGCCACGGAGGCGTTGAAGGATCGCTATCCCAGTTTTCTGTTGGAGGCCGTAGACTGGTCGCTATCCATGGACGCGGCCCAACGTCCGCAGGATGCCGCAGAACTGCTCGCGGTCCTGGCCCCCCATCTCGACGACCCCCAGCTCAGCCGCATGACGGAGCTGAGCTCCGAACTCGGCGGCGACAGCCGTCAGATCTGAACGATGGCAGGCATCTCACGAACAGCAGTCGGTGGATACTCGACTCGTGCTCAACCAATGGATCTCAAACGCTTCGTCCCACCGTAGCCGACGACCTCCGAACAAAATGCCCACAACCAAAACGCACTGCTTCTCATTGAACGGATGAGGAGGCGTGCGATCATGCACGACCCGCTACGTTCATCCGACGCTCCGGATATCAGGCTACCGCTCGGGTCGATCCGCAAAGAGATCGACGAACTCGGCTGAACCGAAACCGAAAGGCCAGACGCCGTCCGCAACGACAATCGGACTCGGGGGCCCAATCCATCGAACAGACTCCTTGCCATGCGTTAACGCATGGCAAGGACACCAGTGAAAGAAAAAGACATCCGTGAATACACAGGCGCACGAAGAGCTCAAGGGTAAGATCTGGGAGATCGCAAACCGGCTCAGAGGACCCTACCGACCGCCGCAATATCGTCTGGTCATGCTCCCCATGGTCGTGCTGCGGCGGCTCGACTGCGTCCTCGAGCCGACCAAGGACGCAGTGCTCGAGCAGCGCGACGCCTTGGAGACGAGACAGATGCCCGAGGCCGCCATGGATCGGCTGCTCGGCAAGGCCGCCGATCCGAACCGCAAGCACCCGCTCTACAACACCAGCCGCTACACCTTCGCCCGCCTGCTCGGCGACGCCGAGAACATCGCGCCGAACCTGGTCGCCTACATCAACGGCTTCTCGCCGACCGCACGGCGCATCTTCGAGCGCTTCAAATTCGCGGACCAGATCGAGAAGCTGGACGCCAGCAACCGACTCTTCACCATCGTCAAGGCGATGGCCGAGATCGACCTGCACCCCAGCCGGGTCGACAACCTCCAGATGGGCTACCTGTTCGAGCATCTGGTGATGCGCTTCAACGAACAGGCCAACGAGGAGGCCGGCGATCACTTCACTCCGCGCGAGGTTATCCGCCTGATGGCGAACCTCATCTACACCGGCGAGCAGGACGTCTACAGACCCGGCATCTACCGCACCATCTACGACCCAGCCTGCGGCACCGGCGGCATGCTCTCCGAGTCCGAGAAGCTGATCCTCTCCCAGAACGACCGCGCCCGGCTCGCGCTCCACGGCCAGGAATACAACGACGAGTCCTGGGCCATCTGCTGCTCCGACATGCTCATCAAGGACGAGGACACCGCCAACATCGTCCTCGGCGACACCCTCGGCGACGGCAAGACCCGCGACGGCTTCGAGAGCGAGCGCTTCCACTACCTGATGGCCAACCCGCCCTTCGGCGTCGAGTGGAAGGACCAAGAGAAGCAAGTAAAGACGGAGCATGCCCTGCTGGGCTTCGCGGGCCGCTTCGGCGCCGGGGTACCAGCCATCAACGACGGCTCGCTGCTGTTCCTCCAGCACATGATCGCCAAGATGCACCCCTACGCCGAGGGCAACGAGGACCGGCCCGGCTCCAAGATCGCCGTCGTCTTCAACGGCTCGCCGCTCTTCTCCGGCGACGCTGGGTCGGGGCCGTCCAACATCCGACGCTGGATCATCGAAAACGACTGGCTCGACGCCATCGTCGCGCTGCCCGATCAGCTCTTCTACAACACCGGCATCTTCACCTACGTCTGGCTGGTGACGAACCGCAAGCCGCCCGAGCGGCGCGGCAAGGTGCAGCTCATCGACGGCACCCGCTTCTTCCAGAAGATGAAGAAGAGCCTCAACAACAAGCGCAACGAGATCACCGAGGAACAGATCCGCCACCTGACGCGCGTCTATGGCCACTATCGGGACGGCGAGACGGCAGAGTTGTCGATCAATGGCGAGACCGAGACCCGCGTCATCTCGGGCGTCTTCGAGAACCGCGAATTCGGGTTCCTCAAGGTGACGGTCGAGCGCCCCCTGCGCATGCATTTCGAGGCCAGCCCGGCGCGCATCGCCAAGCTCGACGACCAGACCGCCTTCGCCAATCTGGCGACATCGAAGAAGCGCAAGGACAAGGCACAGGCCGAACGCGAGATCGAGGAAGGGCGGAAGTTACAGGAGGCCATTCGCGACCTGCTCGCGACGCTCGAAAGCAAGGGATGCTACATGGACCGCGCCTTGTTCGAGGCCGACCTGACCCGGGCCGCGAAGGACGCCGGTCTCAAGCTCCCGACCCCGATCAAGAAGGCCATCTTCGCCGCCCTCGGCGAGCGCGATCCAAACGCCGAGATCTGCCGCGACGGCAAGGGACGCCCGGAGCCCGACAGCGAACTGCGCGACACCGAGAACATCCCGCTCCCGCCCGGCACCACGCTGCCCCTACCGATGGACTTCGGCCCGGACAAGCCCAACGACCGGCTGGTCGCGGCCTTCCGCGACGAGATCGACGCCTACATGACGCGCGAGGTGCTGCCCCACGTGCCAGACGCCTGGGTGGACTACGACAAGACCAAGGTCGGATACGAGATCCCGATCAACCGGCATTTCTACGTCTACAAACCACCGCGGCCTCTGCAGGAGATCGAGGCGGACATCGCCCAACTCGAAGGGGAGATCGCCGGGTTGCTGAAGGGGTTGGTGACATGACAGACATTCATTCTCGCGAAGAGAAAGCCTCTTATCCGGCTGGTTGGCAGCAACGGCGGTTGAAGCTATTAGTCTCGCGTTTTTTCAGCGGTGGCACACCCTCGACATCACAGCAGGACTACTGGGGCGGTGATATACCTTGGGTCTCGCCCAAGGACATGAAGTCGAGTTCGATTTCATTTTCAGCTGACAAGATTACTGAACTAGCTCTCGCCGATAACAATTTGCCGCTACTGGACCCCGGCCACGTCCTGATGGTTGTGCGCCCTGGAATCCTGCGCCACTCGATCCCCATTGCCGTTAACTCTCTCCCTGTATCAATAAACCAAGACATCAAGGCGATACGCCTTTGTTCTAAAATCGACCCGTTTTACTTCAGATACTTCGTAGATGGGTTGCAGAGCCATCTCCTGAATCTCTGGAGAAAGCCAGGTACAACCGTAGAGAGCTTGGAGTACGACTACTACTCAGAGCATCTGGTACCCATTCCCCCGCGCAACATCCAGCGGCGGATTGCGAGGGTTCTGGACGAGAAGACGGCGCGGATCGACGGGCTGATCGAGAAAAAGCGCGCGCTGCTGGACCGGCTGGCCGAGAAGCGCCAGGCCCTCATCACCCGTGCGGTCACAAAGGGCCTCAACTCCGACGCCCCCATGAAACCTTCCGGCATCGACTGGCTCGGTGAGATTCCGGCGCATTGGGACTGCTGCGGCCTAGGTCAGAAGATAAAGCTTCAACGTGGTGTAGACATTACGAAGGACAAACGGATTGAAGGCCCATTTCCTGTCATCTCTTCGGGCGGAATCGACTACTTCCACGACACAGCTTTATGTGCCGGACCTGGAGTTTTGGTCGGCAGAAAGGGCTCTGCCGGGAAACTACATTACGTAGAAACCGACTTTTGGCCTCACGACACCACTCTTTATGTTCGGGAGTTTCGCGGGAATGAGCCCAAGTTCGTTTGGTATTTGCTACATACTCTCGACCTAACCAGCTTTGATACAGGTTCGTCGAATCCCACGGTTAATCGGAACCGTATCCACCCAATGAAGACTGCATGGCCGAGTCCGCGTGAACAAGCGGTGATCGCCTCCCAGCTGGATATTGAGCTCGAATCAACCGGGAATATAGGCATCAAAATAGGCTTTTCAATACAAAAGCTTGAGGAGTACCGCTCTGCCCTCATCACCGCCGCCGTCACCGGCCAGATCGCGGAACTGCGCTGACCTTTGGCGCACTGCATGGCTCGATCATGGCATCAAACCAAGGCGAGCATGGATGCCCGGCGCAACCATCACCCATCGATCGGCTGCGCGACCAGCTTCACGCCTAGGGCGTGACACACCCGGTTGATGGTATCGAAACGCGGCTTCGCATCCGCGCGCAGCGCCTTGTAGAGCGCCTCACGCGCGATCCCGCTCGCCTTGGCGATCTCGGTCATGCCGCGCGCGCGGGCGATGTCGCCGATGGCGGCCGCGAGCAACGCGGGCTCATCCTCCTCCAGCACGATGGTCAGATACTCGGCGATGGCCTGGTCGTCCTCCAGATGCTCGGTCATGTCGAACTCGGGCAGATCGGCGATGCGGATCTTCTCGGTCATGAATCAGTCCTCCAAGATGGAAGCCAAGGCGATGGCCTTGGCGATATCGGCCTGCTGGGTCGACTTGTCCCCGCCGCCCAGCATCAGGATCAGCACCTCTCCCCGGGGCACGTAATACATGCGCCAGCCAGGACCGAAGAATTCGCGCATCTCGAAGACGCCGCCCCCGACCGACTTCACGTCGCCGAGATTGCCAAGGGACGCTTTGCGTAATCGGGTCGCCAGACGTCGCCGAGTCATGCCGTCTTTGATTCCAGATAGCCAGGCGGCGAATTCCGGGGTTTGCTTGATCGTGAACATGGGGGCAAATGTAATCGGTCGATTACAGAAACCGCAAGAGTCCCGCATCGGAGAGGATTACGCGGCCGATCGAGGACAAGATTGGGCTCCCACGGAGCTACCCTATAATCGACCGGAGCACACCAATCGCAGAGCAGACTTCGAGGGAGTCGGTATGTCCGGACACAGGGAACGCGATTTCGAAATCGCCATCGAGGCCGGCCTGACCAGCGCGGGCGGTTACGAGAAACGCGCGCCGACGGACTACGAGGAATCGCTGGCCCTCTTCCCCGAGGATGTCACCGGCTTTCTGCAGGACAGCCAGCCGGCCAAATGGGCGGCGCTGGAGGCGCTGCTCGGACCCAAGACGACCTCGACCGTACTGGACAATCTGGCCAAGGAACTGGAGCTCAAGGGCACGCTGCACGTCCTGCGCCACGGTTTCAAGTGCTACGGCAAGACCTTCCGCATGGCCTACTTCCGGCCGAATACCCGCATGAATCCCGAGGCGGCAGAGCAATACGCCAGGAATCGCCTGACCATCACGCGCCAGGTCGGCTTCGCCTCGGTCATGAAAAAAACCGGCGGAGGTCACAAGCGCTGCGTCATCGACTTGACCCTCGCCGTCAACGGCATCCCGGTCGTCACCGCCGAGCTCAAGAACCCGTTGACCGGACAGCGCGCCACCGATGCGATCCACCAGTACGCGCAGGAGCGGGACGAGCGGGATCTCCTGTTCGCCTTCAAGAAGCGCGCCCTGGTCCACTTCGCCGTGGACCCGGACGAGGTCTGGATGACGACCCGGCTCGCTGGCAAGGAGACCCGTTTCCTGCCCTTCAACCGGGGGCACGATCAGGGCGCCGGGAACCCGCCGGTGGAGGGAAACTGGAAAACCCATTATCTCTGGGACGAGGTGCTGCGGGCCGACAGCCTGCTGGAGATCCTGCAGCGCTTCATGCACCTGGAGGTCAAGGAGAAACCGGTCAAGACCGACAATGGCGTGCGCACCCTGCGAAAGGAGACCATGATCTTTCCGCGTTATCACCAGCTCGACGCGGTCCGCCGGCTGGTCGCGCACGCCCAATCCCATGGCGCGGGCCGGAACTATCTGATCCAGCACTCGGCCGGATCGGGCAAGTCGAACTCCATCGCCTGGCTCGCGCACCGTCTGGCGAGCCTGCACGATGCGCAGGACGAGAAGGTGTTCCACTCCGTCATCGTGGTCACCGACCGGCGAGTACTCGATCAGCAGCTGCAGGCGACCATCCATCAGTTCGAGCACAAGACCGGCGTGGTCGAGAAGATCGACGAGGACACCCAGCAGCTCGCCCGCGCCCTGTCCCAGGGCACGCCCATCGTCATCACCACCATCCAGAAATTCCCCTTCATCTCTCAGGCGCTCTCGACGCTGGAAAAGAACGGCGGCGGCGTGACGATCGACACGGCGGGCAGGCGCTTCGCCGTCATCGTCGACGAGGCGCACTCGTCCCAGAGCGGCGAGACCGCGACGGCGCTCAAGGGCATGCTGAACCAGGACGGAATCGAGGCGGCGATCGCCGCCCAGCTCTCGGGGGAGGAGGACGAGGCGCTGTCCGAGGAGGCCAGGGCCGCCGTGCTGCGCGATGCGCTGCGACGCGCCCGGCAGCCGAACCTGAGCTTCTTCGCCTTCACGGCCACGCCGAAATTCAAGACCAAGGCCCTGTTCAACGAGCCAGGTCCATCCGGCGCCGCCCCCTTTCACCTGTACTCCATGCGGCAGGCCATCGAGGAGGGTTTCATCCTGGATGTGCTCCAGAACTACACCACCTACAAGCGCTTCTTCGGCCTGATCAAACAGATCGAGGACGACCCCGATGTGCCGCGCAAAAAGGCCGCGAAGGCCCTCGCGCGCTACTTGGAACTACACCCAGTCAATATCGAGCAGGTCGTTTCCGTCATCGTCGAGCACTTCCGGCTCACCGTGATGCACGAGCTCGGCGGCCGGGCCAAGGCCATGGTGGTGACGGGCTCCCGCCTCGCCGCCGTGAGGTACAAGCGCGCCTTCGACCGCTACATCGAGGAGCAAGGCTACGGCGGCATTCGCTCGCTGGTAGCCTTCTCGGGCGCGGTCGAGGATCCGGACGACCCCGGTTCGTCCTACACCGAGGTGGCGATGAACGACGGACTGGCCGAAAGTGAACTGCCGGAGACCTTCGAGCGCGACGACTACCGGGTGCTGCTGGTCGCCGACAAGTATCAGACCGGCTTCGATCAGCCCCTGTTGCAGACCATGTATGTGGTGAAGCGCCTCGCCGGCGTGCAGGCGGTCCAGACCCTCTCGCGCCTCAACCGCACTGCGCCAGGCAAGTCGCGCACCTTCGTGCTCGACTTCGCCAACGAGGAGGACGACATCTACCAGGCGTTCAAGCCCTACTATGAGACGACACCCGTGGGCGAGAACGCCGACCCGCATCGCCTCTCGGAGCTGCAACACCGGCTGCTGGAGTGGGCGATCTTCACGCCGACGGACGTCGATGCCTTCGCCGAGGTCTGGTACCGCGCCAAGCGCGACCACTCGGCGAAGGATCACAGGCTGATGAATGCCGTGCTCGACGCGGTCGTGGAACGCTTCCAGGAGCATGACGAAGAGGCGCGCGAGGAGTTTCGCGGCCAGTTGACGGCCTATCGGAACCTCTATGCCTTCCTGTCGCAGATCATCCCCTACCAGGACAGCGACCTCGAACGCCTCTACGCCTTCGTGCGCAACCTGTTGGCCAAGCTCCCGCCGCCCGGCGATGGCCAGGGCTTCGTGCTGGACGACGAGGTGGCGCTGCGGTTCTTCCGGCTTCAGCAGATGACCGAAGGCTCCATCGACCTCTCGCAGGGCGAGCCGTATCCGCTAAAGGGGCCAACGGATGTGGGTACCGGCGGCGTCAGAGACGAGGCGGTCGCCCTGTCAAGCCTGATCGAGCGCCTCAACGAGCGTTTCGGCACCGACTTCACCGAGGCCGACCAGTTGTTCTTCGACCAGATTCGCGTCTCGGCGGAAATCGACGAGGATATCGTCGAAGCAGCTCGCGCCAACAACTTCAGCAACTTCGCCGCCTATCTGGATCGGATGCTGGACGAGCTGTTCATCGCGCGTATGGAGGGCAACGAGGAGATCTTCTCTCGAGTGATGACGGATGCCGAGTTCCGTTCGGCAGCGCATGAGCACCTGGCACACGAGATCTTCCGCCGCGTGCGGGAGAACGACGACGTACATTGACCGATACGCCGTTCCGCTCCACGACGCGATTCGCAGAAGTCGCGTGGGGGTGATAGTTTACGGCGGCACCTTGCCGCTTCGAGCGGCTCACGCACTCTCAGCCCGATTCCACCGCAGAATGGTGGGGCGATTCGACATTCGCACGACAGACCGCTACAGGAGACACCAGCCTCATGAGACCCTCTCAACGCCGCCCCGATCAGTTGCGCCAGCTCCGCTTCACCCGTGGCTTCACCCGCCATGCGGAGGGTTCGGTGCTGGTCGAGTTCGGCGACACCCGGGTGCTCTGCACCGCCAGCATCGAGGCCCGGGTTCCGCCTTTCCTGAAGGGACGGGGCAAGGGCTGGATCACCGCCGAGTACGGCATGCTGCCGCGCGCGACCGGCGAACGCATGCACCGCGAGGCGGCCAGGGGCAAGCAGGGTGGACGCACGCTGGAGATCCAGCGTCTTATCGGTCGCGCGCTGCGCGCTGCGGTCGATCTGAGCGCACTCGGCGAGCGCACCATCACCCTCGATTGCGACGTACTCCAGGCCGACGGCGGTACCCGCACCGCCTCCATCACCGGTGCCTGGGTCGCGTTGCGCGATGCCATCGACCAGTTGCGCGCCAAGGGCGAGCTCGCGGCCGATCCCATCCAGGCCCAGATTGCCGCCGTCTCGGTCGGCATCTTCGAGGGCACGCCCGTGCTGGATCTGGATTATGCCGAGGACAGCTCGGCCGAGACCGACATGAATCTGGTCATGGACGGCGAGGGGCGATTCATCGAGGTCCAGGGTACCGCCGAGGGCCAGCCCTTCAGCCGCGCCGAACTGGACGCGCTGCTCGAGATCGGCGCCGCCGGCATCCGCGAGATCCAGACGGCACAGCTGGCCGCACTCGGTCTCCCGTCCTGATCCCGGCCGCCAGCGAGGAGTGACCGCATGAGCCAATCCCATCGGGACGAAACCGTCGTCCTGGCCAGCAACAATGCCGGCAAGGTCCGCGAGATCGGTCAGCTGCTGGCCGAGGCGCGCATCCGCATCCAGCCACAGGGCGAGCACGGCGTCCCCGAAGTCGAGGAGACCGGACTCACCTTCGTCGAAAACGCGATCCTCAAGGCACGCAACGCCGCGCGTCACAGCGGCCTGCCGGCCATCGCCGACGACTCGGGGATCGAGGTGGACGCACTCAAGGGCGCTCCCGGGATCTATTCGGCCCGCTATGCCGGAGCCGGCGCTTCGGACCAAGAGAATCTCCTGAAACTCTTGAAGGACCTCGAAGGCCGTCCCGAGGAGGAACGCAGCGCACGCTTCCAGTGTCTGCTGGTCTATCTCCGCCATGCCGAGGATCCAACCCCAATCATCTGCCAGGGTACCTGGGAGGGCCGCATCCTGACCGCGCCCCGGGGCGAGAACGGGTTCGGCTACGATCCCGTCTTCTTCGTTCCGACCCACGGCTGCAGCTCGGCCGAGCTGGATCCGGAGACCAAAAACCGGCTCAGCCATCGCGGCCAGGCGCTGCGCGCGCTGCAGCGGATCCTCGAAGGCGCCCCGGCGGCCGATTGAAGCAAGACAGCAAACCAGCAACCGACATCCAATGACGATCGACGATATCCCAACCAGACTCGGCCAGGTCCAGGATCGGCTCCGGGCCGCCTGCGAGCGCGCCGGCCGCGCACCCGACAGCGTCGCACTCATCGCTGTGAGCAAGAAGCAGCCGGCCGAGGCCATCCGCGCCGCCTATCGGGCCGGCCAGCGGGTCTTCGGCGAGAGCTATCTGCAGGAGGCGCTCGATAAGATCACGGAGCTGTCCGACCTCGACATCGAATGGCATTTCATCGGCCGCATCCAGTCGAACAAGACGCGCCAGATCGCGAGCCATTTCGACTGGGTCCACGGCCTTTCCGATCCGGACCACGCCCGCCGACTCAACGACCAGCGCCCACCCGAGGCCCCTCCGCTCGATGTCTGTCTCCAGATCAATCTGAGCGGAGAGGACAGCAAGTCCGGCATCGCGGCAGAGCAAGCATCCGAGCTGCTCGCAGTCTGCGACTCGCTGCCGCGCTTGCGGGTGCGCGGACTCATGACACTGCCGGCACCCAGCGACGACGAGGACGCGCAGCGCATCCCCTTCCGCGCGCTGCGCGCACTTCGTGACGCGCTGACCACGGCAGACCGCAGACTGGAGTGTCTTTCGATGGGCATGTCGGACGACCTGGAGGCCGCCGTGCTGGAGGGCGCGACCCATGTCCGCATTGGCACGGCAGTGTTCGGCCCACGTCCGTATAATTGAGGCCTCGGCGCCGCATGGGTGCGGTGCCGGTCTTCGCCATATCAGCTATCCGGGGTAGAGATGTCCACAGCCAGGATCGCCTTCATCGGTGGTGGCAACATGGCCACCAGCCTGATCGCCGGCCTGATCGCCGACGGCTACGCGCCGCAGTCCATCCAAGTATCCGATCCCAATCCAGAGCAACGCAACCGGCTCCAGGCCAGGTTCGGGATCCGCACCTTTGCCGACAACCGCGAGGCGCTCGACGCAGCCGAAACGCTGGTGCTCTGCATCAAGCCACAGATGGCCGCAAAGGTCTGCGCCGATATCGCACCTGTTCTGGCCGACTCGCGTCCCCTGGTGCTGTCGATCATGGCCGGCGTGCCCGAATCGGCCATGCAGCGCTGGTTCGGCACCGAGCTGCCGATCGTGCGCGCCATGCCCAACACGCCGGCAATGGTCCAGACCGGCGCCATCGGGCTGCATGCCAGTCCCGAAGTCGATGCGGAAGGTCGCAACCGTGCCGAAACCATCATGCGTGCGGCCGGTCTGGTGCGCTGGGTCAGCGAAGAATTCAAGATCGACGCCGTCACCGCCATCTCGGGCAGCGGCCCGGCCTATTTTTTCCTGTTCATGGAGGCGATGGAAGAGGCCGGTGTCTCGCTTGGATTGGATGCCGAGACCGCCCGTCTGCTCACCATCCAAACGGCCCTAGGTGCAGCCAAAATGGCGATGGAAAGCAATGATCCCCCGTCCAGGCTGCGCGAGCAGGTCACCTCGCCCGGAGGCACGACAGAGCGCGCCCTGTCCGTCTTCAACGAGGCCGATCTGCACACCCTGGTCGCCAAGGCCGCGACTGCGGCCCGCGATCGCGCCATCGAACTCTCTCGAACCCTGTCGGAGGACACATGACGAACACCTACCTGCTCAACCCGGTCGTCTTTCTCGTCCAGACGCTGTTCGGGCTCTATACCGCCGTCGTCGCCATGCGTTTCCTGCTGCAATGGGTGCGGGCGGATTTCTACAACCCCATCTCGCAGTTCGTGGTCAAGATCACCTCGCCGGTGCTGCGTCCGCTGCGCCGGATCATTCCCGGCTATGGCGGGCTGGATCTCTCCGCACTGGTGCTCGTGTGGCTGCTGACCGCCATTGAGCTGGGTCTGCTGACACTGCTCCTGGGACTCGACCGCTCACCGTTCGGCGCCTTCGGTTGGGCCATCCCGAACGTGGTCGAGCTGTTCATCAATATCTTCCTGTTCGCCGTGCTGATCCGGGTCATCCTGAGCTGGGTCAATCCCGATCCCTACAACCCGGCAGTAGCGCTTTTGGAACGCATTACCGACCCGGTGATGCGCCCGGCGCAGCGTCTGATCCAACCCATCGGTGGCATCGACCTTTCACCCATGCTGGTGATGGTCGGACTAGTGCTGCTCAACATGCTGCTGATCCCGCCGCTGCGCTGGTTGGTGGCGAGCCCCTTCTGAGCGAGCGGACGTGGGCTGGTATCGCTGGAACGGCGCGGACCTGGAACTCTCTCTGAGGGTCCAGCCGCGCGCGCCAAAGGACACCTTCGACGGACCCGACCCAGGCGGCGAGCACTATCGGGTCCGCATCAAGGCCCCCCCGGTGGATGGCAAGGGCAACGACGCGCTGCGTCGCTTCGTCGCCAAGTCCTTCGGCGTAGCGCCCTCGCGCATCGAGATCATCGGAGGGGAGCACGCACGCTACAAACGGCTGCGGATCCAGGAGCCCAAGAGCTTCCCCATCCCGATCGACCCCGCCTGAAGCCCTGGCCTCAGAACCATCCCGAAGCCAGATCCCAGAGTGCATGGATGCCGAATCCGATCACGAGCAGACCCGCAGCCTGACGGACCCAAACACGCTCGGCGATCCGAGCAGCGGCACCGGCGAGCAAGGCGATCCCCATCAGATTGGGCAATGTCCCGAGCCCGAAGGCCAGCATGACGCCAGCCCCATCGAGCGCGCCGCCCGTCGCCATCGCCGTCATCAGCACGCTGTAGACCAACCCGCAGGGAATCCAGGCCCAGACGAAGCCGACCGCCAGCGCCTGAGGCAGGGTTCGCACCGGCAGCAGTGGACGCGCGAACGGCTCCAGACGAAGCCAAATGCGCCCTCCAAAGCGCTCGGCCACCTCCAGCAGACGCCACCAGCCGCCGAGATAGAGACCCAGTAGCACCATCATGAGACCGGCGAAGCCGTAGAGCAGGCGCTGCCCGATTTGCAGGACGTCGAGCTGAAGCAGCAGGGCTCCCAGCCCACCGAAGAGCGCCCCAACGACCCCGTAGCCGAGAATCCGCCCCAGGTTGTAGACGAGCTGATAGGGCAGCATCTGGAGCGGATGACGACGAAGCCGCGCGTCCAGTCCGAGGGTGATCGAGCCCGCCACGCCTCCGCACATCGCCAGACAATGGACGCCGCCCAGCAGCCCGACCACAAAGGCAGTGAGGTACACTTCGACGGGAGATGAGAACGGCACGGCAGACCTCCTTGGTGAAAGGCGTATCATTTGAGTGAAGTGTCTAGCTGCCAGCCTCCGGCTACCAGCAGAAGAGAGACGAACGCTTCGCGCTCGTCTGCCCGATCAGCTCAGTGATCAGCCGCGAGCCGGAAAGCAGCCCACACTAAGCTGGTAGCTTTTCCCCTGATAACCCCACTTATTCAGCGCAGGACAGACACAGGATGCTTGAATACCAACGTGACTTTCTGAATTTCGCCACCGAGATCGGCGCACTGAAATTCGGCGACTTCACGCTCAAATCCGGACGACGCAGCCCCTACTTCTTCAACGCGGGGCTCTTCAACACGGGTCTGCGCCTGGCCCGGCTAGCACGTGCCTATGCCCATTGCATCGCGCAGTCCGGCCTGGCGTTCGACGTGCTCTACGGCCCCGCCTACAAGGGCATTCCACTCGCCGCCGCCACCAGCCTGAACCTCGCAACCGAGCATGAACACGAGACGCCCTATGCCTTCAATCGCAAGGAGGCGAAGGACCACGGAGAGGGTGGCACCATCGTCGGCACTCCACTGGCCGGGCGCATCCTTATCATCGACGACGTCATCACCGCCGGCACATCGGTGCGAGAATCGGTCGAGATCATCCGCTCGGCCGGTGCCACACCTGCGGGCGTGGTCATCGCGCTCGACCGTCAGGAGCGCGGTCAGGATGCCTGTTCGGCCGTCGAGGAGGTTCGCAAGACCTTCGACATCCCGGTGCTGAGCATCCTGACACTGGCCGATCTCATCAGCTACCTGGAAGCATCGCCGGACGACACGGCCCGTCTGGAGGCTATGCGCGATTATCGTCGACTCTATGGGGTGTGATATGCGACTTGGACCGATTCGAACTCCCACTCCGCTCGCGAGGTCACCACGCGGGCTCTGGCTGATCCCAACGCTCGGCGCGCTCTGCTGGTCGGGACTCGCATTGGCGCAAGGCTCACTGTACCGCTGGGTCGACGACAACGGCGCAGTGCATTACACGGATTCGGTCCCGGCCGCCGAGAGCAAGCAAGGGCATACCAAACTCTCAGAGCAGGGCGTGCACACCGAGGAGGTTGCCCCCGCACCCACCGAAGCCGAACTGCAAAAGGCCAAGGAAGCTGAGCGCTTAAGACAGGAAGAGGAACGCCGCGCCGCCGCCCGCAAGGAGGCCGACGCCCGATTGCTGAGCCGCTATCGCACGGCCGAAGAGGTGGAGCTGACCCGAGACGGCAAGCTCGCCGGGGTCAATGCGCTGATTCAGGTCAAACGAGACCTGATCCGATCCAATCAGGAACGGCGCCTGAAGCTGGAGACGCGGAAGAAAAAGGCGCTTCAGTCGGGCAAGCCGCTGCCACCCGAACTTGAAAACGACATCGCCCAGACCGAATCCAAGATCCGCGCGAACTATGCGGCGATCATCGACTTGGAGCATCAGAAGGACGCCATCCGCCAGGAGTTTCGCGGCATCTTGAGACATTATCTGAAGCTGCGGCGTCTGCCGGTACCGACCGAATCCACGGAAGGCGAGACACTTGTCGATGTCCAAAATTTAGTGACCTGCACGGGCATGGCGGAATGCAGCCGCTATTGGGAACAGGCCATGACCTACGTTCGTAAGCACTCGGAGGCCAAGACCGAAATCCTCGGTCCTGGTCTATTGATCGCCATCCAAGAGGACGACAAGGAAGAGCAAACCTTCACCCTGACCTGGACCCAAGCGGCGGCCGACCGACCCGTGCATCTCTATCTCGACCTTCAGTGCAAGAACAAACAGACAGGAAGTCTGACTTGCGTGGACACCTCAGCAAACGCGGTGGAGGAGGGATTCCAGGCGGCAGTCACCCAAAACTGAGACGGTTTCCTCGTAGGATGTGGTGAGGAACGAACCGCATCGGTCGCGAAAGATGCGGCTCGCCATGTGCACTAGCGGGCGCGAATCAGGGTGCCAACACCCGTATCCGTGAAGAGGTCGAGCATCACCGCATGCTCGACCCGGCCATCAATGATGTGGGCCGACTTGACCCCCGACTGAATGGCATCCAGCGCGCAGCGAATCTTGGGCAGCATGCCCCCGCTGATCACCCCGTCCTCGATCAGGCGTTGAACGCGTCCGACCTCCAGCTCGGAGATCAGCTTGCCCTCGGCATCCAACAAACCGGGGATATTCGTCAGGAGCAACAGCTTCTCGGCCCCAAGCACCTCGGCGATCTTGCCCGCCACCAGGTCCGCGTTGATGTTGTAGGAACGACCGTCCTCGCCAACACCGATCGGGGCGATGACCGGGATGAAATTGCTCTTGACCAGCATGTGGATGATCGAGGGATCGATGCTCTGAACCTCGCCCACATGCCCGATGTCCACGATCTCCGTTGCCTTGAGTTCGGGGGCGCCCCGATGCAGCAGGAGTTTGCGAGCGTGGATCAGATCGCCATCCTTTCCCGTCAGCCCCACGGCGGAACCGCCGTGCCGATTGATGAAGTTGACGATCTCCTTGTTGACCAAGCCGCCTAGGACCATCTCGACCACGTCCATGGTCTCTGAGTCGGTCACCCGCATCCCCTGCACGAACTCGCTCGCCTTACCGAGACGCTTCAACAGCGAGCCGATCTGTGGTCCCCCTCCGTGGACGATGACCGGATTGATGCCGACCAGCTTCATGAGCACGATGTCGCGCGCGAAACCCTGCTTGAGCGATTCGTCCACCATGGCATTGCCGCCGTACTTGATGACCATGGTTTTGCCCTGAAACCGCTGGATGTAGGGCAGGGCTTCGATCAGGACGTGCGCGATGGTCTGGGCGCGTTCGATAGGTAGTGTCATTGCGTTCGGTGTCTCTGGAAAACCTTAGAAATTCCCAAGCGATGTGACTGTCGGTACAACGCGGAAGGCAGGCCGCGAGACCAGTCAGGTAGTCAGAACATTGACGGAAATCGCCTAGCCTCGACCTGTATGCCCAAAGCCGCCATCGCCGCGTCGCGATGACTCGAACGACTCGACCAGTTCCAGCTCGGCCCTCAGGACTGGCACGAGAATGAACTGGGCAATGCGTTCACCCACCTCGATCCGAAACGGCGTTTTTCCCCGGTTCCAGCAGGAGACCATGAGCGGGCCCTGATAATCGGAGTCGATGAGTCCGACCAGATTGCCCAGAACGATACCGTGACGATGCCCCAGACCCGAGCGGGGCAGAATCATCCCGGCAACGCCGGGCTCGGCGATGTGCACGGCCATACCGGTCGGCAGCAGTTCGGTCGCGCCAGGAGCCAGGTCTAGGGGCGCATCCAGCATGGCGCGCAGGTCCAATCCGGCCGATCCCTCGGTCGCATAGGCGGGCAGGGGGAAATCGCGGCCGAGCCGCGGGTCGAGGATCTTGACCTCAAGTCGATGCAACATGTCGTTCTCGATAGCGTTCGGCGATCAGCGCGGCCAGTTCGGCGGCGAGTCGTGTCTTGTTCATCATCGGCAGATCGCGCGAACCGTCGGACCAATAGACGCTGAGCGCATTCTCGTCGCGCTCGAATCCACCGCGCTCGGCCCCAACCAGATTGGCGGCGATCATGTCGAGCCTCTTGTCGCGCAGCTTGCCGAGCGCATAGTCGGCGACCCGGTCGGTCTCGGCCGCGAAACCGACGGTGAAAGGGGCCGGAGTCGAGGCGGCGACCTCCGAGAGGATATCCGGATTGCGGACCAGACGCAGGGTCAGCTCCTCGGAGGATTTCTTGATCTTGCCCTCGGCCGCCCGCTCGGGCCGATAGTCGGCCACCGCCGCCGTGGCGACGAAGAGATCGCAGTCGACGACCCGCGACATGACCGCCGCGTGCATCTCCAAGGCCGTCTCGACGCGCACCAACTCATCGACAGACGGCCCCGTCAGGGCGGTCGGGCCGCTCACCAGGACGACGCGCGCACCCAAATCGGCCAATGATTCAGCCAGGGCATAGCCCATACGACCGGAGCTGCGGTTGCCGAGAAAGCGCACCGGATCCAACGGCTCGCGGGTTGGACCGGCGGTCAGCAGCACGCGGACGCCCTTGAGCGAGGACGCTTCAGGCGGGCTCAGGGCCGAGACGATCTCGGCCGGCTCCAGCATGCGGCCCGGTCCAATCTCGCCGCAGGCCTGCACGCCCTCGCCGGGCCCCAGGATCCGCGCACCGCGATCCACCAGGCGGCGCAGATTGTCCTGAGTCGCCGGATGGAGCCACATGGCCTGGTTCATGGCCGGCGCGAGCACCAGTGGGGCCTCGCATGCCAGGGCCAGGGTCGTAAGCAGGTCGTTCGCCATACCGACCGCGAGCCGCGCCATCAGATCCGCTGTGGCCGGTGCGATGAGCAGCAGATCGGCCCAGCGCGCCAGGGCGATGTGATCCATCCCCGCTTCGGCCTCGGAGTCGAAGGTCTCGATGCGTACTGGATGACCGGACACGGCCTGAAACGTCAGTGGCGCCACGAACTGGGTCGCTGCGGGGGTCATGACCACCCGCACCTCGAAACCTTGGGCACCGAGACGCCGGACGAGATCGACCGATTTGTAGGCGGCAATGCCGCCGCCAACGCCCAAAAGCAGGCGACGGATCCTATTCTGGTTCATTTGCGATTCGTGTATCTTGCGCTCGGATATGGACCGAGAGGGACGCCGCGCTGACACGCGCCCTCACCAACACTCGGTGCCTTTGCGAAAGCGATGCCAGGCGAATACAGGACATTGGAGTGTAACTGATCGGCTCTTTCCGGCACATACCACCGGGACGAGAGAGCCGAGAATCGGCGGCGAGGGGAGGCCCCATGACGATCAAGGACTGGCCGCAGGACGAGCGACCACGCGAGAAACTCCTGGAACGCGGCGCGGGTGCGTTGTCGGATGCCGAGCTGCTGGCGATCTTTCTGCGCACCGGCATTCCTGGGAAGAACGCGGTAGACTTGGCGCGCGACCTGCTCGCCAGCTTTGGCGGACTGCCCGGTCTGCTGGCGGCGGATCAACGTCGCTTCTGTGACGGCAAGGGACTGGGCAAGGCCAAGTTCGCCCAGTTGCAGGCGGTGCTGGAGCTCAGCCGACGCTATCTACTGACCCGCATCAGCGGTCAGGATGTCCTCACCAGCCCGGAGGCCACCCGCGATTACCTCAAGATGCGGCTCTACGGCTCGCCCCACGAGATCTTCGCGTGCCTCTTCCTCGACAACCGCCACCGCGTGATCCTCTACGAAGAGTTGTTCCGAGGCACCATCGACGGCGCCAGCGTCCATCCGCGCGAGGTTCTGCGCCGGGTCATGGACACCAATGCGGCGGCGGTCATCTTCGCCCACAACCATCCATCCGGCGTCGCCGAGCCCAGCCAAGCCGACCTGCATATCACCAAACGACTGAAGGACACACTAGCGCTTGTGGACGTGCGTGTGCTCGACCACATCATCGTCGGTGAGGGGGACGGAACCTCCTTCGCCGAGCGGGGCCTTCTGTGAGCCGGAAATCGAATTGCATCCGGGACTTGCGCGCCTTTCAGACAGCGTGATAGGATTCCGCTTCTTTATGCACCGAAACACACGCCGACTTGTAGGGATTCCCGCCATGTCCAAGGTATGTCAGGTTACCGGTAAACGCCCCCTCACCGGCAACAACGTCTCGCACGCGAACAACAAGACCAAGCGTCGCTTCCTCCCGAACCTGCATGAGAAGCGGTTCTGGGTCGAGGCCGAGAAGCGTTGGGTCAAGCTGCGTCTGTCCACCAAGGGCATGCGCATCATCGACAAGAATGGTATCGACGCTGTGCTCGGCGATCTCCGTGCACGCGGCGAAAAGGTCTAACAGGAGGATCCACCCATGGCCAAGGCAGCACGCGAAAAGATCCGCCTCAACTCCAGCGCCGGTACGGGTCACTTCTATACCACGACCAAGAACAAGCGCAATCAGCCTGGCAAGATGGAGATCAAAAAATTTGATCCCGTCGTTCGTCAGCACGTCATGTACAAGGAAGGCAAGATCAAGTAAGCCGACCTGTCCCGGCCCGAACGGCCGGCTTGCGTACATGGCGCCCGAAAAAGCCCGCTTCTAGCGGGTTTTTTTCGTGTCTCGAAATCAGCCCCTTTCTCCCCGGTCAACCGCACTCATCGCGGCAACAACTCCAGAATCAGGTTGCCGACGCCATCGCGTCGCGCGATCCATCCGGGCGCGAGCCAGGTCGTCGAAACCGCGTCCGTGATGACCGCCGGCCCGACACAGCCATCGCCCGAGAGCGATTCGCGCGCCAGAACCGGAACCGGTGCCTCGCAACCATGGACCTGGAGCCAGCGGTTCGGCGCCACGGGATTTGCGTGACCTGCCTCGGGCAAGCGTGAAAGCGGAGCGGTGGCCCGCACCCTCACGCGCAGATTGACCAGCTCGACCGAGAGCTCGAGACGGTGCCCATAGCGCACGGCGTGGGCGCGATGGAAATCCTCGATCGCCGCATCCACCGAACTCCAGGGACGATTGAGGGTGTGGGACTGGCCGCGATAGCGTAGATCCAGCGAGGTCTCGACACGCATACCGTCGAGCGACACCCCTTCCTCGGCCAGCTCGGCGCGTCCGGCATCGATCAAGGTCATGAACGCCGACTCGATCTCGGCATCGGTCATTGCGTCCAGACGCCCGAGCCAGGTCCGCGTCAGGGTCCGGCCGGCCGGGGCCGCGAGCATGCCGAGCGCCGACAGCACTCCCGCGTGCACCGGAACCAGGGCATGGCGCATCCCCAGCGCCTCGGCCAGGGCGCAGACATGCAGCCCGCCGGCACCGCCGAACGAGGTCAACACGAAGTCGCGCGGATCCAGTCCACGCTGAACCGAGATGACGCGCAGCGCGCGTGCCATGTGCTCGTTGGCGATACGCAGAATCCCGAGCGCGGCCTCCTCGACCCCAAGCCCCAGCTCGCCGGCCAGATGCCCGACAGCAGACCGTGCCGCCTCGACGTCGAGCCGCATCCGGCCGCCCAGGAAACCCTCCGGATCCAAGCGGCCCAAGACCAGATTGGCGTCGGTCACGGTCGGGCTCGACCCGCCCCGTCCATAGCAGGCTGGACCCGGCTCGGCGCCCGCCGATTCCGGGCCGACCAGCAGCAATCCACCCGCATCCACCTGCGCGATGGAGCCGCCTCCGGCACCGATGGTATGCATATCCACCATCGGTAGCGCGACCGGAAAGCCGGCGATACGACCGGCGGTGGTGAGCCTGGGCTCGCCGTCGATGAGAGCGACGTCGGTCGAAGTTCCGCCCATGTCGAAGCTCAACAGACGACGCGCGGTACCGTCGCTCGCGGCGACGAAAGCGGCGCCGGCCAGCCCGCCGGCCGGACCCGACAGCAGCAGCCGAGCCGCATGGCGGGCGATCTGATCGGCGACGACCGCCTCGCCGCTGCTCTGCATCACCGAGATCCGGGCACCCGGCAGACCGGCCCCAAGCCGATCGAGATAGCGTGCGACGATGGGACCGACCCAGGCGTTGAGCCAGGTCGTGATGCCACGCTCGTACTCGCCGATCAGCGGCAACACCTCGGAAGAACGCGACACGAATAGATCGTCCGGCAGGGCATCGGCCAATGCGCGCTCGGCGCTGTCGTCCAGATAGGAGAAGAGCAGATTGATGGCGACCGCCTCGGGCGCCAACCGCTCGACCTCGGCGCGAACATGATCGAGATCCGATTCGGTCAGTGGTTCGACCCAATGCCCGTCGGCCGCTAGCCGTCCGCCAGTTTCGACGCAGAGTTCGCGCGGAACCGGTGGACAACGCGGTGGCGGCTGGAGATCGTAGAGATCCGCGCGTGCCTGACGACCGATGGAAAGCACATCGCTGAATCCGCGATTGGTGACATAAAGCGTCCGTACCCCCTTGCCCTCAAGTACCGCATTGGTCGCCACCGTGCTGCCATGAACGACCCGCAGACCGGCCGGATCCAGACCCAGCTCGGAGATGCCCTGAAGGATGGCGCGCTCCGGCGCGTCGGGGGTGGATAGAACCTTGTGGATACGGACCTCGCCCGCGCGCCAGAGCACGAAGTCGGTAAAGGTCCCGCCGGTGTCGATGCCAATCAACGTCATGGGCGATCTGTCTCGTCTGTGGGTGCCGCCGGAACCAGATCGAGTTCGCCGATCGGCGTCGCTCGCGTGCCGTTCCAGGGCCTGGGATGGGTCTCGACCGCCAGCCAGGCCTGGAGCCGATTGCTCCGATAAGGCGAAAAGCGGTGCCCCGACTGACCAAGCGACAGGGTACACCGGGTCTGACTCCAGTCCCAAGGTGTCGCCACGTTGCGGTGGATCAGCATCAGACTCACGACCAGACGGGCGAAACCGCGTGAGGCTCCGCGCATCAGATCCATCTGCCACACCCGCTCGGAGGCCACCACATCCCCCTGAGCGAACATGAGATCATCCCGCTGACCCTTACCCGGGCCTACCAATAGAGCCAGCCCGCTCCCAGGGAGCATCAGGTGAGGGTGGAGCCGAGTAGACGACCCCAACGTCTGAATGGATTCAACGGGATCAATTCGAGGCGATTCATACCGACATGGAATTCGCAGCCATCATCGCACGATTCACCGCACCGCGAGGAGACACGCCAATGCCATCCGCACCCGACATCCAAGCCGTCCGACAGTATCTGCTGGAGCTTCAGGACCGGATTACCGAGACTCTGCGCGAAACCGATGGCGGCGCCGGCTTCCGCCAGGACGCCTGGGAGCGCCCGAACGGCGGGGGCGGGCGTACCCGCATCATGGAAGGCGGCCTGGTGTTCGAGCAATGCTGCGTCAATTTCTCGCACGTCTTCGGCAGCGCCCTGCCGGCCTCGGCAAGCGCCCAGCGGCCCGAGTTGGCCGGACGCGGCTTTCAGGCCATGGGTGTCTCGCTCGTCTCGCACCCGCTGAATCCCTATGTGCCCTCGTCCCATCTCAACGTGCGCTTCTTCATCGCCGAGAAGGATGGTGCCGAGCCCATCTGGTGGTTCGGCGGCGGATTCGACCTCACCCCCTATTACGGCTTCATGGAGGACGTTATCCACTGGCATCGTAACGCCCAAGAGGCCTGCCTCGGTTTCGGCGACGATCTCTATCCCCGCCTCAAGCGCTGGTGCGACGACTATTTCTTCATCAAGCACCGCAACGAGCCACGCGGCGTGGGTGGGCTCTTTTTCGACGACTTCGATCAGGGCGGATTCGACAATGCCTTCGGTCTGATGCGCAGCGTCGGCGATCGCTATCTGAGCGGTTATCTCCCCATCGTCGAGCGCCGCTGGGCCACGACCTACGGCGACCGCGAACGGGCCTTCCAGAAATACCGCCGTGGCCGCTATGTCGAATTCAACCTGGTCCAAGATCGTGGCACCCTGTTCGGGCTTCAGTCCGGCGGGCGCACCGAATCCATCCTCGCCTCCATGCCGCCCGAGGTGAGCTGGCGCTACGACTACCAGCCCGAGCCGGGAACCCCCGAGGCCGAGCTGTACGCGCGTTTTCTGGTGGTTCGGGACTGGCTTGGGGAGTGCGGCCAAGACGCCGACGATCGATATCGCCAAGGGTGAGCACAACAAGGGCATTCCAATGTCCAGCCAAGCTGGCTCGCCATAGAGGAGACGACCATGTCATCATCGGTTTTCAACCGCACGAGAACGATCGCTCCTAGAGGCGCCTCGATCAGGCCTCGTCCGTGCGCCACTAGATCAGAATCAAAAAAGCGGCGGGGGAATGGGGCATGAAATATGTCGAGGTGATCGCAAACGCCGGCAGCGCGGACACAATCGCGGAGGCGGCGGCCAAGGTCAAGGCGCTGGACTTCAGGCTCGGGCTGGTCGGCACGGACGGCATGCAAACCATGCGCATGCTGGTCAGCGACGACAAGGTCCAACGCGTCCTGGATCTGGTGCAGAGCGTCCTCGGTGCCCAGCCCTCCGCCCGCATCCTGGTCCTCGCGGTCGAGACCGTCGTGCCTCCACCCAACGAGGAACACCGCAAACAGGAGGATTCGGCCACGGCAGCGCGCGAGGCGCTGTATGAGGGCATGGAGAAGAGTGCCCGCCTCGGGCCGAATTACCTGATTCTGGTCACCCTCTCGACCATCGTCGCGGCCATCGGTCTGATCGAGAACAACGTCGCCGTGCTCATCGGCGCCATGGTGATCGCCCCCTTGCTGGGTCCGAATCTCGCGCTCAGTCTGGGAACGGCACTGGGCGACATCGGGCTCATGAAGAAGGCGGTGTGGACACTCTTGGTCGGCATCCTCACCGCAGTCGCGCTGTCCGCGATCCTCGCCTATTTCTGGCCGAACGCACTGACGAGTCAGGAGGTTCTGGCGAGGACGACCGCCGGATTGGACTCGGTCGCACTGGCGCTCGCCTCGGGCGCGGCGGCGGCACTCTCGCTGACCACGGGTTTGTCGAGCGTGCTGGTCGGGGTCATGGTCGCCGTGGCCCTACTCCCGCCCGCAGCGACACTGGGACTCATGCTCGGTGACGGCCGTTTCGATTTGGCCACCGGCGCCGGACTCCTGTTGGCGGTCAACATCGTCTGCGTGAATCTGTCCAGCAAGCTCGTCTTCGTCGTCAAGGGCATCAGCCCGCGTAAATGGATGGAGAAGCAGAAGGCGAAACGCGCCATGGTGATCTACGCATTGGTCTGGATACTGACCTTGCTGGCGCTCATCCTCATCATCATGGAGCGCGACAGACTCATGCCCACGAATATCGAGAAGCAACTGCAGGACAGACTCGGTATCTCGATGATCGTGCACCCGATGACGCTGTCATCGGCCGAGTTCGCCCTCAGCCCAGGTGCTCCAGCAACCAGGCGTTGATCTGATGGCGCGAGCGAGCGCCGCTGAAGCGCCCCTGTTCCTCGCCCAGATGAAAGAGAATGACGGTCGGGAAGCCGCGCACCCGGTAATGTCCAGCCAGACGCATGTTCTCACCCTCGTCGACCTCCAGCTTGGCCAGCCGGATTTCACCCTCACGCTCCTCGATCACGCGTTCGAGATGCGGCGACAAGGCATGACAGGGGCCGCACCAATCCGCCCAGAAATCGACCAGAATCGGCGTTTGCCGCGAGGCATCCACCACCTGCTCCTGGAACTGCTCGTAATGGGTCTCGAAAACGAAGGTGTTGGGGTACGACGGCATCCGCATGACAGCTATCCTGTGAGGGTCGAGATCCCGAGTGTAGTCTGAAAGACCAGGCATACTGGAGCCCTGGAAGCGCCAGCGCTATGATGAACGCGTTATAGCGCCGGGATGGTCCCGACGCGTCGGACCCGCCCCAGAGGCAGTAAAGATCCATGGCTGACCTTGATACTCCCCGTTCCGCCTTTCCCGTCACCCGTATGCGCCGGATGCGCCGAGACGATTTCTCGCGGCGCATGATGCGCGAAAACACACTGACCCCGGACGATCTCATCTATCCAGTCTTTGTCCTCGACGGCTCCGGCGAACGCGAGCCGGTCGAGTCCATGCCTGGCGTCGAGCGCCTGAGCATCGACCTGCTGGTGGAAGAGGCGCGCGAGGTTCATCGACTGGGGATTCCGGTGATGGCACTGTTCCCGGTCACGCCAACAGCGGCCAAATCGCTCGACGCCCGCGAGGCCTACAATCCGGACGGGATCGCACAGCGTGCCGTGCGCGCGCTCAAGGATGCCGTGCCCGAACTGGGTATCATGACCGACGTCGCGCTCGACCCCTTCACCACCCACGGTCAGGACGGTCTGATCGACGAAGAGGGCTACGTGATGAACGAGCCCACGGTCGAGGTCCTGGTGCGTCAAGCGGTCTCCCATGCCGAGGCCGGCGTCGACATCGTCGCCCCGTCCGACATGATGGACGGCCGCATCGGCGCGGTGCGCACCGCGCTCGAGGCCGGTGGTCACATCCACACCCGCATCATGGCCTATTCGGCCAAGTATGCCTCCAGCTACTACGGCCCCTTCCGCGACGCGCTCGGCACCGCCGGCAATCTGGGCAAGGGTAACAAGTACACCTACCAGATGGACCCAGCCAATTCCAACGAGGCGATCCACGAGGTCGCGCTGGATCTGGACGAAGGCGCCGACATGGTGATGGTCAAGCCCGGCATGCCCTATCTGGACATCGTGCGCCGGGTCAAGGACCAGTTCGGCGCGCCGACCTTCGTCTATCAGGTCAGCGGCGAGTACGCCATGCTCAAGGCCGCAAGCATGAACGGCTGGCTCGACGAAAAGGCCGTGGTGCTGGAGGCGATGGTCTCCATGAAACGCGCCGGAGCCGACGGTATCCTGACCTATTTCTCCAAGGATATCGCCCGCTGGCTGGCCGAATGACGCCATCCGAGGATGGGCGTTAACGCCCATCCTTCCAATCGAGAGGCCCGGATCCGGGCCTCTCGCCCCCCGCAGAATCAAAAACGAGGCATCTCGATGCCCGATCGTTACGCCGTCATCGGCAATCCCATCGCTCACAGCAAATCGCCCGCCATTCATGCCGCCTTTGCGGAGCAGACTGGGCAGGACATCCACTACGGCCGGCTGCTGGGCGCACTCGACGACTTCGCGACCGACGTCCGACGCTTCTTCGACGAAGGCGGACGCGGTCTCAATGTCACGGTGCCGTTCAAGGAACAGGCCTGGGATCTGGCCGACGAGCGCAGCCCGCGCGCGGAACTCGCCGGAGCCGTCAACACCCTGATCCGCATCGGCGATTCGGGTATTCGCGGCGACAACACCGACGGAGTCGGACTCATCCGCGATCTGAGCATCAATCATGGCTTTGATTTCAAGGACACATCCGTGCTGCTGCTCGGTGCTGGCGGCGCATCGCGCGGCGTGCTGCTGCCGCTGCTCGAAAGCGGTCTCGGCCGACTGCTGATCGCCAATCGCACGGCCGCCAAAGCCCACCAACTGGCCGAACTCGGCGCCAAACTCGGTCCTGTCGAGGGGTGTGGCCTCGACCAGCTTGCGGGCGAACGTTTCGACCTCATCATCAATGCGACATCCGCCGGTCTGAGCAACGCGGTCCCACCCATCCCGGACGACTGTCTTGCATCCGGCGGCTGGACCTACGACATGCTCTATGGAGACACGCCAACGGCCTTCTGCCGCTGGGGCGCGGAGCACGGGGCCAAACGCACCCCGGATGGACTCGGCATGCTGGTCGAGCAGGCCGCCGAATCCTTTTTCCTCTGGCGTGGTATCCGCCCGGAAACGACGAACGTCATTAAAGGGTTACGCCAAACGCGTTAGCATTTCGCGCAGGGACCAGGACGTCGCCGACAGCATTCCACCGACCAGACGACGAATTCGACATCGGTCACTGGAGGCCGCAAACACACAGGAGTCCATGCGATGAGAACCGCCGTATTGGGAATGGGGCTATTGGGATCCGAAATCGCGCTGCGGCTCAAACGTCAGGGGCGGGAGGTCCTCTGCTGGAACCGTGGACAAAAAGGCGCCGAGGCGGCCCGTCGCCGTGGTCTGATGCTCGTCGATCGGCCGGAGTTGGCAATCACCGGAACCGATTTGACCCTCCTCTTGTTGAGCGATGCCGAAGCCATCCGCAGCACGCTCTTCGTCGGCACAGAGGCCGATCAACTCCACGGACGTCTGATCGTCCAGATGGGAACCATCTCGCCGCGCGAGAGCCGCGACATCGGCGCGCACCTTGCCAGTCTGGGTGCCGAATATATGGAGGCACCGGTGCTCGGCAGCCTGCCGGAGGCGCGCGAGGGTAACCTGATCCTCATGGCCGGCGGCGACCCGGACCTCTTCGAGCAGTGCGAGCCCGTCTTCAAGGACCTAAGCCGCGACCCGCAACGGATCGGCGATCTGGGGCAGGGCGCCGCCATGAAGCTGGCGATGAATCAACTGATTGCCGGCCTGACCGTGACCTTCTCGCTCAGTCTCGCGCTCGTGCGCCAGGAGAATATCGATGTCGAGCAGTTCATGAGACTGCTGCGCACGAGCGTGCTCTACGCCAAGACCTTCGACAAGAAGCTCGACAAATACCTGAACCACGACTACCGCTCCGCCAACTTCACACTCAAACATCTGCACAAGGACGTCCGGCTCTTCGGCCAGGTCGCTAAAGAGAACAAACTCGACACCCGCCTGACCTCCGCCATCGAATCCGCCTGCATCCAAGCCGAGGAACTGGGATGCGAGGACCTGGACTACTCGGCCCTCTACGAGGCAATCTGCAATCCGAGCGCGGATTGACAGGTCAAGCCGACGACATATCCGCCTCCAATCTCCCTCTTGATCGGCCCGCACCCGCAGGCCCCTGCTCTCAATGCCCCTGACGCACCGTCGCTCCTAATACCCCCGTGGGAGCGACCCATCAACCACGCTAACTTATTGAGTAGTATTTGCATTTGCGTATGGCGCATTATATAATAAGAATCCTTCTTGTTTACATTAGGTCCACGATGCGCCGCCCCCATGAGTCAATCCATCGCTCTCCACATCAATGACCTCGACACGGATGTATCGAGAGACACCCTAACCACTCCGAGTAGCCCTGCCCGAACCGATGTCGACAAACCGTTCCCGCTGATGATGGCGAGCGACGGGGAACAAGTGCGGATTCAGTCGCTGTTGGGCGGCAAGGGCTTGGTCATGCGCCTGACCGAATTGGGTCTGAATCAGGGAACCGAACTGCGGATCATCCAGCGCCAGGGCGGCGGGCTGGTCGTTGCGCGAGGCGAAATCCGCATCGCGCTCGGCGGAGGAATGGCGACGAAAATCCTTGTGACAGCGATCGGTGGACAACGATGACACTTCAAGAATTCACGGTTGGCGACACTGGTCGCGTTCTCGGCTTTCAGGCCGGCGGGGGCGCCTATCGACGCAAGCTCCTCTCCATGGGCATCACCCCGGGCGTAACGCTGGAGGTGATGCGGGTCGCGCCGCTGGGCGATCCGCTCGAGATCCGGGTGCGAGGAACCTCGGTCAGCCTACGGCGCACTGAGGCCGCCGTCCTGCAAATGGAGCGAATCTGACGATGAAGAGCAGCTATACGATCGGCGTCGTCGGCAACCCCAACTGCGGTAAGACGACCCTTTTCAATGCCCTGACCGGCTCCAAACAGCGCGTTGGCAACTGGCCGGGCGTGACGGTGGAGCGCAAGATCGGCCGCTATCGGTTCGGCGATGCCGACTTCGAACTGGTCGACCTGCCCGGAACCTACTCGCTGGACGTATCCGACCACGCGGTCTCGCTCGATGAGCGGATCGCTCGGGACTTCGTCCATGCCCGCGAGGCGGATCTGATCCTGAACATCCTGGATGCGGCGAATCTGGAGCGTAACCTCTATCTCACGACCCAGTTGATCGAGATGGGTCGACCCATCGTCGTCGCGCTCAACATGATGGACGTCGCCGAAGAGCGCGGTCAGACACTTGATGTCGAACGGCTCTCGAGCCGACTCGGCTGTCCCGTCGTTCCGGTGGTCGCGGCCAACGGCAAGGGGATCAAAGAGCTGCGCCAAACCCTATTGGACGCAGCGCAGGCGGTGACGAACGGCCAGTGGACGCTCCCCGCACCCGTGACCTACGGCCAGAAGCTGGAGGATGCGATCGCCGCGCTCGAATCCAGAGTCAAGCCGATCGCCGAGGCGCAGGGCGATCCGACGCGTTGGCTCGTCTCGCGCCTGATCGAAGGCGACGACCTCGCGATCCAGTTGGTCGGGGACAGGATCGAACGCGAGGAAATCTGCGCACTGCTCGGCGACGAAGCGGAGGATGCGGACATCCTCTTCGCAGACGGGCGCTACGGCTACGCCCATGAAGTGACTCAGTCCTGCGTAACCCAGACGGGGCAGGTCTCCAGAACGCTGTCGGATCGGCTGGACCGGGTGATGCTCAACCGCATGGTTGGCATCCCCATCTTCCTGTTCGTCATGTATCTGATGTTCATGTTCACCATCAACATTGGTGGTGCCTTCATCGACTTCTTCGACATCGCGGCCGGAACCATTTTCGTGGACGGCACCGCCGCCTTCCTGACCGCAGCCCGAGCGCCCGAATGGTTCGTCATCGGCGTCGCCAACGGGATTGGCGGCGGCATCCAGGTGGTCGCGACCTTCATTCCCATCATCGCCTTCCTCTATCTCTTCATGTCGGTCCTGGAGGATTCGGGCTACATGGCGCGAGCAGCCTTCGTCGTCGATCGCTTCATGCGCACCATCGGTCTGCCGGGCAAGTCCTTCGTACCGCTCCTGGTCGGGTTCGGCTGCAACGTGCCGGCCATCATGGCCGCGCGCACGCTGGAGAATCAGCGCGATCGCATCCTGACGGTCTTGATGGCACCCTTCATGTCCTGCGGCGCGCGACTGCCCGTCTACGCGCTCTTCGCCGCCGCATTCTTCGCGACCGGCGGTCAGAACATTGTCTTCGGGCTCTATCTGATCGGCATCGCGGCGGCCGTGCTGACCGGATTCATCCTCAAGCGCACCCTGCTCGAAGGACAGGCCGCGCCCTTCGTGATGGAGCTTCCGCCCTACCATCTGCCGACCATCAAGGGCGTCGTTCTGCGCACCTGGGATCGCACCAAGG
This sequence comes from Thiorhodococcus drewsii AZ1, assembly GCF_000224065.1. Taxonomy (GTDB): domain Bacteria; phylum Pseudomonadota; class Gammaproteobacteria; order Chromatiales; family Chromatiaceae; genus Imhoffiella; species Imhoffiella drewsii. The sequence goes on from NZ_AFWT01000013.1 coordinate 68,995, forward strand.
GCTTCGTGGTCCGCGCAGGCCGAGTCATCGTACCCATGGTTCTGGTGATCAACGTGCTCAACAGTCTGGGAACCGACGGAACCTTCGGCAACGAGGACAGCGACCACTCCATGCTCGCGGAAATCGGACGCACGATCGCACCCGCCTTCGGACCCATGGGGCTGAACGAGGAGAACTGGCCAGCGACGGTCGGTATCTTCACCGGCATCCTGGCCAAGGAGGCGGTGGTGGGCACGCTCGACGCGACCTACTCGGCCCTGGGCGCTCAAGAGGAGACCCCGGAGGCAGAAGCGGGGGCAGTGGCCGAAGATACGCAGGAAGTCGCCTATGACATGTCCGCTGGCCTTTCGGAGGCTGTTTCGACCATTCCGGCGAACCTGAGCGACGCACTGGGCGGCTGGTCGGATCCGCTCGGACTCAACATCGGCGATGTCGATAATCAGGAACTCGCTGCCGAGGAGCAAGCGGTGACCACCACCACCTTCGGCGCCATGGCGGCTCGATTCGACGGAGCGGCCGGGGCCTTCGCCTATCTGCTCTTCATTCTGCTGTACGCGCCCTGCGTGGCGGCCATCGCGGCCATCTATCGCGAAACCTCGCCGGGTTGGACGCTGTTCGCGGCGGCCTGGACCACCGGACTCGGCTACGTCAGCGCGACCATCTTCTACCAGGCTGCGATCTTCTCGCGCGATCCGGCGAGTTCAGCAACCTGGATCGGTATCATGCTGGCGGTCTTCATCGGAAGCGTAGCGACGATGCGCTGGTGGTCGCGACGCGACCTCCAGAGCCGTGGCCTGGCGCATGAGACTGGTTGAGGTGCATTCATGATCGTTTCAGAACTCTCTCGCTATCTGCAAGACAACGGGCGGGCCGCACTGCGCGACCTATCGCATCGGTTCGACTCGGAGCCCGAGGCCCTGCGCGGAATGCTCCAGACACTGGAGCGTAAGGGGCGCATCCGTAAGCTTCCCTCCAACACGCCCTGTAGCGGCTGTTGCAGTTGCGACCCGGCCTCGATCGAAATCTACGAGTGGGTCGGTTGACGCCCTCGACCAGCAAGCGGGTGTCGCCTTATGCGACACCCAGGTCGAAATCGAAGCAGCCCTAATCATCGATCGAAATCCGATCGTCCCACGCGTATCGACTCGACTCGGCCAAGGACGGCCATTCACTCCAGTTCATCCAGCGCTATCTGGCACTCCCTTCCATCGGGTTTGGCAAGCGAGCTCGGACCGGTTATCTTCCCGTGCCCATGGACACCCTCGTTCGCGTCACCGATCTTTCCAGACGATTCGGAAGCCAGCAGGCACTTTCCGACGTGAACTTCTGCCTGGACACCGGAGAGGTGCTGGGCTTGCTCGGGCCGAACGGCGCCGGCAAGACCACCTGCCTGCGGATGCTGTCAGGGATGCTCGCGCCCACCCACGGCCGCATCGAGATCAAGGGCATCGACCTCTCCCGGCATCCACTGAAGGCGAAACGACTGCTGGGCTATCTGCCCGAGCGCCCTCCGCTCCATTCCGAACTACGCGTCGACGAATATCTGCACTTCTGCGCCCGGCTCCATCGCCTGCCGCGACGGCACATCCCGGAAGCGGTTGCCGAGGCGAAGCGTCGCTGTGGCCTGGACGACTGCGGGCATCGACTGATCGCCAAACTGTCCAAGGGATTTCGACAGCGACTCGGGATCGCCCAGGCCATCCTCCATCGCCCAAAGCTGCTGATCCTGGACGAACCGACCGAAGGACTGGATCCCTTTCAGATGCGTGAGTTGCGCACCCTCATCCGCAACCTGGCCCAGGAATGCGGGGTGATCCTCTCCAGTCACCTGCTCGCCGAGGTGCAGGCCGTTTGCGACCGGGCGATCATCATGCACCAGGGCCGCATCCAGTTCGACGCCAGCCTCTACTCGCCGCCCGGAAGCAACCAGTGGCGCGTTCGGCTCACGCCCACTTCGGACGCGAGTACGTTGCTGATCCTGCCGCACGTTTTGAGCGCCGAGGCGATCGGAGGCGACCGCTACCGAATCGCACTCGACGCGCTGGGCAACCCGTCCGACCTGTCGCGCTCCATCGTCATGGCCGGGCTCGGGCTGCTTGAATTCGTGCCCGAACACAGCGATCTGGAGCGGGTCTTCTTCGACCTGATCGGCGTGGAGGAGCGGACATGATCGGATCAATCGCCGGTCGCGAGGTCCGTAGCGGACTGGTCACGCCACTCTTATGGGTGCTGTTGGGTGCGGGACAGATCGTGCTCGCCTGGATCTATCTGAAGGTCATTGAGGATTTCACCGGTCTCTCGGCCGACGAGCGGGTGGCCAGCCTGACACAGGAACTCGCGCTCAATCTGTTCGGCTTTGCGGCCATCGTCGCCATGCTCGCCGCGCCCTTGCTCGCGATGCGGATGCTGAGCGCCGAATTCCGCGAAGGCAACTTCGAGCTGATCGGCGCATCGCCGGTTCGGCTGGGCGAGGCCGTCATCGGCAAGTTTCTGGGGTTGCTGTTGCTGATCACGCCGCTCTGCCTGCTGCCAGCGGTGAATCTGGTCATGCTGAGCGGCATCGCGGATCTGGATGTGGGCCATCTGGCCGCCGCGACGCTGGGGCTCTGGCTGGCCGCCGCCATGTTCTGCGCCATCGGACTCTATGGATCCAGTCTCACCACCCAGCCGGGTGCATCGGTCCTGATCGGATTCGGTCTGCTGCTGCTGCTCTCGGTGATCGGACGCGCCGAGTCCATCGGCAACCAGAGCGTGTCGCTGTTCGGCTGGCTATCCTGGAATGAGCATCTGTTCTGGTTCCTGCTCGGCGCCATACGGGCGAGCGACCTGGCCTATTTCGGGCTCTTCACAGTCTTCTTTCTCGCCCTGACGCACCGTCGGCTCGCCAACCTTCGTCTGCAATGAAGCAACTTACCCAACAGATCTGGAGTCGGCTGCAACGGCTGGAATGGGCACTGGCCGATCTGACCTTCGCCCTGCTGCTTCTGACGCTGACGATCGGATCCGGCTGGTTGGTCGCACGCCACGATCATTACTGGGACTGGACCCAGTCGGCCGTCAACAGCCTAACCACGCAGAGTCTGGCGATCCTGGAACGTCTGGACGGCCCGCTGCGCGTAACCGTCTTCTCGCCCGAGGAAACACCGCTCGGCAAGGCCATCGACCGTCTGCTGTCGCGCTACCGTCAGGCCCTGCCGGACATGCGGATCTCCTATCTAGATCCGCAGCTGTTCCCCGAGCGGGCGCGCGATGCCGAGATCACACTGGTCGGTCAGATCCTTCTCGAATATCAGGGACGGCGCGAGACGCTGAAGGAACTGAACGAACGGTCCATCTCGGGCGCGATCGCACGCCTCACCGAGACCCGCTCGCCCTGGGTCGCGGTGATCGAGGGACATGGCGAACGGTCCATCCAGGGCGGTAGCGGCACGGACCTGGGACGCCTGGGTCAGGAACTGCGGGAACAGGGCTTTCTCGCCCGCCCGCTGGATCTGGCGACCATCCCCGAGATCCCGCACAACACCCGTCTCGTGGTGCTCTCGGACCCAACCATCGCACTCTTTCCAGGCGAGATTGAGAGCCTGATGCGCTATCTGGATCGCGGAGGAAACCTCCTCTGGCTGATGGATCCAGGCCCGCTGAACGGACTCCAGCCATTGGCGTCCCAACTGGGGCTGTCCATCCTGCCCGGCGTGGTCGTCGATGCGGACGCCTCGATGATGGGCGTGGAGACGCCAGCCGTGGCCGTGATCGCAGACTATCCCTCGGATTCTCTCGCCGAGGGACTCAGCACGCCGGCACTTCTACCGGGCTGTCTGGCCTTCGAGGCCAAGGCCGCCCCAGGCTGGACGCTCTCGACCTTTCTCTCGACCGGCAGCCAGAGCTGGAACGAGACGGGCCAACTGGAAGGCAAGATCATTCGCGACGAGGTGGTCGGCGAGCAGGCCGGACCGCTCGCCGTGGTCCTGGGACTGACGCGCAATCTGCCCGGATCCGATCAGCAGCAACGGGTTCTGGTCGTCGGCGACGGCGACTTCCTGAGCAACGCCCAGATCGGCAGTCACGGCAATCGCGCGCTGGGAATGAGGCTCTTCCAGTGGCTGAGCGGTGACGAGCCTTTGCTCGAACTGCCGCCACCGCCTAAGGCGGCAGAGGCCCTGGAACTGACTTCGGCCGAGCGCATGCTGATCGGAGTCGGGTCTCTCATCCTTCTGCCTGGACTCTTCGTGGCCGCTGGATTCTCGATACGTTGGTATCGCTGGAGGGGACGATGAAGGGGCGCTGGCTGGTCAATTTCATCCTGACGCTTGCGGTGATCGCACTCGGGATTCGCGTCCATGACGAACTGACTCGGACCGAGTCCGGTTCCAGACTCACGGACCTGATCGCATCGAACCTTCAACTGATCGAGATCGCGCGCGACGGGGATCCGTTGATCCGACTCGGACGCAGCGGGTACGGCTGGCGGATGGAAGAGCCGCTGCAGATCGATGCCGAGCCGGCCCAGGTCGAGCGCCTGCTCGGACTCCTGTCGGCCCCCGTCTATCGGAGCTTCCCGGAGGACGCTGCCGCGCTCGGAGAGCTGGGACTGGACACGACACGACTGCGTCTGAGACTGGACACCCTGGAATTGGCCTTCGGCGGGATCGATCCGCTCGGACAACACCGATACGTCTCGGCCGATGGGATCGTGAGCCTCATCAACGATCAATTCTATCCCGCTCTGATCGCACCGGTGACCGCCTATGTGTCTCGCCGGTTGCTGCCGCACGGCTCCGCGCCCGTCTTCGGACGGATCGCCGGCATCCCTCTCGCGGCAAAGGCCCTGAGCAACTTGGAATCCTTGACCGCAGAGCGAGTGGAACCGCTGCCCGCCAGCTTCAACGGCATACCGGTGGAAGTGAAGGTCGAGAATGGCGACGCACTGAATTTCCTGGTCTCCCCGGACCTCAAACTCTGGGGCAGACCGGATCAGCATCTGCTCTATCTCATGAGATCGGCACCGGACCTACCCGAGAACCCGACAGCGGTCGATCCAGCCCCGGCGTCGCCCGAGGCACTGCCGGATGACTTCGGGCCAGAGGACGAGGTGCCGATCGATCCGGAGGAGATCTTCGCCCCGATTCAGGAGGAGGGCGATCCGGTGGTGCCCATGCCCAAATCCGAGGGACTCTACGCCCCGACCGCCGACCCGGACGCGATCGTTCCGGGCGACATCCAGCTCGGAGCCCCACCGGAGGTCCGGCTGACACCGCACGGAGAGGCTCCGCCGGTGGTGCGGCCCCGTTCGAGATCGCGCGGTCTCTCCTCGCCCGGCTCGGCAGCTGACTATGGTGTCGGACAGGATCCCTTCGCGCCCGACCCACAATTCGAGGAGCCTTCCGCTTCCGACCTGCGGGGACAGTAACCGATTCAATGCCCGAACTCCCCGAGGTCGAGACCACCTTACGTGGCATTCGCCCGCACCTGGAAGGGCGACGTATCGAACGTCTGCTGGTCCGCGAGACCCGGCTGCGTCTGCCGATCCCGCCCGAGATGGCGGACCGGGTTGGCGGCCAGTCGATTCTCGGGCTCTCGCGGCGCAGCAAATATCTGCTGATCCAGCTCGAACACGGCACACTGCTCGTCCATCTCGGAATGTCCGGAAGCCTGCGGGTCGTTCCAGCCGAGAGCCCGCCGAAACGCCACGATCATCTGGACCTGATCCTGACCGATGGGCGCTGTCTGCGCTTCCACGATCCGCGCAGGTTCGGGATCTTTCTCTGGACGCCCGACACGCCGGATACGCTGAAGGCCGAACATCGGCTACTGCGCGACCTGGGACCGGAACCACTGGCCCCCACATTCGATGGCGATCATCTCTACCGATCGAGTCGAAAGCGGCGAGTCGCCGTCAAATCCTTCATCATGGATGCCGCCGTGGTCGTTGGCGTGGGGAACATCTATGCCAACGAATCGCTGTTCCTGGCGGGTATCCTTCCCGCCAGTCCCTGCAACACAATCGAGCTGGAGCGCTATCGGCGTCTCGCCGAGGTGATTCGCGCGCTGCTTCTGGCGTCGATCGAAGAGGGCGGAACGACGCTGCGGGATTTTGTCCGGGAGGACGGACGTCCCGGCTATTTCGCCCAATCGCTCCGGGTCTACGGCCGGGCAGGGGAGCCGTGCAAGGTCTGTGGCGCCACGATCCGCCAGGTCCGAATCGGACAGCGATCGAGCTTTTTCTGCGACCGATGCCAGCACTGAGGCCATTTCTGAAGATCGCCCTCATCTGGAACCAGGACGTATCCAGACCCAAATCGGGTGATTCAGACATCGCCGTCCACGCCGGACGGCCCGACCGGAACTCGACGACATGAACGTATGGTGGAACGAATACGGCGGCGATCTTCTGTGGGTCGGCACCGGCCTGGCCATCGTGGCCGGATATCACATCGCACTCAACTGGTGCGTTCGGCGCAATCCGCGCTGCACCATCCAAAGCGTCAATCGGCAGGCCCGCACCGCCTGGGTCCATCACATCATGGGCGAGCCCGGCCTGCAGATCCTCGGGGTTCAGACGCTGCGTAATTCGACGATGGCGGCGACCTTCTTCGCCTCGACCGCCATCATCCTGGCGATGGGCGTGCTGAGTCTCAGCGAAGAAGCCGACAAGATCGCGGAGAATTGGCACGCGCTGAACGCCTTCGGCTCCAATCATCCCGGACTGCGCGCGACCAAGCTCATGGCCCTGCTGATCGACTTCATCGTGGCCTTCTTCAGCTTTGGCATGTCCGTGCGGCTCTACAACCACGTCGGCTTCCAGATCTCGGTCCCGCCGGACCTGCGGCCACCAGGCATCAACCCGGAGCAGGTGGCCAATCATCTCAATCGTGCGGGTCGCTTCTACAGCATCGGCATGCGGACCTACTATCTCGCCATCCCCTTGGTCTTCTGGCTGTTCGGTCCACATCTCATGACCATCTCCAGCATCATTCTGATCGTCGCGCTCTATTACATCGACCGCATCGCACCGGACTCGAACGAGTGACGGGCCAACTCGACGAACCGTCGGCAGCTCGCGACCAGATCTCCGCCATGGGCCTGTAGATCGCCCCCGATGAGCAAACTGACATCCGAGCCATAGAACGCGCACATCTGGGACACGCGATCCAGCCGCATCCCGCCCGCCGGAACCGGAAAGATCGGCCTTGCCGTCCCCATCGGACGGACCGTGCCGTCGATCAGGTCCAGACACTCATCTTGGGTGAAGGAGAAACGCCCGCCCCAGGTGGGAAAGATGGTGGCATCGGCGCCGGCCAATCGATTGAGCTGGCCGAACAGCACGCCATGCGACAGCCCAGTGTCCGGATGCAGACAGAAGCTGCCCTGAAAGGCCGGATGACTGAGGATGGGTAGACACAGCCCCTCATCGGCGGCCAGTGAACGCATGGCATCGAAACCGGCAAGTCCAGGGCAGAACAGCAAGCCGCCGACCTCCGCATCCTTGGCGAAGCGGGCACGACGCTCGATCTCGCCGACCGGCGCGGTGACGTTCGCCAGATAGAGACAGGTCCGACCGGTCTCGCGATTGGCACGCACCACCGCCTCGGCACACAAGGACACCCGTTCCTCGAAGCGACAGAAGCCCTGGTCGGTGAGGCCATGGTCGTCCTTGATGAGATGCATGCCACCCAGAGCCAACCGATAGGCGAGATCCGCCAACGCGCGCGGCCCGAGCCCCATCGGTTTGATCGCCGTACAGAGCAGCGGTCCATCCGGCACATCGAGCAGACGGCGCAATCCAGTCCGGCCGAAACGCGGTCCGGGATAGAGTGCGGCAAGCGTATCGGAAAGATCGAAGCCCACCAGACGCACGCCCGGTTTGAGGCTGACGTTGCCGAAGAGCAGGTTGATGAACTGGGTCAGCTCGGACCCGGCCGCCTCGACCGGATAGGCGATGACCACCTCGAAGCGCCCGCGATCCAGCGGTTCGATCGAACGAATCTGTCCGACGATGCCGTCCAGGATATGGGGATCTGACACCAACGACTCGGGAAACTCGATCGTTTGCTCGACACAGATGTCGCGAGCGCGGACCTCGACCTCATCAGCGGGACAGGCGAGCTGGTAGACGACCTCGAAACGCTCCCCGCCGAGATCGAGCGGCCGATCTGGAATCATGCGATACACCTCGTCTCTGATGGAGTCGGATCCCGGTTGAGTGATCAGAGATCCTCGGTCTTGTCGACCTGGCGCATGGTCTCCAGACGCACCGCGCTCAGATTCTCCTCGGTCAGCTCGAACCGGATGCCGCTCAACGTCTCCGCAGCACGCACCAGGGCCATGGCGTCGAGGCCGTATTCGCGCATCAGATACTGCCGGCTCGCCCCGTGGGCATAGGTATCGCGCAGACCGAGCCGGATCAGACGCTTGCCCAGCCCCTTCTCGGCCATCAGCTCGGCGACGGCGGAACCCAGCCCGCCGATGATGCCGTGGTTTTCCATCGCGATGACGCCGAGCCGCGCCTCGGCGATGACCTGCTCGACCAAGGGGTCGGTGAAGGGCTTGAGCGTGGAGACGTGCAGATGCCGAATCGCAAGCCCCTGTCGACGCAGCACCTGGACCGCGCGCAGGGCCTCCTCGGTACAGATACCGCTGGAGATGACGGCCAGATCGCCGCCCTCGCTCAAGAGACGCGAGCGACCGAGCACCAGGGGCTCCCTGGCATCGAAGAGCCTGGGAACCTCGCCGCGCAACATGCGCACATAGACCGGGCCATTCACGGACTGGGCGACATCGAGGACCGATTCGACCTCGGTGGCGTCGCCGCATTCGATCACCGTCATGTTGGGCAGGATCCGCATCAGGGCGATGTCGTCGATCGCTTGATGGGTGACGCCGCCAGCCGTGGTGATTCCGGGTAGGAATCCGATCAGCCGCACCGGGAGATTGGGATAGGCGATCGACATGGCGACCTGATCGAACGGCCGGCGGGTGATGAAGACAGCGAAGGTATGGATGTAGGGAAAAAAGCCCTCGCGCGCCAAGCCGGCAGCGAAGCCCATCATATTCTGCTCGGCCATCCCCATGGAGAAGAAGCGGTCGGGATTGGCGTCACGAAAGCCGTCGGCCTCGCAGGAGGCGGTGAGATCGGCGGACAGGACCAGGACCTCGGGGCGACTGGCGGCCCAGCGGACGAGATTCTCGCGGTGAGGGCGTTGTACCGTTTCCATCACAGCCCCTCCTCGCGCATCTCGTTCAAAAGAGTCTGATATGTAGCGAATTCCTGCTCGCTCTTGAAGCGGACGTAATGCAGTTTGGGGGCGCGTTCGCGCAAGCGCTCGATACCCCGGCACGGATCCGTGCGGGCGATCACCACCAGCGGCCGATCCCGAACCTCAACCGACTCGGCCGGCGCGGCGAGCGCGTCCGGATCGTGACCATCTACCTCATGCACCTCCGCCCCGAAGGCACGGAGCCGATCGGCGAGCGGCTCAATGTTCATGACCAAATCCAGGGGTCCATCGCACTGCTGGGCGTTGGCGTCGACATAGACCCCAAGGTTTCCGAGACGATGATAGGCGAGGGCGGCGAATGCCTCCCAGGTCTGGCCCTCCTGGAATTCGCCATCCGACATGAAGACCCAGACGCGACCCGAATCGCCACGCAGTCGGCGGGCGAGAGCGATGCCTCCGGCCTGGCTGATCGCCTGGGCCAGGGATCCAGCCGTCACCTCGTGACCGGGCGAATGCTCGGCACCGATCAGCTCGACCGTGCTCCCGTCCCGATTGAATTCATCGAGGGCATTCGGACCCAGACGACCCAGCTCGATCAGAACCGAATAGAGCACCAGGGCATAGTGAACGGGCGAAAAGATGAATCGATCCAGATCCGCCCCCTTCGGACCGTTGTAACCGGCCCCAGTGAAGGCATCTGGATTGTCCGCGCCAGGCACGCCAGGAAAGGAACGAGGGATCGACGGGGCCGTGCTCATCCCCAACCGCATGACCCGAAGATAGAGGGTCGCGAGAATCTCGGCCGAGGAACAGGCCTGGCTGAGATAGCCGCCGTTATTGGTCAGGGTATGTTCGAGCACCCGTCGACGCACGGCATCCGCGACCGATTGGATTCGCTCGCGGGTACAAACGTCGGGGGCTTGGGAGCAGGCTCGTGCCATGAATCGCGTCTCTGGGGCGGAGAAAGGGATCTGCGAACGCAATGATTGCGCGATCTCCCAAAACGCTCATCTCAACGCCAAGAGACCTAAAAGCAGGCGAATATGGGTTTATACACTCAAGAGTTGAAGGAGAGATGACGATCGCGGTGCGGCGCCCCTCATGCGGCGAGGCGTCTTGAGACAGAAGGGGATCGATAGACGATCTCTGAAACGCTACTCGTAAGAGTCGAACCCAACCTTTTGATAAGCACCAGCTCGACAGGTCGCAATGTCCACCCAGCGCAGCATGCGGGCTAGGTGGACAGGCGACTAAGGGGAAAGTGGCGCGAGCAACCCCGGAACACGGGCAATGGCATTTTCGCGGGTGGCGACCTCCGCAGTCACGTCGGCGAGCAGATCCCGTCCGATCTCGCGTAGAGTGACGCGATCTGCCTCACTCAGCGCACTGTAGACGAGCCCCCGCGCGGATTGCTCTTCCGTAAAGGCCAGACTCACGTGGACGCGATTGGCGAATCTTGCCATGTCATTAGCGGCCTCGGGGTTGGCCCAACCGCCCTCAATCAGAGCAATAATCATCTGATTGCGCTGGATATGCCCGGATTCGAGTTCGCTCAGCCAATACGCATAACCATCGCTATCCGCCGCACGCCCGAAGATGTTCTGATAGAGCGCGTCGACCAGCGCACCGTATCCTTGCTCAGCCGGATACTGCGCCTGAACCAGCGGTTGATCGAAAAAACTTTGCGCCACTGTGGTCGGCGTCCATTCGAGATGGTTCTGGATCTGCTCGACCCAATATTGCAAACCCTCGTTATCCGCAGCGTAACCCATGGTGGCGATATAGATCTCGGTCACCTGCCAATCGACCTCGGTCGGCCGAATCAGCAAAGTGAATTGAGCAAAGACGCTTTTCGCGCCATCCATGCCGACCTGACAGGTTTTCGAGGTCCCGCCACAGTCACCGCTCCAACCACCGAAACGATACTCACCGCTGGGTTCAGCGGTTAGGGTGACCTGAGTGTTGGTATCGAAGCTGGCGGTGCAAACACTCCCACAGGAGATCCCGCTCGGGCTGCTGGTAACATTCCCCGTTCCAGATTTGGTGACGGTCAGCACCTGGCTCGGGCGCACAGTCGTATCGAGCTCGAACACATAGGCAGCACCCGCATTCGACCCTAGATCGTCATCTCCTAGCGCACCGACCAGCACCCGACTACCGGACACGGCGACCGCCCCCCCTAGTTCATCGCCAGAACCTGCGTCGTTGGCCCGCAGCTTCTTCTCCTGCGACCAGACTCCCGACCCGTTCGGCTGAAAGACGTATGCCGATCCAGAATTGCTTCCATTATCGTCATCGTATCGCGTACCGATGACCGCAATATCACCTGCCAGGGCGACATCCGAGCCGAACTGATCGCTTGCGGACGAGTCGACCGCTAACAATCTCGTGGTCTGTGTCCATAGACCCGAGCTGCTGCGAGTGAACAGATCGGCGCTACCGGCATTGCTCCCACCGAAATCGTTTCCGGGCGAGCCAACCAACAGTCGATCCCCGAAGAGCGCGACGGCAAAACCGAATTGATCGTCTTCCGCGCCCTCCAAAGCCAGTAGCTTCGCCCGCTGAGTCCAGGCCCCATTCGCCCCGGTACCGAAGACGTACACTGCACCAGCATCGTCGCCATTCGCCTCTTGCCCCGGCGCACCGACCGCGATCGTCTCCGCGTAAATGGAGACGGCCTGTCCAAAGCCGTCATAGGAAGAGCCGTCCGAAGCGGTCAGCTTGTCCTGATAGCCCCAGAGGCCGGCGCCATTGCGCGAAAAGACATAGGCAGCACCTGAGTCCGACCCCTTGGCGTTATTCTCGGGCGCACCGACTACGGCCAAATCACCATGGATCGCCACGCTCGATCCGAACAGATCGCCCGAGTTTCCGTCAGGAGCCAGCAACTTGGCGGTCTGCCGCCACCGGCGACTGTCATCATCGTATTCGTAGACATAGGCGGCGCCCGCGTTCGAGCCCTGCTCATCGTCATAACGGACACCAACAACGAGCGCGGTTCCAGAGAGCCCGATGCTGGCACCGAAGCGATCGCCGGAAGCACCGCCGGTAGGTGTCAGCTTGGCCTGTTGGATCCAGACATCTCCTTGACGCGCGAAGACGAAGGCGGCACCGACATCGCGTTCGCCACCGTCGTCCTCGTCCGCACCAACCACCAGGACATCACCATCGAGAGCGGCAGCGATCCCGAACGCATCGTTAGCAGCGCCATCTTGAGCAAAAAGCTTGATATGGGAGATGGCCAGGTTGCCAGGATGGCTTGCCGCGCCATCGATATCCGATCCATTGCGATACTCAGCTAGATTCGAGTATCCGTCACCATCAAGATCGTCTGCTGCGTCCGAGGGATCTTCGGGATCGAGCTCGAGCCCGACCTCGACCCGATTGGGGATCCCATCGCCATCGAGATCCGCATCGGTGTTGTCGCCAACCCCGTCCCCATCGGTGTCCGCCGATTCGCTCGGGTCCCTGGGAAAGGGATCGAGCACATCCGATACTCCATCGTTGTCGTCGTCCTCGTCGCAGGCATCGACGAAGGAATCCCCGTCGGTATTGGTCTGTTCGAACGTCGATGTCGTGGTGAACTGCCACACTGGACCCTGTGTCTCGGTATTGTGGCTGTCTCGCGCACTGACCTGCCAGAAATAGGTGGTTCCAGGATCCAGACAGAGGGCCGAGGGGATACCGAACGCGGTCGCATTGCCACTGCTCAGGAGTGGCGGGTTGGAACTGGTACCGAGATGAATGTAATAGGCGACCGCATCCTCGGGGTCGGGATCCATCGCAGCCGACCAGGAGAGCAGAGGCAAGAGATCGACACCCGCAGTACCAGAGGCTGGAGAGGGTGAGCTGACAGTGCTGGGAGGCCTGTTGATGAACGCGCCGGGTGCAGTAACCGCCTTGTGCAGACGGTTTCCCATATTGTCGTATACGTAGTCCTCGTAGGTGCCGTCTTGGTGTTCGACGCCTATGAGGCGGTTATTACTGTCGTATTCATAATAAAAAACCTCTGGCAACAGGCTTGAAGAATAAATTATGAGCAGATAAACACACAGAATCCGCAGAACATTCATAGGCATACCTACAAGGATTCCAGTTTTTGAGTTTACTCGCACCCACAAAAAGACGGATGAACATTTATCGGAACCGGATGGTATTTTCCGAAATAGTGGCCTTCAACCGCAGTATCCAATAGAGCACCAAACCTATCCCCAAAACCAAAAACCGGCATGTCTGAAGGCGAATTTCCCATTATAACCCAAGGCATTGCATCCGAAATAGCGTGCCCCGACTTCGATCGACTAGGACTAACAAAATCAAAAGAACCGCCATCCCTTACATTACTCACATAAGATCCGTTAACATTGTAAATCCATTGATAACCTTCAAAAAGACTCCCCGGCCTACCTCGAAAATCCAAATTAAAATTATTTTTTAGATTGTGTGTTGGAGTAGATCCATAAAAATCAAACCTGCTTGCCAATTCCTTATTGCATAAGAAATCTTTGAGATTGCTCGGCCCGGGCTCCATTTTTGTATTTCTTGAATAATGATCTAAAACAGAGACAGTAAAACTCCCAAACCATTTAAAAGGGTTCATTAAACCTCTCGGGTCAAAATAGTTAACTGGATTATCCGCCACGAATTCGTATAAATTTGATCCCCCAGCAATACCAATTGGATCGCGATTGACCCACCTCCCAAAAACCGCCGAATAAAACCTAAACCCAAAATCACTCAACCCCGTCTCTTCGTCATAATACTTAGTTGAAAACCGCATCGGCTGATCGAGACCTCCCGTCACCGAGATCAGCGACCCGAAAGTGTCATACCGATAGGCACCCGACACGCGACCAGACTGGTCGACCAAGGCGCTGACGTTGCCCTTGCCGTCAAACAAATAGTCATAGGTCTGGCCGTTCTGGTCGAGGCTCAGCAGACGTCCTATCCCCCCCATGCCGTGATCTCGCCAGGCATACTGGCGCTCCAACTGATTGGTCGCGTCGCGCTCTTGGATGACCAGGAAGCCATCACGGACGAACCGTTTCTCCTCCTCCAGACGACCATCCCGATACTTCTGGACGATGCCAACCAGGCTATCGGCCCCATAGACATAACGGGTCTCACGCAGCACGCCTGCGGCATCGGTGTATTCGAGCGTAGTCAGCCGATTTTCCGCATCGTAGGTCGCAACGAAGGGAAGCCCCTCGCGGGTGTAGCCGCCGACCATGTTGCCATCCGCGTCGTATTGAAAGACACGATCCGGACTGGATGTCGCCAGCAATTGATTGAGTGCGTTGTAATCGTAGACGGTCACCTGCGAATCAACGGCCGGTAAGGCCGGGATATTGGTGACGATCTCGCTGTCACGCATGTCCTGGCCGTTATAGGTATATTCGAAACGATCGATCGGATCACCACCAGCCGTCTCGTTGGAGACCTCAAGCAGACGTCCTAGAGCATCGTTGAGATAGCGCGTTACCACCCCGCTTGGACGGGTCAGACTGAGCAAGGCGTTACCTGCAGCGCTGTAGCCGAGACGATAGACACGTCCTCCGACCGATATGCCGGTCAAATGCTTCAGTGAATCGTATAAATAGCCAAGGCTGCTGCCACCCTCGGGCACCATCTGGGTGCGACGATCCAGCGAATCGTACCGATAGATGATGGTGTCCCCGTCCCAGGGACCGTCCACGCTGGTTAGGTTCGAATTGGCGTCATAGGTGTAGCCGAAGGTTCCCAGCGCATCGATACGCGACACCAGGCGATCTTGCTCGTCGTAGGCGAGACGCACGTCAGGCGTGCTGTCGCCATAGTTGATACGGAGCAGGTTACCGTTTGCATCGTAGCTGTATGAGGTACGGATCCCTCGAGCATTGGTGCGGTAGCGCAGGCGCCCGCCATTGTCGTAGACGTAGGTCTCGGCCGAGCCGTCGGCATACTGCCTGGCAGTCAGACGATTGTCGTCGTCGTAGTCGAAACTCGTGGTGTTGCCATTGGCATCGGTAAAAAAGCGCAGATTGTTGTTGCCATCGTATTGATAGCGATAACGCCCGCCTTCGGCATTGACCTCGAGAGTGAGATTCTGGCGTAGATCGTAGTCAAAACCTTGGGTCTGCCCACCTCGCCCGCTCTGGGCATCGAGCTGAGTCGGACGCACCGACGACCAGGAAAGGGCGATATCCCGACCGTCTGGATACTGGATGCGGGTGATCCGGTCGAGGTCATCGTAGTCATAGGTCAGAGTGAGTCCATCGGCATCCCGCGCTGTACGAACGCGCCCCTTCGCATCGTAACTGAACTGGGCAACGACGTCGTCTGACCGTAATACAGATTCCAAGCGTCTTCCCGCATCGTAAAGATAGGTGGTCGCTACGCCAGTCGGGTCCGTGACCGCTGTGACTTGTCCGTCAGCGTTGTAGGTGATGTCCGTGCGATTGCCCTTGCGGTCCAGGATAGCCGTGACATTGCCATTGGCGTCGTATTCGAGGGTTACCGGCCCGAGTCCACTCAGTATGGACACCAGATCTTCACCGCTGGGATCATAGGTGAGGTCGATGGTCTGACCGTTCGGCAGCCCCAGCAGGGTCAGATAGCCGTTGGCGTTATATTCGAAGGAATACTGATTACCGTTGGCGTCGCGGATCCCAGTACGATTTCCGTCGCTGTCGTAGTAATAGTACTCGACCCTTCCTTCGGGAGAGGTCTTTTGACGCAGCACACCAACGCCATTGACTTCAGTGAAGTCATATCGCGTCTTCTTCGCGGTTCGAAAATTGTTGATCGAGCTGTTCTCGTATTCGACATAATCCTCCGGCGCCACATACCAACTGTATTTGCTGTAGCCGTTGTAGTAGTACTCTTCCTTGCCACCATCGGGCCCGGTAATGGTGATTCGGTAGTCCTCGTCCATGTCGGCGCCTGGAGCCGGATACGGGTTGTCGGTCGAAACGTCGTCAGCAGGCTCGATCGCGATGTCCCACCAGCCTTCACCGTAATCGATACCGCTGATATAGCTGTCGGGATCGTAGGCCATCTCCGTGGCGATACCACCCATATCGACGATGCGAACGAGATTGCCCTCGGCGTCATAGGAAAAGTTGGCGCTGCGCCCAAAGGGATCGGTAACGGTCGCGACCCGACCGTCCGCGCCATAAACAAGTCTGGTGACCTGGCCATCAGCATCCGTGATGGTGGTCAGGCGCGGTGTGGCGTCATACCCGAATTCGATCGCGTGTCCTTGCCGGTCGGTGATCGAGATCAGAAAGGGCTGCTCTGAATTGGTACCAGCGGGAATGTTGTAGAAATAGACGGTTCCGTCGGGAAAGCGCAACTGATAGCGGTGCGCCAGCACATGCGACAACTGGGCATAGACCCCGGGGGGCGCCTGGAAATTACCCTCGGCGTCTTGGGAATACTCCTCCACGCTGCCATCGGGCATGCGAACCGTGACTGTATTCCCTGGGTCCAAGACGAGGAAAGAGGCATAATTGAACTGCCACTTGTTGCCGAAAGGCTCCAGGTAATTGTTGGCGGACTGCGAGTTGTAGCTCAGACCGATGGAGACTTCAGGACCGATCGCCGGGCGATACCATAAAGGGGTATCGTGGACGAAGAGGTTGAGATTGACGAGATTGACCAGCCAGGATGGCTCTCCTACCGCACAAACGTTTGGACTTCCGGATGTCTCCTTGAGGTCGGTATCGATGGCGTTTTCATCATGACCCAAACCGGCCTCGGGGCGCGGAACACCGCAGCATCCACCGGTCAGCCCCTCAAGCTCAGTCTGAGCCAAACGGCGACCGGGTAGCGTTCGAAGATCCGATTCATCCGGAACAAACATCAGAACAGCCCCCCGCCATTCGCGGGTGAACTGCTCCAAGGTCTGCGTGAAACGACGACGGCTCTGGGGATCGTGCAGCGCGAGACGCCCTTCATCAAATCCCTCGACGATCCAGTAGTGACCACGATCGCCCTGCTCACGCCCCTGGATCTGGGCGATCAGCGGGAGTGGGGCCTGGGCGAGATTGGCCCCGGATAGTTCGAAACCCTCCAGGGTATATCCGTGACGCCCGGCGAGCACCCGCAACTCCTCCATGCTGTGCCCCTGCCTGCTCGTTGGCCGCTGCTTTAGGACCTGTTCCGCAGCCTCCCCCTTACCCGAGCGACGCAGCATGTAGGCAAGTGCCCGGGTACCGCAATCGAGCAGCGCCATCTCATCGGCCTTGTAGCGCGACAGGCGCTGCATCCAGTGAGAGGCATAGGTCCTGTCGCGCCAGTCGACACCCTCTGCGTAGAGTTTATGGAACTGCTCGCCCGCAGCCTCGAAGTTGTTCTGCAGGGTCTTCAGCACGCCTAAACGCAGTGTCGCCTTACTGAGAAGTTTACGCCCCGCCGGATCGGCCATCCCCTTCAGGGTGTCAAGAATGCCCTGATAGTGCTGCTCGGCCTCGCTATAGCGCCCCAGGTAGCGGGACTCGCAACCCATGTGCAGATTCGCCTCCACCGACCAGGGAGAGTACGGATAGTCCTCGACATGAGAACGAAACAAACCGTAGGCAGTTTGGTAGTCGTGCGCGTTCCAGGCCGCAATCGCCTGCCCAAAGGACAGATTGGCACGAGCGGAGTTGGTCGTATCGGGAGTGGACGTGGATTCCACGAGCGGTACTTGGACGGGGGTGGCATAGAGTGGGCCACCGAGTTGACCGGCCGCACTCAGAGCCTCTGAGGATGGTGGCTGAGAGAGATCGAGCGGAAGAACCGAAACTCGGGCATCTGCCGTCGCAGGCCCCCTAACGGCGAGCAGCCACAAAGCGGCCACGGCAACAAGACATGAAAGCGGTCGCACAAGCACCATGAGACGGGAGCTTCCTTTCAAATTTCGTCCACAAAATGATGCTCGACTCCTCGGGTTGAAGTCAAACAGAATTAGAGAAGAGACATCTGCACTGTCCCGATTTCCGGTGAACACCATGACCCAACCGGCCAGAAACAGGGTAGCCTCGCGCGGGGTGATTCGACCCTAGCATTGTAGCCTGGGTCCACGAGCATGATGTTGCCGGCCTGCCAGGGATACTGATTGCAGCAGGTGCTACGGGCGTCGTTGAGCTTGCGCACTCGCGCGAATCCTTAAAGTGACGAAGGCGGGATGTTTCATCCTACTTTGATCGCGCCCCCTTCTTGACTAGGACCTCGCCATTAAGGAGGTGTCCACCAACAAGTTCCCGACTCTCACCTACCGGGTGCCTGCAAATCGGGAAACAGTTGATGGACGCTTACTAAGCGAGCAAAGCTGACCCACGGGATCCTTCATGTGGCCGAGAGAGCACTCGAATAGCTGATCCAATCGATATAGGCCACCACGCCAGCTGACTGGTTGGGTAGCGCAGGGGCGGCATCGATGGTCGACGCTCAGAGCAACATTTGCAAGGCGTCATCCTGTAAGAGCCTCGGCGCGCTTCTCGAACCAGCGATCGCTAGGGCCTGTCATCAATTAAGCAGGACGCATGCTGAGGCTAAGTGCACACCGGCGAGAAAGTTGCGAGACAACTTGTCATATCGGGTGGCAATCGCTCTGAACTGCTTGATCTTCGAGAAAAAGTTTTCAATCAGATGGCGCGCTTTATACAATTCCTTGTCGTAAGCGCGTTGGACCAGGCGGTTGCGCTTCGGTGGAATCACCGCTATCGCCCCGCACGCTTCCAACACATCAAGCACCCGCTCATCCGCATCATAGGCCTTGTCCGCGAGCAGTGCTTCGACCTCCAGATCGACCAGCAAGTGATCGGCACCGACCAAATCCGAGGCCTGTCCTCCCGTCAGATAAAAGCCCGTCGGGTTGCCCAAGGCATCGGTTCGAGCATGAATCTTCGTGCTCAATCCGCCTTTGCTGCGCCCGATGGCTTGTTCTCCTTTTTTTGGGAGCTCCTGCACTGTGTTGATGAGCGCGCACGATGGTGCTGTCGAGCATGGCGTATTCGTTGTCTGCATCTGCGCCCAGAATCTCGAACACGTGCTGCCAGACACCACGCCGTGCCCAGCGCGAGAAACGGGTGTGCACGACGCGAAAATCACCAAACCGTGCCGGCAGATCGCGCCACGGAATGCCCGTGCGATAGCGGTAAATAACCGCCTCGACAAACAAGCGATTATCGCGGGCGGTGACACCAACGTGGCCAGGGCGCCCTGGCAACAGGTCTTTGATGCGCTCCCATTGGTCATCGCGCAGGGCATGGCGGCGTTGTGCGATCTCGGCTCTCCTCAATGTTTCGATCATGATGGACGAGAATCATGGCACGATCGAGGAATTGATGACACGCCCTAGATCTCTACGGAAGATTCGCGAATACCTCTATTTTCCAATACAGAAACTGGAAAAGATCCGGCCTAGCAGATCCTCGGAGGTCACCTCGCCGGTGATCTCGCCGAGCATCTTCTGGGCAAGTAGGAGCTCCTCGGCGACCAGTTCGGGGCCGAGCTGTCCTTCGAGGTTGTGTTGGGCCTCCAGAAGATGCTGCAGGCCGCGATTCAGTGCGTCGAGGTGGCGACGTCTGGCGATGAAGATGCCTTCGTGACCGGCGTCCAGTCCGGCGTGATGTTTGAGGTGGGCGTGCAGCAGATCAAGCCCCTGTGCCGTGGCCACTGAGAGCGAGATTTCGACCTCCGAGTCGTTCTGCAGGATCCCTGGTGACTCGTCGAGCAGGTCGATCTTGTTGCGGATACGCACGACTGGAATCCCCGACGGCAAGGTTTCCGCGATGCTCGGATCCGGTCCGCTTTGGGCGTCATAGACCAGGAGTACGAGGTCTGCGTCGTCGAGCTGTTTGCGGGCGCGACGCACCCCTTCGCGCTCGACGGGGTCCTCGGTCGCGCGCAGTCCGGCCGTATCCACGACGCGGATCGGCAGCCCATCGATCTGGATGTCCTGGCGCAACAGGTCGCGGGTCGTGCCGGGGATCGGGGTGACGATCGCGGCATCCGTGTCGGACAGTGCGTTCAGGAGACTCGACTTGCCGACGTTCGGCGCGCCGGCGATGACCACCACCAGCCCTTCGCGCAGCACCTGACCACGGTGCGCCTCTTCCAGGACCCGGCGGGTCATGGCGATGGCCCGATCCAGATCTTCGGCGACGCTGGAGTCGGCTAGAAAGTCGATCTCTTCCTCGGGGAAGTCGAGCGCGGACTCGATGAAGATCCGCAGCTGGATGAGCGATTCGACCAGTGCCTGGATGCGCCGCGAGAACTCGCCTTGCAAGGTCCGTCCGGCGAGTCGCACGCCGAGCGCGGTCGAGCTTTCGATCAGGTCGGCGACGGCCTCGGCCTGAACCAGGTCGAGTTTGCCGTTGAGAAAGGCCCGTTCGGTGAATTCGCCTGGATGGGCCAGACGCGCGCCCAAACCGAGACAGCGTTCGAGCAGCAGATCCATGACGACCGGGCCGCCATGTCCCTGAAGTTCGAGGACATCCTCGCCTGTAAAGGAGCGAGGACCGGGGAAATAGAGCGCGATTCCTTCGTCGATGAAGCCGTTTTCGGCATCGCGAAAGACGCGGTAGGTAGCGGTGCGAGGGGAGGGGAGGGCGCCCGTAATGGCCTGGGCGATGGCCGAAACACGCGGTCCGCTGACTCGGACGATGCCGACACCCCCGAGTCCCGGGGGTGTGGCAACGGCCGCGATGGTGTCTAGATTCGCCACGCTCTAGTGAAGCGGCGCGTTCAGCGACGCTTCTTGGCGGCTTCCTTCTCGATGGAGCGGGTGATGTGCCATTGCTGGGCGATCGACAGCAGGTTGTTGACCGTCCAGTAGAGCACCAGGCCCGACGGGAAGAAGGCGAAGAAGACCGTGAAGACGAACGGCAGGCTCATCATGATCTTGGCCTGCATCGGATCCGGCGGAGCGGGATTGAGCTTCTGCTGAACGAACATGGAGACGCCCATGATCAGCGGCAGCACATAGTAGGGATCCGGCGCGGACAGGTTGTTGAGCCAGAGCATGAAGGGCGCCTGACGCATCTCGACGCTGTCGAGCAGTACCCAGTAGAGCGAGATGAAGACCGGAATCTGGACCAGAATCGGCAAACAGCCGCCCAGCGGATTGATCTTCTCGGTCTTGTACATCTCCATCATCGCCTGATTCAGGCGCTGCTTGTCGTCCCCGTAGCGGTCCTTCAGCGCCTGCATGCGCGGCGCGAGCTGACGCATGTTGGCCATCGAGCGATAGCTGGTCTCGGACAGCTTGTAGAAGGCCAGCTTGATGAGCAGGGTGAGGAAGATGATGGTCCAGCCCCAATTGCCGATCAACGCGTGGATATGGGTCATGACCCAGAAGATCGGCTGAGCGATGACGGTCAGCCAGCCGTAGTCGACGGCCAGATCCAGTCCGGGGGCGATGGCCGCCAGCTGGTTCTGGAGCTTGGGTCCGATGAAGAGACGATCCTTGAAGGTATGGCTGGCACCGGGCGCAATGCTCACCGCAGGCGAGAACTGGCCGATGATGTAGCGCGAGTTGTCGAGGGCCTTGGTATAGAAGGTCTGCTGGGCACCCTGGGGCGGAATCCAGGCCGCCATGAAGTAGTGCTGGATCATGGCGACCCAGCCGTCGGAGACCGTCTTGTCCAGAGGACCCTTGGTCATGTCATCGAACGAGACCTTTTTGTATTTGTCCTCGGGGCTGTAATAGACGCCGCCGGTATAGGTGTGGATGAAGCGCGCCTCATTGGGGTCGTTTAGGGGCGTACGCTGGAGCTGCGTGTATTCGCGCGTGACGATCGGCTTATCGGAACCGTTGGTCAGCGTTTGCGAGGCATGGATGAGGTAGCTACCGCGCGTGAAGCGGTAGGTCTTGGTCACCTCCAGACCCGCCGCGTTCTTCCAGGTCAGAACGACGTCGAGCTGGCGGTCGTTCGACTCCAGTCGATAGCTGGGCTTGGCGCTCTGGAACAGACCCTTGTGGGTCGGCAGTCCAGCCGCCTTGTCGCCGATCAGACCCGACTGGCTGATCAGCATGTTCGGCGGAACAGGCTTGAACAAACGGTATTTGTCCTCGGGCTTCTCCGGGACCACCGGATAATCGAGCAGCCAGACGCTGGCAATGGTGCCGCCACGCGGAGAGATCTCGACCTTGAGCAGGTCGGTCTCGACCAGAATCGGGCGTTCCGAGGCCGGGATCGGGCCGGAGTCGGCTCCGGGAACCGAGGTATCCGCGAGCGGACCGACCTCGGGCAGGTCCGCTGGCGTCAGGGCCGAGGGCGCATTGGGTTCAGTTGACGG
This sequence comes from Thiorhodococcus drewsii AZ1, assembly GCF_000224065.1. Lineage (GTDB taxonomy): Bacteria > Pseudomonadota > Gammaproteobacteria > Chromatiales > Chromatiaceae > Imhoffiella > Imhoffiella drewsii. Next base: position 91,476 of record NZ_AFWT01000013.1, read on the forward strand.
CTGGCTCTGCTCGGTCTGTGCGACCGGCGGCTGGCCGACCTGCCCGTAATCCTGCTGCCAGGATTCGAAAATCAAGAAAAGCACTGCGGCGAGTGCAAGGAAAAGGATCAGGCGCTGGTTATCCATGAAGCTTGGTCTGCCTTTCGAGGGGAACTGGGTCGATGCCGCCCGGGTGCCAGGGATGGCATCGGGACAGGCGACGAAGAGCCAAGTAGGTGCCATAGACTACGCCGTGACGCTCGATGGCCTCGACAGCGTAATGAGAGCACGAAGGATAGAAGCGGCAATGGGGGCCGAGCAACGGGCTGATCAGGTACTGATAGACCCTGATCAACCCGATCAAGATGGGGCGCATGCTGAATTCCTGATGCTGGCCCAAGCTTGCGCTAAAGCCTGAAAGAGCCGTCGATTCGGAAGCGACTTAGCGTCATGCGAGCAGAGTACGACGACGTCGACTCCAGGAAGCTGTTCGTGGTGGAGCCGGAAACTCTCTCGAACGATCCGTTTGAGTCGGTTCCGATCCACAGCACGCCGTGCACGCTTTTTAGCGATGGCAAGACCGAGACGGGGCTCTTCGGATCCGTTTGGACGATAGAGCACCACGAAACCGGATCTTCCTGCCCGTATAGGATCGGCAAAGACGTGCCGAAACTGGGTCGCGTTCGTTAATCGTCGGCCGCGCGGGTGGCTGCGGTCAGGTCGGCCGGGCGTTGACTCGCTCAGGGGTTTAGACGAAGCCGACCCTTGGAACGACGGGCGGCAAGAACCTTGCGCCCATTGCGGGTCGCGCTACGCGCGCGGAAGCCATGGGTACGAGCCCGCTTCAGGCGGCTGGGTTGAAAAGTGCGCTTCATGAACGGTACTCCGACGATGAACTGGTTTAGGGCCGACGTGGAGGCCAAAAAGGCCGCCATAAAAGGGGCGGAAATATATGCAATTTTCCAACGCCCGTCAATCAACTAGATAGGATTTTGGGCACGAAGGTTGTGGATAAGTCTAGCCCGGAACGCTAGACTGCTTGTCCATGTCCGTCGCGCGATCACCGAGCGGGAGAGAGCGGGGGCCTATCACAGGGGTCTTCGGCGCTTGACATGAGGTGGTATCGCGAACAGCGCATGCCGTGGCAAATCACGCTAGGAATCGACCGTTGTCTGGAGTCGCCGTGGGTCTGTGGGATCAGTGTGTCAAGCAACTGAAGGGCGAATTGACATCGGCCGAATTCAACACCTGGATTCTACCGCTTCAGGCCCGAGTGGACGGCGGCCTGCTCCGCTTGCTTGCACCCAACCGCTTCGTCCTCGATTGGACGCAGAAGCATTATGAGCGCAGATTGATCGAACTCTGCGCGCAGTTCAGCGACGGAAGCGTCTGTCACATCGCCTTCGAGGTCGGAGGGCTCGACCGGGAACGCGTCACAGTGGCGGGACACAGCCGCTACGAGCCCCCCGCGCCGGCACCCGATATGGGCGAGCGACGCGCCAGCGCCAATCTCAACGCGGATTTCACCTTCGATACCTTCGTCGAGGGTAAATCGAATCAGCTTGCCCGCGCCGCCTCGATGCAAATCGGGCAGAACCCCGGAACAGCCTACAACCCGCTATTCATCTATGGCGGCGTGGGTCTGGGCAAGACGCATCTGATGCATGCGGTCGGCAACGTCATCCTGGCCTCGAATCCCTCGGCGCGCGTCGTCTATCTGCATTCCGAGCGCTTCGTCGCGGAGATGATCAAGGCGCTGCAGCACAACCGGATCGACGAGTTCAAGAAGACCTATCGCTCGGTCAACGCCCTACTGATCGACGACGTGCAGTTCTTCGCCGGGAAGGAGCGCTCGCAGGAGGAGTTTTTCCACACCTTCAACGCGCTCTTCGAATCACGCCAGCAGATCGTGCTCTCCAGCGACCGCTTCCCGAAGGAGGTGGTCGGTCTTGAGGAACGTCTGAGGTCCCGTTTCGGTTGGGGGCTGACCGTCTCCATCGATCCGCCGGATCTGGAGACCAGCGTCGCAATCCTCCACTGCAAGGCAACCCAAATCGGCATCGAGCTTCCGGAGGACGTGGCCTTCTTTGTCGGCAGACGCATCCGATCGAACATTCGCGAGCTTGAGGGCGCGCTGCGGCGCTTGGTGGCAAATTCTCAGTTCACGGGAAAGCCCATCACGCTGGAGTTCGCGAAGCACGCCTTGAAGGACGTGCTGGCGGCTCAGGACAAACAGGTCAGCATCGAGAACATCCAGAAAACGGTCGCCGAGTATTTCAAGCTGCGGACCTCGGATCTATTGTCAGCCAAGCGCAGTCGCTCGCTGGCCCGACCGAGACAGATCGCGATGACGCTGGCCAAGGAACTCACGAAGCACAGTCTGCCCGAAATCGGTAACGCCTTCGGCGGTCGAGACCATACCACTGTTCTTCATGCCACCAGAAAGATCAAGAGCTTGCGTGACAGCGATGCCGGAATAGAAGAGGATTACAAAAACCTGTTGAGAATATTGACCTCTTAGCTGTGGAGAATCCGCGGCAAACCTGTGATGAACCTGTGCATAAGTTTTGGATGAAAAAACCCGACTCGGAGTCGGTCATTTTATCCACAGCTTAGTCACCGATAATCAAGAGGTAAAAAATCTCTCAACATGCTGTTTCAAAGAAAGATTTCGGAGAAATGGCGGTTATCCACAGGCATTACTATTAACGTTTAAATATATATATTTCCCCTTTGGAGATATTAATGGAATTCGTGGTCAACCGAGATACCTTGTGGCCAATCGTCGGAAGGGTGATCGGCGTCGTCGAGCGACGGCAAACCTTACCGATACTCGGAAACCTGATGGTGACGGCTCGTGACGGACTGGTTCGTTTCACAGGCTCGGATCAGGAAGTCGAGGTCACCGCCGAGTGCGCTGCAGATGTGTCCGAGGAAGGGGAGACGACCGTGCCTGGTCGAAAGCTTGCGGATATCTGCCGCAGCTTGAACGAGGGCACGGACATCCGCTTCATGACGAAAAACGATCGCTGCGTCCTGACGGCTGGTCGTGGCCGCTTTACCTTGGGAGTGCTGTCGGCGACGGACTACCCGCTGATGGAGGTGGAGCAGGGTGGACGGGGGATTCCGCTGGCCGAGGGCGTGCTGAAACGGCTGCTGGAGAAGACGGCGTTCGCCATGGCCCAGCAGGATGTGCGCTATTACCTGAACGGTCTGCTCGTGGAGTTCCAGGGCACCAGCATGACGGCGGTGGCGACAGATGGACATCGTCTGGCGCGCTATCGCGTTCGATTGAGCGATGCGGATCTGGGCGAGGCGCGGCAGGTCATCGTGCCGAGCAAGACGGTACTGGAACTCAAGCGCCTCCTGGGAAACACCGAGGAGGTCGTGGATTTCTCGGTCGGCACCAAGAGCGTTCGAATTTCCGTTGGACAGACGACCATGGTTTCGAAGCTGGTCGACGGACGCTATCCCGACTACGAGCGGGTGATTCCACACAGCCTGGATAAAACCACGATCCTGAACAAGGACGAATTGAAGAGCGCACTGTCGAGAACGGCAATCCTCTCCAACGAGAAATATCGCGGCGTTCGTCTCGCCTTCGACGAGGGTGTTTTGCGTCTTCTGGCGCACAACCCGGAGCAGGAAGAGGCCGAGGAAGAGATCGAGTCGGATTATTCGGGAGAGTCGATCTCGATTGGTTTCAATGTCGCCTATCTCATGGATGTTCTCAATGCGATCGACGCGGAGAAGGTCCAGGTGCAATTCCAGGACGCGAACAGCAGTTCGATCTGGCGGGGATTGGACTCGGAAGACGAGACCTATGTGGTCATGCCCATGCGGCTTTGAGGCAGGCGTTGACGACCGTAACGGCTGACACATGGGGTCGAATTGGCTCGTCGGACTCGATATCGAGGGACTGAGAAACATCCATCGCGCTCGGCTGGAGAGCGATGCCCCGCTGGTCTGGCTGTCTGGAAAGAACGGCGCGGGGAAGTCGACGGTCCTGGAGGCGATCTATCTACTCGCACGTGGCAGAACCTATCGCGGCACCAAATTCGGTCCAGTCGTGAACCGAAACATGAGGGCGACCCAAATCAGAGGTTGCTTCTCGGTCGACGCCGAGACCTCGGTTGAGATTCGATATCGTCAGGACGGAACGGGCAGTGACAGGGAGACGATGCCTCCCGATGCATTCGGCAGGGATCGGGTGGGCTCGTGGTTTCCACTCAAGCTGGTGACCGACAATCCGCAGGGGCTGATCGAAGGGGATCCTCAACTTCGACGCCTGTTTCTCGACTGGAACGGACTGCTGTGGAACAACCGGCTCGGTGAGGCTCGACGAACATTCCAACGGGTACTGACTCAGCGGAACGCCGCGCTGAAAGGCGGCGGAAAATATTCGGGTGAGTGGGACCGAGCCTTCGTCGAAACCGGTGAAGCGGTCGACGCACTCAGATCCGGTTTTGTATCTCCGTTGCGGTCGGGGTTCGACGCCTTGAAGGGGACCTTTCGGTTCCTGGAGGACGTGGAACTGGTCTACGAACGCGGGTGGCGAAAGGATCTGGGTTTGGGTGAGATGCTGGACGCGGTCAGATCCCAAGAGACGGCAAGAGGATTCTCGGTCGCCGGACCACATCGGGCCGACCTTCTGTTCGTGAGGGATGGACGTCGGGCGGCCTTCTCGCGAGGCCAGATGAAGGTCGTCGTCTGTTTGCTGCAATTGGCATGCGAGGGATTGCATGTCAGACAGGGCTTGGAACGCGCGATCTGGCTCCTGGACGATATCGAGTCGGACCTGGACGAGGAAAACGCGCGCTCGATCTGGTCTTTATTCGTCGAAACCGGATCCCAGTTGTTCGCGTCCGGGGTGTATCCGAGATCCAAGGCGCTGGATGTGCAACATCAATTTGCGATGTTCCACGTGGAACATGGTGCCCTGACGAGACAGGATTGAGCCTCCAGGCCACGCCGTTTCCCTATCGCACATCGTCATATCCCGTTCACTTATAATCAAGGAGGCCCTTCTTCTCCCTCCGAATCCATCTTGGCCTTCGCTCGGCCCGAATCAATGACCGGGGAACGCAATCGCTGGGAGGTTCCAGCCGCTCACGCTTCCTGTCCTGTTAGCCAGCGCGAGCGCAGCTTTCCATTCTTCTACCGCTATCAGTCAAGTAGGTCCAATGACGTACGACTCCAACAACATCAAGGTCCTCCGCGGATTGGACGCGGTCCGCAAACGCCCAGGGATGTACATCGGTGATACCGACGACGGCACCGGACTACATCACATGGTCTTCGAGGTCGTAGACAACTCCATCGACGAGGCGCTCGCCGGTTATTGCTCGAGCGTGAGCGTCACCCTGCATCGAGACGGCTCGGTCTCCGTTCGGGACAATGGTCGAGGGATTCCGGTCGATCTGCATGCCGAGGAAAACCGCTCCGCCGCAGAGGTCATCATGACCGTCCTGCACGCGGGTGGAAAATTCGACGATAACTCCTACAAGGTCTCCGGCGGACTCCACGGTGTCGGCGTCTCCGTCGTCAACGCCTTGTCCGAACGGCTACTGCTCCGAATCTGTCGTGGTGGTCATATCCATCAGCAGGAGTACCACCTCGGGGTGCCCCAGAGTCCGCTGGAGATCACGGGTGACACGTCGGATACGGGAACCGAAATCCGCTTCTACCCCTCTGACGAGATCTTCACCAACCTGGAATTCCATTACGACATCCTGGCTCGCCGCTTGCGCGAGCTGTCCTTCCTGAATTCGGGGGTGCGGATCTCGCTCACGGAGGAGGACAGCGGTCGCTCGGATACCTTCGAGTACCACGGCGGCATTCGCGCCTTCGTGGAACATCTCAACAAGAACAAGGAGCCAGTCCATCCGACCGTTTTCTATTTCACGGCGGAGAACCAGTCGATCAGTGTCGAGTTGGCGATCCAGTGGAACTCCAGCTATCAGGAAACCATCTTCTGCTACACGAATACGATTCCGCAGAAGGATGGAGGCACCCACCTTGCCGGTCTCCGTGCCGCACTCACTCGAACCCTGAATTCCTATATCGAACGTGAAGGGCTCGAGCGCAATCAGAAGGTTCGCCCGGTCGGCGACGACGCGCGGGAAGGACTGACCGCAGTGCTTTCGGTCAAGGTTCCCGACCCCAAATTCTCCTCTCAGACCAAGGACAAATTGGTCTCGTCCGAGGTGAAGGGTGTCGTCGAATCGCTGGTCTCGGAGAAGCTCGATACCTTCCTCGAGGAGCAACCGGCCGAGGCCAAGGTGATCGCCAACAAGATGCTTGAGGCCGCGCGTGCGCGCGAGGCGGCGCGCAAGGCTCGCGAGATGACGCGCCGCAAAGGCGTACTCGACGTTGCGGGATTGCCGGGGAAGCTCGCCGATTGTCAGGAGAAGGACCCCGCAAAATCCGAACTCTATCTGGTCGAGGGTGACTCCGCAGGCGGTTCGGCGAAGCAGGGACGGGATCGAGCCTTTCAGGCCATCCTGCCGCTCAAGGGCAAGATCCTGAATGTCGAAAAGGCGCGCTTCGATAAGATGCTCTCGTCCGTCGAGGTCGGTACCCTCATCACGGCCTTGGGATGCGGCATCGGTCGAGAGGAATACAATCCGGACAATCTCCGCTATCACCGCATCATCATCATGACCGATGCGGACGTCGATGGCGCCCACATCCGAACCCTGTTGCTGACGTTCTTCTACCGCCAGATGCCCGAGCTGGTCGAACGCGGACACATCTATATCGCACAGCCGCCGCTCTTCAAGATCAAGCGCGGGAAGCACGAGGAGTATCTGCTAGACGAGGGTGCGCTCAATCGCGCCATGCTTCAGGCGGCGCTCGAGGACGCGGATCTCTTCGTCACCGAGGACGCACCTCCGCTTTCGCGAACCGCCCTGGAATCGCTGGCCCAGGACTACCAGCTCTTCATGGGAATCGTGCGTCGTCTGGCTCACCGCTACGACGCGAATTTCCTGACAACCCTTCCCGAAGTCGCGCCATTCGACGAGACGGTACGCTCGGATGCCCAGCGGTTGGATGAATGGTGCAAGGCGGTTGAAGTGGGTTTGAACACCGACGGCCAGGCAGCCGTTCACTATCGGCTGCGTTACTCCCAGGCCACCGACGAGACATCCGCTGGAATCGAGATCATTCGACTGATCCACGGAATTCCGGAGAGTCGCGTCGTACCCATCGAGTTTTTCCAGACGTCTGATTACGCCAAATTGGTCGAATTCGGCGCAAAGACGGATGGACTCATCCATCCGGGGGCCTACATCAAACGCGGGGAGCGTCGCTGTAGCATTGAGGATTTGGGAAGCGGTATCCGCTGGCTATTGGCCGAGGCGCAACGCGTCTACAGCATTCAGCGATACAAAGGACTTGGAGAGATGAACCCGGATCAGCTGTGGGAAACCACCATGAATCCCGAGCTTCGTCGTTTGCTTCAGGTGACGATCGAGGACGCCGTGGCCTCGGATCAGATCTTCACCACCCTCATGGGCGATCAAGTCGAGCCTCGGCGCCTGTTCATCGAACGGAATGCGTTGAACGTCGAAAACCTCGACGTCTGATCTCTGCTTGGCGAGACCTCAAGCTAGATCCTGCCGGACTCAATCGTCCGGCAGGATCCCCCTTCTTTAGGCAGCTGCCTTCAGCTGACCGAGCCGATCCGGAAGCAATGCCACAGTGGACTCGATCCAATGTTCCACCTCGGCATTGATCTCGGTCGCCTTCTTGCCGTCCGTCTGCATGAGTGGACCGATCACGACATCGATGGTCCCTGGATATTTCAGGATGCTCCTGCGTCCCCAGAACTCGCCGGCATTATGGGCGATGGGAATCACCGCCTTGTCGCAGCGCTCCGCGAGCAAGGCACCGCCGATTTCATAACGCTGATGGGTGCCGGGAGCAACGCGCGTTCCCTCTGGAAACACGATGATCCAACGTCCCTTTTGCGAGGCCATCTGTCCTTCGCGAATCAGCTTGCTCATGGCCCTGCGGCCATCGGAGCGTCGAATGGCGATAGATTGGAAACGCTTCAGCGTCCAGCCGAAGAGCGGAATTTGCGTCAGTTCATGTTTCAGCACCCAGGTCTGATTGCACGGCAGAAACGCCCGTAGCGCGATCGTTTCCCAGGCGGACTGATGTTTCGCCAGCACCACGACCGGTTCCTCTGGCAGGTTCTCGAATCCCTGGACGCGATAGTCGAGACGACAGAGCGTGCGAAGCGCCCAGAGATTGGTGTATCCCCAGGCGTTCCCCAGCCGATCGGTCGGGGGATTTCGAAGAATCAGGTCCAGGATCAGGATGACGCTCGAATAACAGAAACTGGAAGCGATCAGGAAGATCTGAAATAACAGCGAGCGAATTAGGATCATAGACAACCTTCGTTGTTCAAAAGGGCATCGGCCGCAGCTGCGAGATCCCGATAGACCGGCAGTTGCGCACCCCACTGGATGTGCTTTTCATCGTCGAGCGAGACCAGCGTCTTTTCGCCCTTTCCGGTCCTAACGAGGATCGGAAAGGCCCCAGCCGAGCGCGCCGCCTTGAGATCCGAGAGCGAGTCTCCGATGAAGGGCACGCCAGCCAGGTCCAGGCTCAGTCGCTCGGCAATCTCCTCCAGCAAGGCGGTTCCCGGTTTCCGACAGTGGCAACCATCGCTCGGCGTATGGGGACAGAAGGCGATCATGTCGATTCGCCCTCCTTGCGCCGACACCAGATCCCGCATCCGCTGGTGCATTGCGTTCAGCTCGACGAAGGAGAAATAGCCCCGGCCCAACCCCGACTGATTGGACGCGACCGCGATCCGCAACCCGGCCCGAGACAATCGCGCGATGGCCTCAATGCTGCCGGCGATCGGCGTCCAGTCGGACAGACAGCGGATATAGCGGTCGGAGTCCTCGTTGATGACGCCATCGCGATCCAGGATGACGGCCCGGCCAGTCAAGTCGGGACACCGCATTATTGAAGCCGAGAGATGTCGGCCACCTGAAGAAAGAGTTCGGCGACGGATGCAAGGAGTCGGATGCGGTTGTTGCGGACCGCCTCGTTATCCGCCATCACCATCACATCGGTGAAGAAGCGGTCGATGTCCGCCCTCAGGTCGGCGAGACACTCCAAGGTTTCGACATAGTTTCCATCCTCGATCAAGGGCTGGACCTGGCTCCTCAGGGCAGAGACCTTTTCGGCCAATGCGATCTCGGCCGGATCCGAAAGCAGATCCGAATCCAGTCCAGTATCTGCGGTCGCCCCGCTGTCGGCCTTCGCCAGGATGTTGCGAATACGCTTGTTGGCGGCGGCGAGTTCTGGTGCCGATGGCAGCGTTTGGAAACGGGACACGGCGGCAACCCGTCGATCGATGTCGAATGCGTTGCTCACCCCGACCTGGACCACCGCGTCCACGACATCGGCCGAAATATCCCGGTCGCCGTAATAGCCGTGCAACCGCTCCAGCATGTAGTCGAGCACGGTGCTTGAGGTGTCGTCCGCGATGACGCCTGCCGGGAAACCCTCCGCCGCGGTTTGCAGCAGATCCTTGAGATCGAGGTCTACGGGCGTCTCGATGAGGATGCGCAGCACGGCGATCGAGGCCCGTCTGAGCGCATAGGGATCCTTCGTCCCCGTCGGTCGCAAGCCGATACCGAAGATGCCAACGAGGGTATCGATCCTATCCGCGATCGCCAGGGCCAGACCGCACGCACTGGAGGGCAAGACATCGCCGGCGAATCGCGGCAGATACTGTTCCTGCATGGCGCTGCAGACACAGGGATCCTCGTTGGAATGCGCGGCGTAGTACTGCCCCATGATTCCTTGCAGACCAGGAAACTCGTAGACCATCGAGCTCACCAGATCGCACTTGGCGAGCTCCGCCGCGCGCTGTACCAGTTCGGGATCGGCCTGGACGCTCGCCGCCAGATGACGTCCCAAACGGGTGACGCGGGCACTCTTATCCGCGATGGTCCCCAGCTTCTCCTGAAAGACGACCGTCTCCAGTCGCTGAGCGAAGGCCTCAAGCGGCTGCTTGATATCCTGAGACCAAAAGAAGGCGGCGTCGGCGAATCGGGGTCGAATGACACGCTCGTTGCCTTCGCGGACGCGATCCGGATCCTGGCTTTCCAGGTTGGTGATCACGATAAAGGCCGACTGAAGGTGTCCCTCGGCATCCTCGACCGGGAAATATTTCTGGTTGGTCTGCATCGTCTCGATCAGAACCTCGGGAGGGATCTCCAGAAATTTCTCATCGAAGTGACACAGCAGGGTCTGAGGCCATTCGACCAGCGCCGCGACCTCTTCCAACAGATCCGGATCGATGCGTGGAACCAGCCCCTGCTCGGAGGCCATGGCCTGGATCTTCTCCTCGATCGACGTCTTACGGGCCTCGAACGAGGGCACGACATACCCCTCTTCGAGGAGACGCGCTTCGTAGCTCGCCGCCTCTTCGATTGCGATGGAATCGGGGTGGTGGAAGCGATGCCCGTAGGTGACCGGCGCCGAGGTCAGACCGAGCACGGTTCCCTCCACCGGGGTCGCGCCCATGATCAGACACACCCAATGCACCGGACGCACGAATTCCTCGATGCCAGCGCCCCAGCGCATGCGTTTCGGAATCGGTAGAGCCGCGAGCGCCTTCTCGGCGATCTCTGGCACCAAGGCCACCGTGTCTCGACCTGGGATCAGGCTCTTGTAGATGAGCCACTCGCCCTTTTCGGTCGCCTCCCGACCCAGATCCGTTACCTCGACACCGCAGGAACGCGCGAACCCCTGGGCTGCGGGTGTCGGATTTCCCGAGGCGTCGAACGCCGCGCGCACGGCGGGACCTCGGCGCACGCTCTCCTGATCCGCCTGACGGGTCTGGAGGTCGCGCACCAATACGGCCAGGCGTCTTGGCGTCGCGAATCGCTCGATGGCGCGGTACGCAATCCCGTAGCCCTGGAACTGGGATCCCACGGCATCGGCAAAGGCCTTGGAGAGTTTCGGCAGGGCGATCGGCGGGAGTTCCTCCGTCCCTATCTCGATCAAGAGGTCAGCGAATGTATCCAAAATCATCTCCCAATCACTGCGACAACATGGGGAAGCCGAGCGCCTCCCGTTTTTCGTAATAGGCCTGTGCGACCGCCCGAGACAGCGCCCTCACCCGAAGGATAAATCGCTGACGCTCCGTGACTGAGATGGCGCCTCGCGCATCCAACAGATTGAAAGTGTGCGAAGCCTTCAGGACCTGATCGTAGGCGGGCAGAGGCAGTCCATTCTCGATCAGACTGGTGCTGACGCGCTCGCAGGTATCGAACAGATCGAACAGCGCGTCGACATCAGCATGCTCGAAGTTGTATGTCGACTGCTCGACCTCGTTCTGATGGAAGACGTCGCCATAGGTGACCGTGCGCTCGGGCGTGCGGCTCCAGACCAGGTCGTAGACGCTCTCCACGTTCTGCAGATACATGGCGATGCGCTCGAGACCGTAGGTGATCTCGCCGGTGACCGGACGACAATCCAGACCGCCGACCTGCTGGAAGTAGGTGAACTGAGTCACCTCCATCCCGTTGAGCCAAACCTCCCAGCCTAACCCCCAGGCGCCGAGTGTCGGCGATTCCCAGTTGTCCTCGACGAAGCGAATATCGTGCACAGAGGGATCTAGTCCCAACCGACGTAGCGAGCTCAGATAGAGATCCTGGATGTCGATCGGTGACGGCTTGAGCACCACCTGGAACTGGTAATAGTGCTGCAGTCGGTTTGGGTTCTCGCCGTAGCGGCCGTCGGTCGGTCGGCGCGACGGTTGAACGTAGGCGCTGCGCCATGGCTCGGGGCCGATTGAACGCAGAAAGGTGGACGGATGGAAGGTGCCGGCTCCGACCTCCATGTCCAACGGCTGAACGATGACGCAGCCCAGCTCGGCCCAGTATCGTTGCAGTGCAAATATGAGACCTTGAAAGGTCCCGAGATCCTCGGATTCTAGATTCAAAGGGGTCTCCTTCATCCAGGTTATGTGGAAAAATCCTGCAGTATATTCGGTCGCCGATCCGTCCGTGCCGGCCGGGCGGAAATCCGGTGCGAGCCTGGGGGAAAACGGTTTCCATTGCATTGGGGTCAATAGGATACCCCTCGGCGTCGAACGCCGTGCGTCCGCCACCGACCAGGGGGAGACATCGCGGGTCGACTCGGACCTCGCAATCTTCAGCGTCTCTCGTCTGGCGTTCCTCCAAGGCTGACCAACCCCAAAAGGCTCGTCCCATACACCGCGTGGCCTTCGCGCTCCGCTATACTGAGCTGCTCGATCCAACATCCGTTCGACGTCCGACTACCGTGGCCAAGGAAAACCGAACCCAAATCGACCGCACTCAGGCAGTCACCCGCACGGCCGTGGGTGGAGCCATCGCCAATCTTCTTCTGTCGGTGCTCAAAGTGGTCGTGGGGCAGCTCGGCCATTCACAGGCGCTCATCGCCGACGGCATCCATTCGCTCTCCGATCTGCTCTCCGATCTACTGGTTCTCATCGCCGGCCACCATGCGAGCCAGGAGGCGGATCGCGATCACCCCTACGGCCACGCACGCTACGAGACGGTCGCGACCCTCGCCTTGGGGTTCCTGCTGTTAGGCGTCGCCATCAGTATCGGCTGGGATGCCGCCGAGCGACTCTTCCAGCCAGACGAGCTTCTTCGCCCAGAGCTCTCCGCCTTGGTCGTGAGCCTGCTTTCGATCGGCGTAAAGGAATGGCTCTATTGGTGGACCCTCGGCTATGCCAAGCAGGTCAAGTCCGATCTGCTAAGAGCCAATGCCTGGCATCATCGCTCCGACGCCATCTCCTCGATCGTGGTCTTCATCGGCGTTCTCGGCACTATGGCCGGCCTTCCCTATCTGGACGCCATCGCTGCCATCCTCGTCGCGGTCATGATCGCCAAGATCGCCTGGGAGCTGGGCTGGGAGGCAACCAACGAGCTGGTCGACACCGGACTGGAGGCCTCTCGCCTGAAGGACGTCACCGATACCATCTGTTCAGTCGGCGGCGTGCGCTCCATCCATATGCTGCGAACCCGGCGCTCCGGCGGACAGGCGTCGGCCGACGTTCACGTCCTGGTCGACCCCTACGTCAGTGTCTCGGAGGGTCACATGATCAGCGTTCTGGTGGAACGACGCCTGAAGCGTCAGATCGCCGAGATCACGGACGTCACGGTGCACATCGATCCAGAGGACGATGAGACCGTCCCGGTCGGTCCGCTCCTGCCGCTTCGCGCCGAGGCCTTGGCCATCATCGCGTCGGCCTGGTCGGCGATTCCGGCGGCCTGCGAACGCGAGCGTGTCGTCTTCCACTATCTGGGAGGCAAGATCGATATCGACGTCTACTTACCGATCTCGGCTTGCCTGAGAAACGGCTGGGATCCATCCGGTTTGAGGGACGAACTCCAGAACGCCTTGGCCCAAGAAACGGCCTTTGGGCGCGTTCGGATCTATTATGGCTGACTGATCGCACTAAATTGGTGCGAAAATCTTGCTGTCATGTGCGTTATTGGTGCGGTTTTTGGCTCGTATACGTCTCAACATCTAGCGACCTCTCAGACCGCCGGGATCGCAACCAGGCAGCGTCGTCACATGAAGCAAGGTATGTCCCAATTAAATCATGTAATTAGGCCGTTGTTACGCATGCGTTTAGCGCCGGACCATGAGGTCAACCCGAGTCACCTGACAATGCGGATGCTTGGCGTATTCATTGCATACGGCCTGCGAGACCATTGAGTGCGTCGACCGTCGAAACTGGAGTTGCCTCGCGAACAGAGCCGACGGCTCTGTTCGCCTCCTTCAGGGATTTCGATAGTGGCTCGTGCAACTCAATCGGCGACCTGTTACGCTCCGGCGCCGGGTGCGATGCCTTCTGTGAGCCCGTCTCTTGGACTTGGCGTCCAGAATCGCGTCTGCCGGACCAGATTTTGAGAACACTGCATCGGAGACTGCCAAATGACAGATGTCATTAAGATGATCAAAGACAACGAAGTGAAGTTCGTCGACCTTCGCTTCACGGATACTCGCGGCAAGGAGCAGCACGTCTCCATGCCCGCCAGTGTCATCGATGAAGACATGTTCAAGGACGGCAAGATGTTCGACGGTTCGTCGATCTCCGGCTGGAAAGGCATCGAGGCATCCGACATGGTGCTCATGCCCGAGGCGGATACTGCGGTCATCGACCCCTTCTCCGACGAGAATACCCTGATCATCCGCTGCGACATCCTCGAACCGGATACCATGATCGGCTACGAGCGCGATCCGCGTTCCGTCGCCAAGCGCGCCGAGGCCTACCTCAAGTCCACCGGTATCGCCGACACCGCCTATTTCGGTCCCGAGCCGGAATTCTTCGTCCTTGACGACGTCCGTTGGGGCTCCGATATGTCGGGCTCCTTCTATAAGATCGATGCCGAAGAGGCCGGTTGGAATTCCGAGCGCGTCTTCCCCGACGGCAACATGGGTCACCGTCCTGGCGTCAAGGGTGGTTACTTCCCGGTTCCCCCGGTCGACTCCCTCAACGATCTGCGCGCGGCCATGTGTCTCACCCTCGAAGAGATGGGTGTTGGGGTCGAGGTTCATCACCACGAAGTGGCGACCGCAGGTCAGTGTGAAATCGGCACCAAGTTCGACACCCTCGTGGCCCGCGCCGACCAGAACCAGATCCTCAAGTACGTCATCCAGAACGTCGCTCACGCCTATGGCAAGACAGTGACCTTCATGCCCAAGCCGCTGGTCGGCGACAACGGCAACGGCATGCACGTCCACCAGTCCCTGTCGAAGGACGGCCAGAACCTCTTCGCAGGCGACAAGTACGCCGGTCTGTCCGACAACGCGCTCTACTACATCGGCGGCATCATCAAGCACGCCCGTGCACTGAACGCCCTGACCAACGCCGCGACCAATTCCTACAAGCGTCTGGTCCCCGGCTTCGAGGCTCCGGTCATGCTGGCCTACTCGGCCCGCAACCGTTCGGCGTCGATCCGTATCCCGCACTGCGCCAGCCCCAAGGGCCGTCGCATCGAGGTGCGTTTCCCCGATTCGACCGGCAACCCTTACCTGTCGTTCTCCGCGATGATGCTGGCGGGTCTCGACGGTATCATGAACAAGATCCATCCCGGCGACTCGATGGACAAGGACCTCTACGACCTGCCGCCCGAAGAGGCGAAGGCCATCCCGACCGTGTGCTCCTCGCTCGAAATGGCGCTGGAAGCACTCGACCAGGACCGCGAGTTCCTGACCGCTGGCGGCGTCTTCTCCGACGACCTGATCGACAGCTACATTAAGCTGAAGATGGATGAAGTGACCCGGCTGCGGATGACGACGCACCCCGTCGAGTTCGACATGTACTACAGCCTCTGATCGGATCGATCGTCATTTCGTATTAGGAATGACCGGGTGCATGGACGCACCCAACATCCGCCCGTAATATCGCCAACGGGCAACTGCTCCAAGCCCTCCGTTCGTCTGCATGTGCCGGGCGTCCCCGGATAACCGCCTCGCAGCGATGTGTTTCGTCGCTATTCGGGCGCGGAAGAACTCCCGATCCTCCAGCGTTTTGGATGACCCTCCACGTCGAAAAATTGGCCTATTTATTGCTTATCTGGATTAGGATCCCGATCCTAGACATGATCGAATCACCTCGTCGTTGCCATTCGCCTTCGATTCAGGATCGAAACCGATTGCGTCACAGGACGGCGACGCAGCGAACACCTATCTGGATTACGCTTCATGACGATTCAGCCAACGGTCAGACCGGCCATTGAGAGGATGATTCTGGATCATCTCAACACGGCAGTGATGCTGTTTGACAAGGACTTAACCCTTCAGTATCTCAATCCGGCGACCGAAATTCTGTTTGAGGTCAGTTCGCGCCATCTGATCGGGCAGACGGCAGGCGTGCTCTTGCCTTGTCCTGGAAACCATGCCTTGGAGCGCCTCACCGCCGCGCTGAACTCCCGCCACCCCTTCACCGAGCGGGAGATCAACATCACGGTCGCGGATGGACGCACCAAAACGGTGAACTGCACCGTCCTGCCGCTGCATCATGATGATGCAGGCGATGAGCTGCTGGTCGAACTCTATCAAGTGGACCGCCAACTCCGTATCACCCGCGAGGAGCAATTGCTGACCCAGCATCAGGCAGCGCAGGCCCTGATCAAGGGACTTGCCCACGAGATCAAGAATCCGCTTGGTGGACTGCGTGGAGCGGCTCAACTACTCGAACAGGAGTTGCCAGACCCCGCATTGCGCGAATACACCAGGATCATCATCGAAGAGGCGGATCGGCTCCAGGCGCTGATGAACCGGATGATCGGTCCGAATCGCATGCCGCGTCGCGGAATGCTCAACATTCACGACGTCATCGAGCACGTCCGAGGGCTGCTACTGGCCGAATTTCCGCGTGGCCCCGTGATGCTGCGCGACTATGACCCGAGCATCCCGGATTTCATGGCCGACCAGGACCGTCTGATCCAGGCATTCCTCAATCTCGCCCGCAATGCCGCAGCGGCGGCCGGGCTCGACGGTTGTGTCGAATTCCGAACCCGCGTCCTGCGCCAGTTCACGATCGGCAACCGGCGTCACCGCCTGGTTCTGCTGACCCAGATGCGTGACAACGGGCCGGGAATCCCCGAAGAGATTCGCGATCAGATCTTCTTTCCGATGGTTTCCGGGCGCCAAGGCGGAACCGGTCTTGGCCTGTCCATCGCGCAAGAACTCATCAACCAGCACGGTGGGCTCATCGAATGCGAGAGTTGCCCTGGAGAGACGACCTTTTGTGTCTACCTGCCGCTGGAGTGCGACCATGAATAGAGAACCCAAGGTATGGGTCATCGATGACGATCGCTCGATTCGCTGGGTGCTGGATCGAGCCATGCGCAAGGCCGAGATAAACGTCACCTGCTTTTCCAACGGGGTGGGCGTCATGGAGGCCCTGCAGCAGGAACAACCGGATGTCATCCTCACCGACATCCGTATGCCCGGCGTCGATGGTCTGGATCTGCTGCGCCAGGTCTCCGCCCGCTATCCGGGGCTGCCGGTCATCATCATGACGGCCCACTCCGATCTGGACAGCGCCGTATCGGCCTTTCACGGCGGGGCGTTCGAATATCTGCCAAAGCCGTTCGATCTGGACGAGGCGGTCTCCCAGGTCAGACGGGCCTGTAGACGCGGCCGCGAGGATCGCACCGAGGAGATCAGTGCGCCGAAGGGGCCGGACATCATCGGCGAGGCGCCCGCGATGCAGGACGTCTTCCGCGCCATCGGACGTTTGGCGCGATCCAACATCACGGTCCTCATCAACGGCGAATCCGGCACGGGCAAAGAGTTGGTGGCGCATGCGCTGCATCGTCACAGCCCGCGCAGCGATTGCCCCTTCATCGCGCTGAACATGGCGGCGATCCCGCGCGATCTACTGGAGTCGGAACTTTTCGGTCACGAACGCGGCTCCTTCACCGGCGCCCAGGCGCGTCGAGAGGGACGTTTCGAGCAGGCCGATGGAGGCACGCTGTTCCTCGACGAGATCGGCGACATGCCCGCCGAACTTCAGACGCGCCTACTGCGCGTACTCGCCGATGGCGAATTCTATCGTGTCGGCGGTATCGCCCCCATCAAGGTCGATGTCCGCATCATCGCAGCGACCCATCAGAACCTGGAGGATTTGGTTCGACAGGGCCGTTTTCGCGAAGACCTGTTCCACCGCTTGAACGTGATCCGCATCCATCTTCCCGCGCTACGCGATCGACGCGAGGACGTTCCACTGCTCATGCGTCATTTCCTCGCCCAGGCCGCACAGGAGTTGAGCTGCGAGCCCAAGGTCCTGCTGGCCGACGCGATCGAGCATCTCAAGCGATTGGACTGGCCGGGGAACGTGCGTCAGTTGGAGAATACGGCTCGCTGGGTGACGGTCATGGCATCGAGCAAGCACATCCATTCCGAGGATCTGCCGCCAGAGCTCAACGCCTCCTTTCCCAACCAGGTGGCGGACGAATCCTGGGAGAGCGTCTTTCGACGTTGGGCGAGACAGAGTCTCAAGCAAGGCCGGGAGAATATCCTAGATACAGCATTGCCCGCCTTCGAACAGGTCCTCATTCAGACCGCACTGGAGCATACCGGTGGACGGCGCCAGGAGGCCGCACGCTTGCTCGGATGGGGGCGCAACACCCTGACACGCAAGATCAAGGAACTGGGGCTGGATACGGACAACGAGACGTCCGAGACACTCCCGAACGAACACTGATGTCCAGCACGGTGGGCTGGCACTTTCTGGAGACCGCTATTGGATAACATCAGCATCGAGCTGAAGGGTTCGGAGATCGCAGCGATCGATTGTCGAGAGGGTCTGTTGACCATCGAATTCTCGCGTGCCTATCTGATCAAAACGATGACGGGCTCGAACGAGCGGACACGTTGGTGGCAGGCTGGAAGCCTGATGATCGATGGGGCCGTACTAGAGGGAGACATTCCCGATTGTCCCCTGGTCTGCTCCGGAGGGGATATCGAGGAGAACATCTATACCTACCGAGACATGATCCCCATTCCGCTCGATAGCCGTGGTCACGTTCGATGCGAACTCGGCTTTTCTGGTCGCGAATCCCGTCTCGTCGCAACAGGAACCGCTGTTCGTCTCCTAATGCGCGAGACACCCAAATACATCGAGCATCTCCGCTCGGCCGGGAGCGCATGACCCGATCCCCATTCCGATAACGAAGAACCCGCGCCTCGGCGCGGGTTCTTCGTTTCGCTCACCTCGCTTAGAAGCGGGCGGAGCCGACGATCTCATGGGCGAGATCCACGACCCGAGTGGCCATCTCCTGATACTCCTGACGGTAGTCCGCCAGCAACCCATCGGTCGATGCCCAGTAGTCCTTTCCTGAGACGCCGTTCTCGTGCTCGAAATCGATAAATTTCTTCTGCATTTCGAGCATTTTATCGATCAGTTCTTGCTTTTCTTGTTTCAGCGCCGCGATATCGGTCATGGATGTGTCCCCCATCATGAATAAACCGAAGATGCAAGGCAGTTTCGGTAGATACGGATTTTTTAATATATCATGGGACTCGGAAAAACAGTCAACTCAAAGACATCGCATCCCGAACGAGCCCGTCCCTGCATCCCATGTTCGATATCATCCTCTACCAGCCGGAAATTCCGCCCAATACCGGCAACATCATGCGTTTGAGCGTCAATGTCGGAGCCCGTCTGCACCTGACTCGACCGCTCGGTTTTTCGCTCGACGATCGACTGCTGCGCAGGGCGGGATTGGATTATCGCGAATGGGCGGATGTGCGGCTGCATGACTCGCTCGACGTCTGTCTCGAACAGATCGGTCCGTCGCGCATCTTCGCCGCAACGACGCGAGGGACGGTCGCCCATACGGAGCCGACCTATCGGGAGGGAGATGCCTTTCTGTTCGGACCCGAGACGCGGGGTCTACCCAGCGAGATTCTTGAGGGGATTGCTGGCGACCAGCGGCTCTATATCCCGATGCGTCCGGACAACAGAAGCCTGAACCTCTCGAACTCGGTCGCGGTGATCTTGTTCGAGGCCTGGCGTCAGCTTGGGTTCGAGGGGGCGGGGCGACGTCCGGAGCGCGTGACGCCCTGATCGAGCGTCACGGATCCGATCTCAGCCGAACTCGGGTTTCGGGTCGCGTTCCAGCAGCGCCTTGGTGGCCTGTTCCGGCGAGATCCCATCGTAGAGAACCCGGTAGACCTGCTCGCTGATCGGCATCTCGATGCCGAGCCGCTCCGAGAGTCGATGAATGGCCAGCGCGGTCACGACTCCCTCGACCTCCTGACCGATCTCGGACTTCGCCTGCTCGATCCCCTTGCCGCTCGCGAGGGCCAAACCCATGCGCCGATTGCGCGATTGGTTATCGGTGCAGGTCAGGACCAGATCGCCGATTCCGGCGAGCCCCATGAAGGTTTCGGTCTGGCCGCCGAGCGCCGTTCCAACCCGAATGAGTTCGGCGAGCCCGCGCGTGATGATCGCCGCCCGGGTGTTGGCGCCAAAGCCAAGTCCGTCGGCAATACCGGTCGCGATGGCGAGCACGTTCTTGGCGGCACCGCACATTTCGACACCGACCATGTCCGAGCTCGTATAGGCACGGAAGCGCTCGCCGTGAAGCAGTAAGGCGATCCGCTCGGCAAAGGTTTCGGACGAGGAGGCGACCGTGATGGCCGTGGGCAGACCACGCGCGACCTCCAGCGCGAAGCTGGGACCGGACGCGACGGCAACCGGGCGATCACCGAGGCAGGCTCGGGCGATTGTATGCAGCAACTGGCCGGAGCGCGAATCCAGCCCCTTGGTCGCCCAAGCGACTCCCATATCCTGAGGTAACCGCTCGGCGAGGGTCGAGGCGACCGACTCGAAGGCCAGGCTGGGAACCACGACCAGACAATCGGTCGCATCCGAGAGCGCTTCGTCGAGCGAATCGGTTGGAATCAGATCCGGGGGCAGAGGAAAGCCCGGTAGGAACTGCCGATTCTCGCCGTCACGCCGGATGGCTTCGATCTGAGCGGTCTCATGTCCCCACAAACGGACCCGATGGCCGTTGCGGCAGAGTTGGAGAGCCAGGGCGGTTCCCCAGGAACCTGGCCCCAGCAGCGCGACTGTCGCCTTCGTCGAGCCGTTCACGCCGCCCCCTTCGTTCAATGGTGGCTCGGCTGAGCGCCGCCGGCCTGGCCCTGCTCCGCAGCCTGCTTCTGATGCTGAGCGTAGAGCAGGTCGAAGTTCACATGCTGAAGGACCAGCTGCGGATAGCTGCCCTTCACGACCAGATCCGTCACCACTTCACGTGCATAGGGGAAGAGCAGGGTTGGGCAATAGGCGCCGAGCAGCGGTCCCATTTCTTCCTCGGAGAAACCGTTGGCGCTGAAGATACCGGCCTGCTGCACCTCGACGACGAAGGCGACCTTGTCATCGACCTTCGCATTGACCGTCACGGACAGCACCACCTCGAAGATGTTGTTATCGAGCGGATTGACCTTGGTATTGAGATTCATCTCATGCTTCGGATTCCACTCGCCACGAAAGACCTGGGGAGCGTTCGGAGACTCGAAGGAGACGTCCTTGGTGTAGATGCGCTGAACGGAAAACTGACGCTCTGCGGATGGCTGTTCGTTTTCTGCCATGTTTCGATGTCCTGGTTTCTGTGAGAGTAGATGTTTCCGGTGAAATCGAGGGCGAGGAAATGTCCGAGGCGGACCGTCGTCAACGCTTCTTCTTGGTCAGGGGCAGACTCGCTGTCTCCCACGCCATGATGCCGCCCTGGAGGTTGTAGACCTCCTGGAAACCCGCCTTGCGAAGCTGACCGCAGGCAACCGAGGATTGAGACCCGGACCGGCAGTTCACGATGATGGGGCGACCCTTGTATTTGGTCAGGGTGGCCATCTGGTTCTTGAACCCGTTCATCGGGATGTTGATGGCGTTGATGACGTGGCCCTGGGCGAAATCGGCAGCGGGACGCACGTCGATGACGACCGCGTCCTTGTGATTCATCATCTCGGTGGCCTGCAGGGGACCTACGGATCCCTTGCTGCCGACGATCAGATTGTAGATCAGCAGCCCGGCGATCACGACCAACGCCACAAAGAGAAACCAATGATTTCCGACGAATTCAATGAGCTGATTCAATAGCGCCATGTTGATGCTGTCTCGTTACAGGTAGCTTAGCGGCCCGCATCGATGAAGGCAGCGACGGAGCACGATGGAAAATCGCGCTCGCGTCCACGTCCCCCGGTGATACGCAAGGCCGAGCGTATTCTAAAGGCGCTGAAGTATAAGGACCGCGAGAACGGGCGTCACCCCGCCGCGACGGCGCAAGCGGGGAAATCTAGCGCGTGTGATGACAGAAGACCTCACGCATCATCCCGATCAGGCGTAGCGTTCGACCGTCGCTCACGCGATAGTAGACGCGATTGGCGTCCTTTCGCGATGCCAGGATGCCTTTGTCGCGCAGAATGGCCAGATGCTGAGAGATGTTGCTCTGTGACGTCCCAACGTGTCCCACGATTTCCTGGACGCTGATCTCCTGATCGCCCAAGGTGCAGAGGATTTTCAGTCGCAACGGATGCGACATCGCCTTGAGCGACCGCGAGGCTCGCTCGATGTCGGCGTCGTCCGCAAACAAATCCATCGCCTCGCTGTCCGTTGCCGAAAGGTTCAAAATCGGGCGTGGAGGATGGTTCACGTCATTACCCATTGAATCGCATCTGATCGACTTATCACCATACAATAATAAACTTTTTTCCGCTCGCCCGCGAAAGCGTTCGCGTCGGGGCTTGACTCTGGCACGATCCAAGTATCAACGAGGATCCATCGAGCGCAGAAGATCTGGAGCTTATCGCGATGCGCAATGCCGCCGATTCCCGACGCAGGACCCAAGCCCGGCTGCGACGCCCCTCAGGCCAGAATCGCTTCTTCCATCCGCGATGTGCTGTCCAGTTCCCGCGACGACTCCTCATCTTGGCCGTCTCTCTGTGTGTCTGCTCGGCAACCTTTGCGGAGGACCGCGATCCGAGCCTGGAGGCACGTCAGCGAAATCTGATGGATATCGAACGCAAAGTGGAGTCCATCGGCAAGGACTTGATCAGTCGTCGAGAGGATCGACGCGCCATGATTCTGGAGCTGGAGGCCCGTGAGCGCAACGTCGCCGAACTCGCCCTAGCGAATCGCGAGCTCCAGCGTCTCGTCGCCGAGCACACTCGGATCGCAGCCGAGCTGCGGGCACGCCAAGCGGAGGAGCGCCAGGCCCTCGACGAGCAATTGGTCCTGCTGGCCGAGCTCGTGCGCACCGCCTACGTCATGGGACGCGCCGATCGCTTGAGGCTTTTGCTCAATCAGCAGGATCCGGCCGAAGCCAGTCGCGTCATGTCCTATTTCGCCTATTTCAACCGCGAGCGCATGAAGCGCATCCAGGCCGTACAGGAATCGGCCGACCGTCTTGCCCGACTGGCTCGGGACGCAGAGGAGGAGGCCAAGCGGCTCGCCAAGCTCGCCAAGAGCCAGGAGGCGACTCGTCAGCGACTGGAGGTCGCCAAACAAGAACGCGCCAGGGTCCTGAAACAACTGGAAGCGACCATTGCCAGCCGCTCCGAAACCTTGGAGACGCTCAAGAAGGATGCCGAGTCGCTCAAACGCCTGATCGAGCATCTGCGTCAACGCGCCCAGATCCGGGCCGAGCTGGACATTCGCCGCGAGCCCTTCGCGAAGCGCAAGGGCAGACTGCCCTGGCCGCTGCTCGAAGGCCGAATCGTCGCCTCCTTCGGCAGCCGCAAGGAGGACTCCGAGGTCGCTTGGGACGGCGTTCTGCTCGCGGCTCGGGAGGGCGAAGAGGTTCGCGCGGTCAGCGGCGGGCGCGTCGTCTATGCCGATTGGCTGCGGGGTTTTGGCCTATTGCTGGTCATCGACCATGGAGATGGTTTCATGACACTCTACGGCCACAACGAGGCGTTGATGCGCGAGGTGGGCGAGTGGGTCTCCGGCGGTGACATCATCGCCTTGGGAGGAAACAGCGGGGGCCGGAGCAAAGCGGTACTCTATTTCGCCATCCGCCGTCAGGGGAAGCCGCAGGACCCGGCACAATGGTGCACCGGCTCCGGAACCCATAGCTGATCACGGACGTCGAGGCGCGGGGACATTTGTCCCCAATCAGGGTCCAAGGCGAAACCTACCACGCACTGTCGAGGCGATTGAAAACATGCGATCCTTCGCCACCATCTCGATGTGTCGCAGCCGATCGGTCCATCCGGGATGGTACCGGGACTGCGAACTCGCCTCATATCCACAGCCCATGCACAGACTCCAGAACATCATGATGCGTCGTCATTTTGCCCAACGCCTCTGTTTCGCAGCCTTCCTGTTGGTCGGGCTGCCCCTCTCCCATGCCGAGGAATCCACGCCTGCCAAGTCTCAATCGGATGCCGATCTGCCGCTCGAAGCGCTGCGCTCCTTCGCGGACGTCTTCGGCCGCATCAAGGACGATTATGTCGAACCGGTCGATGACAAAACGCTGATCGAGAGCGCGATTCGAGGCATGCTGTCCGGGCTCGACCCCCATTCGTCCTATCTCGACGCCGACGCCTACCGAGATCTCCAGGTCGGAACGACCGGCGAGTTCGGAGGGCTTGGAATCGAGGTCGGGCTGGAAAATGGATTCGTCAAAGTGATCGCCCCGATCGACGACACGCCAGCACAGCGCGCGGGTCTGCAGGCGGGAGACATGATCATCCGCATCGACGACAAGCCGATCAAGGGACTGGGCCTCGACGAGGCGGTCAAACTGATGCGCGGCAAGCCGGGCACCAAGATCCAACTGACCATCATGCGCGGGACCAATCAGTCTCCGTTCGACGTCAGCATCGAGCGAGCGATTATCCAGGTCGAGAGCGTGAAGAGTCGCATGCTGGAGCCGGGATATGGCTATGTTCGCCTGACCAACTTCCAGGCGCATACCTCTGATGACATGCAGAAGGCCCTGACCGCGCTGGTGAAGTCCAACGAGGGACCGCTCAAGGGGCTGATCCTCGACCTTCGCAACAATCCGGGCGGCGTACTGAGTGGCGCGGTCGGCGTCAGCGACGCCTTCCTGACCGAGGGGCTCATCGTCTACACCCAGGGGCGGGTGAAGAACAGCAAGATGCAGTTCGATGCCGGACCGGATGACGTCCTCGACGGCGCACCCCTCGTGGTGCTGGTGAACGGCGGCAGCGCTTCGGCCTCGGAGATCGTCGCCGGCGCGTTGCAGGACCAAAAACGGGCCATCATCATGGGCACCCGAACCTTCGGCAAGGGCTCGGTGCAGACGATCGTTCCCATTGACGACAGCACTGCGCTCAAGCTGACGACCGCGCGCTACTACACCCCGTCCGGACGCTCCATCCAGGCGCAGGGTATCGAACCGGACATCGTTCTCCAGCCAGGCGAGTTCAAGCCGATCGAAAACGCCACGCTGAAACCCGTCAAGGAGGCCGATCTGATGCGTCACCTCGAGGAAGAAAAGCCGGATGAGGCGAAATCCGGGGAGGAGCAACCCAAGCCCCTTGCGATCGACGACTTCCAGCTCTCCGAGGCGCTCAACGTGCTCAAGGGGTTGACCATCCTCGGACACTCGAAAACCGACTGATCCGTGCGGACGGCTGACGCGGATTTCAGAGCGCGTCGGTCGGCCAATCCGACAGCCGTTAACTCATTCATTTCGATTCATTTGGAGACCTCTGATGCCAAAGGTACTCGTTCCGCTCGCTCAGGGATGCGAAGAACTCGAAGCCGTGACCATCATCGATCTACTGCGTCGCGCCGAGGTGGAGGTCGTTACCGCAGGACTGACCGATGAGCCGGTGACGGCCAGCCGAGGAACCGTTCTGATCGCGGACACCAGCCTAGACGCCGTTCTGGATCAGGACTTCGACATGATCGTTTTGCCGGGCGGACTTCCCGGCGCGACCCACCTTCAGGAGGATGCTCGGGTGAGCGACCTGTTGCGCCGCCAGCAGGCCCAGGACCGCTACGTCGCCGCCATCTGCGCGGCGCCTCGCGTGTTCGCCGCTACGGGATTGCTCGAAGGCAAGACCGCAACCGCCTACCCCGGGGCCTTGGTGGCCGACGACGTGCCGGGAACCCGGCTGACCGATGCACCCGTGGAGGTCGACGGCAAGGTGGTGACCAGTCGCGGACCGGGGACCGCCATGGATTTCGCACTTCAGCTCGTCGAAATTCTGCAAGGGCGCGCCACGCGCGACAGCGTCGAGCGCGACCTGTCTCGAAACACCTGAGATGAGCGGCGTGAATCCATCATGACCGCCCCCCTGTCGGCGGCCGGAAACGCAGATCCGACGCCATGATCGCATCACCCTGGATATTGATCGCCGCGTCCGCGATTTCGCTGCTGTCGAGCCTGACCGCGACCCGCTGGCTTTGTTCGGACCAGGCCGCACGGCGTGGTCCCATGGACCATCCAAACGCGCGTTCATTGCATGTGCGTCCGGTTCCGCGAACCGGAGGATTAGCCCTGCTCCTCGGGTTGGTCATTCCGCTTCTGGCATTGGGCCTCTGGGAGCCGATCGCGCCTGAGCTTCTTTGGCTGGGCGGTGCCCTGCTCATGGTCGCGGGCGTGTCCTTTCTCGACGACCTGGGCGAGGTCCCGGCGGCCGGACGGCTGGTCGTTCATCTGCTGGCGGCCGTCCTTGTGCTGCTCGCCGGAATGGGGTGGAGTCATCTGGATCTGCCAGGGACGCGGATCTTTTGGTCCATCTGGATCACAGTCCCGGCGACCCTGCTGTATCTGGTCTGGATGATCAACCTTTACAACTTCATGGATGGCATGGATGGGCTTGCCGCCGGCATGGCGGTCTTCGGGTTTTCGGCGTTCGGTATCCTGGGGTTGATCGGCGGAGAGCCGCAGTTCGCACTCGTCGCCTTCTGCGTCGCGGGTGCGGCGGCCGGATTCGGGATCCTGAACTTTCCTCCCGCCTCCATCTTCCTCGGCGACGTCGGATCCTCGAGTCTCGGTCTGCTGGCTGCGGGTCTATCGTTGTGGGGCGTCCAGCTCGCGCTCTTTCCGATCTGGACCGCCTGGCTGGCTTTCTCGCCATTCATCGTCGATGCGACCTGGACCCTGTTGGCACGTGCCTGGCGCCGCGAGCGCATTTGGGAGCCGCATCGCTCGCATCATTATCAGCGCCTCGTCCTGTCCGGCTGGACCCATCGCAGGACCCTATTGCGCGCCTACGTGCTGATGGCCGCCTCGGCCGCCTGCGCGGTCGCCTCTCCCAGACTCGCCGAACGAGAGCAATGGATGCTGATCGTGGCCTGGGCCGTCATCTACCTACTCATCCATCTCCGGGTGCGATCCAGCGTCCCTGGTTCGGCACTGGATCGGCCATGAATCCACTCGTCGATCGGCTGCGCTCGCGCACCGCCGCCTTCACTCACGACTTCATCAGCATTCCGGTCGCCTGGTTCCTCGCCTATTGGCTGAGGTTCAATCTGGACCAAATTCCGCCCGAGTTCATCACCAGCGCATGGCATTCCTTGCCCTGGGTCTTGCTGATCCAGGGATCCATGTGCTGGATCTTCGGTCTCTATCGGGGGGTGTGGCGCTTCGCATCGCTTCCGGACCTGGTTCGTATCACCAAGGCGGTGTCGGCCGGCACCCTGCTGGTCGTGGTCACGCTCTTCCTGGTGGACCGATCCACCCATATCCCGCGCTCGGTCCCAGCCATTTATTTCGGGCTGCAACTCATGATGCTGGCAGGCCCAAGGCTGATTTACCGATGGATGAAAGATCATCGGCTCAATCTGTCCTCCGGTCAGCGGGTGCTCATCATCGGGGCCGGGCGCGACGGCGACATGCTCGCCCGGGATATGATGCGCGATCCGTATCGCGCCTATTTCCCGGTCGGTTTCGTCGACGACAAGTTGCGCCGTCAGGGCAGCGAGGTCCAGGGATTGCCAGTGCTCGGCTCGACGTCGAAGATCCCTGAAATCGTTCGCGAAGAGGGCATCGATCTACTGATGTTGGCCCTGCCTAACGCGACGGCTCTCGAGATGCGCCGCCTGGTCGAGCTCTGCGAACAGACCGGTCTACCCTTTCGCATCCTGCCTCAGCTGCGCGCGCTCATGAACGGGCAGCTCGACATGAGCCAGTTGAGGCCGGTCTCGATCGAGGACCTGCTAGGACGCGATCCCGTCCGGCTCGATTGGCCCGAAATCCGCGTAGGCCTGGCCGGCAAACGGATCCTCATCACGGGTGCCGGCGGTTCGATCGGCTCCGAACTGGTGCGCCAGATCGCCCGCAGCGATCCGGCCCGACTGATCCTGATCGACAATGGGGAATTCAATCTCTATCGCATCGAAATGGAGCTGCTGGAGACGCACCCCGATCTTGAATTCTCCCGCCACCTGCTCGACGTGACCGACGCCCAAGCGATTCGCCACCTGTTCGAGTCCGAGCGTCCAGCCACCGTCTTCCACGCGGCGGCCTACAAGCATGTTCCGCTGTTGGAGAATCAGCTACGGGCCGCGATCCGCAACAACGTGATGGGGACCCAAGTCGTCGCCGAGGCCGCAGCGGCCCATGGCTGCGAGCGCTTCGTCCTCATCTCGACCGACAAGGCGGTTAATCCAGCCAACGTCATGGGGGCGAGCAAACGGATCGCGGAGTCCATCTGCCAGGCACTGGACGGAGGTTCCGAATGCCGCTTCATCACGGTGCGCTTCGGCAATGTCCTGGGCTCGGCCGGCAGCGTCGTCCCCCTGTTCCGGCGCCAGATCGAGCAGGGCGGCCCCGTCACGGTCACCCATCCGGACATCGAGCGTTTCTTCATGACCATTCCGGAGGCCTGCCAGCTCATCATGCAGTCGGCCGTGATCGGCGACGGCGGCGAGATCTTCGTGCTGGACATGGGCGAGCCCATCAAGATCCGTTATCTTGCCGAACAAATGATCCGGCTCTCGGGACGCGAGCCCGATCTGGACGTCCAAATCCACTACGTCGGCCTGCGCCCAGGCGAGAAGCTCTACGAAGAGCTCTTCTACGCCTCGGAGGAGCTGGTCCCCACGCGTCACCCCAAGATCCGCGCCGCGCGGCACACGGATGGCCCCTCGGGTACCGAACTCACCGAGGGACTGGACACCTTGCGGACCGCAGCCGACCTATTCGACCATGAGGCGATGCTCATCGCCTTGAACCGCTTGCTACCTTGCTGGTCGAAGGAGCCGGACCCCAAAAGTCCACCGATCCAATCCGCCGGACTCACCACAGAAGACGCCTGATCCAAGATCGAACATGGATACCAATCCCGCCCAAGATGCTCTTCTGAGCGAAGACACCCCAGTCATTCGGGGCCTCCGCGACAAACCGGACGAGGCGATACAGGAATCGCCCGAACGGACGATGGAGGACATCGACGACCCCCAAGCGGGTTCGGCCGGGGACGATCTGCGATCCGCCGAGGCCCGTGTGCTCGCCCACCTCCAGGCTCAGAGCAAGATCACGGCAGGGGATCTCGGACGCGCTCGCCGTCTGGCCGATGACGCCGGCGATCCGCTCGTCCCCATGTTGGTGCGTCTGGGTCTGATCTCGGAGCGTGACATGGCGCGCGCGATTTCGGAAATTCTCGGCATCCCGCTCGTCGAGTCGAGCGGCTTTCCGAGCGAGCCCGTGCGCGAGGATCTCTTCTCGCTGCGCTTCCTCAAGGACGCCCGGATCCTGCCGCTGAACGAGGATGACGACGCCATCCGAATCGCCATCGCCAATCCGCTCGACGACTACGCCCTGGCCGCGATCGGCATGGCTGCCGGAAAGGCGGTCTCTCCGCTGGTGGGGCTGCCGACCGAGATCGAGTCGGCGATCGAGCAG
The DNA here is from genome assembly GCF_000224065.1 of Thiorhodococcus drewsii AZ1. Lineage (GTDB taxonomy): Bacteria > Pseudomonadota > Gammaproteobacteria > Chromatiales > Chromatiaceae > Imhoffiella > Imhoffiella drewsii. Next base: position 120,824 of record NZ_AFWT01000013.1, read on the forward strand.
CTCTACGAAAAGATTGAGGAGGAACCGGCAGAGACCGAATCCGAGTTCGGCGATTTCGACGAGGAAGATATCGAGCACCTCAAGGATCTGGCCAGCGAGGCGCCGGTGATCCGTATGGTCAACCAATTGATCCAGAAGGCGGTGGAATCGCGCGCCTCGGACATCCACGTCGAGCCGTTCGCCGATGTCTTGAAGGTGCGCTACCGGGTCGACGGCATCCTCAACGAGGTCGACGCCCCGCCGGTACGTTCCACTGCCGCCGTGATCTCGCGCGTCAAGATCATGGCCAAGCTCAACATCGCCGAGCGTCGCCTGCCCCAGGATGGACGCATCCCGATCCGCATCCAGGGCAAGGACCTCGACCTGCGTGTCTCGACCGTCCCTACCATGTTCGGCGAGAGCGTGGTGATGCGTCTGCTCGACAAGGAAAACGTCCGCTTCGACCTGGACGCGCTCGGTTTCGATGGCCCGCCACGCCAGAGTCTCGCCGAAATCCTGGAGCGTCCCTACGGCATTCTCCTCGTCACCGGGCCGACCGGCTCGGGCAAGAGCACCACGCTCTACACCGCGCTCAGCCGGCTCAATACCGAGGCGCGCAAGATCATCACCGTCGAGGATCCGGTCGAATACCAGCTGCCCGGCATCAATCAGATCCAGGTCAAGTCTGCGATCGGTATGACCTTCGCCGGGGCGCTGCGCGCCATCATGCGCCAAGACCCGGACATCATCATGGTCGGCGAGATGCGCGACCTGGAGACGGCTCGCATCGCGGTCCAATCCGCGCTGACCGGTCACATCGTGCTCTCCACGCTGCATACCAACGACGCCGCCAGCGGGGTCACGCGTCTGCTCGACATGGGCGTCGAGGATTATCTGCTCACCTCCACCATCAACGGCATCCTGGCGCAGCGCCTGGTTCGCCGTCTGTGTCCGCACTGTCGCGCGCCCTACCCAGCGGTCCCCGAGCTGGCCGAGCGCTTCGGGCACCTGCACAGCGATTCCGAGCCTCTGGAGCTGTTCCGCGCGGTCGGCTGCGATGCCTGCAACGGTACGGGCTACCACGGTCGGTTGGTCATCACCGAGGTGCTGACCATGTCGGATCGCATCCGCAAGGCCGTGCTGGCCCATGCCACCGCGACAGAGATCCGCCAGATCGCCATGACCGAGGGCATGGTGAGCATGTATCAGGACGGATTGCGCAAGGCGCTCGACGGCCGAACCACCATCGAAGAGGTATTGCGCGTGGCCGAGGGCAATTGATGATGAGGATGATCGTCGAAACACACCTGCCCGGTTGCCACCCATCACCAGAGACGCGGGATGCCGAAGTTTTTCTATAAGGCCGTGAAACTCGACGGAGAGGCCGTCGAGGGCGAGGTCGAGGTCGCCGACGAGGCAACCCTGATCCGCCAACTCCAGGGACAGGGGCTGATCCCCATCGAGACCCGCACCAACCGAGGACTTCGGGCGCGTTTCGGTCGAACCCGTCGCCGTCGACTCAGTCAGAAGGAAACCGGGATCATCACGCGCGAGCTGGCAACCCTGCTGGAGGCCGGGATGACACTCGACCGTTCTTTGCAGATCCTGATCGACCTGACTCAGGAATCGCACATCGTCCGCGTCCTGAACGATCTGCAGGAGCGGGTACGCGGCGGCGCGACCTTTTCGAGCGCACTGGAGGCCCAGGACGGACAGTTCCCCAAGCTCTATGTCAACATGGTCCGGGCCGGAGAGGCCGGTGGGGCCCTGGATCAGGTGTTGGATCGTCTCGCCGACTATCTGGAACGCGTCGCCGAGCTGCGTCAGACCGTGACCTCCGCGCTGGTCTATCCGGCCATCCTACTGTTCGTCTCCGGACTCTCGGTCATCATGCTGCTGGTGTTCGTGGTGCCGCAGTTCACAGTCCTGTTCGACGACATGGGCGCGGCCCTGCCGCTGTCGACCCAGATCGTGGTGGCGGCCGGAGACCTCTTTCGCAACTACTGGTGGGCCATGCTGTGCGCGATCGCCTTGATCGCCGTGCTCATCGAACGTTGGCTGCAGAACCCACGGGTCCGCGACCGCTTCGACGACAAGGTGCTGAAACTTCCGATGTTCGGCGATCTGGTTTGGAAGATGGAGACGGCGCGGCTGTGCCATACACTCTCGACGCTGCTGAAGAACGGCCTGCCGCTGCTTAACGCCTTAACCCTCGCCAAGGAGGTGGTTTCCAATCGCAAGCTCTTGGGTCTCCTCAACGAGGCGAGCGAGGAACTCAAGCATGGCCGAGGTCTTGCCGGTCCGCTCGCACGGCTGGAGGCACTCCCTGATCTAGCCCTACAGATGATCCGCGTCGGGGAGGAATCGGGTAGCCTGGACGCCATGCTCGCTAAAGTGGCCTCCATCTACGACCGGGAAAGCCGGAACAGCGTCCAAAGCATGCTGACGCTGCTGGAGCCAATACTCATCATCGGTCTCGGCGTCATCGTCGCTGGCATCATCATTTCCATTCTCATGGCCATCCTCGGGGCGAACGATCTGGTCTTCTGATCCAATCGTCCCATCGCTTGGCCACCGACGGCCGGCACCCTAAAATGCCGGCCCAAAATCAACGGATATCGAGGCAATAAGATGCGCTCCAACCACTCTCGTCGCGCGAAAGGTTTCACTCTGGTCGAACTGCTCGTCGTATTGGCCATCCTGGGTCTGCTGGCCGGTCTGGTCGGTCCACAGGTCATGAAATTCCTTGGCACCTCGAAAACCAAGACCGCTAAGCTGCAGATCGACGATCTGTCCTCGACGCTCGATCTCTACCGTCTGGAGCTGGGTCGCTATCCGACCGAGTCAGAGGGACTGAAGGCCCTGGTCGAGAATCCGGGCAACATGTCCAACTGGAACGGCCCCTATCTGAAGAAGGGCGAGGTGCCCAAGGATCCCTGGGGCACCGAGTTCCAGTACCGTTTCCCGGGCGAGCACGGCAGCTTCGATATCTGGTCGCTCGGCGCGGACAACCGCGAGGGCGGCGAGGGCGAGAACGCCGACGTCAAGAGTTGGGAATGATGGTCATCTGGATACCCTGACGTGCGCTGGTCCAACCGCGGTTTCACCCTGGTCGAACTGCTGGTCGTAATGGCCATCGCGGCCCTCATGATGACTGCGGTTCCATCGCTCTTCTCCGCCGCCATGCCGGGTCTCGAAATGAAATCCGCTGCCCGGCGGACTGCGGCGACCCTGCGGCTTGCAAGAGAGACGGCCATCCGTCAGGGGACGGATGCCGCCTTGCTCGTCGATCTGGAAAATCATCGGCTCGATCTTCAGGGATACCGCAGCCTGGTCCTGCCCAAGCGGCTCTCGATCCGGTTGGAGGCCGCCAGCAGCGAGATGCTGGACGACCAGCACGGGGTGATTCGCTTCTTTCCGGACGGCAGCTCGACCGGCGGCCGGATCCTCATCCTGCATGAGGATCACGGCTATCAGGTCGGGGTGACCTGGCTCACCGGACGGATCCAGTTGGCGCCCTGGGAGGCGAAATGAGGATGCGCGCTCAGCGCGGCTTCTCGCTGTTGGAGGTGCTGGTGGCTTTCGCCATCCTGGCCATCTCGCTCGGCGTTCTGATGCAGATCTTCTCGCGTTCGACTCTGACCGCCGTCACCACGTCGCAATACAGTCAGGCGGCCTCGCTCGCCGAGTCGCTGCTGCAGGACGTGGGAATCGATATCCCGCTGACCGAGGGCGCGACCTCGGACCGCTCGGAGGATGGATTCGACTGGGAGGTCACCATCGTGCGCGTCGAATTCAACGAGGACGCCTTTCTCGATCCGCCCGCCACGCCCTATCGCGTCAATGCGACCGTCCTCTGGAACGACGCCGGACGCGCGCGTCATCTGACGCTCTCGACCCTGCGTCTCGGCGAGAAGCTCTGACATGCGCGCCATCGACTCGGCTCGATTGCGGTCAAACGGTTTCACCCTGGTCGAACTGCTCATCGCGCTCGCCATCATCGGCCTTATCACACTGCTGCTCTTCTCCGGTCTGCGTCTCGGATCGCGCGCTTGGGAGGCGGTGGACGCCGTGGCGCTGCGCACCGGCGATCTCCGTCTGGCCCACGGCTTCCTGGCACGGACGCTCGGCCAGATGCGGATTATCTCGACCACCTTCGACTCCGAGCCCATCCTGCTCTTCAACGGCGACGCGGAGCGGATCGAATTCGTGGCCCCGCTGTCCGATCATGTCGGCATTCCCGGGCTCTACGTCCTGCGTCTCTCGCTCGAAGACAAGGGATCCAAGCGAAATCTGGTACTCACCCGCTGGCTGTACCACCCGAAGGTTCTTGAGGGGGGAGACGACTATCCGCCCTGGGAGCCACTGCAAAGCGGCCGAGGCATGTCGCTCGATGGCTTCCCTTCCGATATGGACACCGCCGGCGGGGCTTTTGGACGGACTCAGCTGCTCGAAGACGTCGATGTGCTCACGATCTCTTATTTCGGGCTCGCTGACGGCGATAGCGAGCCGCAGTGGCATGAGGATTGGCTCAAACAGACACAATGGCCGACTCTGATCCGCATACGGCTCTGGACCCATTCCCAAACCTGGCCGGACCTCTATGTCACGGTTCCAGGACGGCGATGACATGAAGAGACCCGACCGACAGCGCGGAATCGCCCTGATGCTCGTCATGTGGGTGCTGACCCTGCTCACCATCATGGCGCTCGGCATGACAGCGACCCAGCGCACCGAAACCGCACTGACCGAAAACGCCGTCGCCACCGCGCGCTTCCGCGCGCTTGCCGACGCCGCAATCGCCTATGCGGCCCTATCCTTCATGTCTCGGCCGTCGAGCACCGAGACGGAAGACCAGCAGGACAGCTCCAGCGTTTGGCTACCGAACGAGGCTCCCAAATCCTGGAATTTCGATGGCCAGATGCTGATCCTTCGCGTGTCGAACGAGTCCTCGCGTATCAACCTGAACGATGCCCAGCCGGATCTGCTGCGCTCGCTCATGGAGGTAGTCGGGGTTCCGGAAGAAGAGGCAACCTCGATTGCGGCCGCGATCGTCGACTGGCGGGACGCAGACGATCTGGTCCAACTCAACGGTGCGGAAGACGATGACTACGAAAATGCCGGACTGCCGCTCGGCGCCAAGGATGCGCCCTTCGATTCGGTAGAGGAGCTGCGCCAGGTCATGGGCATGACGGAGGCGATCTACCGCAGGTTGGCCCCGGAGTTGACCGTCACCGCCAATGGGGCGGTCGACGAGGCATTCGCCTCGCCGATAGTTTTGGCGACCTTGCAAGGAATCTCGCTCGAAGAGGCCATCGAGGATGTCGCCGAGCGCGACCAATCAACGGTGCCCGGGGCCACGACACCGACCACTCGCAATCGCGGAGGTCCGGTGTACCGCATCCGGGTCGAGGATGGCGCGGGAGATGGACGCGGCCATGCCATGGAGGCGGTGTTCGAACTCGATCCTGGTCAGGATCCCCCCTATTTCGTCGATTGGCGACGTTACGGAGTCGCCCATTCGGCGCCGATCGTCGTTCCATCGGATGATGGCTAGCTGGCCTAGGATGCGGCCTCCGATTTACACTGAGCACGGTCGGTTGAATATCGTCCGTTTTCCTTCTTCCGGACCAGGCACTCGTTCAGACTAACCCCTTCAGGATCACCACCGGCCACCACGGCCACTGGATTGCAACCCTCGACATGGCCCTCACAGATCGCCTGAATCAGCTCGTTGGCGGCTTCTCCCGAACGGGCGCTCCCCTGCCGAACGCCTTTTCGGAGGATCTCGGCGAGCGCCTCTTGGAGTGTCTTCCGAGTGCCGCTCGGAACGCACTGGCACGCCGTCATCGGCGTCTGCTGATCGAGGTCGATGGTGAGTTCGCGCGCCTGATCCTGATCGCCGGCCCGCAGCGCGACCCGCTGGGTGAGGTTGCGTTAAACGGACCGGCGACGCTCCCCGTGGTCTTCACCGAGCTCGCCAGGGACCCATCGATTCGGATCGAACTCGTGCTGCCGAAAGCGGCCATCCTGCTGAGACCCCTGTCCTTCCCGGCTCAGGTCAGAACCAATCTCTACCAGGTCATCGGCTACGAAATGGATCGTCTGTCGCCCTTTCAGGCCAAGGACGTCATGTTCGACTTTCAGCCTCAGGGGAACCCCAGACGAACCGACCGGGTGTCGCTGGAGTTGGCGATCTGCAGACGCAGCCTGGTGGAACCCTGGATCCAGCGATTCTCCGAACTGGGTGTCGCCGTCGACAAGATCCATTGGATCGAGGCCTGGCCGCGCGCCAACCTGCTTCCGCACGATCAAAGACCACGACGTCGCCGACTGCATCTCAGTGCCGGTTTGGCGCTCTGGATCCTGATCGTCCTCACGTTCCTGGCCGCGATGGCGACACCCATCTGGCAGAAGTCGCGGATTCTCGAGGGTCTGGAAGCGGACCTCAAGCGCGCTCGAAGCCAGGCCGTTGCGGTGGATGAGTTGCGCCAAGAGCTGGAGAAGGCACGCGCAGGAAGCACGGAGGTGCTGAAACGTAAAATCGACCAGATACCGATCCTGGATCTGCTGCGCGAACTCACGGACAGTTTGCCGGACGATACCTGGATCCAAAATCTCGAGTTCAACGATGGACAGGTGGATATCCGAGGCGAGTCCGGACAGGCCACCGCACTGATCGCCGTTCTGGAACAGCTCCCCGACATCGATAGCGTCTCCTTCAAATCCCCGGTGACCCAGGTTGCGCGCACGGGGAAGGAGCGTTTCTACATCACCTTCAAATTCACCGGACCGGGGGAGAAGGAGCAATGAGCCTGATCTCCAAGCCCAAGACATTCTGTCTGTTCGCATGGGGTGCTGCAGCCGTCTTGGTGCTGACTCTACTCGGTGGGACGCTGATTCCCTGGTTGAGCAAGAACGCGGACCTGAATCGGCGCATCTCCGGCACGGAGGACCAGCTGGTGCGCTATCAGCGACTTCTGGACTCGCGTCCGGCACTGGAAGCCGAACTCCAACGGGTGCGCAACAACGACAGCTACAAGGCCTTCTATTTCAACGCGCCGACGCAGTCCCTGGCGGGTGCCCAGTTGCAATCACTGGTGCAGGATATCGTCAACACGGCCCAGGGACGTTTGATCAGCACGCAACTGCTGAACGAAGAACGGGCATCGACCCCGGCCAGGATCAGCGTTCGCACCCAGATTCGGGGCTCCACGGACGCGCTCCTGTCCATTCTCTATCAGATCGAACAGGCGCGTCCCTTCCTCTTCGTCGAACGTCTGTCGATCCGATCCTCGGCCCGACCGATCGTCGTGAATCGGAACCGACCGGGTCGGCCCGTGCGCCGTCCGCCGATGAATCGCGACGAGCTGACGGTGAGATTGGATCTCTTCGGGTTCACACTGGGGGGCGAATCTTGACCAAGCTGATTCCAGGTATCCTGCTCTTCCTGCTGCTCGCAGTCCTGGCGTTGCAGTGGAAATCCTGGCCTCCTACAGCCCCGGTCGCCAAGGTCGGGGATGGATCGAGCCAGCCCGCGCAACCCAGCAGCACGGACCCTTCCCAACCCAACCCGCTGGAAAAGCTCAAGTCATTGGAGGACAAGGACACCTATGCCAACGTCTTGGAACGCCCGCTGTTTCGTCCTGATCGTCGCCCCCTTCCACCGGAAGAGGACGTGCCCGATGAGCCCTCAACGCCCGACAATGCCGTTGAGCTCGATACAGTCGATCTGACCGCAGTGCTCATCAGCCCCGCACTCGTATCGGCATGGATTCGCGATCCCGCACAGCCCAAGCTCGTTCGTCTACGGATCGGCGATGAGTATTCGGGCTGGTCGGTGCAGCAGATCCAGGAGGATCGGGTGCTCATGGAGCGACAGGGTGAAGAGCATGCGCTAAGATTGCGCGATTATTCCAAGGCGTCGCCGACGGCGCCCGCGCGCGTTCCCTCCAAGCAGCGTCCCTCTCCCATTAAGACGAGGAAGCGTGCTGCTCCAAATCTCCGTAGATGATCTGTCGGTCGTCGTTCACGCACCGTATCAATCGAGGCACAATGTACCCCGCGCTTCATATCGATCGCCGTATCCGGCTTGGAGACTGGCTGAGAGTCATCGCACTGATCGCCGTCATCCCCTGTCTGTCCGCGTGTGAGAAGGAAAACTGGGATCCAACCCTCAAGGTGGGCGATCCTCAGGGTCACATCGTCGATGGCGATCAGCTGAAGAAGCTGGAAGAAAACAGGAAACGCGGGGGTGCGAGCGCGAGCACCATTGCGCTCGGTGACGATACGGACAAGGCCCCCCGCGCGCTCGATTCGCTCCAACGCGGAACCGGCACCTTCGTGCGCAAGGTCACCCCCCCGAGCGTCGATACCACCCCGGGAGACGTCACACTCAACTTCGATGGCACCGACATCCGTGAGGTCGTGCAGGTGATCCTCCGGGACGTGCTCAAGGTGAACTATGTCCTTCACCCCTCGGTGCAGGGCGTAGCCTCACTGGAGACAGGACGGCCGCTCCGTCGAGACGACCTGATTCCGACCCTGGAAACCTTGCTGCGCATGAACAACGCGGCGATCGTCTATCGCGACGGCACCTACGAGGTGGTTCCCCTCACGAACGCCATGCAAGGCAAGGTCGTGCCCCAGCTCGGTGAATCTACGCGCGCCCTTCCGGCGGGCTACAGTGTCCAAGTCGTACCGCTGCGCTATATCGGCGCCGAGGAGATGAGCAGCATTCTCCAGCCCCTGGCGCCCGAGGGCAGTGTCATCCGCGTCGACAACCTGCGCAACCTGCTGGTGATCGCCGGAACCAGCTCGGAAATGGGCAATTTGCTCGATACAATCCGCGTCTTCGACGTCGACTGGATGTCTGGTCTGTCGGTCGGGTTCTTCGTGCTGGAGTTCGCCAAGGCCAACGAGGTTCAGACCCAGCTCCAGAGTCTGCTCGCCGATGAGGGCGGCAATCCGCTGAAGGGCCTGTTCCGCTTCGTACCGATCGAAAGCGCTAACGCCCTGCTGGTGGTCTCGCCCCAGGAGCGCTATATCCAGCAAGCACGCAACTGGATCGAGCGTTTGGATATGGCCGAGGCGAGCGGGGACGCTGCCGAGCGTCTGTTCGTGTATCGCGTGAAGCACAGCGATGCCGAAAACATGGCCGAGATCCTCTCTCAATTGTTCGGTGGTAAGAGTAGCGGCTCGAACCGTTCGGTCGGCAGCGTGGCACCCGGCCTCGGCCGATCGAGTATCGGCTCTCGGGCCAATGCGGTGATGGCAAGCGACAGTGGCATAGGCAGCGGAACCTCTTCGAGCGGTTTCTCCAACTCCACGGGGCGAACTCAGCCCAGTTCCTCATCGCACGAACTTCAGATGAGTTCCGCCGTCAGCATCGTCGCCGACGGCGTCAACAACTCATTATTGATTCGTGGTACGGCCCGCGACTACAAGAAGATCCTGGACGCCCTGAAACAGCTCGATATCGTGCCTCTGCAGGTGTTGGTCGAGGCGACGATCGTCGAGATCACCCTAACAGGCAATCTACAATACGGCGTTCAATGGGAGCTGTTTGGTCCCGGGTCAGAGGGAAAGAGCTACGCCACGCTCGACGGCACGCTCGATAGCGCGAATACCTCGGGCATCGGTACCTCGTTCCCCGGCTTCAACTGGGCGCTGATCTCCAACCCGAACACCATCAAGGCGACCCTGAGCGCCCTGGCGAGCGAGAGCCTGGTCAATGTGCTGTCCTCGCCGTCCGTGATGGTCATGGACAATCAGACAGCGAAGATTCAGGTCGGTGAGCAGGTCCCGATCGCGACCTCGGAGCAGCAGAGCACCTCGTCCAACAATGATCGCGTCATCAATACCATCGAGTACAAGGACACGGGTGTGATGCTGTCGGTCAAGCCGCGCGTGACCCCCGGCGGACTGGTGCAGATGGATATCGAGCAGGAAGTGAGCACGGTCGCGGAGACCACCAGTTCCGCGCTCGATTCGCCAACCTTCAAGACGCGCAGCATCAACAGCTCGGTCGCCGTGCGCTCCAATCAGGCGGTCGTTCTGGGCGGTCTGATCCAGGATCAGCGCGAACAGGGCAAGTCGGGGATACCCGGACTCTACAAGATGCCCTTCGCCGGCATCCTGTTCGGTGAACGCACCAAGTCGGCTGGCCGAACCGAGCTGATCGTGGTGCTGACGCCCAAGGTCATTTCGAGCGATCAGGACGTGGAGGCCGTGACCGAAGACTTCCGCAAGAAGGTCAAGGGACTCAATTTCAAGTTCTGATGGTGAGCGGCCAGCCACCAGCTTGTAGCGGCCAGCCACCAGCTTGTAGCGGCCAGCAAGAGAACGACGCACACTGTGCTGGTAGCTGAATAAAAAAAGGCGGCCAGATGGCCGCCTTTTTTATTCCGTTGGGCGAGAGCTTATCTCGGCAGATCCGTCTGGCCCATCAGCCATTCATCGACCGCGCGAGCGCACTGACGTCCCTCGCGAATCGCCCACACTACGAGCGATTGACCGCGACGCATGTCGCCCGCGCAGAAGACACCATCGACCGAGGTGCGATAGGCATCGGCTCCCTCGGTGACGCCCTTGACGTTGCCGCGTGGGTCGAGTTCGAGCCCCGCCTCTTCCTGAAGCTGCTGGATCATGCCCGTGTGCACCGGATGCACAAAGCCCATCGCGAGCAGCACCAGATCGGCCTTGATCTCACCCTCGGTCCCGGGAAGCTCTTTCATCTGCCAACGGCCATCGGTGTCCTTGTCCCATTGGACCTTGATGTAACGCACGGCGGTCACGTTGCCATCGGCGTCGCCGACGAATTCCTTGGTGGCGAAGTTCCACATCCGCTCGCAACCTTCTTCCTGCGAGCTGGAGGTGCGCATCTTGTTCGGCCAGTTGGGCCAAGTCAGCGCCTTGTTCTCCTTCTCCGGGGGACGATCCAGGATCTCGACTTGGGTCACGGACTTGGCGCCGTGCCGATTCGAGGTTCCGATACAGTCCGAACCCGTGTCGCCACCACCGATGACTAGGACGTCCTTTCCTTGGGCACAGATGAAGTCGGAATCTGGAACGAAGGATCCCTGAACGCGCTTACTGTTCCGCGACAGGAAGTCCATCGCGAAATGGACGCCCTTCAGGTCGCGGCCAGGAACGGGGAGATCGCGCGGCTTCTCGGAGCCACCGGCGAGCACCACGGCGTCATAGGTCTCGCGCAGCGCCCCGATGGTCAGATCGACGCCAACGTGTGTGTTGGTGTGAAACTCGACACCCTCGGTGCGCATCTGCGCCATGCGGCGGTCGATGAGCGATTTTTCCAGCTTGAAATCGGGGATCCCGTAACGCAACAGACCGCCGATACGATCGGCCTTCTCGTACAGTGAGACCTTATGGCCAGCTCGCGCCAACTGTTGGGCGGCGGCCATACCGGCGGGCCCGGAACCCACGACGGCGACACGCTTGCCGGTGCGACGCTCGGGCACCTGCGGCTTGATCCAACCCTCTTCCCAACCACGGTCGACGATGGCGCACTCGATGGTCTTGATGGCGACCGGGGAATCGTTCAGATTCAGGGTGCAGGACGACTCGCAGGGCGCAGGGCAGATGCGTCCCGTGAACTCGGGGAAGTTGTTGGTCGAGTGCAGGACCTCGATCGCCGCCTGCCAGTCGCCCCGGTACACCAGATCGTTCCAATCCGGAATGATGTTGTTGACCGGACAGCCTTGATGGCAAAAGGGAATCCCGCAGTCCATGCAACGGGCGCCCTGTTCGTGCAGTTCACCCTCGGTGAGAGGCAGGACGAATTCCTTGTAGTGAACGACACGGTCGCCTGCCGGCTCGTAACGCCGGTCGCGACGCGCGTATTCCATGAAACCGGTTGGCTTACCCATGGTCGACGATCCCCTTCAGCGGCTTGTTCGGCTGTGGCGGTCTGCTCTGGTTGGCTTGCATGTCCTCCAGCGCGCGCCGGTAATCGACCGGCATCACCTTGACGAACTTGGGCAGATAGCTGGACCAATCGTCGAGGATGCGGCGAGCGACCGCAGAATTGGTGTAATGCAGGTGCTTCTCGATCAGCTGTCTGAGACGCTTGGCATCGTATCGCGTCATGTCGCGACTCAGATCCACGCGACCATGGGACTCCAGATCACCACCTTGATGATCAAGCGCCTCAAGGGCGTCGTCCTCTTCGGCGATCGGTTCCAGTCCGACCATCGCAAGATTGCAGCGATCGGCGAAATCGCCCGCCTCGTCCAGCACGTAAGCGATGCCGCCGGACATGCCGGCCGCGAAGTTACGTCCCGTAGGACCGAGCACCACAGTGATACCGCCGGTCATGTACTCGCAGCCATGATCGCCAACGCCTTCGACGACGGCCGTGGCGCCCGAATTACGCACGCAGAAGCGCTCGCCGGCGACGCCGCGGAAGAAACTCTCGCCACCGATGGCACCGTAGAGCACGGTGTTGCCGACGATGATGTTTTCCTCGGCATTGCCGATGGCCGATTCGGCCGGCGGATAGATAATGAGACGACCGCCCGAAAGGCCTTTGCCCACATAGTCGTTACCCTCGCCCTCAAGCTCGATGGTAACGCCACGGGCAACCCAGGCACCGAAGGACTGACCTGCGGTGCCCTTGGCCTTGATGTGAATGGTATCGTCGGGCAGACCGGCATGACCGTAGCGTTCGGCGACCCGGCCAGAAAGCATGGCGCCGACGGAACGGTTGAAGTTCTTCACGGGGGTCTCGATACGCACGGACTCGCCGCGCTCGAGTGCTGGCTCGGCCTGGCGGATCAGGTCGCGGTCGAGCGCACGATCGAGACCGTGATCCTGGGTCTCGCAGTGGTGGATGGCGACCTCGGGACCGACCTCGGGGGTTGCGAGCAGACGCGAGAAGTCGAGCCCCTGCGCCTTCCAGTGCTCGATCGCGCGACGCATTTCGAGCCGGTCGGAGCGGCCGATCATCTCGTCCAGGGAACGGAAGCCCAGCTTGGCCATCAGCTGACGCACTTCCTCGGCGACGAAGAAGAAGTAGTTGATGACGTGCTCGGGCTTGCCGGTGAAGCGCTTGCGCAGTTCCGGATCCTGAGTGGCGACGCCGACCGGACAGGTATTGAGATGACACTTGCGCATCATCAGACAGCCCTCGACGATCAGCGGCGCAGTGGCGAAGCCGAATTCGTCCGCGCCGAGCAAGGCACCGACGACCACGTCGCGACCGGTACGCATGCCACCGTCGACCTGAACCGCGATGCGCGAGCGCAAACGGTTGAGCACCAGGGTTTGATGGGTCTCGGCGAGACCGATCTCCCAGGGCGATCCGGCATGCTTGATCGAGGTCAGCGGGCTCGCGCCGGTACCGCCGTCATAGCCGGAAACGGTCACGTGATCGGCATGGGCCTTGGACACGCCTGCGGCCACGGTGCCGACACCAACCTCGGAGACCAGCTTGACCGAAATGCGCGCCTTGGGATTGACGTTCTTCAGGTCATGGATGAGCTGCGCCAGATCCTCGATCGAGTAGATATCGTGGTGCGGCGGCGGCGAGATCAGTCCGACACCCTGTGTCGAATGGCGTACCCGCGCGATCTGGGCATTGACCTTGTGGCCGGGCAACTGACCGCCTTCGCCGGGCTTGGCGCCCTGGGCGATCTTGATCTGGATGTCGTCGGCGTTGACCAGATACTCGGCAGTGACGCCGAAGCGACCCGAGGCGACCTGCTTGATCGCCGAGCGCTCGGGGTTCATCGAACCGTCGGGTAGCGGATTGAAGCGCTCGGGCTCCTCGCCACCCTCGCCGGTGTTCGACTTGCCGCCGATGGCGTTCATCGCCTTGGCGAGCGTCGAGTGCGCCTCGTAGCTGATCGAGCCGAAGGACATGGCACCGGTCGCGAAGCGCTTGACGATCTCCTTGGCCGGTTCGACCTCATCCAGCGGGATCGGGTCGGCGGCAAAACGGAAATCCATCAAGCCACGGAAGGTCAGCAGATGCTCGCTCTGCTCGTCGATCAGGCGCGAAAACTCGGAGAAGGTCTTGGCGTCATTGGCACGTGTGGCGTGCTGCAGCTTGGCGATGGTCTCCGGAGTCCAGATGTGATCCTCACCGCGCAGCCGGAAGGCGTAGTCGCCACCAACGTCGAGGTGCTTGCGATAGATCTGGTTGTTGCCGTATGCCTGGCTGTGCCAGCGCACCGCCTCCTTGGCGATCTCGGACAGACCCACGCCCTCGACCGTGGTCGGAGTGCCGGTGAAATACTCGGCGACGAAATCGCTGTTGAGACCGATCGCATCGAAGATCTGGGCGCCGCAGTAGGACTGGAAGGTGGAGATGCCCATCTTCGACATCACCTTCTTCAGCCCCTTGCCGACCGCCTTGATGTAGCGCGATTGGGCCTCTTCGAAGCTCAGCTTCTCGGAGAACAGCGGCAGCATCGACTCGATGGTATCGAACGCCAGGTAGGGGTTGATCGCTTCCGCGCCATAGCCGGCAAGTGTGGCGAAGTGATGCACCTCAAGCGCAGCACCCGTCTCGACCACCAGGCCAGAACTGGTACGCAAACCACGGCGGATCAGGTGGTGATGGACCGCCGAGGTCGCCAGCAGCGCGGGGATGGCAATGTGATCGCGATTGGTGTTGCGGTCGGAGAGGATGAGGATGTTGTAGCCCGCGAGCACCGCATCCTCGGCCTCCTTGCAGAGACGCTCGAGCGCGGTGGACATCCCCGCGTCGCCCTCGCCCGAGGCGTAGACCATGTGCAGCGAGGTGGTGCGGAAGGCACCGCCGCTGTTGTCCTCGATGTGACGCACCCGCTCCAGGTCCTGGTTGGTCAGCACCGGCTGGTTGACCTCAAGACGCCAGTTTTTACCGGCTTCGTTGAGACCGAGCAGGTTCGGTCGCGGACCGATGAGCGACACCAGCGACATCACCAGCTCTTCGCGGATCGGATCGATCGGCGGATTGGTGACCTGAGCGAAGTTCTGCTTGAAATAGGTCGAGAGATGCTTCGGGCGGCTCGACAGCACCGAAGGCGGATTGTCCGCGCCCATCGATCCGATCGCCTCCTGACCCGTGGCGACCATCGGTGTGAGCAGGAACTTGAGGTCTTCCTGGCTATAGCCGAAGGCCTGCTGCGCGTCGAGCAAGGTGTCGTCGTCCGGCGCCATGGGGGCGACGTTGGTCGGCAACTCGTCGAGATGGATCTGGGTCTTGGACAGCCATTCACGGTACGGCTGCGCCGAGGCCAATTCGGCCTTGAGTTCGCCGTCGTCGATGATGCGGCCCTGTTCGAGATCGATCAGGAACATCTTGCCGGGCTGCAGCCGCCATTTCTTGACGATCCGCTCCTCGGCGATGTCCAGGACGCCCATCTCGGAGGCCATGATAACCATGTCATCGTTGGTGACGAGATAGCGTGCCGGGCGCAAACCGTTGCGGTCCAGGGTCGCGCCGATCTGACGGCCGTCGGTGAAGGCGACTGCGGCCGGACCGTCCCAGGGCTCCATCAGCGCGGCATGGTACTCGTAGAAGGCGCGCCGTTCGGCGTCCATCTGCTTGTTGCCGGACCAGGCCTCGGGGATCAGGATCATCATGGCGTGGGCGAGGGAGTAGCCGCCCATCACCAGCAGCTCGAGCGCATTGTCGAAGCTGGCCGAGTCGGACTGACCCTCGGGGATCAGCGGCCAGATGCTGTCGAGGTCGTCGCCGAGGATCTCCGAGCGCATGGTGTGACGACGCGCGGCCATCCAGTTGACGTTACCGCGCACGGTGTTGATCTCGCCGTTGTGGCAGATCATACGGAACGGCTGAGCCAGATCCCAGGTCGGGAAGGTGTTGGTGGAGAAACGCTGATGCACCAGGGCCAGGGCCGAGGCGAAACGTTCATCGCTGAGATCCAGGTAGTACTTGCCGACCTGATCGGCGAGCAGCATGCCTTTGTAATTGATGGTGCGCGAGGACAGCGAAACCACGTAATAGGCGGTTTTGTCGAATCCGGCGCTACGGATCTCGTTGTCCATGCGCTTGCGGATGACGAACAGGCGCCGCTCGAAGGCCGCCTGATCGGAACAGTGATTGCCCAAACCGACGAAGACCTGGCGTACCACGGGCTCGCTCGGCAGCACGCTCTCACCGAGTGAACTATTGTCCACCGGGACGTCACGCCAACCGAGTACGCGCTGACCGCCTTCCTCAAGGCGACGGGTGACCGTCTCCTCCATGCCGGCGCGAGCGCTCTCATCCTTGGGCAGAAACACCATGCCCACACCATAGGCACCGACGGGCGGCAATTCGAAATCGACCACGGCGCGGAAGAAGGCGTCGGGGATCTGGACCAAGATTCCAGCACCATCTCCGGCCTTCGGATCGGCGCCGACAGCACCGCGATGGGTCAATCGGTCGAGGATTTCGAGCCCCTGTTGAACGATCGCGTGGCTTTTCTTGTTCTTGATGTGACAGACGAAGCCGACGCCACAGGCGTCACGCTCATTGGCTGGGTCATAGAGACCCTGTGCGGGTGGTAGTGCACGAAGGCTCATCGCTGACCTCGTTGATACCTAAGGTAAGTAATTCGACTGTATGGCGTTCGCCGAATACGCGTCCACCGGCGCTCATGGAAAGCCGAATGGTTCAGTTTCGGACGGACACCACCATCCTGTGATCTTTGGGCCGGATCGCGGTGGGTCGACGGCAACGAGCCGTGATCGACATCCGATATCCAGTGTGATCAGACTTCAGCGGCCCGGTCGTCCAGCGCGGAAGTCCGGCGGGAGATCGTCGTTCATATCGACGTATCACGAGACAACCAGACCGGGTTGAAATCGCGAACCCACGATCATATCGCCTTTGCATTGAGCATGCCAGCAAAAACAAGGGTCTTTGAGGGTTCAGAGAGCGGAAGAGGTCGGTGGAATACAAGGTAAACCGCACCACGATAGTGCGGAATGTCACATTATCGAGCGCCTATCGCATCCATCAAGGACAGCGATCGGCCAAAGTCGCGTAGAGCAGGTCCGGCTCGACATAGGAGGTCACGATGGCATCGCCCAAGGCCTTTAGGAGAACGAAGCGCATCTTCCCGGAGAGCACCTTCTTATCCACCGACATGAGGTCAAGGAAGCGCTCCGGCGACAGATCGGCCGGCGGGTCGGTGGGCAGACCGGCTGAGGAAACGAGTCGACGCACGCGTTCCACATCGCCTTCGTCGAGCCAACCGAGCCGCTGTGAGAGGTTGGCCGCCATACAGGTCCCTACCGCGACGGCCTCCCCATGTAACCAGGTTCCATAACCCGCTCCAGCCTCGATCGCGTGACCAAAGGTGTGGCCCAGATTGAGAAGCGCGCGCTGGCCCGATTCGAGTTCGTCCTCGGCGACGATCGCGGCCTTGATCTCACAGGATCGCTTGATCGCATGTCCCAAGGCGCTCGGGTCGCGGGCGAGAAGTTCGGCCATGTGGGATTCCATCCAGGCCAGGAAGGGGAGATCCCGAATGAAGCCGTATTTCAGCACCTCGGCAAGTCCTGCCGAAAGCTCCTTCTGCGCGAGCGTTTCCAGCGTGTCGGTATCGGCAATCACCGCCAGAGGCTGATGGAAGGCGCCGATCATGTTCTTGCCGGCTGGATGATTGATCCCCGTCTTTCCACCGACCGAGGAGTCGACCTGTGCAAGCAGGGTCGTCGGAACCTGGATGAAGGGCACCCCGCGCTGATAGCAGGCTGCCGCGAATCCGGTCATATCGCCGACGACACCGCCACCGAGTGCGATCAGGGTGCAATCCCGAGCGAAGCGCTCGTGCAACAGTGCATCGAAGATCCGATTCCAGACCTCCAGTGTCTTGTATTGCTCTCCATCCGGAAGCACGACCTCGGAAATATGATAATCCGCCAGAGCCGCCTTCACCGAGTCCAAATAGATCGGAGCGACCGTCTCGTTGGTGACGATCATCACTCTCTCGCCCCGAACGTGCGGCCGATAAAATTCTGGATCTGCGATCAGTCCGCTTCCGATATAGATCGGGTAGCTGCGCAATCCGAGGTCGACGTTCAGTGTTTGAGCCATGATTGAAGATTCAGATCTCTTCGGATTCGAGTCGTCGGCAGATTTCCTTAACCACCGAACTGGTGCCTCGTTTTTCGGTGGAGACCACCATATCGGCCACTTGCCGATAGAGCGGTTCCCGCTCCGCCATGATCTCGCGGAGCCGTTCGAGCGGATCCTCCGTTTCGAGCAGGGGGCGATTGCGATCGCGTGCCGTACGGGAGTATTGCTGCTCGGGACTGCAGTGCAGATAGATGACGACGCCCCTCGCCGAGAGATCCTGACGATTCTCCGGGTTCAGGATGGCACCGCCACCGGTGGCTAGAACGATCCGCTCCTCGGCCACTAAGGCCTCGATGACCTGCCTCTCGCGGGCCCGGAAACCTGTTTCGCCCTCGAACTCGAAAATGGTTGGAATATCGACGCCGGTACGACGCTGAATTTCCTGGTCACTGTCCTTGAAGGTATAGGACAGGGTTTCGGCCAGCTGCCGGCCAACGGTGCTCTTGCCGGCGCCCATGGGGCCGACGATAAAAATGTTCTGTGCGCGCATCATAGCGGAAAGGTATGCCAGATTTTTGGCATGCAAGCAAGGGCGCGCGCGCCGAGCGCGCGCCGTGAAAAGGAAGACCAGGCGAGAGACGCCCGCTCTGGAAGGCTAGAACCTCGGATGAAACGCGTGGCTCGATCCGAGCTCCGGCTGGCGTCACGATGCGTCCGTGTCCCCATCGCGCCAACCATAGCGGAATGGGGGCCGACTCGATAGCCATTGGTTGGTGTAAGACACCTCAACGCTGAACGAGATTGCTCTTTAGGATCTTCGGTGTCACAAAGATCAGAAGTTCCGAATTGTTGTCCGAACGGCTTTCCGTCTTGAACAAACGACCAAGCACAGGGATGTCACCCAGCCAAGGCACTTGCTCCTTATTGAATGCCTTCTCACGCTCGTAGACACCGCCTAATACCACGGTTTCACCGTTGTCGACCAGCACGTTCGTCTCGACCGCTCGCGTCTCAACTGGCGGCACGCCGTTCACAAGGTTGGTGAAATCGGGATTATCTTTGTTGACTTTGAGATCCATCATAATGCGATCGTCAGGCGTGATATGGGGAGTAACATCCAGCTGTAGCGCCGCCTCCTTGAATGACACAGAGGTATTCCCCTCTCCGGTCTTCTCCTGATAAGGAATCTCGGAGCCGACCTTGATAGTCGCCTGATGCTGGTCCGAGGTGATGACCCTGGGACTAGAGACGATCTCTCCTCGGCCTTCACGCTGCATCGCCGAGAGCTCTAGCTGAAGCAAATAAGACCCGACCTTTCCGAGCAGGAAGTCGATGGATCCGGACGCAGCCCCCGCTGGCAGGTTGGTGATGAGAGTCGTGTTACCGCTGTTGTCGGTCAGGGTGGAATTATACCCGTCTCATACGAATTTTCGGCTCAGGCTCCCTCGTTAACCGTCTGCTCACCATGGTAATCTCCAGCGCATGAACGACTACCGACTGAGCG